>NZ_VFUG01000020.1:0-91591 GCF_006440615.1 Mesorhizobium sp. B2-6-2 | reverse complement strand
GAGTAGGGGAGTAGGGGAGTAGGGGAGTAGGGGAGCCAATTCCGGGGTGCCGTTTTGCGGCAACCTAACATACTCCCTTACTCCCCTATTCCCTTACTCCCCTACATCTACATCTTGTCGATCACCGACTGCAGCCCTTCCGTCGGCGCGTCGACCGACGAGCCGGCCACCATGATGGCTGCGACGATCGCCTCCGGGTCGTCGACCACCAGCGGCTTCACGCGATGCGCGGTGTGGATGAACCCCTCGGCCGACATGTGCTCGATCAGCGCCAGCATCGGGTCCCAGAAACCCTTGATGTTGGCGAAGACCATCGGCTTGCGGTGGTGGCCGAGCTGCGCCCAGGTCATGATCTCGACGATCTCTTCGACCGTGCCGATGCCGCCCGGCAGCGCCACAAAGGCGTCGGATTTTTCGAACATGCTATGCTTGCGCTCGTGCATGTTGTCGGTGATCAAGAGTTCGTCGAGCTTGTCGAGCGCGGTCTCGGTCGCCTCCTTGTTGATCAGGAAGCGCGGGATGATGCCGGTGACCTTGCCGCCGGCCTTGAGCGCGCCGTCGGCGACAGCGCCCATGATGCCCTTGGTGCCGCCGCCATAGATGAGGCGCAACCCGGATTTGGCAAGCGAACGGCCAAGTGTGTGGCCGGCCTTGATATAGGCCTCGTCGCGGCCCGGAGACGAGCCGCAATAGACGCAGACGGATCGAATCGTGTTCATGGCGATGATTGGTGATGGGGACGGTTGGCCGGGTCAAGCCCGCGGACGGGCTTTTTCTTGTCGGACTCGGGAAAACACGCTAGACCGGGCGTTAGGTGGCTAAGGGGGCAATACGGAATTATGGCGATCAATCCTTCTAAGGCGTTCTTGTTCGCGGCGGGCGGCGTTGTCGCCGTCGCGGCCGTCGCCTATGGCTCGGGTGCGCTCGATCCTTACATCGACAGCCAGAAGCCGGCGCAGGTCGCGACACTACCGCAGACCGATGCAAAGCCGGCTGAATCCTCGAGCACGAGCACGGAGGGGCGCGTGTCCCCGGCTCCTTCAAACACAATGGCTCCGGCGAACACGATGGCGCCAGCCAATACCATGGCGCCCGCCAATAAGATGGCGCCGGCCAACAATGCGGCAGCCCCTGCGGCCCAGGCGCCCGCCGCCGCCGGTCCGACACTGCCGACCTTCGATGTCGTGCGCGTCGAGGGCAATGGCTCGATCGTCGTCGCCGGCAACGCCGCGCCCAACGCCAAGGTCGAGATTTTGAATGGCGGCACGGTGCTCGGCTCGACCGAGTCCGGACCCGACGGCGCCTTCGCCATCGTGCTCGACGAGCCGCTGAAGCCCGGCGACTATACGATCACGCTGCGCCAGACGGTTGGCGGCATCGCCGTTGCCTCGGCCCAGACCGCCGTCGTCTCGGTGCCGCAGAGCCCGACCGGGCAGGTGCTGGCCATGGTCGAGGAGCCGGGTAAGGCCTCGCAACTGATCACCGTTCCTGAGACCGAGAGCAAGCCGGCGGCGTCGGCCGCGACCGATCAGGCAGCGGCGCCCGCGACCCAGGCAACGACCGCGCCGGCGGCATCCGACACGGCCTCGGCGCCGGCCGTGACCGCGCCGGCCGCCACAGACCAGGCGACCGCGCCGGCTGCGGCCGCCGCGGCGGAGCCCAAGATCGCGGTCGAAGCGGTCGAAATCGACGGCAGCAAGATCTTCGTCGCCGGCACGGCCGATCCCGGCCGCAAGGTGCGCGCCTATGCCGACGCCATCCTGCTCGGCGACGCCAAGACTTCGGCCGACGGGCATTTCCTGATCGAAGCGACGCGCGACATTCCGGTCGGCAGCTACACTATCCATGTCGACGGCCTGGACAATGATGGCGTCAAGGTCGTCGCCCGCGCTGCCGTCCCGTTCGAGCGCGAGCCCGGCGAGTCGGTCGCCGCCGTCGCCCCAAGCGGGACCAAGTCGGCCGAGGCCAAGCCGGCCGAGACCAAGACCGCCGAAATCACGACCGACACAGCAACGGCCGAAGCGGCCAAGCCCGCCCCGGCCGCCGGGGGCGCTGCCAAGGTTGCTGAGGCGACGCCCTCGACCGACGTGCCCGAAACAGTCGCGCCAAAGCTCGAACATGCCGACAGCGCCGTCATCATCCGCCGCAACGACACGCTCTGGCGCATCTCGCGCCGCGTCTACGGCCATGGCACGCGCTTCTCGACGATCTATCTGGCCAACAAGGACCAGATCCGCGATCCCGATCGCATCTGGCCGGGCCAGGTGTTCAAGGTGCCCTCGACCTCGAAGGAAGGCGAGGCCGCCGACATGAAGGCCTTGGGCGAGCAGATGACAGGCGCGCCGGCGAAGACGGAGTAGGCGATTAGCTAATCTCCCCGCGAGGGAGATCACGCTGCTACCCATGCGCCTAGCTTGCCCTCCCATCGTTCATCGTCTATCGCCGATGAACGATGTCCGAATCCCCCGAAAGCCGCTGCACCGAAAGCCGCGCCATTGCCGCGCGGCTGGCGGCGCTGTCGCATCCGGCGCGCATCGAGATCCTGAAACATCTCTCGGCCAGCCGCTGCTGTTCGTGCCGTGAGGTGGTCGATCACCTCGATCTCGCGCAGTCGACCGTTTCGCAGCATCTGAAGGTGCTGGTCGAGGCCGGGCTCGTCCGTTTCGAGGCCGACCGGCAGCGCTCGCGCTACGCGGTCGACCACGCCGCCCTTGCGGGCGTCTCCGCTTCGCTCACCCAGCTCGTCAACTCCTGCTGCCCCAGCCTCTCACCCATAAGGCAAGACTAGTGGCCGAAAAGACCGTATCCTCCGAAGCCGGCACCCTCACCACCCTGCGTAATCTGTGGCCCTATATGTGGCCGGCCGACCGCGCCGATCTCAGAGCCCGCGTCACCTGGGCGACGCTGCTTCTGGTTGTCGCCAAGGTCACCTTGGTCGCCGGCCCGTATTTCTTCAAATGGGCGACCGATGCGCTGGCCCATGGCTCGAAGACACCGCCGCCGCTGCCATCCTTCCTGCTGGCGCCGGTGGCGCTGGTCATTGCGTATAACGTGCTGCGCCTGATCCAGCTCGGCTTCAACCAGCTGCGTGACGCGCTGTTCGCCCGGGTCGGCCAGTATGCGGTGCGCCAGCTCGCCTTCCGCACCTTCGTCCACATGCATCAGCTGTCGCTGCGCTTCCACCTCGAGCGCCGCACCGGCGGTCTGTCGCGCATCATCGAGCGCGGCACCAAGGGCATCGAGACGATCGTGCGCTTCATCATGCTGAACACGGCGCCGACCATTCTCGAATTCGCGCTGACGGCCGGCATATTTGCCTTCACCTATGGCTGGAAATACGTCGCCGTGGTCGCCGTCACCGTCAGCCTCTATGTCTGGTTCACCGTCAAGGCGAGCGACTGGCGCATCTCGATCCGCCGCGACATGAACGACAGCGACACCGATGCCAACACCAAGGCGATCGACTCATTGCTCAACTTCGAAACGGTCAAATACTTCACCAATGAGCGCATGGAGGCCGAGCGCTTCGACCGCTCGATGGCACGCTACGAGATCGCCGCGACGAAGACCTGGACCTCGCTCGGCTGGCTGAACTTCGGCCAGGGCCTCATCTTCGGCCTCGGCACGGTCATCGTCATGTGCATGTCGGCGCTGGAGGTGCAGGCCGGCAGGCAGACGGTCGGCGATTTCGTCTTCATCAACGCCATGCTGATCCAGCTTTCGGTGCCGCTCAATTTCATCGGCTTCATCTACCGCGAAATAAGGCAAGGGTTGACCGATATCGAGCATATGTTCGACCTGCTCGACGTGCCCCAGGAGATCGTCGACAAGCCGGATGCCAGGCCTTTGAAGGTCGGGCCCGGCAAGGTCGAATTCCGCGACGTGCATTTCTCCTATGATCCCAACCGCAAGATCCTGAAGGGCGTCTCCTTCGAGGTGCCGGCCGGCAAGACGGTGGCGATCGTGGGCCCGTCCGGCGCCGGCAAGTCGACCATCTCCCGGCTGCTGTTCCGTTTCTACGACGTTCAGGGCGGCAAGGTGCTGATCGACGGGCAGGACATCCGCGACGTCACGCAGGAGAGCCTGCGGGCGGTGCTCGGCATGGTGCCGCAGGACACCGTCCTGTTCAACGACACCATCGCCTACAACATCCGCTACGGTCGCGTCGGCGCCAGCGAGGAGGAGGTGCGCAAGGCGGCCGAGCTCGCCCAGATCGGCCCGTTCATCCAGAAGCTGCCAGAGGGCTACAAGTCAATGGTCGGGGAGCGCGGGCTGAAACTTTCGGGCGGCGAGAAGCAGCGCGTGGCGATCGCCCGCACCATCCTGAAGGCGCCGCCGATCCTGATGCTGGACGAGGCGACCTCGGCGCTGGACACCCAGACCGAGCAGGAGATCCAGGCAGCCCTCGACCTGGTCAGCAAGGGCCGTACCACGATCGTCATTGCTCACCGGCTGTCGACGGTGATTTCGGCCGACGAGATCATCGTGCTGAAGGACGGCCAGATCGCCGAGCGCGGCACCCATGCGGCGCTGCTTGCAAAGCACGGCCTCTACGCCTCGATGTGGGACCGCCAGCGCGAGGCGACCGAAGCCGAGGAGCGCCTGCGCATCGCGCACGAGGGCGACGAGCTTGGGGTGATTGTGAGGAGAAGGACGTCGGAAGTGAGCTGAGACGATGGAGCGCTAATCTCCCCCCAAGTGGGGGAGATGCCCGGCAGGGCAGAGAGGGGCGCTGTCCCGCCGGCGCAGCCAAGCCTGGGTTCCTCGCCCCGCCAAAGGCGGGGAGAGGTGTCCGCGTAGCGGACGGAGGGGGCTTCGTAAGGCGCTCCCCTCTCCGTCTCGGCTTCGCCGAACCACTCCCCATTGAAGAAACTCGAGGTTGCGAACGCCCCGTTCCTTCGCGCCCCCCTCTGTCCTGCCGGACATCTCCCCCACAAGGGGGGAGATCAGCAGCTCCGGCGCCGCGCCTCCTGGCAGACAAAATGCCCCTTGACCTCAACCTACCTTGAGCTTGCAAACCGTCTCCGAGCCACCAGCCAGGCAACTCTACAAACGGAGATGGATGAAAAATGACCGCCAATAATCATCGCACCGGCAGCGTCTTCCGGGTCGACAAATTCGTCGTGCCGGCGCAAGCGCGCGACGAAATCCTCAGCAAGGCCAGGATGACGCATGAATTGCTGCGCCAGCAGGAGGGTTTTGTGCAGGACTTCCTGCTCGAGCAATTCTCCGGCCCGGGCGAGTTCAACCTCGTCACCATGGTCGAGTGGGAAAGCCAGGCCGCCGTCGACAAGGTGGTGCCGATCATCAAGGCCGCGCATGAACGCATCGCCTTCAGCGCCCAGGAAACCATCGCGCGCCTCGGCGTCAAGGCCGACATAGCCAACTATCGGCGCGTGCCGGAATTGTAAGACGGCCACCCGGCTCCGGGCACCAAAACAGCGGCGCTCAGCACCTGGCCGGTACGGGCGTCGCTCACCATATTTTCGAACCCGCGCCATTCGGCGGCGGCGATGAACAACGTCCTGCCGTCGGCGCCGCCCAGCATGCAGGCAAAGCAGCCTCGATCGACCTCAACCCTGTCGATTTTCTCGCCGCCTTCGCGAACCCTGACACAGTGGCGGTTCGGCACGTCGGCATACCAGACACAGCCTTCGGCATCGATGCAGATCCCGTCGGGATAGCCGTTGCCGAGATCGGCCCAGACGCGCCGCTTGGAAAGGCTCCCGTCCTCGCCAATATCGAAGGCGGTTAGCCTCCTGGCGTGGGACTCGGCGACGATCAGTGTCTTGTTGTCCGGCGTCACCGCCATGCCGTTGGCGAAGGCGATATCCTCGGCGACCTGCCGCACGCCGCCGTCCGCTGCGACCAGCACGATCGTGCCCGGTCCGAAATGCTCGCCCGGCGCCGGCGCCGGCCCGCCGCCATTGACATAGATGTTGCCGCGCCCATCGACGACGATCTCGTTCCACGGGTTCTTCGACAGATGCCTCAGATCGGCATGGGTGACGAGCGTCCCGCCTGCCTCGTGCCGGAGCAGCAGGCCTTCCCGGCCCGAGACCACCAGAAGCCGGCCATCCGGCAACCAGTCGATCGAATAGGGCAGGACGGCCGGCACGGTAAGCATCACCTCGCTCCGGCCATTTTCGTCTACCGCGACGATCTCGCTGGTGCCCCAGTTGCAGAGCCAGAGCCGGCCATCGTGCCAGCGCGGCGACTCGCCGAAGGCGAGGCCTGTTGTCACGACTTTGGCACTCATTGCAGACGGCTTCGGCGAAGGCATTGGCGGGCTCCCTGGGTGTCCTCTCGCCAAGGACGTGTGACGGAGCTGAGGTCCGACACCCGGAGCAAAAGTTAGGCTTGCGTGCCGGCGTTAGCGCCTCCCCCATTGTTGCGTTGCGGGGAAGGGGGCTTTCCGCTATTGAGGCGCATCCTGAAACAGGGACCGCCCCAAGCCCTATGACGCTTCTCGACTCGGTCAAGAATACGTTCGTTCCGATCCATCGCGAAGGCTACCCCTTCATCGCCGCCTTCGCCGCGGCGACGCTGTTCCTCGGCTATTTCTCCTCGGTCCTGTTCTGGATCGGACTGATCCTGACCGCATGGTGCATCTATTTCTACCGCGACCCCGAGCGCGTCACCCCGGTCGACGACCGGCTGGTGGTGAGCCCGGCCGATGGCGTGATTTCCGCGGTCGGTCCCGCCGTGCCGCCGAGCGAGCTTGGCCTGGGCTCGGGCGAGATGACCCGCATCTCGGTGTTCATGAACGTGTTTTCCTGCCACATCAACCGCGCTCCGGTGCGCGGCCGGATCACGCGCATCGAGCACAAGCCCGGCAAATTCCTCAACGCCGAGCTCGACAAGGCAAGCGCGGAGAACGAGCGCAACGGCCTGGTCATCGACAGCCCGAACGGCACCATTGCCGCTGTGCAGATCGCCGGCCTTGTGGCACGGCGCATCGTCTGCTGGGCAGAGACCGGCGGTACGATCGCGATCGGCGAGCGTTTCGGCCTGATCCGCTTCGGCTCGCGCGTCGACGTCTTCCTGCCGTCGGGCGCCGTGCCGCGCGTCGCGGTCGGCCAGACGGCGGTCGGCGGCGAGACTGTGCTTGCCGAATTCGGCGGCACCGCGGTCACGCCCTTGGTCAGGGTTTCCTGAGCGTTGGGCGCGCCGTTCAAGAAATTCGAGGCCCATGCCAGCGGCGGTCCCCGCATCCGCGAGATCCCGATGCGCATGGTGCTGCCCAACCTGGTCACCGTGCTTGCCATCTGCGCCGGCCTATCCGGCATCCGCTTCGCCTTCGAGAACCGCTTCGAGATCGCGGTGGTCATGGTGCTGCTTGCCGCTTTCCTCGACGGCATCGACGGGCGGCTGGCGCGCATGCTGAAGGCGACCTCGAAATTCGGCGCGCAGATGGATTCGCTGGCCGATATCGTCAATTTCGGCGTGGCGCCGGCCCTGGTTCTCTACGCCTTCCTGCTCGACCGCGCCGGCTCGCCGGGCTGGATCGCGGCACTTCTCTTCACAATCGCTTGCGGCATGCGGCTGGCCCGCTTCAACGTTCTGGCCGACGACGCCGAGCAGCCGGCCTGGCAGACCGAATATTTCGTCGGCGTGCCGGCCCCGGCGGGTGCTGTGCTGGTCATGCTGCCGCTCTATCTTTATTTCCTGCGGCTCGGTCTGGAGCCCAGCCGGCCGGCCGCCTTCGTCGCCACCGGCTTCACCGTGCTGGTCGCTTTCCTTCTGGTCAGCCGCCTGCCGGTCTATTCGGGCAAGAGCGTCAAGGTGCCGGGCGACAGGGTGCTGCCGGTCATCCTGGGCGTCGTGCTCTACATTCTCTTGCTGATGACCTATCCCTGGTACACGCTGACGGCTTCCGTCGCTGGGTACCTGCTTTTCCTGCCGTTGTCGGTGCGCGCCTATTCCAAGCGGGCCATGCGCGAAGGCGAGAAGGTGCCGCCGTCGGATATCGGGTAGCGCTGCGCACCTAGGCCGCCGCACTCAGCCCCAGCCGGTCGATCGCCAGCTTGCGCGCCGAGATGTAATCCGTCTTGCCCGAGCCCAGCACCGGGATATCGTCCACCTTGATGATGTCGTTGGGCACCATCAATTCGGCCGCGCCGGCTTTCTTGCCGAACTGGCGCAGTTCCTCGGCATTGGCGTCGTCGGCGGTGGTGACCAGCACGATGCGCTCGCCGCGCCTCTTGTCGGGCACTGCCACCGCCGCGTGGCGCTCTTCCGGCCATAGCGACTGCACCAGCATCTCGACGGCGCCCAACGACACCATCTCGCCGGCGATCTTGGCGAAGCGCTTGGCCCGCCCGCGTATGGTGATGAAGCCCTCGCGGTCGACCGAGACGATGTCGCCGGTGTCGTGCCAGCCTTCCAGCCGCTGCAATTCGCCGGGACGGTCGGCGGTCATATAGCCCATCATCATGTTCGGTCCGTCGAGCCACAGCCGGCCGCCCTCGGCGATGCCTTCGACCGGCTCCAGCTTCATGCGGATCGCCGGCAGCGGCCGCCCGACCGTGCCGTCGCGGCCATGGATGGCGGTGTTCACCGCCACCACGGGCGCGGCCTCGGTCAGCCCGAAGCCTTCGACGATCGAAGCCTGGAAACGGTCGCGATAGGTGCGCCGCGTCTCCGGCTTCACCGCTTCGGCGCCGGCCACGACGAAGCGCAGGCTGGAGAAGTCGCCGTCCTTGGCGGTGCGCGCGTAATTGGCGAGGAAAGTGTCGGTGCCGAACATCACGGTCGGCTTCACCTTGCGGGCGATCTCGGGGATGATCTTGTAATGCAGCGGCGAGGGGTAGAGGAACAGCTTAACGCCCAGCACCAGCGGTAGGATGGTGCCGCCGGTCAATCCGAAGGAATGGAACACCGGCAGCACATTGAGCAGGATGTCGGCCGGCGAGACGGAGACGCGCGCCTCGGCCTGCATGACATTGGCAAGCAGGTTGCGGTTCGACAGCACCACCGCCTTCGGCGTGCCTTCCGAGCCGGAGGTGAACAGGATGACAGCGGGCTTCGAAGCTTGCTGCCGCTGCAGCGGCAAACGCCACAGAAGCGCGGCGGCGACCTTGTCCAGGGTCGTCACATTGGCGCGCACATCCTCCAGCCACAGCATCTTGGCGCCACCCGCCTCGACCGCGGCGACGATATCGTCGATGCCCGCCTTTTCGATGAAGGCGCGGGAGGAAACCACCGTCCTGATGACGGCAGTGCGGATCGCCGCGGTCACGCTGGCCGGGCCGGCGGTGTAGTTGATCATCGCCGCCACCCGGGCAGCTGAGACCAGGCCGACGAAGGACAGCACCACGCCATTGGCGTTGGGCAACAGCACGCCGACCGCTTCGCCGGGCGCCGTCACCGCCTCGAAATGGCGGCCGAGCACGCGCGCGCCGATGAACAGCTTGCGGTAGCTGAGCGAACCGGAAATCACATCCTCGATGATCGGGCGCGAAGGGCCGATGCGGTCGGCGGCGTCGCGCATGGCGAGGAAGAGCCCGCGATCGAGATTGGTGCCGTAAAGCCGCGCCTCGGCGAACCGGTCGAACAGCGCGTTGGTGTTGGACGCCATATCAGGGTTGCGCGCCACCAGCTCGGCGATGGTCATCGGCTCCAGCACACTCATCGAAAGCCGCGGGAACCAGTGGCGCGGTGCTTTCTCCTTCGGCGTCAGCGACACCGGCAGGTCACGCGTGCCGGCAACGAAGATCGGCACGATGCGTGCGTCGGCCTGCATGGCGATGCGCGTGATGGCGCGAAACAGCCTGAAGGACTTGACGTCCGGCTCGACATTGTCCGGCAGATAGACGGCAAGCCGCCCCTTGCCCTTGAGCACGCGCACCAGCCGGCGGCTGACGAAGATATGCTCGGCGTTGAAGGCGATGGTGCGGGCAAGCTCACGCCACGGCTCCAGCCATGGCGAGCGCGCCGAAGCCTGGTCCAGGATGTGCAGCGTGTCGTCGGGAAGCAGCGACAGCATCAGCGCCGGCTCGATGCGCGACTGGTGCCAGACCACATAGATGACGGGGGTCTTCGCGCTGCGGGCAATGCGGATGCGGTTATCGGCGATCCGGTAGGCGAGCTTGAACGGCACATAGAGCAGCGCCTGGGTGAAACGCAGGTCGAGCCGGAACCGCTCGATCACGGCGATCAGCAGCCAGGCAAGGACAAGGCCCGCCAGCAGCGCCAGGGTCAGGATCATGCCGCTCTCTCCCAGTCTCCTCCAGGACGCGGCTCTTGGCGACCGCTTCGGTGGCAGAGGGTAGCGGAAGTGCGGGCAAGGTCAATGCGGACTGAAGCAGTGCCTCGATCTCCACTTGAAAAACTCTGACACATGTCGTAAATAAACTGACACGTGACGGAGAGGCAAAGATGGCCAGTTTCCCGACGGGGTTTGCCGAAGCACCACACATGGAGCCGGAGTTCGAACGGCTGATCGACCTGTTCGGCGGGCCGAAGGTTCTTGGATCCTCGGTATCCAGCCCGCTCGAGGCGCATGAAATGATCCTGCATGGAATTCCAAGCCAGGCTCTGGAAAGCCTCGTCAGGCAATTGACCGTCATCGAAGCAGATGCCTTCGAGGCGGCATTCGGCATGAGCGAGCGGACATTTCAGCGGCACAAATCTGATCACTCCCGGACGCTCAATCGGGAGCAGGGTTCAAGGACCTGGAATTTCGCCAGGGTTCTCACCAAGGCCACGTCTGTTTTCGGCAACCAGGAAGCGGCAGAGAAATGGATGATTGAGCCCGCCATGGGCTTGGACAACCGGCGACCCATCGATCTCTTGGCCACGGCGGCGGGTACCATGCTTGTACAGGAATTCCTCGAACGGCTCGACTACGGTGTCTACGCGTGACGCCTTTGCCGGGTTCTCTCGGAACGGGCGATGTCCTCGGCTGGAGACTTGATCACAGACGCTTCCAGGCAAGCTGGGACAGCGGTGAGGGAGCCTTCAAACTCGGGGGAAGGTGGAACAGCAAAGGCGTCAGAGCCGTCTACGCATCCATTGATCCATCGACCGCCATTCTCGAGGTGGCGGTTCACAAAGGATTTCGTACGTTGGATACCGTTCCTCACGGGCTGACGGCATTCGACATCACCGATCCATTGAAGGTTCATGTGGTGGAAATGGACGAGATTCCGAACGCAAACTGGCTGCGTCCCGGCATTCCAGGCGCCGGCCAGCAGCAGTTTGGCGATGCTCTGCTGGCCAAGCACCCCTTCTTTCTGATCCCCAGCGCGGTATCCCAGCACAGCTGGAACCTGGTGTTCGATCCCGGTCGGGCGGCTGGCCTTTATACGCTGCGTCTCCAGGAGGATTTTGCGCTCGATACGAGGCTTCACCCTCCTGTGAAATAGCTGTCGGCGGGGGTGAGCAATACTCTCACGCCGCCTTCAACCTCCCGCTAATGAACCGGAACTCCTGGCTTTTGCCGCCATAGCCATAGGCCGCCGCCGGCACTTCGTGCACGAAAGCGTAGCTTTCCTCATGCACGCCGCCCAGCAGCCGTCCGAAAGCCTCGAAGATCGCCTTGAGGTAGGCTTCGAGCTCGAGCTTGGTGTTGGTGCCGTCGACGACCTTGATATCCAGCCAGAATGTGCTGGTGCCGTGCTCGGCCAGCGACTTGCCGCCGGCAAACCAGTGCTGCGGATCGATGTAGTTGACGGCGACCGCGGTGATCGTCGGATCCTTGTGCAACAGCTTCGCGGTGATGTCGGTGGCCTCCCTGGCGATTGCCGCGGACAGCTTGGCGTCCGGCTTGCCGGTGACGCTGATATTGATGATCGGCATTTTTCTATCCTCCGAGTTGGGCGCCTCGCGCCGTTGATGGGAGGAGCTTGCCACCGGCGTAACATCAATAAAATCGAATTGTTTTTGATAAATAATTCGATATCATCGAAGTATGGAAACTCTCGATCCGGATCTTCTGAAAACCTTCATTGCCTTTGTCGATGGCGGCTCGCTCGCCAAGGCCGCATCCACCGTCGGCCGCACACCGTCAGCGGTGACCGCGCAGATGCAGCGGCTGGAGGAGGTCGTCGGCGAGCCGTTGCTCATCCCGCAGGGCAGGGGTCGCGGGCTGACCCCGGCCGGCGAGGACCTTGTCGGCCATGCGCGGCGCATCCTTGCCGTCCACACCGAGGCGTGGCTGGCGCTAAAGGGTGCGCGCGCCAGCGGCCGCATCGCCATCGGCACGACGCAGGATTTCGCGGATCAGGGCCTGCCGGATCTGCTCCGGGCCTTCGCCGCCAGCCATCCGCGCGTCAGGGTCGAGCTCCGCGTCGGTCGCTCCCTGGAGCTTGGGTCAGCGCTGCAGGCGGGCCAGCTCGACCTCGCGATCGCCATGCGCCATGCCCCGTCGCCGGATGAAGCGGCTGTGATCAGCGAGCCGATGCTGTGGCTCTGCTCGGAAAAAGGCCTGGCGGCGCGGCAGGAGGTGGTGCCGCTGGCCCTGCTCGATCCCTATTGCGGCTTCAGGGAGGCGGCGCTCAACGCGCTCGACGCCGCCGGCCGCCGCTATCGCATCGCCGCCGGCAGCGCCAGCCTTGCCGGCCTGCGCGCCGCGGTCAATGCCGGCATCGCGCTGACGCCGCGCACCCGGCGCTTCGCCCATTCCGGAATCGTCGAGGCATCTGCCGATTTCGACCTCCCGCCGCTGCCGATGGCCGATTTCGCCATCCGGCTCGGCCGCGAAGCCGCGCGTCCCGCGCGGGACCTGGCGGAGCTGCTTGCTGGCGGGTTGGCCCTTCCGTCCTGAGGCCGGTCGCCAAAAGAAAAAGCCGACCTTTTTGAGGGTCGGCTTCTAGTCGGACGGGTCGAGGGGTTTGGGGGGACTTGGGGGGTGACCCGTCGATCCAATAATGCTCCACGCGAATGATGGTTCCGTGACCGGCGAAATATTTTTACGAGGCCGCCGATTTCGCCCTCAGCCAGTCGCGTCCGGCATGCGCAAAGACCGCGCAAAGCACGATGGCGCCGCCGATGACGCTGGCCACCGGTGGGATCTCGCCGAGGAACAGCAGCGCAAACAGGATGGCGAACGGCACCTCGGCGGAACCGAGCAGTCCGGCTTCCGCCGACGGGATCAGCCGCGAGCCTTCCGTCCACAGGATCGAGGCGAGCGCGAAGGAGCAGCCGAATGTGGCAAGCAGCACCACGTCGCGGGCGGACACGGCCAGCGGATCGGTGACGAACCAGCCGAGCACGAAAAGCAGGAAGGCCGAGACAGCGCCCGCCCAGACGACCGGCGAGTCGCGAAAAGCGCGCACCATGATCATGTAGAGCGCGCTGCCGGCGGTCATCAGCAGCGCCAGGGCGTCGCCGAACAGGTGCCCGTTGCCGAGGCCGGCGCCCACCATGATGGCGACGCCGCAAAGCGATACGGCCGCCGCAACCATTGTCTGCAGCCGGAATTTTTCCCGCACCAGAAGGAAGGCGAGCAGTGCCGCGATGAAGGGCGAAGTGGCGTAGATGACCGCGACATTGGCGACATAGGTGAATTTGAAGGCCGAGATGAAGGCGATGCTGGCGGCGGCGCCCTCAATCGCAAGCAGCCAGCCGCGCCAGCCGAGTTTCAGGCTTTCGCGCCCGCCCGAGCGGCGCCGGCGCCACAGCACGTAGAAGCTGATCAGGATCGAGCCGAAAAAACCGCGCCAGCAGGTGATGGTAAGCGGATCGGCATGGATCGACTTGGTCAACACGCCGGTGAGCGCGAAGGCGATGGCCGATGCCGACACCAGGATGATGCCGAGCGTGCGCTCGGCCGCCACGTCGGCCGCGGCAGGCGCAAGCTTTTCCGGCATGTCGAGCGTGTCCGTCATGATGCCAGCCTACCCAGTTCTTGCTGACAGCCTTCTGTCATCAGGCCTGCTCCCGTTTGCAGAAATGCTCGTTGCCGACGATGAGCAGGCCGGCGCCGACGATCAGCGCCGCGCCCATGAAAACTTCCATGCGCGGCAGGTCGCCCCAGATGGCGTAGCCCAGCGCGAAGGCCCAGACCAGCGAGGTGTATTCGAACGGTGCCACGATCGACACCGGCGCGCGTTTCATGCCCTCGAACAGCATGTATTGCGCCACGCCGCCGAGCGCGCCGACGCTGACGAGCAAGAGGAACTGTGTTCCGTCGGGCATATGCCACCAGATCAGGGCCGGGACGGCCGAAAAGAGCATGAAATAGAAATTGTTGAGCACGAGTTGGATCGTTGTGCGCTCCTGCATGGCGATCTTGCGTAGCAGCACCACGGCGATCCCCCAAAGGACGGCCGCTGCCAGCACCAGGAGCACCGGCACGGAGAGGCCGAGTCGGGTCGGATCGCAGGCGATGAAAACGCCGGCGAAGCCGATGAACACCGCGATCCAGCGCAGCAGCGGCACCGTCTCGCCCAGGATCAGCACGGACAGCACAGTAACGATGATCGGCGCGGCGTAATAGATGGTGGTGAGCTCTGCAAGCTGCAGCGAGCGCGCGGCGTTGTAGTAACAAAGCCAGGCGGCGAGCGTGAAGGCGCCGCGCACCAGCATCGGCTTGACGATCGGCGAATCCATCGTATCGGCGAACAGCCGCCTGCCGCCGATCGCGCCGCAGGCGAGGAGCACGGTGATCGAGCGGACGAACATGATCTGCCAGACCGTCATGCCGACGACCAGAAGCTTGATCGAGGCATCCTGCGCCGAAAACAGGAAATAGGCGGCGGCCGTGAACAGGATGCCGGCCAGCACCCTTTCGCGGCTTTCCAGGATGACGACATCGGCCATGTGGGCTCAGCGTGTTCGCGTGAGGCGGTTCCGCCCCAGCCGGGACCGTTGCTCAAGCTATAGGGGCGAAAGCTTGCACGGCGCTGCTCCAGCGCGGCGCTTGCGTTGGCGCAGGTCTTTCGCTTGAACCGGTCGGAACTCCTACTGTGTCGCCTGATAAAGCTCGGATGCCGCATCCTTCAGCGCGCGTCGGCCATCGGGCCGCAGATACATCATGTGGCCGCCCTCGACGACGTCGAGCCGGATCGGCTTGGCGTCTGATAGCGAAGGAAGCTGGTTCACCAGATAGCGCGAGGCGAGATAGGGCGTGACGAGGTCGGTATAGCCGTTGACGATGACGACGCCGAGCGCCGGGTTGAGCGAGCGCGCCCGCTGCAGGTCGTTCATCACGCCGGCATAGCCCTGGCCCGATGTGCCGTAATCCCAGCTGCGGCTGACCTCGCCATTGAGCAGCCGGTAGCTGACATCGGTGCGGTAGTTGAGCTCGTTTCGCGCATAGGCGACGAAGGCGGATGTCAGCACCGGAACGCTG
The DNA here is from genome assembly GCF_006440615.1 of Mesorhizobium sp. B2-6-2. Classification (NCBI taxonomy): domain Bacteria; kingdom Pseudomonadati; phylum Pseudomonadota; class Alphaproteobacteria; order Hyphomicrobiales; family Phyllobacteriaceae; genus Mesorhizobium; species Mesorhizobium sp. B2-6-2. The sequence continues at coordinate 76,293 of NZ_VFUG01000020.1, read as the reverse complement.
CGGTCGAGCACGGGATCGGGGCCGGCCTCACGGGCGCTTTGCGGTGCGATGTCGGCGGTGCCGATGGTGGCGTCGTAGGGGCTGAGCACCTTGCCGGTGGCGCGCTGGAATTCCTTGGCGAAAAGCCCGATGGGGATGCGGGCGAAATTGCGCTGGACGAGCTCCAGCGGCAGGCCGGTGATCTCCGAGACGCGCCCGCTGGCGAGCTTGCCGCCTTGCTCCAGCCCGCTGTTCAGCGCCGTCAGGTAATCGCCGAGCGCGTAATGCTCGACCTCAGCCAGCCTGTCGCGCAACGCGTCGCCGCTCACGCCGTCGCCCTTCAGCCGCGTTGCCGCCAGCGAAGGCAGCTCCAGCGCCCAGTGCAGCTGGTCGAACTGGTCGGGCCGCACCAGCATGAATTCCAGCGCCGGCGAGATCAGCACGATGCCGCTGGGGCTGAGGCCGACATCCTCCTGCAGCGTGCGGGCAAGCAGCGCGGCGCGAAAGCCGCCATAGCTCTCGCCGGCGAGGAACAGCGGCGATCCGGTGCGGCCGTTCTGCGCCAGATAAAGGCGGATGAAGGCGCCGACCGAGCTGGCGTCGGCATCGACGCTCCAGAATTCCTTCGGCTCGTGCCCAGGCGCCTCGCGGCTGTAACCGGTGCCGACCGGATCGACGAAGACGAGATCGCTCATGTCGAGCCAGCTGTCGGGGTTGTCAATGAGCTTTTGCGGCGGCCGCAGGAACTCGCCGTCGGCGGCGGTCTCGACGATGCGCGGCCCGATCGCGCCGATATGCAGGTAAGCCGATGCAGCACCGGGCCCGCCATTGAAGACGAAGGTGATCGGCCGCTCTTTCGCAGGGGCGGGCGATTGCTGCGAGTAGGCGACATAGAAGATCTCGGCCGTCACCTCGCCCTTGCCGGATAGGAGAGACAGCGTGCCGGCCTTGGCCTGGTAATCCAGCTTGCGCCCGCCGAGCGTGATCGAATGCTCTGTCACCTGCGGTGGCGGCAACAGCGACAGCACGCCGCCGGTCGGGGCTGGACGCTCGGGTGCTTCGGCGAAGGTGGGCTGAGCGAAGGCGGCGAGCGCCAGCAGGACGAGGGAGACGAGCTTGGATCGCATGTGGGCTCCGGAAATGGTCTCGGAATAGGTATGGCCTGGGAGTGTAAAGTCAAAACAACAATCGCAAACGTTGCGATCCTTCGCGCCCCCCTTCTGCCCTGCCGGGCATCTTCCCCTCAAGGGGGAGATCAGATGTCGCGTCGGCCTTCGCCATTCTCCCACGCTCGCTAATCTCCCACGCGCTGCCGAAAGGGCGCCGCCGGAGAAGCTGCCAATCTCCCCCCAAGAGGGGGAGATGTACGGCAGGACAGAGGGGGGGCGCTGTCCCGCCGGCATATCAGTGCTATCAAGGCATCAAAGGCTGATCGGAAGGACAACACAATGGACTCCACCGCCCTCAAGGCCATGCAGGCCCCGTTGAAGGACGCCTATCGCGAGGACGCCGGCAGGGCGCTGATCACGCTCAAGGCGCGCGGCACGCTCGACGACCAGTCGATCGCCTGCAAGGTGGAGACGGGCAGGGCGCTTGCTGTCGCCGGGCTTCATCCGGCCACCGGCGGCTCGGGCCTCGAGCTGTGCTCGGGAGACATGCTGCTGGAAGCGCTGGTCGCCTGCGCCGGCGTGACGCTGAAAGCGGTGGCGACCGCGCTGGAGTTCAACCTCGGCAACGCCACGGTCGAGGCCGAGGGCGACCTCGATTTTCGCGGCACGCTCGGCGTCGCCCGCGACGCGCCGGTCGGCTTCCGCGCGATAAGGCTGAAATTCGATCTCGACACCGACGAGCCGCAGGAGCGCATCGATTCGCTCACAAAACTCACCGAGCGCTACTGCGTGGTGTTCCAGACGATCAACAACAAGCCGGCGTTGAGCATGAGCGCGGGGCGCTGAAACTGCCAATCTCCCCCCTTGTGGGGGAGATGCCCGGCAGGGCAGAGGGGGGCGCTGTCCCGCCGGCGTTTCAAACCTTCGGCAGGAAAAAACCGTAACGATTCAAGCTGCAATCAAAATGCCAGCGTTCAAGGGCGGTGATCCTTCGCGCCCCCCTCTGGCCTGCCGGCCATCTCCCCCACAAGTGGGGAGATCAGCAGCTTCGACGCCGCGCCTATTGCGCCGAGGGCGTTTCCGCATCCCCTTCATCGGTAAAGGGCGAGGCGCTCGGCACGCATTGTACGGCCCATCCCTGAGGGGTCGGCTGCTTCTGATATTCGGTGATGGCGTTGGTGCATTGTTCGCGGGTGTCGAAGGTGCTGGGCAGCACCACCATGCCGCCCTGCGGGCCGGCGATCACCAGATACCAGACCAACGCTACGCTGGGAGTAGCAGCCATGGGAATTCCTCGCTTTGAAATGTCGGAGTCGGCCCAATCCTAGCAACTCCCATGGAGCAGCGAAAGCAGCGAGGCGGCACACGCTTTCGCCGCCCCGTTCACAGACCCGTGAATAGAGGGGTCGCCACGCGCCAGGCACCCAGGCTTTATTCCGGCTGCCGGTAGGCGACGAAGCGATTGTGCTTGGCCTGGAAGATCAGGCCGGTTTCCTTCAGTTCCGGGCTTGCCAGGGGCACGATGCGCCTGGCGATCTCGGACGGATGCGGCAGCGTCTCCGGGTCTTCGCCGGGCATGGCCTGCGCGCGCATCGCCGTGCGGGCTGCGCCCGGATCGGCGGCGTTCACCCTCAGCGGCAGGCTCTCGGTTTCATGCGCCCAGGACCGCATCATCGTTTCGACCGCCGCTTTCGAGGCCGCATAGGGCGCCCAGAAGGCGCGCGCCGAATGCGCCGCGTTGGACGACAGGATGATGGCGCGGCCGGCATCGGAGAGCCTGAGCAGCGGATCGACCGAGCGGATCAGACGCCAGGTCGCCGTCACGTTGATGGTCATCACCTTTTCGAAGGTCTTGGCCTCGACATGGCCGATCGGCGAGATGACGCCGAGCACGCCGGCATTGGCGACCAGGATGTCGAGCTTGCCCCAGCGCTCATGGATCGCGCCGCCCAGCCGGTCGATGCCGGCCATGTCGGCAAGATCGAGCGGCACCAGCGTCGTCTGGCCGCGGCCATCGGCCTTGATCTGGTCGTCGAGCTCTTCCAGCCCGCCGACCGTGCGCGCCACCGCGATCACATGCGCGCCTGCTGCCGCCAGCTCCCTGGCGATGAAATAGCCGATGCCGCGCGAGGCGCCGGTTACGACCGCCACGCGGCCTGAAAGGTCGAGGGTCATGTGAGAGATTCCATAAAGGCGCGAGACGGCTCGGCGATGGCAAATGATAGTCCGGGCGCCCTACGCCCCGCCGCTCGCCAGCAGCGACAGCGTGCGCACATTGTCGTGGCCTTCGAAGTCGAGCAGGCGGGTGGGGTACTGTCCCGTGAAGCAGGCGTCGCAGAATTGCGGCTGGTCGTTGTCGCGGCGCGCCTCGCCGACGGCGCGGTAGAGCCCGTCGATCGACAGGAAGCCGAGCGAATCGACGCGGATGAACTCGGCCATCTCCTCGACCGACATGCGCGACGCAAGCAGCTTCGACTTCTCCGGCGTGTCGACGCCGTAGAAGCAGGACGCGCTGGTCGGCGGCGAGGCGATGCGCATATGCACTTCCCTGGCACCCGCGTCGCGCACCATCTGCACGATCTTCTGGCTGGTGGTGCCGCGAACGATCGAATCGTCGACCAGCACCACGCGCTTGCCCTCGATCATGCGGCGGTTGGCGTTGTGCTTGAGCTTAACGCCCATGTGGCGGATGGAATCGCCTGGCTGGATGAAGGTGCGGCCGACATAGTGGTTGCGGATGATGCCGAGCTCGAAGGGAATGCCGGCGGCCTGGGAGAAGCCGATCGCGGCCGGCGTCCCGGAATCCGGCACCGGCACGACGATGTCGGCCTCGACCGGGCTTTCCTGCGCGAGTTCCGCGCCGATGCGCTTCCTCACATCATAGACGTTGCGGCCTTCGACCGAGGAATCCGGCCGCGCGAAATAGACATATTCGAAGATGCAGAAGCGCGTCTTCTGCGGCTCGAACGGGAAGATGCTCTCGATGCCCTTCGCGGTGACCACCACCATCTCGCCGGGCTTGATGTCGCGCACGAAGCGGGCGCCGATGATGTCGAGCGCGCAGGTTTCGGAAGCGAGGATCCAGGCGCCGTCGAGGTCGCCAAGCACCAGCGGGCGGATGCCGAGCGGATCGCGGCAGCCGATCATCTTCTTGGCGGTCATCGCCACCAGCGAGAAGGCGCCTTCGACCTGGCGGATCGCATCGATGAAACGCGAATTCAAATCGCGCTCCTTGCTCGTCGCGACCAGATGCAGCAGCGTCTCGGTGTCGGAGGTCGAGGAGAAGATCGAGCCCTGCTTCTGCAGCGCGCGCTGCACGGTGAGCGCGTTGGTGAGGTTGCCGTTGTGAGCCACGGCAAGACCGCCTTCCGCGAGCTCGGCGAAGAAGGGCTGGATGTTGCGCAGCCCGGCGCCGCCCGTGGTGGCGTAGCGCGTGTGGCCGATGGCGCGGTTGCCTTGCAGACTGTCGATGACGCGCTGCTTGGTGAAGGTGTCGCCGATCAGGCCGACATGGCGTTCGACATGGAACTGGGTGCCGTCATAGGAGACGATGCCGGCCGCTTCCTGGCCGCGATGCTGCAGGGCATGAAGGCCGAGTGTGACGATGGCCGCCGCGTCCTGCCGGCCGAAGATGCCGAACACGCCGCATTCGTCGTGGAAATGATCGTCGGCCTCGGCGGAAAGGACCTTGCCTTCATCTGCCGTTGAGTCTGCCATCTGGTGCTCAAGCTCCGCTAAAGCCGCCATATAAGGCGATCGCTCGCGGAACGCAACGCACGCTTTCTTGCATTCACAACCGGCACCAGGCCGGCTCGCGATCAGTTTGCCGGCGCTGGAGCCGGGGCGGGCGCTGGCGTGGCCGGTGCCGGCTCGTTGTCGGCAGGCGCCTCGCCCTCGCTGTCGTCTGGCGCCGGCGCGTTGTCGTCGCCTGCCGGCGGCTCGGCCGCGGGCTGGTCGGTCGTGGCCGGTGCGCCGGCCTGCGGCGTGCCCTTATGGGTGTATTTGTTGACCAGTTCCTCGGTGTTTTCCGGCAGCACGCTTTCGAGCTTGGCGCCGATCGTCTCCAGCAACGGCCGCGACTTGGCGTTGGCGATCCAGGCAGGCGCCTTGGCGCCGGCCAGCCAGTTGAAGAACAGCAGCGCCACCGCGACCACCAGGATGCCGCGCGCCGCGCCATAGAGAAAGCCGAGCGTGCGGTCGAGCGCGCCGATGCGCGAATCGATGATCCAGTCGGCGAGCTTCATGGTGATGACGGAGACGACGATCAGCGCGACCAGGAAGACGATGCCCGCCGAAGCAGCCATCGCGATCTTGTCGTTGTCGACATAGGGCTGAACATAGGGCAGGACCGGCTTGTAGAAGAAGAAAGCCGCCGCCGCCGCCGCCGCCCAGGAAACCACCGAGAGCACTTCGCGGGAGAAGCCGCGCACCATGGCGAGCATTGCTGAGACCAGGGTGAAGCCGACGAGGATTCCGTCAAGCAGCGTAATCGGCATGGTTCTCGCCCCACTTCCTGTCTTGCGGCCCGACGAGCCGCATCACTCCCCGTCGTCGGCACGACCGCGCCGTGAGCCGGCTATGCGCGCCACAAGGTCGGCAAGCTCGGTGGGCTGGAAAGCGCCGGCCCCGATCCCCCCGGCAAGTTCCTCGCTGCCGAGCGGCAGCACCGCGCTTCCAAAACCCAGCTTTTCGGCTTCCTTGAGGCGCTGCTGCGCATGCGCAACCGGCCTCACGGCGCCCGATAGGCTGATTTCGCCGAAATAGACGCAATCGGCGGGAAGGGCAAGACCGGTGAGCGACGAAACCAGCGCCGCGGCGACCGCCAGATCGGCCGCCGGCTCCGAGATGCGGTAGCCGCCGGCGACGTTGAGATAGACGTCGTGCTGGCCGAAGCGGACGCCGCAATGCGCCTCCAGCACGGCGAGCACCATCGACAGCCGCGCGCCGTCCCAGCCGACGACGGCGCGGCGCGGCGTGCCGAGCGAGGAAGGCGCGACAAGCGCCTGGATCTCGACCAGCACCGGCCTCGTGCCTTCCATGCCTGCGAAAACCGCGGCGCCCGGGGACTTTGCGTGGCGTTCGCCGAGGAAAAGCTCGGATGGATTGGAAACCTCGCGCAGCCCCTTGTCCGACATTTCGAACACGCCGATCTCGTCGGTCGGCCCAAAGCGGTTCTTCACCGTGCGCAGGATGCGGAAGTGGTGATTGCCTTCGCCCTCGAAATAGAGCACGCCGTCGACCATGTGCTCGACGACGCGAGGGCCGGCGATCTGGCCTTCCTTGGTGACATGGCCAACGAGCACGATCGCCGCGCCTGTGGATTTCGCGTAGCGGATCATCGCCTGGGCGGCCGCGCGCACCTGGGTGACGGTGCCCGGCGCCGAATCGGCAAGGTCGGTCCACAGCGTCTGGATGGAATCGAGGATGACGAGGTCCGGCCGCTTGCCGTCGGCGATGGTCGCCAAGATGTCCTCGACATTGGTTTCGGCCGCAAGCTCGACCGGCGTCGAGGCGACGCCGAGGCGTTGTGCCCGTAGCCGGATCTGCGCCACCGCTTCCTCGCCCGAGACATAGACGATGCGGTGGCCTTTCGAGGCGAGCGCGGCGGCTGCCTGCGTCAAGAGCGTCGACTTGCCGATGCCTGGATCGCCGCCGACCAGAAGCGCCGAGCCGCGCACGAAGCCGCCGCCGGTGGCGCGGTCGAGCTCGCCGATGCCCGACACGATGCGCGGCGCGTCCTCGATGTCGCCCGACAGGCTGGTCAGCACCACGGCACGCCCTTTGCGGGCGTTGCGCGTGTTGGCCGGCCCCGAGCCGATGCCGCCGGACGTGCCTTCCTCGACCAGCGTGTTCCACTCGCCGCAGGCATCGCATTTGCCGGCCCAGCGCTGATGCACCGAGCCGCAATTCTGGCAGATGAACTGAACGCGCGATTTGGCCATTAGGGGCCGCCCAACATTGGATAGGTCGGCTGGACAGCGCCCCCCTCTGTCCTGCCGGACATCTCCCCCTCTAGGGGGGAGATCGGCAGTTTCGCCGACGGCGCCCACCTTGCAACGTCGGCGATTGGCGAAAGCCGATGCGACATCCAATCTCCCCCCTTGAGGGGGAGATGTCCGGCAGGACAGAGAGGGGGGTGACGGAGTGAGACCTGTCTCAACTCACTCGAACCTCTCCGGCAGATGATGCTCTTCCGCCAGATCCGAGAACCGCGTGAATTCACCGTGGAAGGCGAGGCTGACGGTGCCGGTCGGTCCGTGGCGCTGCTTGGCGATGATGCACTCGGCCTTGCCGCGCGCCTCGTTCATCTCGTTTTCCCACTTGATGTATTCCTCGGTGCCGAGCTTCGGCTCGCGGTTCTTGAGGTAATATTCCTCGCGATAGACGAACAGCACCACGTCGGCGTCCTGCTCGATGGAGCCGGATTCGCGCAGGTCCGAGAGCTGTGGGCGCTTGTCGTCGCGGCTTTCGACCTGACGCGACAGCTGCGACAGCGCGATGATCGGCACGCCGAGCTCCTTGGCCAAAGCCTTCAGGCCCGTGGTGATCTCGGTGATTTCCTGCACGCGGTTCTGCGAGGCGCGCGCGGAGGAGCCCTGCATCAGCTGGATATAGTCGATGACGATGAGATCGAGGCCGCGCTGGCGCTTCAGACGCCGCGCGCGGGCGGAAAGCTGCGCGATCGAGATACCGCCGGTCTGGTCGATAAACAGCGGGATCTTCTGCATCGTCTGCGAGCAGGCGACCAGTTTTTCGAAATCCATTTCGGTGATCTCACCGCGGCGGATCTTCGAGGACGAGATCTCGGTCTGCTCGGAGATGATGCGGGTGGCCAGCTGCTCCGACGACATTTCGAGCGAGAAGAAGCCGACGACGCCGCCATTGGCGGCCTTGAAGCTGCCATCGGCCTGCTGCGCCGGAACGTAGGCCTCGGCAATGTTGAAGGCGATGTTGGTGGCCAAGGAGGTCTTGCCCATGCCCGGACGTCCGGCGAGCACGATCAGGTCGGAGGGCTGCAGGCCGCCCATGCGGCGATCGAGGTCGCGCAAGCCGGTGGCGATGCCCGACAGGTGGCCGTCGCGCATATAGGCGGCGTTGGCCATGTCGACGGCGGTCTTGACCGCATCGTTGAAGCTCTCGAAGCCGCCATCATAGCGGCCGGTTTCGGCAAGCTCGAACAGCCGCCGTTCGGCATCCTCGATCTGGTCGGACGGCGACATGTCGACCGGCGCGTCATAGGCGATGTTGACCATGTCCTCGCCCACGGTGATCAGCGCGCGGCGTGTCGCAAGGTCGTAGATGGCGCGGCCATAGTCGGTGGCGTTGACGACGGTGACGGCCTCGACGGCGAGGCGCACGACATATTGCGCCACCGTCATGTCGCCGACCTTCTCGTCGGCCGGCAGGAAGGTTTTGAGAGTGATCGGCGTCGCAATCTTGCCCATGCGGATGAGCTCGGCCGCGATCTCGAAAATGCGGCGGTGCAGCGGCTCGTAGAAATGCGCCGGCTTCAAGAAATCGGAGACACGATAGAAGGCGTCGTTGTTGACGAGGATGGCGCCGAGCAGCGCCTGCTCGGCCTCGATGTTGTTCGGTGCCTCGCGATAGAGCGGCGTTTCCGCCGCGCCGAATTTCAGTGCCGCCTCTGCCATGATATCCCCGGTTTCGATCCCGCTGTCCTCGATATCAGAACGGGAAGATTCGGTGCTGACCTTTCTGCAACACCCCTCGGTCCAACCAGCTTGATGCCCCAATGTTCACAGGATCGGCAAACCATCCACAGGACAGTATTCCGGGGGCCCGATTCCGGTTGACTCGGCAAGGGGCCATTCTTAGTTGCAAATTTGGAACGAAGCAAGAACATTTCGGGCGACCGATTGTCATCGGACGCTCGCTCACAACCGACCAGCCGCATCCGCTCGCACAGAGAATCGCGGACGTCCTCGGCTGATCGCAAAGTAGCGAGTTGCTTCTTTTTGGGCGTTCACCAACCTTCGAGGTTAGCCGAAATGTCGGTCAAGTCGTCATCCACGGGCGGAGCAAGGAGCGAAGCGACGCGCGCAGACCCGAGGATCCATTCCGTGACCTGTCAGCGTCGCGGCGATGCAGAACGGCCCTGTTCTGCGCGGTCTTCATTCTTCGCGCAACGTCACGGAATGGATCCTCGGGTCTATGCGTCCGCTTCGCCCCCGCTCCGCCCGTGGATGACGAAGCTCGGGCGTTTCGGTCAATCGTCGAAGTGGCGACCGGCGCTTCTTCCTTCTCGAGCCTACGCTGCCTCAGTCCAGCGTGTCGCCCCAGTCAGCCCGTCGCGCCGCCTTGAAGACATCGCCGTCGCGCTTGCTGAACAGGCGCTCGCCGGCGCTGCCGTCCGGTTGGCAGAGTTTCAGCATCACCTTGCCGGAGCCCCCCTTTGGCGGCGCGATCACCCGCGCCGAATGCGCCGACGCGGGTTGCCGGGAGGCGGCGAGGTAGATGAACTTCTCGTCCTCCCATGGCACCTCGGCCTCCTTGACCAGGCGATGCAGGCGCGAACGGGCGACGCGGCGCGCGAAATGACACCAGTCGGGCGGAGCAAGCGGGCAGGGCGCCGCGTGCGGGCAGGGTGCCGAAACATGCGCGCCGGCCGCAATCAGATGGCGGCGCGCGGCAAGGATGCGCTGCCAGCCGGCGGGCGTGCCGGGCTCGACGATGAGCAATGTGCCGGCCGTGAGGCGCCAGAGGCGGTCGATGAGCTTCGGCAGCGATAAAGGCACGATCTCGTCCAGCACATAGGCGGCGCTGACGAGGTCGGCGGGCATGATGCCGTCGAGATCGATGGTGGCGTCGCCGGCGATCCAGTCGGTGCGGGCAGCGATCGCGCCTTCCGCGAGCGCCTGGCCGACCTTGCGCACGGCAGCGCTTGCCTCGACCAGCACCGCCCGTTCGAGCTCAGGCCAGGCGTCAGTCGTGGCCCAAAGCATGGTGCCAGGTCCGGCGCCGACATCGAGCAGGCTCGCCGGCCGGAAGTCGGGGCGGGCCTCGATCAAGGCATCGAGGCTGGCGCGCACGGCGGCATAAGTGGCGGGCAGCCGCGTCGCCAGATAGGCCTTGACGGCCATGTCCTCGCCCATGTGCAGGCGGCCGTCGCGCAGCTCGGCGCGGTAGCGGTCCGAGAGCGTCCGCGCCGCCTGTTTCAGCGCCGAAAGCGGCACCTTCTCCAAGAGGCTGTCGACGCCTTGCCGGAGCGGGGCGGGCAGTTCCATTTCAGGCCCCCCTCGGCGCAAGCAGGATGACCGAGGCGCCGACGATGCAGAGCGCAGCGCCGGCCAGATCCCACCGGTCGGGACGCACGGCTTCGACCAGCCACAGCCAGCCGAGCGAGGCGGCGATGTAGATGCCGCCATAGGCGGCGTAGGCGCGGCCCGTCGCCTCCGTGTCGACCAGCGACAGCAGCAAGGCGAACAGCGCCAGCGAGACGAGGCCGGGGAGAAGCCAGAGCGCCGACTTCTCCAGCCGCCACCACGCCCAGAACGAAAAGCAGCCGGCGATCTCGGCAAGAGCGGCTGCGGTGTAGATGAGGTAGGTCATGAAAAAGGTCTCGCGAACGAGACCTTTTTCGTGCCGTCAGGCCGCAATGGCAAGCGGCATTGCGCGGCTATTCCACCTTCTTGCGGCGGGTGGGCTTGGAGGGCGCCGCCGGCGCCGGCTCCTGGTGGCCGATATCGCGCAGCTCCAGCGCCTTCTCGCATTTGGCCATGTAGTCGCGCGTCATCGGCAGCGTGTCATTCTTCTTGGCGATCTGGAACTGGAAGATCACCAGGTCCTGCCAGCGGAAGGCGGCCTCGGAGGCGGCGAGATAGAATTCCCACATGCGGCAGAAGCGCTCGTCATAGATCGCCTTCGCCTTGTCGCGGTTGACGGCGAAGCGCTCGCCCCAATGCTTGAGCGTATCGGCGTAATGCAGCCGCAGGATTTCGATATCGGTGACGACGAGGCCCGACTTCTCGACCGCCGGCATCACCTCCGACATCGCCGGGATGTAGCCGCCCGGGAAAATGTATTTGCGGACGAAGGCGCTGGTCGCCCACGGCACGCCGGAACGGCCGATGGTATGGAGCAGCATCACGCCGTCGGGCTTGAGCAGCGTCGCGGCCTTGTCGAAGAAGGTGCGGTAGTGGTTGACGCCGACATGCTCGAACATGCCGACCGAGACGATGCGGTCGAAGCGTTCGTTGATGTAGCGATAATCCTTGAGCTCGAAATGCACGCGGTCCTGCAGGCCCTGCGCATGCGCGCGGTCGGTGGCGACGCCATGCTGTTCGGTGGAGAGGGTGACGCCCTGCACATCGACGTCGAAGGCCTTGGCGAGATAGAGGCCCAGCCCGCCCCAGCCGGAGCCGATGTCGAGCACCGTCTGGCCGGCCTTGAGCCTCAGCTTGGCGGCGATGTGGCGCTTCTTGGCAAGCTGCGCCTCGTCGAGCGTCATGTCGGGCTGTTCGAAATAGGCGCAGGAATACTGCATGTCCTCGTCGAGGAAGAGCTTGTAGAGCTCGCCCGAGAGATCGTAGTGGCGCTCGACGTTGCGGCGCGAGCGCGCGGCGGTGTTGATCTGCTGCAGCCGGCGGAAGGCGTGGCGCAGCCCCTCGATCGCCTTCGACCAGGTTACGTCGATGCCGCTCGATCCCATGTTCTGGAACGCGATGCGCATCAGGCCGAGAACGCCGCCCTCGATCACGTCGAGCTCGCCGTCCATATAGGCTTCGGGCACCGCCAGCATCGGATCGAAGGTGATGGCGCGCTCGGCATGCGTGGTCTTGATGTGGATATGCACCGGCTCGCCGCTGCCGTCGCCGAACTTGTGCGTCGCGCCCTTCGGCCCCGTCACCTTGAGGTCGCCGGCCCGCACCAGGCGTTCGAGAACGTGTTTCAACAGGATATTCATGACCAAATGTCCCCTCAGTCGGATCACCCGGTAATCGGACTGGAATGCCAGATCGAAAATGCCACGGCGCCTCGCCCGCGTCCAATCGACGCGCCACGCTGTAATGTGCACAAGATATGGGGTGTCGAAAAGTTCCTTTTGGCACAAAAAAGCCCGGGTCGAAGACCCGGGCGTTGGTCCAGAAATCCTGGACGTCTGCGAACCAAAGCGACGCTTCGGAGGATGTGCCAAATCAGGCCCAGAGATCAGGCGTTCTCTTCGCCGCCTTCGAATTCGGCGTTCGGGTCGAAGAAATTCTCCGGCCGGGCGTTGTCGTTGATGTCCTCGCCATAGATGGCTTCGGCGGTGGTCAGCGTCTCGCCCTTGGCCTGGCGCTCCGCCTCGTCGGCCGAACGGGCGACGTTGAGCGTCACGGTGACCTCGACTTCCGGATGCAGCGCGATCGCCACGTTGGAAAGGCCGATAGTCTTGATCGGCTGGTTGAGCTCGACCTGGTTGCGGTTGACGGTGAAGCCTTCGGCGATCAGCAGATCGGCGATGTCGCGGGTCGACACCGAGCCGTAGAGCTGACCGGTCTCGCCGGCCGAGCGCACCACGATGAAGCTCTTGCCGTCGAGCTTCTCGGCGACCTGCGCGGCCTCCGACTTACGCTCCAGGTTGCGGGCTTCGAGCTGGGCGCGCTGGCCCTCGAACTTCTTCTTGTTGGCTTCGTTGGCGCGCAGCGCCTTGCCCTGCGGCAGCAGGAAATTGCGGGCGAACCCGTCCTTGACCTTGACGGTCTCGCCCATCTGGCCGAGACGGGAAATGCGCTCGAGGAGAATGACTTCCATGGTTTCGTTCCTTCGGTTGGCGCCGGCCGAAAGGCTGGCGCAATGATCTGGAACAGGTCAGGAAGCTCTTTGCGGCGCTCGCCGCTCTTGTCGCTGTCCTGCCTGTCCTGGCAGTTAGAGGCCATCCGGCCCCAACTCGGGATTTGACTTGAACCGCGGCGCCCGTCGCCGTGGGGTGGATGCGGGCGGCAAGCGCCCGCATCGAACTTTCAGGCCTCAGCGAACCACGTAGGGCAGCAGGCCGAGGAAGCGGGCGCGCTTGATCGCCTTGGCGAGCTCGCGCTGCTTCTTCTGGCTGACGGCGGTGATGCGCGAGGGCACGATCTTGCCGCGTTCGGAAATGTAGCGCTGCAGGAGACGCACGTCCTTGTAGTCGATCTTGGGCGCGTTGGCGCCGGAGAACGGGCAGGTCTTGCGGCGGCGGTGGAAGGGGCGCCGGGTCGGGATCTGGTTGATGTCGACCATTATTCTGCACCTCCTTCAACGCCTTCGCGCGGACGGCGCGGGCCACGGTCGCCGCCTTCGCGGTCGCCGAACGAACGCGGGCCGCGGTCGCCGCGGTCGCGGTCGCCGAACGAACGCGGGCCACGGTCGCGGTCGCCGAAGCCGCCGCGCTCGGAGCGCTCTTCGCGCTTCTGCATCATCGCCGATGCGCCTTCCTCATGCGCCTCCACCTTGATGGTGAGGAAGCGAAGGACGTCTTCCGACAGGCCCATCTGGCGCTCCATTTCGTTGAGCGCGGCCGGCGGGCAGGTGATGTCCATCAGCGTGTAGTAAGCCTTCCGGTTTTTCTTGACCCGGTAGGTGAGGGACTTCAGTCCCCAGTTCTCGATCCGGCCGACCGAGCCGCCATTCGCCGTGATGACGCCCTTGTACTGTTCGACAAGCGCATCAACCTGCTGCTGCGACAGGTCCTGCCGGGCAAGAAACACATGTTCGTAAAGAGCCATTATGTTTAAGTGCCTTTCTTCGTTTCTCTCACCGGCCCTCGCGGCTAAGCCTCTGCAACTTGTCTGACCCGATCGCGAAAGAGCGGGGAAGAAAGGAGCATAACGAGACGGTCGAGAGCGGAGACACGGGAGGCTGGAAGCCTTTCCGGCTTCGTGTCGCGGCCTTTGAAAAGGCCGCGGCCCTCCGTTCAGCCCCCAGCAAGGACCGGCAGATTGCGCGGGTCTATATAGCAATTCGCCAGGAAGGCAAGGCCCGGCCTGCGTCGCCGATGCCGCGGACCTGCGAACCGGCCGTTTCGCTTATACGCGCCAGGCAAGTCTGCCTTAACCATCAAATGCGTTGTTTTCTCAAGCAGCGCCAAGGTGCTCCTGGTTTATTAACATCTTCGTATCTAATGGAATTCATTGCGAAATGCGGCCAATGGGGGGCGGTTTTGGCTTTGCATAAAGATTTCTGGCGCTCGAGGAGCGGCAATTTCGCGTTGGTGCTGGCCTTGGGCGTGCCGGCGATCCTGTCCGCGGTGGCGTTTGCCACCGATGTCTCGACGCTGATGCGGGCCAAGAGCAATCTTCAGAACGCTCTCGACGCTGCGAACCTCGCCTCCTCGCATCTCGGCGATGCGGACGTGACCCGCAACGACGTCTTCAACCGCTACTTCCAGGCCAATATCGCCACCCGCGGCGAATTGTCGAATGCCCAGGCGACGCTGACCGTCGACAAAGGCGTCAGCTACGTGAAGACCAAGGCCACCGCCAGCGCCGACGTGAACCTCAACTTCGCATTCCTGTTCGGCAGCGAACGGCACATCAGCGTCGACGCAGGTGCGGTCGAATCCAACAACCAGCTGGAAGTGGTGCTGGTGCTGGACAACACCGGCTCGATGGCCGGCGCCCGCATCACCGCGCTGCGGCAGGCGACGACGTCCGTGCTCGACTATCTCGAAGCGGTCAAATCGCCGACCCGTCCCGTGCACGCGTCGCTGGTGCCCTTCGTCACCGCCGTCAACGTCAACGGTCCCGAATTCGACCCGGCCTGGATCGACATGGACGGCCAGTCCTCGACCAACGGCGTCAATTTCGAGCCTGTCGACGGCAAGCGTCCCGACCACATGACGCTGTTCAAGGAGCTCGAGGAAGACGTACCGGTGTCGAAGCGCACCGGCTGGAACGGCACAGGCTGGAAAGGCTGCGTCGAGGCGAGGCCGGGCGCGCTGAACATCGCCGATGCGCCGCCGGACCCGTCGAAGCCCGACACCTTGTTCGTGCCCTATTTCGCGCCCGACGATCCCGACGTCGCCAAGAAGCCGTCCGCCGCCTACGGCAATTCTGCGGCCAGCTACAACAACTCCTATCTCGATGACACCGTCGACGACGTGAAGTTGGCGAAGTCGACCACCAAGCTCGTCGGCAAAAATGCTGAAAAAATTGCCAAGTACCCGGCTTCGACCAACAAGCTGATCACCGAGGCCGGCAGCACGATCACCATCGGCCCGAACCGCGCCTGCCCGACGCCTATCGTTCCGTTGACCGACGACTTCGACAAGCTGCGCCAGGCCGCCGCCCAGATGACCGAGTGGAACGGCTCCGGCACCAATGTTTCGGAAGGGCTGGCCTGGGGTCAGCGGGTGCTGTCGCCGCAGCCGCCCTATACCGACGCCACACCGTACAAGACGCCGGGCGTCACCAAGGTGGTGATGCTTTTGACCGACGGCGAGAACGTCGTCTACGGCGCCAGCAACACGCTGCAGAAATCGGACTACACCTCCTACGGCTACCTCGCCAGCGGCCGTTTCGGTTCGAGCAATCAGGCGGCGGCGGCGCGCAACGTCGACGGTTGGACGAAGGATGTCTGCACGCAGCTGAAGAGCCAGGGCGTGCAGATCTACACTATGGTGCTGCAGGCCGACACGGCGGCCAACCGCTCACTCTACAGCGCCTGCGCGTCCGATCCGAGCGACTATTACGCTGTCGAGGACCCGGCCAAGCTGCCCAACGTCTTCCAGACGATCGCCCACAAGTTCTCCAGGTTGCAGCTCACCAACTGACTAGGGGTGGCGCGCGGCATGAGAACGCTCGTGGCGGAATGGGACCCGCAACGACGCTTCTGTGGGGCGTACGGCGAACAGAGCCCGACTTCGGGACAGACCGATGCTTTTGCCGGCACTATCGGCACCGAACGCTGCCCCGGCCGACACGCCAAGTCAGATCCTGCGGAGCGCTTCAGCGGGCAGAAGGCGCGTGGCGCGCCAAGCCGGGTAGAGCGCACCGAGCGGCCCGGCGATGAAGACGAAGATCAGCGCCTGGGCGATCGACCAGCCCGACAAATACGGCACGATCAGACCCGCCGCGAACCTTGTCTTCGCCGCCGCTTCCATGGTCAGGGCGCCGAGAACGATGCCGATAACGCCGCCGGCTGCGCTCATGAAGACGCCTTCGATGAGGATGAGCCGAAGAATACGCCGCGGCGCCCAGCCCAGCGCCGCCAGAACACCAATCTCGAACGTCCGTTCGTTCACGGCCATCAGCAGCGTGTTGGCGACCGCAACCGAGGCCATCGCCATGACGACCAGTGAAATTGTCCGGGCAATCGCCCGAAGCAGATCGAAGATGCGGATGCTGTTGGCGAACTGCTCGGTGTCGCCGACCACGAATCCCGGCGCGGCTGCAACGAGCCGGGTACGGGCAGCGGCGATGCCGTCGGCGTCGAGCGGGCGCTTCAGTCTCACCTCGAACAAGGTAAAGGCGTCCTCCCGCGACAGGAGCTGCTGCAGCCCCTCGAGCGGAACGATGGCGCTGTTCTGGTTCAGCATGGACGAGAAAGACGCGATGCCGACGATCCGATAGGGCTGGAACTGCAGCTCGACGGTATCGCCGACCCGCTTGTCCAATGCGCCGGCGATCGATTGGCCAAGGATCACCGGCCACTGGTCCCCCGGCACAGGGAGCCGCCCCGCTACGAGCGGCACGTCTTTCCACAGGAAGCTGCCGCTTGGCCAGCCGGCCATGACGATATTGGCGTCCTCGTCGGCGGTGGTGATGTTGAGGAGAACGCCCGACACCGCCTCGACATTCGGCACCGCCGAAAGCGCCGGGCCGAGCGCTCTGGGCACGGTGCTGCTCACCAAATTGAAGGTGCTGCGCTGGCTAACCACCAGATCCGCGCCGTTCTCATCGATTCCCGACGCAAATGAGCGCTGGACGCCGGCGGTCAGGCCGGTAAGCGCCACGAAGCCGGCGACCGCCAAGGCGATGCCGAGCACCGTGAGCAAAGTGCGCAGCGGACGTGCGATGAGACCGCGCAAGGGCAGGGTCAGCTCCGTCATGGGCTAGCCGATCCGCGATGCCGGTGCGGGCGCTGAGATTGCCGCCATTCGGCTGTCCGAGCGGATGCGGCCATCCGAGATCTCGACCCGCCGGCTGCACAATGCGGCCACGTCCTCGTCATGGGTCACCACGATCACTGCGGTCCCGAACTCGCGATGCGCATTGCCGATGATGTCCATGACGGATTGGCTTGTCTGCACGTCGAGGCTTCCTGTCGGCTCGTCGGCAAGAAGAAGCTTCGGACGGTTGGCAAGCGCCCGCGCAATTGCAAGGCGCTGGCGTTCGCCGCCGGAAAGCTCGGCCGGCCGCAGCGTAGCGCGATCGGCAAGACCGAAATACGCCAGAAGTTCCAGCGCGCGAGCGCGACGCTGGTGCGCTCCGCCGAGGTTTCCCAGCAGAGCCACCTCGATGTTCTCGCGCGCCGACAAGGAGGGGAGCAGGCAGAAGTTCTGGAAGACGATGCCGATCCTGCTGGCCCGGACCGCTGCCCACGCAGCGCTTCCATTGACGGCCCATCCTTCGAACCGAATTTCGCCGCGGGTCGGCCGGTCGAGCCCGCAGACAAGGTTCAGGATCGTCGATTTCCCGCTGCCGCTGCGGCCGACAATCGCGACGGTCTCGTCATTCCCGATTGCGAGCGACACGTCGTCAACGGCGACGATGCGGCCGCCGTCAAAATCGCGGCCGACATTGCTCAATTCGACGAGGGAGGACATGAACGCCGGCGAGGAGTCATACCCGGCCTTTCCTGAGATAGACGACAAGCGCGGGAATCGAGCCGCCATTGCCGGCGAGGATCTGGCCGATGCGGTCCCGCTGCCGCACGGTCACCGACCCGCCGTCGACAAAGACATCGCCGATACAGAGTTGCCCGCGGCAGCGGCGGACACGCCAGTCCACGGACGTTGGGCCGTGGAGTCGCCGGCGGAATTCGCTGCGCACCAGTGTGTCGCCGTTGGCCAGAGCCTTTGTGCCGAGCACGGTGAAAGTCTTGTCCTGCGTCCGTTCCAGCTTGTCGGCCAGCCCGTGTGCGATGGCATAAAGAAGCGCATCGACAACCGCGGCGCGGTCGTCCGCGCTCGCGCTGCGCCAACGCGTCCCGAGCACGGCTTGGGCAATTCCCTTTCCGTCGAAGGCCGCTGAGATCGAGCGGAGCTGCGCCTCGGCGGGCCCGCCGTGCCCGAGCACGAGCGCCGCCTGGCGCACGGTCTCAACCAGTTTGATCGCATCGCCCTGCTCGTCGGCAACCGCCGAAAGCGGCGGGGCGCAGATGCTGAGCAACAGAGGGACGAGCAACAGCCGGGCCAAACCTGCCCAGCTTGCGTATGACAATAGGCCTGCCGTCATGATGCCATGTCATCCAATGCGCGGTTGGCTGTCAATATTGAGCGTCCCGGGAGCCAGCACAGGCACATGCCCGAAATTGGAAGCGAGCGGTTCGAGGCGGGCTACGCGCGCTTTCTGCCCTTCCGTCAGGTCGGGATGGCGGTTGCGCGGCTGTTTGCCGAACGTCGCGGCGACTTGCAGCATGCGGTCCTCGCAGCCGTGGGAGAATGGCAGGCCCAGTTCGCGGTAGATCCGCTTCATCTCGCCCATCGGATCGGCAATCAGATCCTGTAACCTCACCTCGGCGAGGTCGGCGGCTGGAATCCGGGTTCTATCAGCCAGATAGCGCATCTCCGTCGCGAGATATTCGCAGGCGATGATCTCTTCCTGCTCGTGCTCGGGCAGCGGCGGCTGCAGGGCGAACGCACGCTGCAACTCGCGCGTCAGAACAAGGTTGGACCGGAACACCGCTTCCGGCGAGCGCGAGATGTGGACAAACTTGGCGCCCGGGAACAGGTCCAAAAGGTGGCGGACGCGCGCCGTGTGGCTCGGCGACTTGAGCAGAAGTCGCCGCCCTCCGGCGACGAGCGTGAGCTTCTGGACGAAGGCGAATTGATGTGAGCGCCAGCGGCTCAGCTCTTGCGCCGAGAGCGAGTCGAGATTCTGGTATCGATTGAAGAAGGCTTGCCGGCGGGGAAGCACGGCGCGTCCCGCCAGGATCGACATTCCACCCAGATTGTTCAATGCGAAGTCGTCCTCCGCCGGCAGCCTGGCGCCAACCGGCACGACCGCGTCGAGGCGCGTCAACGGCAGCAAGGGCACGAAAAGATAGCGCAGCAAGGCCCAGCCAAGGACGAATGTCTGAGGCGCCAGGACCTGCGGCCAGCCTGGCGATCTCAGGTCCGGGTCCGCCGACAGCAGGTTCTGCAAAAAAGTCGTCCCGGAGCGGAAGTAGCCAAGAACGAACACAGGCGCGTTATCCGGTTCCATCTGGGGAGGCCGCAGCCGCAGCCATGCCCCAAGGATCACGCGCTCCGGCAGGGAGGCGATCGTGTTGATGCCCGAAATCAGGAGCAGGAGCACCAGGCGCGGCCAATAAACGGGAGGCAGCCGGCCTTCCGCACGCCATACGACGCGCAACACGGCGTCAAGAGGTGCCACACACATGAAGTGCGGATACGGCAAGTAGGGCACCAGCCAACGGGCTGCGAAAGCACGGACGCGGTGCCGGATGGCGTTCGACTTCATCAGGCAGTCCGGAACATCATGGTCTCGGTGGTCAATCCCGGCCCGAAGGCCATGCCGCAGCCGAGCAAGCCCGACGGCTCTTTAAGCATTTCGGCCATCGCGAACATTACGGTGGCCGACGACATGTTGCCGTATTGCCGGAGCACTTCGCGCGATGCGGCGAGCGCGGTCGGCCTCAGTTCGAGTGCCCGCTCGACCGCGTCGAGCACCGAGCGGCCGCCGGGATGGACCGCCCACAAATCGATCTCCTTGGCGGGCCTGCCGCCGAGGATGGCCGGATGCTCGTTGCGCAGCGTCTCACGGACGGCACCGGGAACCTGGCCGGACAGCACCATGTCAAAGCCGTCGTCGCGGATATTCCAGCTCATCAGCTCCTTGCGCTCCGCTGCCACGATCGCGTGGAAGCTTTCGAGCAGGATGCCGTGCGGCTCGGCTGTCACCAGCGAGGCCGCGCAACCGTCGCCCCATAGACAGAACGAGATCAGCTTCTCGAGCTCCGTGGCTTCCTTGAAATGCAGCGTGCACAATTCGATGTTGACGATCAGCACGCGGGCCTTCGGGTCCGATCGCACGATGTGGCGCGACAGCTTCAAGGCGTTGATGGCGGCATAGCATCCCATGAAGCCGATGATGGTGCGCTCGACCGACGTCGACAGGCCGCATCGCTGCACCAGTTCCAGGTCGATGCCGGGCGCCGAAAAGCCGGTGCAGCTCGTCACGATCAAATGCGTGATCTGCGAGCGCTCGTCGTTGGCCAGAAGTCTGTCGACGGCCCGTTGCGCGAGCTCCGGTGCGGCGGCTTCGTACATCCGCATACGCATTGCGGTGCTGGCGAACGAGCCTCTGACCGAGGTTCCGTCGCGGTCGATTGCCCCGCCGCGCGGATCGTCGGCAGGCGCAAAGCAGGAATAGCGATGCTCGATCCCTGCCAGAGCGACCATTCGCTCGAAGAGCGCAAGGCGCTGCGCATCGTTTTCAAGCAGCGAGGCTCCATAGCCGAGAAAGAACCGATGCACGTCATGTTCGGGGACACGCGTGGCAATGCCGTTCAGATACGCTTGAGGGGACAAAATAGCTCCGAGAATGAGCCCAATCGGGTCTCAAATGAGCGCAATCGGGCTCATAAGAGGTCTGCGAATTGGAGAAGTGTTCCTAAGGTAAACGCCTGCATAGAGCATTTTATTGCGCGGTGCCGATATTTCTCATTAGCAAACTGTGATATCAGCCGCCGATCTCGCATGAAGGGACCCGGCTTTCTTCGCTATCCGGGTTGGGCTCAAATGCGGGTTCCGCGACCAGCAGCGCGCGGCCATGAAGGTACGACCGAATTCTATTTGCCAGATTGCCGGCTGAAGCCTAGATTTCCGATCCATCGCATGACCGACATAGACATCCGGCATCTGGAGCCAGAACTCCTTGACGGCCTCCCGGCTGACGATCCCCGTGCGATTGCATCCCGTCGTGATCTCGTTCGCATCAATGCATTGATGTTCCAGGCCAGGATCATGGCATCGCTGATGCGGCAAAACGTGCAAAAGCCGCCGCTGCGCATCCTCGAAATAGGCGCCGGCGACGGAAAGTTCATGCTGGCGGTGGCGCGGCTGATGGCGCGCCATTGGCCCGACGTCGAGATCGTCATGGTCGACAGGATCGGCCTAATAGGCGAGGACTTGCGCAGGTCCTTCGCCGAATTGGGCTGGCGGGCGCAGCCCGTGACTGCGGATCTGTTCGATTGGACCCAGGACAGGCCCTTCGACCTTGTTTGCGCCAACCTTATCCTCCACCACTTCGACGACATCCGTCTGCAGGAGCTGTTTTCTCGGATGATGACGATGGCCCCGATGCTCGTCGCCACGGAGCCGTTGAGAGCCAAGGTGCCGCTTGTGGCGACACGGTTCCTGCGATTGATCGGCGCCTGCGCGGTAACGCTGAATGATGCAGCGCAAAGTGTGCGCGCCGGTTTTCGCGGCACGGAACTTTCACAATTGTGGCAACTGTCGGGTGGAACGCCCGTGATGGAGGGCCGCAGAGGCCTGTTCACGCAAGGATTTGTCGGCGCCAGCACGCCCGACACGAAATGATGCACGACGCAATTGTCATCGGTGCCGGCCCTGCCGGCAGTTCCACCGCCATAGCACTCGCCCAACATGGTTGGTCGGTGGCAATGGTGGAGAAGGTGGTATTTCCTCGCCGCAAGGTCTGCGGCGAATTCATGTCGGGCACCAGCCTTGCCTTGCTCGATCAACTGGGCGTCGGCGAGAGCTGGCGCGCGGAAGCCGGCCCTCAAATAAGGCGTGTCGGGTTCTTTTCGGGCGATGTCTCGGCGCAGGCGCGAATGCCGGGCGCCAAGACGGGTCTCGGCCGCGCGCTCGGCCGCGATCGTCTGGACACCATCCTGCTGCAGGCCGCCGAACGTGCGGGTGTCGAGATCCTCCAGCCTTGCAAGGCAGTCGCCATCCGCCGGCGCGATGACTTGCAATTTCTGACTGTGGAGTCGGACCAGCAACAGAAGCTGCTCAGCACACCTGTCATCATTGCCGCGCACGGATCCTGGGAAACCGGGAAACTTCCGAGCCAGCTTGAAAGAACGAGCCAACCTTCCGATCTTTTCGGCTTCAAGGCGCATTTTACCGGCGCCGCGCTGGCGCCCGATCTGATGCCGCTGCTGGTATTCCCCGGCGGATATGGCGGGATGGTAACTGCGGACCATGGCCGGGTTTCAATCTCCTGCTGTATCCGCCGCGATGTTCTGTCCGGGCTGCGCCGGCGCTTTGGAAATATTGCGGCGGCGGATGCGGTATCGCGCCACGTCCTGGACTCGTGCCGAGGCGTGCGAACTGCGCTGGCAGGTGCCGAATTGGATGGCCCATGGCTGGCTGCGGGGCCGATTCATCCCGGCATCCGGGCCGGCTACGATCAGGGCATCTTCCGTGTCGGCAATATCGCGGGCGAATCGCATCCTGTCATCGCCGAAGGGATTTCGATGGCGCTGCAATCGGGCTGGCTGCTTGCGCGAGAACTGATCGCATCGGGCAAAGGTCACGAGGACCGCGACGCCGCCGGGCATCGCTACGAACGCGAATGGCGTCGGCAATTCTCGACCCGTCTGCGTGCCGCGGCCTTGATCGCCAAAATAGCGCTTGGGCCAGGTGGCGCGTCGGCCATGCGCGCCGTGATCAAGAATTTTCCGGCCGCTTTGACTCTTGGCGCTCGGCTGAGTGGAAAAGTCCAGCCCGTTCCAGGCTTTTGACTTCTAGTGCGTTTCACCGTTTCACGGAAACGGCGAAACGCCCTGTCTCTTTGTTTTTTAGGCAATTCCGGACGGAAAACCGCTCACACTTTTCCTGGAATTGCTCTAAATCGCAGCGACAAAACTTTTCCAAAGCCCGGCATCGAAGCATCGTTTCCCGCCACGGACCGGGATAGCCGCGATCGGCTGTGACCGCGCTCAGCTCAGCTTGTATGCGCGACCAGCCTGTTCACCGTCTCGGGGAAGAAGTCGGGCGCCGAGAGCCGCTTGCCGAACATCATGTCGTATTGGATGAGCCGGAAATCGTTGATCTTCGGATCGATCTGCTTCTGCCTCGCCCAATCCGGCGTTGCTTCGCCCACGGGCGACAGGAGCAGGTTGCGGTCGACCACCCGGTAGTGTTCGCGCAGCGCGCCGAGGAAGCCGGTGTAATAGGGGTGGCTGATGCCTGCCGTGGTCAGGATATGGTAGGGCAGGAAGGCCGGGCTCACCGAGCCAATGTTCTCGACCGGACCGGAGCGGTTCGACCAGATGACCAAAGGCGTGTCGTGGTGTTCGAGCGCGGCGACCGCCGGCTCCTTGCGCGGCGCGACATTGTCCTTGAGGAAGCCGGTCTCGACATACACAGGTCCGAGCGGCGGCAGATGGTCGCCGAAGAAGGCGATGATGGTCGGCCGCTGGCGGGCCTTCGCCCAGTCGATCAGGCGCTGCAGGCCGCGGTCGGCGTCGGCCGACCCCTCGGCATAGGAAAGCAGCGATTCCCGCGCCCAGGAACTGATCGGCGCGTCGATCGAATGCGTCGGGTTGTAGTAGCGGTAGGGCTCGTAAGGACCGTGGTTCTGCAGACTGACGGCGAACAGGAACACCGGATCGTCGCTGGCGTCGGCCTCGCGGATGATCTCGTCGGTCATCGCCGCGTCGGAAGCCAGCGGCCCGCGCTTTTCCATCGGCGGCAGCGTCTCTTCGGAGCGAAAGTCGTTGAAGCCGAAATCGGCATAGACGGCGCCGCGGTTCCAGAACCAGTTGGTGCCGGGATGGATGGCGCGCGCCCGGTAGCCCTGGCTCTTCAGGAAGGTCGCCAGCGACGGCGTCGGGGTGCGCACATATTGCTGATAGGGGATCGAGCCGGCCGGCAGGAAGGCGTTGGAAAAGCCGGTCAGCGCCTCGAACTCGATATTGGCCGTCATGCCCCCGAACTCGGGCGAGAACATCGAGCCGGAGCGCAACGCCCTGACCGTCGGGATCGGGTCGGGCTTGATGGTGACGCCGGGCAGATGCGTCGGATCCCAGAAGGATTCGCTCATCACCACCACGATATCCGGCTTCTCGTCCGGCACGGAAGCGGCGACGTCGGGGCGCTGGATCGCGGCCATCGTCTTCTCGGAATAGCCGGGCGGCGCCGCGACATGCGCCATCGGCACGTTCATCGCGAAGGCCAGCGCAAAGCCGTTGGAGGCGTAGTTCTCCTTCTGGTCCCACATGATCGGGATGATCTGCAGCCGGTCGCGCGTCCACGAGAAGGTGGCGTAGTCCATGATCGAGACGAAGAAGGCGAGCAGCGGCACGGCAAGCGCCAGCCGCGCCAGGCGGCCCTTGCGGCTGAGGATGGGCACTCGCCGGCGCCAGGTCCGCCAGCCGTAGACGAGCAGCGTCAGGCCACCGACGATGCCGACCGCCAGCATGACGGCCGTCCACGGGCGCTCGCGCACCAGAAGCGGCATCAGCGCCACGATCTGGCGGGCAAACAGGAAATCCGTGGGATAGAGCGGGTCGCCGAGGTAACGCGATTTCTGGTGGCCGACAAAGGCCAGCGCCAGCGTCAGCGGCGCCACGATCATCAGGCTCTGGTGGCTGCGGCCGAGTATGGCGTCCAGTCCGAGCAGCACCAGGGCGAAGACGATGATGGTGGTCCAGCCGGGCTTGAAGGGCTGCATGAAGAAATCGACTGTGCCGAAGAAATCGCCGCGTACGATCAGCTCGATCGCGAAGACGAGCAGGGCTGAGGCAAGAAGCGTCGACAGGCCGTAGCGTACGGTCGGCCAGGCTCGTCCCGGCAGATAGCCGGTGGACGGATCGTCTTCCAAAAATTGCGGCGCGGGTTTGGCCGCGCCTTTCCTGATCCTTGCCACTTTGCTTCCCCGGCCCTTGTCACGCGTCTTCCACTCGCGTCACGCTACTGTCATCGAAATGTCACGCAAAGCTAGCGCCTGTGGCGGAAATAAGAAGAGCCAGCAAACTAAACGTGAGCGGTTTTCATCAGGTGTGATCAAGTAAAAGGCCTTTTGGAACAGGCAGTCAGCCGGTTCTTCCGGCCGAAATGCAGGCCGAAGAGACGCCTGCGGGCTTGACTTGGCTGTCCGCCTTGCGCCAGAGGCAGACAAAATCAGCCTCTGGAGAGACCTCAAATGGCCGTCGCATTCACCTTTCCGGGACAGGGCAGCCAGGCCGTCGGCATGGGTAAGGACCTCGCCGATGCATTCCCCGAAGCACGCCGCGTCTTCGAGGAAGTGGACGCCGCGCTCGGCGAAAAACTGTCGAAACTCATCTGGGAAGGACCGGAAGAGACGCTGACGCTGACCGCCAACGCCCAGCCGGCGCTGATGGCGGTGTCGCTGGCGGCGATGCGCGCGCTCGAAGCGCGCGGCTTCTCTTTGAAGGACAAGGTGGCTTATGTCGCCGGCCATTCGCTTGGTGAATATTCCGCGCTTGCCGCGGCCGGCTTCGTTTCGGTCGGTGACGCGGCGCGGCTACTTCGGACCCGCGGCAACGCCATGCAGGCGGCGGTGCCGGCCGGCGAGGGCGCCATGGCCGCGATCATCGGGCTGGAACAGGCCGACGTCGAGTCCGCTTGCGCCGAGGCAGCTCGCGAGGTCGGCAACGGCTCCGTCTGCCAGGTCGCCAACGACAATGGCGGCGGCCAGCTGGTGATCTCCGGCGCCAGGCCGGCGGTCGAGCTGGCGGCGAAGCTGTGCACCGAAAAAGGCGCCAAGCGGGCGCTGATGCTGCAGGTTTCCGCCCCCTTTCATTCGGCGCTGATGACGCCGGCCGCCGACATCATGCGCGAGGCACTGGCCGGTGTCGCGAAATCCGCGCCGGTGGTTCCGATCGTCTCGAACGTCACCGTAACCCCGACCAGCGACCCCGATGAGATCGCCCGCCGCTTGGTCGAGCAGGTGGTCGCCCGCGTGCGTTGGCGAGAGACGGTGGAATGGTTTGGCGCCAACGGCGTCGCGAGCCTCTATGAAGTCGGCGCAGGCAGGGTGCTGTCGGGCCTGGCGCGCCGCATCAACCGCGACATCGCCACCGGCGCCATCGGCACGGCGGCGGAGGTCGAGGCGGCGCTGGCGGCGCTTGGCTAGGAACCTATCATAGGTGCGATATGGTCAGATCAAAGCCAAGGCGGAGCAAGGTCCAGCGCTCGCGAGACCGTGAGGACTATCGCCTCGCAGCTGAGGTCGTGAAGAGCATCGGGCTTGGACAGGAAAATATCCTTAATGCCGAAGATTTCTGGCACGGTTTGGACGATTTAACGTATACGGAACGCGCATCGCCTGTGGCGCGCAAAAATGAGGTTGGAAAATGTTCGAACTGACCGGCCGCAAGGCGCTCGTCACCGGTGCATCGGGAGGCATCGGCGAGGCGATCGCCAGGGTGCTGCACAGCCAGGGCGCGATCGTCGGCCTGCACGGCACCCGTGTGGAGAAGCTGGAAGCCTTGGCGGGCGAATTGGGCGACCGCGTAAAACTGTTTCCGGCGGACCTGACGAACCGCGACGCGGTCAAGGCGCTCGGCCAGAAAGCGGAGGCCGATCTCGAGGGCGTCGACATCCTGGTTAACAATGCCGGCATCACCAAGGACGGCCTGTTCGTGCGCATATCGGACGCCGACTGGGATTCTGTGATCGAGGTCAACCTCACCGCCGTGTTCCGGCTGACCCGCGAGCTGACCCATCCGATGATGCGCCGCCGCCATGGCCGCATCATCAACATCACCTCGGTGGTCGGCGTCACCGGCAATCCCGGCCAGACCAATTACTGCGCCTCCAAGGCAGGCATGATCGGCTTTTCCAAGTCGCTGGCGCAGGAGATCGCCACCCGCAACATCACCGTCAACTGCGTCGCCCCGGGCTTCATAGAATCGGCCATGACCGACAAGCTCAACGACAAGCAGAAAGAGACGATCATGGCCGCGATCCCGACCCGGCGCATGGGCACCAGTGTTGAAGTGGCGTCCGCCGTCGCTTATCTCGCCTCAAACGAGGCGGCCTATGTCACCGGCCAGACCATTCACGTCAACGGCGGCATGGCAATGATCTGAGGCAGGGCGGGCGCCTGTGAAAACAGCCATTTCGGCTTGGACGCCCGTCATTTTTCGTGTAATGCGGCCCGCAACCCGGCGGTTCGGGCAAAAACCGGTCCTGTGGCGTTGCGTTGCCCGCAAGACCATCTTTCAGCTTGATTAGCGGCATTCCGCCCGCTAACGAAGATAGACAACCTAAGACGAGGATTGCCCCAAATGAGTGACACCGCAGAGCGCGTCAAGAAGATCGTCATCGAGCATCTCGGCGTCGACGCCGACAAGGTGACGGAACAGGCGAGCTTCATCGACGATCTGGGCGCGGACAGCCTCGACACGGTTGAACTCGTCATGGCGTTCGAAGAAGAGTTCGGCGTCGAGATTCCGGACGATGCGGCCGAGACCATCCTCACCGTCGGCGACGCCGTCAAGTATATCGACAAGGCCTCGGCCTGAGTTCTTTCGCAGGCATCACCGGGGAGGACCTGCGATGAGGCGTGTCGTCGTCACGGGCCTTGGCCTGCTTTCGCCGTTCGGCATGGGCGTCGAGCATAGCTGGCGGGAATTGCTCTCCGGCCGCAGCGCCTGCCGGCGCGTCACCGAATTCGAGGTGGACGATCTTGCCTGCAAGATCGCCCACATCATTCCGCGCGGCGACGGCTCGAACGGCACCTTCAATCCGGAGGCAGTGCTCGAGCCGAAGGAACTGCGCAAGATCGGCGAGTTCATCCTCTACGGCATCGCGGCAGCCGACGAGGCGCTGGCCGATTCCGGCTGGAAGCCCGAGACACATGAGGACCAGTGCGCCACCGGCGTTCTGATCGGCTCCGGCATCGGCGGCATCGACGGCATCGCCGAGAACGCGATGATCCTGAAGGAACGCGGTCCGCGCCGCATCAGCCCCTTCTTCATCCCCGGACAGATCATCAACCTGGTTTCTGGCCAGGTTTCCATCCGCCACGGACTGAAAGGCCCGAACCATGCGGTGGTCACCGCCTGCTCGACCGGCGCGCACGCCATTGGCGACGCCGCCCGGCTGATCATGTGGGGCGATGCCGATGTGATGCTGGCCGGCGGCGCCGAGGCGCCGGTCACCCGGCTGTCGATTGCCGGCTTCGCCGCCTGCCGGGCGCTGTCCACCGAGCGCAATGACAGCCCCGAGACAGCTTCGCGTCCCTACGATCGCGACCGCGACGGCTTCGTCATGGGCGAGGGCGCGGGCGTTGTCGTCCTGGAAGAGCTGGAGCACGCCAAGGCGCGCGGTGCCAAGATTTATGCCGAGGTCACCGGCTATGGCCTGACCGGCGATGCCCACCATATCACCGCGCCGGCCGAAGATGGCGATGGCGCCTTCCGCTGCATGATGGCGGCGCTGAACCGGGCGAAACTCTCGCCGGCCGACGTCGACTACATCAACGCGCACGGCACCTCGACCATGGCCGACACGATCGAGCTCGGCGCCGTCGAGCGGCTGGTCGGCAATGCCGCCTCGAAGATCTCGATGTCGTCGACCAAGTCGTCGATCGGCCATCTGCTCGGCGCCGCGGGTGCCGCGGAAGCGATCTTCTCGATCCTCGCCATCCGCGACAACGTCGCGCCGGCAACCATCAATCTCGACAATCCGGAACGCGAGACGGCGATCGATCTCGTGCCGAACAAGCCGCGCCAGCGCCAGATCGATGTCGCGCTGTCGAATTCCTTCGGCTTCGGCGGCACCAACGCCTCGCTCGTGTTCCAGCGCTACAATGGCTGAAAGGCCAACCCGGGCAATCCCGGGAAGGGTGCTCAGCGCCTTTCCGCCCGGGATTGCCCGGAAATCCACAACCAGCCGGCAGGCCCGCCATCTGCCGTCATTTTTGCCAAATTCTCCCCTAGTTTGTAGCTAGGGGATTCGTTGCAAGATCAGACGGTAGGGCGCGCCATGAGCACAAATCCTGGGAGCACAAATCCGGGCGGCGACGGGGATTTCGCACGGCAGGGCACAAAGGTGCCGATCATGCCGAAGACCGCGGCCGAGGCGTTGCGCCCGGAAGCCGGCACGCCGCCGCCGTCGAAGCGCTCGCGCGCCTCGCGCAGCCAGTTCGTCGTGTTCCTGAATTTCTTTCTCTCCATGGTTATCCTTGCGGTGCTCGCCTCAGGTGCGGCGCTCTATTTCGGCATGCAGGCTTTCGTCGAGCCCGGCCCGTCCGCCAATGGCGACACCTTCATGATCAAGCCGAACACCGGCGTGCAGGAAATTGCCGACCAGCTGGAACGCCGCAGCCTGATCAGCGATGCCCGCATCTTCCGGCTCGGCGTGCGCGCCACGGGCAATGAATCGGCGCTCAAGGCTGGCGAATACGCCATCAAGCCGCGCGCCTCGATGCGCGACATCATGGAGCTCTTCAAGAGCGGCAAGTCGGTGATGTACTCGCTCACCATTCCCGAAGGGCTGACGGTCGAGCAGGCGCTGCAGCGCGTCGCCGATCAGGAGGCGCTCACCGGCGACATGCCGCCGACCTTGCCGCCGGAAGGTACCATCGCCACCGACACGCTGCGCTTCACCCGCGGCGCCACCAGGCAGCAAATGGTCGACAAGCTGGTCGCCGACCAGAAGAAGCTGGTCGAGGATGTCTGGTCGCATCGCGCGGCCGACCTGCCGATCGCCAACATCGACGACTTCGTCACGCTCGCCTCGATCGTCGAGAAGGAAACGGGCAGGAGCGACGAGCGCTCCCGCGTCGCCGCGGTGTTCCTCAACCGCCTGGCCAAGGGCATGCGGCTGCAGTCCGACCCGACCATCATTTACGGCCTGTTCGGCGGCAAGGGAAAGCCGGCGGACCGGCCGATCTACCAGTCGGACCTCGACAAGCAGACGCCCTACAACACCTACATGATCAAGGGCCTGCCGCCGACGCCGATCGCCAATCCGGGCCGCGCGGCGCTCGAAGCGGTCGCCAATCCGTCCAAGACCGACGACCTCTATTTCGTCGCCGACGGCAATGGCGGCCATGTCTTTGCAGCGACGCTGGAAGAGCACAACCAGAACGTCGCCCGTTACCGAGCGCTGCAGAAGAAGCAGGCTGATGCCGCCGCCAAGGCCTCCGGCCAGACGACGGCGCCGGCAGGCCCCGATGGCAACGCCGACAGCAGCGACGCCGGGGCCAATGGCGAGAATGGCGACGCCGGCGGCGACGACGCGCAATAGGCGCCATGCATGTCGCCCAAAAGTGCGCAGCGGTTTTGGGAAAAACGACATGCATCGAAACTCACTGCATGTCGCCCAAAAGTGCGCAGCGGTTTTGGGAAAAACGACATGCATCGAAACTCACTGCATGTCACCCAAAAGTGCGCAGCGGTTTTGGGAAAAACGACATGCACCACACAGAAGCACGCGTCCTTTGACGCGAGGCCATATTCATGTTTTGAGGGGGCGCCGGCCGATCGTCCGGCGATTTTTGGGCGCGCAGCGCTGGGCAATGCATGCCTTGGCTGCGACAAGGGGACGACAGGGCAATGAGCCTGCAAAGCATGACCGGTTTTGCGCGGTGCGCCGCTGAAAGCGAGGGCACCTCGATCGCCTGGGAGGTGAAATCGGTGAACGGCAAGAGCGCCGAGGTGAGGCTGAGGTTACCGCAAGGTTTCGACCGGCTGGAGACCGCCGTCCGGCAGACCGTTCAGAAGCGTTTCGCGCGCGGCAATTTCCAAGCGACGTTGACCGTCGGCCGCGCCGCCGCACGGCAAATCCAGCCGGTGGTCAACGAGGCGTTCCTCAGGGACCTGGCAGGGCTGGCCAAGCGTTTGCAGGAGCAGTTTGGCACCGAGCCCGCCACCGCCGACGGCTTGCTCTCCCTGCGCGGTGTGCTGGACATTCCCGAAGCGGTGGAGACGGAGGAGGAGCGGGCCGCTCTCGACGCGGCGGTCCTGTCTGCGCTTGCGATGGCGCTCGCCGGACTGGAGCAGGCGCGCCGCAGCGAGGGCGCGGCGCTGGGCGCGCTTCTCGCCGGTCATGTCGATATCATCGAGGCGCTGACGCTGAAGGCCGAAGCCGATCCCTCGCGCGAGCCCGCGGCAATCCGCGAGCGTATCGCCGAGCAGGTGCGCCTGTTGACGGATGCTTCGGCCAATCTCGACGCCGTCCGACTGCACCAGGAAGCGGCCTTCCTCGCCACCAAGGCCGACATCCGCGAGGAGATCGACCGGCTGAAGACGCATGTCGCTTCGGCGCGCGCGCTGCTCAAAAGCGGCGCCGCCGTTGGCCGCAAGCTCGATTTTCTGGCGCAGGAATTCAATCGCGAATCGAATACCTTGTGCTCCAAGTCGAACGCCGCCGCGGTCACTGCGATCGGGCTGGAGCTCAAGGCGGTGGTCGACCAGTTTCGCGAGCAGGTCCAGAATCTGGAGTGACGGGATGGTTGCCAAGGAGCCGACGGCCGCCAGGGATCTGGGGTCCCGCATCCGCCGCCGCGGATTGATGCTGGTGCTGTCGTCGCCGTCGGGCGCCGGCAAGTCGACGATCGCGCGCAATCTTCTCGAAAGCGATGGAAGTCTCGAGCTTTCGGTCTCCGTCACGACAAGGCCGCGCCGCGGCTCGGAGATCGAGGGCGTCCACTACCACTTCCGCACCATGCGCGAGTTCGAGCGGCTGCGCGATTCCGATGCGCTGCTGGAATGGGCCGAAGTGCACGGCAATTGCTATGCGACGCCGCGCGAGCCGGCGGAAATCGCGCTGGCCGAAGGCCGCGACATGCTGTTCGATATCGATTGGCAGGGTGCCCAGCAGCTCAAGGAGAAGATGCGCGCCGACATCGTCTCGATCTTCATCCTGCCGCCGTCGATGAAGGAATTAAAGGCGCGCCTGAAGCGCCGCGCCGAGGACCAGGAATCGGTCATCGAGACCAGGTTGAAGAACGCCCGCCTCGAGATCGAGCATTGGAAGGAATACGACTTCGTCATCGTCAACGACGATCTCGACCGCGCCTTCGCCGAGGTCCGCGCCATCGTCACGGCGGAACGGCTTCGCCGCGACAGGCGGCCGGGGCTGTTCGACTTCATTTCGGGATTGCTGGACGAGAAGACGGGGTGAGGCTGACTGGACAAGTCGAATAAATAGCGTCAGCTGCCTGCAAGGTCGTCCGGCCAACGCTGTGCTCCGTGAAGCACGCGCAGAATTCGTATCCTGCTCTCAGCTATCTGATAGGCCGCGACATATGGCGTGCCGACGATGACAAGCTCTCGTGTTCCAGCAAGCCTGCCGGTACGGCCGCTCTCCGGAAAATCACGGAGACGGCCTACTGCGGCGACGATCCGCTCATCGATCGCGACCGCAGCGGTGGGGTTGTCAGCCTCGATATGCGTGAATATCCCATCGCGATCCGAAAGCGCGAATGCCGACCATGTAATCCTCAAGATTTAGGCTCATTGACTTTGCGACGCGCTGCAGCGCGTCTTTCGGCAAAATGCGCCTCGGCTTGATCGTCGGGAATGTCGGCTCGGGTGTCGTCCAGAGCCTCGCGCACCTTGGCGCGAAACCACACATCATAAGCCTCGCTGTTTGCGAGCAGATCGATGGGCAGCGCGCCCTCGTTGGCGGTTCGGGTAAGGAGTATCCGCACCGCATCCGAGACCGTAAGTCCCATGCTTTCGAGCACCGCGGAAGCCCGATCCCGGATATCTGCGTCGATACGCGTCTGGACAAGTGCGTTCGTTGACATGGCTAGCTCCTTTGCCATGAATGTAATGCGTTTGAATGACGGTTGCCAGCGCAACTTCCCCCTTCCGTCGACGGAGGGAGGGTGACCCCCAAGGACCTGATGAATAGGGAGCGCCATACTTTTGCAGCTCGCGCCGCCCCTCATCTGCCTGCCGGCACTTCTGCCCGTAAACGGGGAGAAGAGAGCTACACCGCGTTGGTCAACCTTACAAACTCTTCCACGCTGAGCGTCTCCGCCCGCCGCGTCGGGTCGATGCCGGCCCGTAGCAGCAGCGCCTCGCCGCCAAGGCTCTTCACGCTTTGCCTGAGCATCTTGCGGCGCTGGCCGAAGGCGGCCTCGGTGACCCGGCCCAATTTCCTGGCATCCACGGGCAGGGGAGATAAGCGTGGCACCAGATGCACCACCGATGAGGTGACCTTCGGCGGCGGCGTGAATGCCTGCGGCGGCACGTCGAAGGCGATCTTCGCCTCGGTGCGCCAGCCGGCCAGGACGCCGAGCCGGCCATAGCCGTCGCTGTCCGGGACCGCCGTGATGCGCTCCGCCACCTCGCGCTGGAACATCAGCGTCATCGATTGGTAAAAGGGCGGCCAATCGGCCACCGTCAGCCAGCGGATCAGAAGCTCGGTGCCGATATTGTAGGGCAGGTTGGCAATGATCTTCACCGGCCCGCCGTTCGCCGCGCCGGCAAGCGCGGCAAAATCCGTCTTCAACGCATCGCCGGGAATGACCTCCAGGCGACCGGGATAATGGCTGGAGACCTCGGCCAGCGCTTCGAGGCAGCGCTCGTCGCGCTCGATGGCGATCACGCGCCGCGCGCCGTTGAAGAGAAGCGCCCGCGTCAGTCCGCCCGGACCCGGGCCGACCTCGATCACCGTCGCCTCGCCGAGATCGCCGGCGGCGCGCGCGATCTTGCCTGTCAGGTTGAGGTCGAGCAGAAAATTCTGCCCGAGCGCCTTCTTGGCCTGCAGGCCATGCCGCTCGATCACCTCGCGCAGCGGCGGCAACCCGTCGATTGTGGTGCGCCCGCTCAATGGAACCTCACGCGGCAGTGGCCTGCCGTCCGCTGTCGGCCAGCCGGCGCGCCAGCCTTAGCGCGGCGATCAGGCTGTCGGCGCGCGCAATACCCTTGCCGGCAATATCGAAAGCGGTGCCGTGATCGGGCGAGGTTCGGATAAAGGGCAGGCCCAGGGTCACGTTCACCGCCTCGTCGAAGGCTAAGGTCTTGGCCGGGATCAGCGCCTGGTCGTGATACATGCAGAGCGCCGCGTCATAGGAAGCGCGCGCGCGCGGATGAAACATCGTGTCGGCCGGCAGCGGTCCGATCGCGTCGATCCCTTCCGCCTTGAGCATCTCGACGGCCGGGGTCACGATCGCAGCATCCTCCAGGCCCATGGCGCCGCCTTCGCCGGCATGCGGGTTGAGCCCGGCGATCGCAAGCTTCGGCCGCGCGATGCCGAAGCGGGTCTCGAGATCGGCGGCGGTGATGCGCGCGGTCGCGACGATCAGCTCCGTCGTGAGCAGCTTCGGCACGTCGGCCAAAGCGATGTGGATGGTCACCGGAACGGTGCGCAGATCCGGTCCCGCCAGCAACATCACCGGCGTCACGTCCCTGCCAGTGTGGCGCGAAGCCAGATGCGCCAGATATTCGGTGTGGCCGGGAAAGCCAAATCCGGCATCATAGAGCGGCTTCTTGGCGATCGGGCAGGTGACTATCGCCGCTGCGTGACCCGCGAGACAATCGGCGACGGCGCGGTCGATGGCTTCGATGGTGCCGGCGGCGTTGGCCGGGTTCGGCTCTCCCGGGCTGTCGAAATGACGCGCATCGAGCGGAACGACAGGCAGAGCCCGGGCAAAGTGGTGCGCCGCCTGTCCGGGCAAGGTCTCGACGATCGTCACATTCGCGCCGACCAGGCGGGCGCGGGCCTCGATCAAAGCGGGGTCGGCAAGCAGGTAGAAGGGCGGCACACCCGCGCTGTCGCCAGCCTGCCAGGCGGCAATGGCGATCTCGGGCCCGATGCCCGAGGGATCGCCGACACTGAGCGCCAGCGGCGCGTGGGTCTTCTGCGTGCTCATGCGGTCGGCTGGCTGCGGTATCGCACGCTTGTCGCTCAGAGCATGATGCCGAAAAGTATGCAGCGGTCTTCGGGCGATATCATGCTTCGTTTCTTCGGTTTAGAGACGGATTCGGATTCCGGATCGGACCGACCTGAAATCATCCGGCTCTAGAGCATGATGCCGAAAAGTGTGGAGCGGTTTTCGGACGACATCATGCTCTATCTCTTTGATTTAGAGCCGGATTCAGATTTCGGGTCGGACCGACCTGAAATCATCCGGCTCTAGCGTTCGACGATCTTGGCCTTCTGGCGCAGCTCGGCGACATATTTCTTGCTGAGCTCGTCGGCGTCCTTGTCGTTGCTGCCTTCGGCCTGGAACACCATCTGCGCGGCCTTGTCGTCGGAAACCTCGCGCGAGGAGCAGATGCCGATGAACTCGACGCCGCGCTCGGTCTCGCGCGTCGGCGTCGCGGCGCCGACCTTGGTCGCCTTGATCTGCTCGGCCCAGTCGGACGGCAATTGCGGCGCCAGCACGCGGCCGAGGTCGCGCACGGTGACGTCGATCAGGCCCTTGGCGAATTCCCGCGTGGTGCTGCAGCCGCTGAAGCGGGCGCGCATGGCGTCGGCCTCGCGCTTGCGCTTGGCGAGCGTGCCGGCGCGCTCCGATGCCGGCACCACGAAGATCACCTGCTGCAGCATGTATTCCGTCGCGGTCGGCTTGGCGCCGCCCTTGTCGAGCATGCGCCGCACGGCGTCCTGCTCGGTCACCGAGCCGCCTTCGCCGGAGCGGTAGCGCGCGCTGAGCGCCTGGTTCCAGGCCATCTGGGCACGGATGAATTCCTTGAAATGTTCCTCGGTGACGCCCGACTGCGTCATGATCGCGTCGAGTTTCGCCAGCGGCATCTTGT
Organism: Mesorhizobium sp. B2-6-2; assembly: GCF_006440615.1. Taxonomy (NCBI): domain Bacteria; kingdom Pseudomonadati; phylum Pseudomonadota; class Alphaproteobacteria; order Hyphomicrobiales; family Phyllobacteriaceae; genus Mesorhizobium; species Mesorhizobium sp. B2-6-2. The sequence goes on along the minus strand of NZ_VFUG01000020.1, from coordinate 40,402 downwards.
TGCCCGAGGCGAAGCGCTGGTAGGCGGCGTCGACCTGCTGGTCGGTGATGCGGATGCCGAGCCGCTTGGCCTCGGCCAGCCGCAGCGTCTGGTCGATCATCTCCTGCGCGGCATCGCCCTTCTTGTGCTGCAGCTTGAAGAAGGCGGCGCGGTGCGCGATGTCGCCGGTGGTGATCGGCATGTTGTTGACGACATACTTGATCTCAGCGGCGAAAGCAGGCCGCACGACAGCTGTGACCGAAATCGAGGCCGCCACCAGAAGCGCGAATCCCGCTGAAAACAGGTATTTCCTCATCTTACCTTCCTAATTTTCCCCATCCCGATTTTCCGCCATCGCGGCGCTGCGCGTCCTCCGAACGCCTGCGCGATGCAGTCGACCCCATGCCCATCTTATGCGGCGAAACGATGTCGCCGGCGCATGGCCCCGGGAAACGCGCCCATTTTCGAAGGAACACGCTCCAAATCAAGACCAAAGCCCATCAGCGCCCCAGCCGGCGCACGGCTCGGAGACCGCGCGCCCGCCGCTTGATCACTGGATGGTATCGACCGCGCTTGTTGACGAACCGAAATCGCCGAGCGTGCGGAACGACAGGTTGAAACCGATGTTCTGCGACACTTCCTTGGTGACGGTGTCGCGCGTCTGCGAATACGTCATGATGTAAGTGAAGCAGGTATCGTTGTAGGCGAAGCCGACGCCGTCCTTGACCAGCACATTTGTCTCGATGTCGTAAGTGCCGGTGCCGAACAGGCGCCAGTTCTGCGCCAGATGGGTCGAAGCGCCGAGCGTGAGCTCGTGTCGGTCGGTGGTGAACCCATAGAGCGGCTGCGCCTCGATGAAGGCATATTTGGCGCTGAGCGATATCGGCAGGCTGGAATAGGCGGCCTTCACTTCGGCGCGCCTGACCTCGAAAGTCTGCTCGTCGAAACGCCCGCTCAGCGAGCCGGAGAAACCGCTCGGGCTGTTGAAGCCGACAAGGCCGACATAATCCGAGGTCCGCTTGTCCAGGCCGGACTCGGCCGTAACGTTGACGAGATCGGGTGCGGTGAAAGAGTTCTCGCCCGCGAGCTGATAGGATTGGCCGAAGATGGCGTTCGTGGCCCAGCCATTGTCATAGGCGCCTGAATACCGGAAGCCGACATTGGCGCGCGTGCCGCCTTCTATGCGGTCATAGCCCGAGAATTTGTCGCGCTCGAACAGCGTGGTGGCGTCGAAGACGAAGCTCTGCGCGTCTTCGTTCGGGACGGCCAGCCCGCCGACATATTGCTCGTTCGGACGCACGAAGACCTGCGCCGTCGGCTCCAGGACGTGGCTGGAACTTGTCATCGAGAACAACAGCGGCCATCGCGCCTCGAGGCCGAGGGTCGCCATGTAGCGGGCAAGCGAGGAACGCATGTCCTCGCCGGGTGTGCCCACCACGGGATTGTTAGCCATCGACGTAATTGCGTCAAGCGAAGCCGAATTCGCGTTGACATAGCCGGCGTCGCCACGGAACGCCAGCAATGGCGTCAGTTGCAGGCCGTCGTCGGTAGTGAAGGTACGCTTCCATTCGGCTTCCGCCGACAGCCGGCTTGATTGGCCCTCTATACCCGGAACGCGTAGAACCGAGCCTCCGTCAAGAGTTTCGTCCAGCCGGTTGCGACTGATAACACGAGCGTTAACGTTGAACGACAACTGGCCGCCGGCCACCGACGTGTCGGGGATATAGGCGTAGTCGAGAGACGGCAGCACCCAGGGCTGCTTGGCGGAACGCGCCGTCGGATCGCTGGAAAGCGTGTCTTCCTGCACCTCGAAGCGCATGGCGCGAACGTCGAAATAATTGCGGTCGCTCAAGCCCGTCAGATAGATCGACGACTGGTGGACGAGGTCGTTGTAGCCTTCGATGTTGTAGGTGCGCGAGAAATTCTTGTCGGTCTGGAGCAGCACGTCCCAGCCGAAGTCCCAGCGCTCGTTGATGGCGAACTGGCCCTTGGTGCCCATCATGCCGCGGAACTTGTTCGGATCGTTAAAATCACCCGAATCGACAGTGGGGCGATTGCCCGTGCCGATGAACGCGTTCGGATCCTGCTGATTGATGCCGGCGATCTTCAGCGTGTACTGGCCGTTGTTGAAGCGCTGGCGCCACTCGGCCTCGCCGAGGAAACCCTGCTTGGTATAGCCGCTGCCGGTGACGGTCAGGTCATAGGTCGGAGACAGGGCGAAGTAATACGGGACTTTGACGCCGACGCCGAGATGGTTGTTGTAGACGATGCCGGGGATCAGGAAGCCGCTCTTGTGCTTCACCGTCGGGTCGGCGATCTCGAAGGCGGGCAGATAGGCGAGCGGGTAGCCGAAGAATTCGAAATTCGAGTTCTCGAAGCGGACCGTCTTCTTCTCGCCGTTCCAGATGATCTTTCGCGCCTTGATGCGCCAGGTCGGCGCTTTGTCCGGCTTGTCCTCGCAAGGTTCGCAGGCGGTGTAGACGCCGTTGTGGAAGGTGGTGAGCACGCCGCCCATGCGCTCCGCGCTCTCGGCGGCGAAATAGGCTTTGTCTATCGTCTCGACGCGCAACGCGTTGAGAAAGCCGTCGGCGAAGTCGTCGGTGATGTCGATATGGTCGGAATTGACCTTGGTGCCGTCGCTGTTGATCAACTCGACGGCGCCGCTGGCGACAAGGCGCTTGGTGTCGCGGTTGTACACCACGCGCTGGGCGACCAGCTTGTTGCCGCCATAGTCGATCTGCACGCCGCCGACGGCCGTCACCGTGTGCTTGTCGTTGTCATAGACAAGCGTATCGGCGGCCAGCAGCATCTGCGTGCCGGAAGGGACGGACTTGGCAGTGATCTGCTGCGCCAGCGCGGATGCCGTCGGCACCGCGCAAGCGAACAGACACGCCAAGGCAGTCGCCCCATAGAGGCGTGCCAAACCGGCCTGCCTATGGCTGCGCAAAACCGCCTCCCTCACTAGCCGTCTTCCTTGTATAGCAGAAACGTCACCCCAAAGAACATAGCCACGACAACCGGAACCCATGCAGCCACCACAGTAGGCACGAATCCGGCTACACCGAATGCCTTGACCAGTACCGAAACGACATAAAGCAGAAAGCCGGCCACGACGCCACCCAGAATCATCGTTGCCGACTGTCCCATCCGTGCAAATCGCATTGAAACCGTTGCAGCAATCAGCGTCATGGCGACGAGAAGGAACGGCAAGGCGACCAGCGAATCAAACTGCATGGCGAAGGCGTTTGCCTTGAGCCCGAAGGAACGGGCAACCTCGATCTTGCGCGGCAGCTCGTAGAAGGGGATGGTTTCCGGGCGCGCCAGGCGCTCCTGCACGAATTCCGGCTTGAGATTGGTCGGCACCCTGTCGGACGCCAGCGCCTGGATATTGCCCCCCTTGAAGACCTTTACGTCCTGCAATTCCCAATAGCCGTCGCGCAGGAAGGCTTTGGCTGCATCCTTGCGTTCGGCGATGTTGCCCTGCGGGTCGAGGATGAAAAACACCGCGTCCGCCATCTCCAGCCCCTGATTGAGGATGGCGCGGGCGCCGATGATGGTGTCGCCCGATTCGGTCTTCTGCCTGAGCCAGGGCGTGACGTTGGTCGTCACGGCGTTCGACTTGCCGGCCCTGAGGTCGTTCTCCATCTGCTCGGACCAGGAAAAGCCATGCGCTGCGATCGGATTGATCACGGCGACCGACAGCACGCCGAACATCAGCGCGCCGACGCAGCACGGAAACAGGAACTGCCAGGCCGAGACGCCGGCCGAGCGGGCGATCACCAGCTCGTAGCGGCGGTTGAGCGACACCAGCGTTGCCATTGCCGAGAACAGTCCGACGAACGGCACCGTCTGCAGCATGATCATCGGCATCCTGAGCGCCGAAATGGCGAAGGCTGTGCCGTAGGTGAAGCCGGGCAGCCCGGTCGTGCGGCCGGAAAGCTCGGTAAAGTCGATCAGGAACACCAGCGCCAGCAGGCCGAGGAAGAACCAGAAGGTGATCGAGACGTAACGGAAAAAGAAATAACGGCCCAGCGTCCAGCCCATGGTCAGGCTCCCTGGCCGGAAGTGCGCCGGGCGAGCCAGAGCTTGAATGTTGTCCAGTTGTCGCCGGCACGCTTGGCAAGGCCCGTCAGCCAGTCTGCCCAGCTGACCGGCAATTCCATGGTGCGAGACGATACGATGAACCAGATCGAGACCGCGGAGGCGATGAGCGGTATGGCGTAGAGCAGGTAGACATAGTACCAGACCCTGTCGGCCTTGCCTGCTGCGAAGAAGCCCAGCCATCGCACGAAAAGCGCTATCGCGATTGCCGTGATCAGCGGATTGATGCGCGCCTCCCGGTGCGAGCGCGCGTCGCCCGCAACGGCAAGCGCGATCAGCGCGAACACCAGCGAATAGGACCATTCGGCGAGGCGCTGGTTGAGCTCCGCCCGGTAGCTGCCCGGGTCGCGCTGGAACATCTTGTCGTTGGGGTCCGGATTGAGCAGATATTGCGTCGTGCGGTCCTTGGGCAAAAGCGTGATGTCGTTCGCCGCCGACATGAACGCCGACATATCGAAGGCATAGGAGGTGAAGCGGATGACGGAGAGGTCGCCGGTCACCGATTTGCGGTTGATGACGCCGTCATTCATCATCAGCACCTTCTCGTCGCCCTTTTCGACGATGCTGCCGGTCTTGGCGTAGTAGGTCAGGCTGGCGCCTTCCTCGCGCGAATCGGCCACGAAGATGCCGCCGAGCCGGTTGCCGGGAAGCCGCTCGCCAACCTGCAGGAACAGGCCTTCGTCGATCTTGCGGAACGTGCCTTCCTGGATGATCAGCGACAGAAGGTCGGCACGCGATGCTGCCACCAGCTGGCGGTTCTTCTGCCTGGCGTAGGGATCGATGGCGTTGTCGACGATGAAGGAAAACGCGCAAGCCGCTATCGCGAGCAGCAGGATCGGTCGCGCGATCGTCCAGCGCGAGGCGCCGGCGGCGCCGAGCACGGCGAGCTCCGAATCGGTGTTCATGGCGCTCAGCGTCTGCGCCACCGCCACCACCAGGGCGAACGGCACCACGATTGGGATGATCGAGGGGATGATGAGTGCCGCGACTTCGAAAAAAGTCAGCGCCGACTGGCCATTGTCGGTAACGAGGTCGATCTTGGCCAGAACCTGCGTGGTCCACACGATCGCCAGCGTCCAGACCAGCGCCGCGAGGAACATCGTCAGCGCGCGGCGCATGATGTAGCGTTCAACGACCTTCATGAAGGCTTTTCTCGATTTTGCCGAACGGCATCATGCCCGCCGACAAAGTAGTGATCCGGCGGCGCCCGCACAACTGCGTCATGGGCGGCTCGCTCCGGTTTGTCGCCCCACGCCACGTGCCCCGGCGTGGCGGAGTCTCCGCGCCAATGAATAAGAAATGCAAAACATCGATGGTTAACAGCAGGTTGCGGCAGCAAACTAAGGTCGTGCCGAGGCGAATCCTTTGTCTATGGTGGCGCCGATATAGACCGCGATTTCGGCCAAAGTCTTGCCAAATGGCGGAAAACGACCAAATGTCGCGCACGCTTGCCAAACCTCTCGCCCGTTGAAAATTACCTTTGCCGGCACCTTACGGCCATCCCCGAAAGCAGGACCTGATGACGTCGAGACCATCCATTTCCTTCGCCAAATTCGCCGCGCCTAAAAAGGGCAGCGTCTTCGTCTTCGCGGCCGATGACGGCGGGCTCGGCGAGGCGGCGAAGGCCTGCGACCCGGCTGGTGCATTGGCTCGCGCCTTTCCGGTCGCCGATTTCTCCGGCAAATTCGCAAGCTCGGCCGAGGTGCTGGCGCCGGAAGGAACGCCGGTCGACCGGCTGGTGGCGGTCGGCGCCGGCAAGGTCTCGAGCCTCGACGACAATGCCTGGCTGAAGCTCGGTGGCGCCGTTGCCGCTTCGCTGCGCAAGGCGACCGAGGTGGCCGTCATCCTCGATCTGCCGGAGCTGCAGCCCGACGGTCGCCTGGCGGCGAGCCTTGCCGCGGGCATCCTGCTGCGCAGCTATTCCTTCGACAAATACAAGACCAGGAAGGACAAGGAAGACGGCCAATCCGACGCAAAGGCGGGCAAGCCCGCCAAGGTAACCATTCACTGCGCCGATCCCGCTGCCGCCAAGAAGGCTTTCGCCGGCGAGGAAGCGGTGGTCGAAGGCGTGCTGCTTGCGCGCGATCTGGTCAACGAGCCGGCCAATGCGCTTGGGCCCGTCGAATTCGCCGAGCGCGTCAAGGCGCTGGAGCAGCTCGGCGTCGAGGTAGAGGTCCTGGCTGAAAAGGAGATGAAGAAGCTCGGCATGGGCTCGCTGCTCGGCGTCGCGCAAGGCTCGCCGCGCGGCGCGCGCCTGGCTGTGATGCGCTGGAACGGCGGCAAGGCCAAGGGCGCGCCGCTCGCCTTCATCGGCAAGGGCGTCACCTTCGACACCGGCGGCAATTCGATGAAGCCGGCCTCCGGCATGGAGGACATGAAGGGCGACATGGGTGGTGCCGCCGCCGTCACCGGGCTGATGCACGCGCTCGCGGCGCGCAAGGCGAAGGCCAATGTGGTCGGCGTCATCGGCCTAGTCGAGAACGCCGTCGACGGCCACGCCCAGCGTCCCGGCGACATCGTCACCTCGATGTCAGGCCAAACGATCGAGGTGCTCAACACCGATGCGGAAGGCCGCCTCGTTCTGGCCGACGCGCTCTGGTACGCCAACGACCGTTTCAAGCCGAAATTCATGATCAACCTGGCGACGCTTACTGGCGCCGTCATGGTGGCGCTCGGCCAGCATTATGCCGGCCTTTTCTCCAACAATGACGAGCTTGCCGGCCGGCTTTTCGGCGCCGGCCAGGCATCGCAGGAGCGGCTATGGCGCATGCCGCTCGGACCCGAATACGACAAGCTGATCGATTCCAAGAACGCCGACATGAAGAACATCGGCGGCCGCTATGGCGGCGCCATCATCGCCGCGCAGTTCCTGCAGCGCTTCGTCAAGGACACGCCCTGGGCGCATCTCGACATCGCCGGCACCGCGATGGGCGCGCCGTCGAGCGAGATCAACCAGTCCTGGGGCTCGGGTTTCGGCGTGAGGCTGCTCGATAGGCTGGTCCGCGACCACTATGAGGGTTAGGTTTCCGGGATGACCGACATCCTGTTCTACCATTTGACCGAATCGACGCTCGAGGAGGCGCTGCCGGGCCTGCTCGAGCGCAGCGTCGAGCGCGGCTGGCGCGCGGTGGTGCAGACCGGCACGGAAGATCGCCGCGACGCGCTTGACCAGCATCTGTGGATTTTTCGCGACGATTCCTTCCTGGCGCATGCCACCGATCGCGAAGCCTATCCGACCGAACAGCCGATCCTGCTCACCACCGGCGAGAGCAACCAGAACGCCGCGCAGATCCGTTTCCTGGTCGACGGCGCGACGCCTCCCGACTTGTCCGGCTACGAACGCGCCGTCTTCCTGTTCGACGGCCATGACGCGGCACAGCTCGAAGCCGCCCGCGGCCATTGGAAGACGATGAAGGAAGCTGGCCACGCCGTCACCTACTGGCAGCAGACACGGGACCGACGCTGGGAACGCAAGGCTTAAAGCACCGTCGGCTAGGTGTTAGACCGACTTGGTCCTAGGGCGTTTTCTGCTGACCAAGCAGCAGCCGGTTAGCCTGCAGTAGATCGAGATAGCGTTGTTTCTCTGCAGGTGTGGCGTTGCAGAAGAACCGCAACAACTCGTTGGCACGGTCCTCAAAAGCGCGGAATGCTGGGTACTCTTTCGTTCCTGCGCTGTTTGAGCGAGTGAGCGTGAAACGGTTTCTGAAGTTCGACCCGTCTGTCGAGCTGGCAACCGCCACCTGATCTACTTGCCCGCCGACATACGTTGTCGACACGCGCGACGCGCTGCCATTCGGCTTTTCATCGACGGTCTCAAGGATCCCATCGCCGCCTGACCTGGGGCATTCGACCGAAATTCTCAGAAATTCGCTGTTGGCAGCGCTGTAATTACACATGCAAAGCAGCAAAGCGAACGCGAGGCTGGTCGAACGTTGCATTGGGTTGAGGTCCCAGAGTCACTGTTGTCCGCCAACTTGTTAGCACTGATCTTTAGGACAAAAGAACGGCAAATTTATCCGTGCGCGACGGGCTGAGCTCGACTCTGCGCCTGAAGATGTCGCCACAACGCCTCGGCCACAGGTCCGTGCGGCTTGTCGCGTCGCCGCACCGCGGCGACGGTTTCGCTGCGGCCGGGAATGTGCCGGCCGGCAATCGAGATCAGCCGTCCGTCGCGCAAGTCGTCCTCGATCAACCAATCGGGCAAATGACCCCAGGCGAGCCCGTGCAGGATCAGCTCCTTCTTCATCATATGGTCGGGCACCGAGCAGGAATGCGCGCCGTCGATGACGAAGAAGTTTTCTGGTGAAGGACGCCGCGTCGTGTCGCGGATCACGCATTGGGTGAAGGGCCGCATCGCTTCCGGCGCGACGTCATTCCTCGGGTCGAACGGCAAGAAACCCGGCGCCACCACCGGCACGAAGGCGACTTCACACAGGCCGATTCGTTCGAGATGCGGATCGGACAGGTCGGCGGGGTGGAAGACAAGGTCCGCTTCGCCGTCCATCAATCGCTCGACCGGCCCGCCGATTGCTTCATAGTCGAGATGCAGGCGCGTGCGCGGCCGCTCGGCGAAGAAGCGGCTGAGCAAGCCGAGTATTCTGGGCCGAGGGCAGACGTCGCCCATGACGACGCGCAGCATGGTTTCCTCGCCGCTCGCCAACTGGCCGGCATAGGTCCGAAGATGCTCGAACTCGCGGATCGTCAGTTGCGCCCGCGCATGGAACAGGCGGCCTTCGTCGGTCAAGCTCACCCGGTAGCCGCTGCGGTCCAGCAGCGTCAGTCCAAGTTGCTCTTCGAGCCGGGCGACGGCCGCGAATACCGAGGGATGCGTCCGGTGCAAGGCCTGTGCCGCGGCCTGGAAGCTGCCTCGGCGGGCGACCGCGTCGAAGCATCTGAGATCGTGAAGTTTCACGCCATCCATAGTCGATGATTCCTACAAGGATTGTCGCATCATAGTAATTTTCTTCGATGGTTTCCATGCTTACTTTGCCTCATCGAAAGCGTTGCAAAAGCGCCGAAAGGATGAGGACCCAAAATGACCGACACGCTTCACTTCACGGCGGGCGATGGCGCCCGCATCGCTTACCGGCTGGACGGTCCGGAAGACCGGCCGGTGCTGATGCTCTCCAACTCCATCGCCACGACGTTCCACATGTGGGACGGCCAGGTTCCGGAACTTGCCAAATCCTTCCGCGTGCTGCGCTATGATTTTCGCGGCCATGGCGGCTCCGACGCGCCGGCCGGCGCCTATTCGCTCGACCGTCTCGGCCGCGACGTGCTGGAACTGCTCGATTTCCTCGGGCTTGCCCGCGTGCATTTCCTCGGTCTGTCGCTGGGCGGTTTCGTCGGCCAATGGCTGGGCATCCATGCGCCGGAACGCGTCGAGCGCCTGATACTTTCCAACACCTCGCCGCATCTCGGGCCGGCATCCTATTTCGACGAGCAGATACGCAACGTGCTTGCGGCCAATGATCTGTCGGCGACGGCGGACATGTTCATGCGAAACTGGTTCCCGGCCTCCATGCTTGCCGGTCAAAACAAGACGGTCGAGCCATTCCACGCCGCGATCCTCGCCATGTCGCCGCATGGCCTGGCGGGATGCTTCGCCGCGGTCCGCGACGCCGATCTGCGCCGCCCGATTTGCCTTATCACCGCGCCGACATTGGTGATCGGTGGCGAGGACGACAAGGTGACGCTGGCAAGCCACAGCGAGGCGATCGCCGCGACGATCCCCGGCGCGGAACTCCTGCTTTTGCCGGGCGTCCACCTGCTCAATGTCGAGCGTCCGGCGGAGTTCATGGAAGCGGTGACGGGTTTCCTTCGGAAGCGATGATCTGGCAGTGCCGCATGAGCTTGGAAACGTCGCTATCGATCGCTTTTTGCGTTAGATAAGGGCCAAGCTCATGCGGCGGGGGGAGAATGCGGATCAGGATCGTCGGAACCGGCAGGGCGGTACCGGCTGAGCGCGTCACGACGCGGACGCTGGAGGAGCGGCTCGGCCTTGGCCACGGGGCGCTGGAAACCGCGACCGGCATCGTCGAGCGCTATGTCTGCGAGGGCGAATCGCAAATCGATCTAGCTTGCGCCGCGGCGACGCTGGCGCTTGAGGATGCTGGCCTCGATCCCGGCGCGGTCGACCTGATCATCGGCGGCTGCGGCGTGCCTTACCAGCCGCTGCCGGCGACCGCGCCCTTGGTCATGCAGCGCCTTGGGCTGGCCGACGGCTCGGCCGCCGCCTTCGACGTCAACAGCACGTGCCTGGGCTTCCTTACCGCCTTCGAGACCGCCGGCCGTATGATCGAGGCCGGGCAATGCGAGACGGCGCTGGTATTTTCGTCCGAAGTCGCCTCGCGCGCTTTGCCCTGGCAGGATGCGCCCGAGATCGCCGCGCTCTTCGGCGACGGCGCCGCGGCCGCCGTGCTGCGCAAAGGCGGCCAAGGCGAGGGCAAGGTGGCGGCCAGCCTGATGCGCACTTATCCATCCGCGTGGGCAGCCTGCGGCATCGGTTCGGGCGGCACGCGCTTCGATTTCCGCAAGGAGCAGGAAGCGTTCGCGGCGCACAGCCTGTTCCACATGAACGGCAGGGAACTGTTTCGGCTCACTTCACGCCATTTCAACGGCTTCGTCGCCGCTCTGCTCGAGCGCGCCGGCTGGCGGCATGGCGATGTCGATCTCGTCGTGCCGCACCAGGCGAGCCCCTTCGCGCTTGCCCATATGGCGCGTCAGACCGGCTTTGCGCCGGCAAAGCTCGTCGATATCTCCGCCCGCTTTGGCAACCAGATCGCGGCGTCCATTCCCTTCGCGCTGGACGTCGCGCGCCGCGAGGGCCGCGTGGCGCCGGGCATGAAGTTGCTCTTCCTCGGCACGTCGGCCGGCGTCTCCTTCGGCGGCATGGCGCTGGAGGTCTGAGGATGGCCGTGCTCGTCACCGGCGCCAGCGGTTTCTTGGGCTCGCATGTGCTCGAGCGGCTGGCTGCGTCCGGCACGCTGGCGCTCGGGCTCGGCCGCGATGAAGCGTGCTGCGCCGCGCTGGAGGCCGCCGGCCATCGCATCGTGCGCCACGATCTCGTGCGGCCGCTCGACGGCGCGCTCGATCCGAGGCTTGGCAGGGTCGAACGGATCATCCATTGCGCGGCGCTCTCCTCGCCTTTCGGACGCCTCGCGGATTTCGAGGCGGCCAATGTCACGGCAACGCGCAACCTTGTCGATTTCGCACGGCGGCAAGGCGTCAGCCGCTTCGTCCACATCTCCACCCCGTCCGTCTGCTTTGCCTTCCGCGACCAGCTTGGGCTCAGCGAGGACGCGGCCTTGCCGGAGCCCGTGAACCACTATGCCCGCACCAAGCGCGAGGCCGAAAAGATCGTGCTCGGCCAGCCCGCCATCCATCCGCTGGCGCTGCGGCCCCGCGGCATCTACGGCAAAGGCGACCACGCGCTGCTGCCGCGCCTGCTCAAGGCGGCAAGAAGCCGCCCGCTGCCGCTGTTTCGCGATGGCCGGGCGGCCATCGACCTCACTTACGTCGACGACGTCGTCGACGCGGTCATGGCGGCGCTTGCCGCGCCCGGGGAGGCGGAATGCCGGGTTTTCAACATCTCCGGCGGCGAGGTGCTGCCGGTCCGCCGCATCGCCGACGAGGCCTGCGCCCGCGCCGGTCTCGAGGCGCGCTGGCGGCCGACGCCGCTCATGCCGGCGATGCTGGCGGCGGGCCTGATGGAAGCGGTGGCGCTCCGGTTGCCTGGTCGGCCCGAGCCGCCGGTCACACGCTATGGGCTCGGTCTCTTCGCCTACGCGCAAAGCCTCGATCTTTCCAAGGCCAAGCGAGTTCTCGGTTGGACGCCGAAAATCTCGTTCGAACAGGGGCTTGACCGCACTTTTGCCGGCGGGTCCGGGCCATGAAGCTGCTCTTCGCCAACAGCGCCTGGGTGAGCGCCGCCGAACGGCTGATCCTGCGCGGCGGCAGTTGGCAGAGCGTCAGGCTGCGCGTCCGCTACGGGCTGATCTTTCACCCAACTGCCGGGCCGGTGCTCATCGATACCGGCTACACCCAAGAAGCTTTGAGCGGGGCGCGGCGCAGCCGCATGCTTCGGCTCTACGGTGCGCTGCTGAAACCCGAGCTCAACGCTGCCGAACAGGTCCTGCCGGTGCTTCGGCGTTTCGGCCTGTCGCCCGACGACATCCGCACGATCATCGTCACCCATTTCCACGCCGACCACATTTCGGGCCTGTCGCTGTTCCGCAACGCTCGCTTCATCGCCAGCGATGCCGCCTGGGCACGGGTCAAGGCGCGCAGCCCAAGGCAGAATCTGCGCCACGGCGTCTTCACCGAACTCTTCCCGCCGGATTTCGAGACAAGGCTGGAGGCGTTGTCCGCGAAGCGGCAGGTCGAGGCGCGCGAAGGCGCGCCAGGCGGCGCCGATCTCTTCGGCGACGGCAGCGTCATCGCGGTCGACCTTCCAGGACATGCCGACGGCCAGTTCGGCCTGCTGTTTACCGGCCCGGCCCGGCCGCTGCTCTACGCCGTCGATGCGCAATGGCTGCTCGCTGCATTGACCGAGAGCCGCTCGCCGGGTTTCCCGGCCACCCTGATCGCCGAGGATGCAGTGGCGATCGAGCCGACCAGCGCCATGCTGCGCCGCTTCCTCGCCTCCGGCGGCGAGGTGATGCTCTGCCATGATCCCGCGCCGACATCTTACGACCTTGCGCCGGAGGCTGCATGAACGGGCTGGCGGAAGCGGCAGGCTCCTTCGCCTTGACGCGCTGGGTCTCGCGGAAGAGCCGCGCGGATTTCGAGCGCTGGCAGGCGGCCGCTTTGCGGCGCTTCCTTGAGCGCGACCTGCCGCGCGCGCCCTTTTACGGCAAGGCGCCGGCGCGCCTCAGCGATCTGCCGGTCACCGACAAGGCGCTGCTGATGGCGCGCTTCGACGAATTCAACATCCACCGTCTCACCGCCGCGCAAGCCTGGGCGGCCTTGGCGGGCGAGGGCAGCGCCGGATCGCTCACAATCGGCGCCAGTACCGGGACATCGGGCAATCGCGGCCTGTTCGTGATTTCCGATGCCGAAAAATACCGCTGGCTGGGCGCGATCCTGGCCAAGGCGGCGCCCGATCTTCTCTGGCGCGGCATGCGCGTCGCGGTCATCCTGCCGCAGAACACCGAGCTTTACGACAGCGCCCGCAAATCGCGCCTGATCAAGCTCGCCTTCTTCGATCTGACCTCGGGCCCGGAAAGCTGGCGCGGCGCGCTCGAAGCCTTCGACCCGACGGTGATTATCGCGCCGCCGAAAATCCTGCGGCATTTCGCGAGCGAGGGTTTCCGTCTGCGTCCGAAGCGTGTCTTCTCGGCGGCTGAAACGCTGGATCCGGTTGACCGTTCGGTTATAGAGGATTTCTTCCGGCTGCCGCTCGATCAGATCTACATGGCGACAGAAGGCCTGTTCGCGGTCACCTGCCGCCAGAGCGGACTGCATCTTGCCGAAGACTCCGTCTTCTTCGAATTCGAGCCGGCGGGCGAGGGGCTGGTGACGCCGCTGGTGACGGCCTTTCGGCGCCGGACACAGATCATGGCGCGCTACAGGATGAACGACCTGTTGCGCTTGTCCAAAGAACCTTGCCGCTGCGGTTCGCCGCTGCGCTGCGTCGACGAGATCGTCGGCCGCATGGATGATGTGTTCCGGCTCATGTCGCCGGACGGCCCGGTCCTCGTCACGCCGGATGTGCTGCGCAACGCCGTGCTCAAGGCCGATCGCCGCATCGATGATTTTCGTCTTGTCCAGACCGGGCCGGACAGGGTCGAGCTCAGCCTTCCGCCGACGCTTCCGGACGATGCGGCGGCTGCCGCTCTTCAAGCTGTGCAAGCGTTACTGGGCGCGCGACAGGCGGCGGCGGCCGTCACGCTCGTCCGCTCGCCGCTGCCGCTGGAGACAGGCCGCAAGCTGCGTCGCGTCGAAGCCCGCCTGGAGCGCGCGCGATGAGCGGCGCGGCGATGGCGCAAAGGCCTGTGCAGCAGGCCGACCGGGTCGAGAACAAGCCGGCAAAGGTCGAGGCTTTTGTGCAGCTTTTCAACGAGGTGCCGGTACGCGATCTCGTCGCCAATCTGGACACGAAAGTCGAGACGTTCGAAATCGCCGGGCGGGTTTTTCCGCTGACGTTGAACGACGAGAGCAAGGCGCACAATTGCTACATCTGCTGCCTGACCAGCGCCTATATCGACTACGCGATGGATGAGACGCGCAACTTCGCCGGTCGCCCGCTGCTGCGTCGCGCGCTCAACGCGCTGATCAAGGCCTGCGCGCCGCTGGTCAGGGCGAGCGGCCTCGACCGTCAGGCGCAGGTCAACAACTGGCTCTATTCGACCAATCCGGTGCCGCTGCTCGACCGGCCGGCGATCGCATCGCTTCGCGCGACCTTGACCGCGCGTTTCCCCGATCGCGCCATCGTCATCCGCTCGTTGAACGATATCGCCGATCCCGCAACCATTGCCGCCTTGAGGGCCGAGGGGTTCCGCATGCTGGCGGCGCGCCAGATCTACATCTTCGCCGATTGCAGCGCCGCGCCCGCAATGACGCGCGACATGAAGCGCGACCGCGCCCGCTTGCGCGCGACACCGTTCGAGCGGGTCGGCAATGGCGATTTCACCGAGGCCGACTACGCGCGCGCCGAGCAGCTCTACACCATGCTCTATCTCGACAAGTACACGCCGCTCAATCCGCACTACACCGCCCGCTACATCGCCGAGATGCACCGGCGCGGCATCATCAGCCTGGCGGGATTGCGCCGGCCGCGCGGCGAGCTGGTCGCCGTCACCGGCCTGTTCGAGAACGGCGGCACGCTGACCCAGCCCATCGTCGGCTATGACACCAGCCTGCCGGTCGCCGACGGGCTTTATCGCATGATGATGGCGGTGGCGCAGGATCACGCCACAGCGCGCGGCCTGTTCTTCAACATGAGCGCGGGCGCCGCCGATTTCAAACGCCGGCGCGGCGCGGTCGCCGCGATCGAATACAACGCCGTCTATGCCGGGCATCTTGCGCGCCGTCGGCGCGTGGCGATCCGCGTCATCGAGGCCGTGCTGGCATGGGTCGGCGTCCCCCTGCTCAGGAGGTTCGAACTGTGAGCGAGCGCGGCGGCGGGGAAGCCTATTGGCAGGCGGTGGCGTTGTCGACCGACATCGGCAGACGGCCGAAGCGCGTCCTGTGCGACGGCGCGCCCGTGGTGCTGTTCCGCTCGGCGCAAGGCATTGCGGCACTTTTTGATCGTTGCCCGCACCGGCTGGTCGAGCTGTCGACCGGCAGGATCATCGGCGGCGAGATCGAATGCCCCTATCATGGCTGGCGTTATGACGGCGAGGGACGCTGCACCGCGATCCCCGGCCATGTCGGCGCCATGCCGCATTACCGGGTCCGCCGCTATGCGGCGATCGAGCGCGACGGCGTCGTCTTCATTTCTTCCGGCTCGCCGACGAGCGAGCCTTACCTGCACTGCATGCAGGGCAAGGATGTCATCGTGCGGCGGGTGCGCTCATCGACGCAGTCAACGGTCATCGATGCGGCGGAAAACATCCTCGATGCCACCCATACCCATTTCACCCATAAAGGCCTGCTGCGCGGCCTGACCTCGAAGCGCCATCTGGTGAGGGTCGAGGTGACCGGCGGCAAGGGCTGGGTCGAGGCCTGCTACACCGGCGAGGACCGTCAGCAGGGCCTGATCAGCCGGCTCTTGGAAGGCGAGCGTGCGAAGACCATTGGCCGCTTCCGCCATCCCGGCATCGCCGAGCTCGAATATTGGGGTAGGGACGGGCTGGTCTTAGCCACCACCTTCCATCTGCGCCAGGCGGATAAGCACACCGTCGAGGGTATCGGCTGGCTGATTGGCCGGCGCCAAGGCCTGCTCGGCGAGATGAAGGCGCTGGCCTTCAAGCCGCTTTTCAACGTCGCGCTGCACCAAGATCGCCGGGTGCTGAAATCGGCCAGCGACAACGCCCGGCTACCGCCGCAAGCCCTGCCGGTGATCGGCCCGCTCGATTTCCTGCGCCGCGACATCGCCGCGATCATGGATGGGAAGATGCCAGCGGCTGCGAGCGAGGCAAGGGTGCATGAGATTGAACTGTGATTGTTTGCCGATAAGGCGGCAACATCGCGTTCCTTCGCGCCCCCCTCTGGCCTGCCGGCCATCTCCCCCACGAGGGGGGAGATTGGCTGTCGCGCCGGCTTTGCCAATCGCCGGCGCGGCAGGAGGAGCGGGGCGCCCGAGCTGCTGATCTCCCCCCAAGTGGGGGAGATGTCCGGCAGGACAGAGGGGGGCGCTGTCCCGCCAGCTTCTACAATATGCATGCCTAGCCCGGCCCATTCCACTCGATATCGCGCGTCGACGCCGCCTGCAGGCTGATCCGCTCGCGCAACGCCATTTGTGCAATCTCCGCCAGCGCCGGCCATTGCGCCTTAACCGGCGCTGAATCTTCCGGCCAATCGAGCAATTCCTGGCCCCCGCGCATCGCCTTTCGGAATTCGCCAAGCCCGCCCGAACGCACCGCCACCGGCAATCCGTAAATCCACATCGCGAGCCGCACCGTTTGCGGGGCGATGACGTCGGGCGTGACTTCCTGACCGTCGCCGAGCACGGCATCCACAAAGCGCGCGGGGTCGCGAAAGAAATGCAGGCCGCTCACCGCGCGCGGATTGCATTCGAGCGGTAGCACACGGCCGCCCGGCTCGCGCATCAGGTCGAAGGAAATCTGCCCGGTCCACGTGGTGCCGGCCACGATCCGCTCGACCAGCTCGCGCGCGGCCTCGTCCTCGACCCGCTCGAAGAAGATGCCTGCGCCCTTTCCGGCACGATAGAGCGAGCGGTAGAGTGCGAGCGCCTTGAGCCTGCCCTGGCGCGCCACCGCGTAGGCGCTGATCTCCTCGCCCTCGACAAAACGCTGCGCCACCCAGGGCATGGGGGCCGAGGGCGCGATCGCATCGAGCGCTTCAGGCGGCGGACGCAGCAGCACATGGCTGGCAAAGCGCGACCAGACCGGCTTGAACGCCAGCTCGCGAGAGCGGCCGCGCACGACCTCCATATCGCTACGCGAGCTGAGCAGCGTCGTTTCCGGCACCTCCAGCCCGAGCCGTTCGGCGAGCCGGATGAAGCTGTGCTTGTTGTGGACCTCCGCCAGCAGCTCGATATCGGGCGCGAACATTTTTGCCGGCATGCTCCTGCCGCGCCAGGCAAGCGCAAGGTGAAAGACCTCCTCGCAGGTCGGGACGACGAGGCCGATGCCCTCGGCCCGGATCAGCTCCTCAACCGCATCGGCATAGGCTCGCGGCTCGAAGCGCGGCGGCGGCAATCGATGATAACGCGCGCAGGCTTTGCTCGCCGCCGCGATCGGCCGCGCCGGCGTGTCGGCCAGGATCACCCTTTGGCCCGCGCCATGGAAAAGGCGCGCCAGATGCAGCGCAACCGGCGCCCGCGCCCCGGTAATCAGGATGGATCCGTCAGCCCCCGGCATCGCTCATTCGCGTCGTTCCCGTCGCGAAAAATCGTTGCGCGAAATCGGCGTGGTTGGCAACGCGGGCAGCGATCGGTGCCGGAGCGGCAAGATCATTTCTTACGCGGCTTCGCCTTCTCGGCCGCCCGCTTGCTTCGGCCAATGCCAGCCTTCGCCCTCGCCATGCGTGGCCTGCGGCCGCGCCACATAGGCGAGCGCGCCATTGGCCTCGAGATAGACGCGCGACAGCATCTCGGCGAGCACGCCCGACGTCACCGCCTGCAGCGCGGCGATCACCAGGAAGAAGCCGGTGATGAGCATCGGCCGCGTGCCGATGTCCTGCCCCCAGAAAACCTTGATCGCTAACAGATAGGCAAGGATCAGCGAGCCGAGCACGCCGAGCACGATGCCGATGCCGCCGAAGAAATGGCCGGGCCGCGTGCGGTAGCGCAGGAAGAAGAACATGAAGACGAGGTCCAGCACCACGCGGAAGGTGCGCGAGATGCCGTATTTCGACTTGCCGTGGATGCGGGCGTGATGCGTCACCACCTCCTCGGCGATGCGGCGCGGCGTCGTCACCGTCGCGAGCCAGGCCGGGATGAAGCGGTGCATCTCGCCATAGAGCCGCACGCTGCGGATGACGCTGCCGCGGAACACTTTCAGGCTGCAGCCATAGTCCTTGAGCTGCACCCCGGTGACGCGGGCGATCAGCCTGTTGGCGATGCGCGAGGGCAGGCGGCGCATCCAGAAACCTTCCTTGCGGTCCTTGCGCCAGCCGGCGACGAGGTCGAGATCCTCGGTCAGCAGGCGGTAGACCATGCGCGGAATGTCGAACGGGTCGTTCTGCAGGTCGCCGTCGAGCGTCGCGATGACGTCGCCGCGCGCGGCGTCGAGGCCGGCCTGCATGGCGGCGGTCTGCTTGTAGTTGCGCACCAGTTCCACGCCATGCACATGCGGCCCGTATTGCGCCGCCAGCCGGCGGATCTCGGCGGGCGTGGCGTCGGTGCTGCCGTCGTCGACCAGCACCACTTCCCAGGGCTGGCTGTAATTTTCCATCGCCTGATGGATGCGGACCAGCAGCGGCTCGACATTGTCGGCTTCGTTGTACATCGGGACGACGATGGAGAGCTTGTGCTCGGGCATGACGGCGCCCTCGGGCAATCCGGAGGCCGGAACGGGAAGCACGTTCATGGCGGTCATTTCCTTGCCGGCCCCGCCGCCGGGGTTTCCGGCAGCGTCGATTTCGAGGGGAACAGCCAGGCGATCGCACCGGTTGCGACCGCCGAGCACAGGATGAAGAGATGCAGCGCGAGCGCGGCCTGCAGGCCGTCCTTCATGGCAATGTCGGAATAAAGCAGTGCGGCGGCCGCGCCCGCTTCATAGGTGCCGAAACCGGCGACACCCTGTACCGGCAGGATGGCGGCCGCCTCCGCCCCGACCGCGCCGGGAAAGGCGGTCTGGAACGAGGTGTCAAGCAGCATGGCGAGCAGCCAGCCCTGCACGCCGAGCTTCAGCGCCCAGTTGGCGATCGTCCACCACCAGCCGTAGCGCGAGCGTCCCGTCGCTTCGGTGAAGATGTCGCGCAATTTGCCGAGCGTCGAGACGATCCTGCTGCCGCCCGCCGTCCAGTTGTGCGGCGCGCGCGCCCAGCGCGGCAGGTACCATGCGGCGGCGATCAGCGCCGCGATGCCGGCGGCCCGCAGCGCCGGATGCAGGCCCGGCCAAACCAGGCAGGCCAGCACCCCGACGACGAAAGCGTCCTGCAGCCTGAACCACAACAGCGAAGCGCTGGCGCGCACGATCGGCACGCCGAACACCTGGCGCAAAAGGATCGGAAAGGCCGTCTCGCCGCCGCGGAACGGCACGATGTTGATCATCGCATTGTGGACCAGGATGACGCGAAGCACGGCGCCGAAGCGGCCGTTCACGTCGTCGCGGAACTCGTCGCAGACACGCAGCGCCCTGAGCACATAGGTGACGAACAGCGCCGCCGCGACTGCCGCGAAGGCGCCTGGCGTAATGGAGGCGAAGGCATCGCCGACCATCTTCCAGCGCTGGTCGCTGGCAAGCCATGCCAGCAGCGCCAGAGTGACGATTATCGATATCGCTCGCTTCAAACAGGTCTCCAACGGGCCGCCCGGTCGGGGCGGAAGCGCCATCCGGCGCCGGTCCGATATCGGATCCGTGCCGGCTTTTTCAAGGCGCTGTTCCTATAGAGCAATTCCAGGAAAAGTGTGAGCGGTTTTCCGTCCGGAATTGCGTCGAAACAAAGAGATAGAGCGGTTCGCCGTTTCCGTGAAACGGTGAAACGCTCTGGCGCAGCGGCGGCGACGAATCCACAAGCTTGGTTGGAGCCTCGATCGGGATGGCGAAAAGCGGGCGGGTTTCGCGCCCGCCCGCTTTGCCGTGATAAGCTCTACTCTCCGCCCATCTCTTTCTTGAACTGATCGAAATCGACCTGCATGCCATTGAAGATGGTGCTCCAATGGCGCGTCAGTGCCGCCATGGTGACGGCCTCCTGGATCTCCTCGTCGGTGGCGCCGGCGTGCTTGGCGTTCTGGGTGTCCGACCAGATGCAGTAGCTACAAGGGATCTGCGCCGCGACCGCCAGCGAGATCAGGGACTTCTCCTTCGGCGTCAGCGCCGTCTTGTCGCTGAGCTCGATGGCCTTGACCTCGGCCCAGGCGCCGGGCAGACCGGCCTTGGGGAACTGTTTGATGAAGCTCGGCACACCGCCCATCGTCGACTGGATGTCCTTGAGCGCGGCGTCATAGTCATCGGCGCGGGCAGGCGCGGAGGCGAGCACTGCGGCAGACACGCCCGCCGCGGCGATCAGCGAGGCGAAGCGAAGGTAGGAATGCGCGGTTGAGACGATGCGAATGACTGACATGATATTCTCCTCTGGTTTTTGTTAGCCTTACGATGTAAGGTGTGCGGAAGATGAACCTTACAGTGTAAGTTGTCAAGCGCCATGGATGCACCGAGCAAAAAAAAGCGATCCCGCGGAAAACTCTCCCGCGAGATGATCGAGGACGCCGCCTTCGAGGTGATCGAGCGGGAAGGGCTTTCCGGGTTTTCGATGCGCAAGCTCGCCGCCAGGCTCGGCTGCGAAGCGATGAGCATCTATCACCACTTCCCCTCGCAGGCGCATCTCTACGAGGCGCTGGTTGACCACCAGATGAGCGGGCTTGTGATCCCAGACGGCAGCCTGCCCTGGCGCGAGCGGGCCCGCATCGGCATGCAGGAATTCCGGCGTGTCGCCACCGAGCACCCGGCCTTTGCGCCGTTCATCGTCGTCTACCGCATGAACTCGCCGCCCTGCCTCGCCAAGCTCAACGCCATCATCGGCCTGTTCGAGGATGGCGGCTTCGGCCCCGAGCTCAGTGCCCGCCTGTTCCGCGCCGCAAGCTACTATCTGATGGGCGCGATCCTCGACGAGACGGCCGGCTACGCCAAGGGGCCTTCGGCGGTCACCACCGTCAGTAACGAGGAACTGGCGCGCGACTATCCGAGCGTCATGAAAGCCGGCGCCTATTTCGGCGCCGCCAGCTTCGACAAAACTTTCGAGCTTGGCCTGGAAATGTTTCTGGACGAGATGGAGCGGGTCCGCGAAGCTGCGCGAAACGAACCCGTCAAAAAATAGCAGCGATCTCGCTCAGAAGACCAAGGCTTGAATGCGCTTCCTGTGTGTCCTTCTCCTCATCGCCGGTGCCGCCATCGGCATCTTCTATCCCTGGGCGATGAGCAATTTTTCCGGCCACGCGATCGGCACGTATCGGGTCTATGAGGGCGGCCGCTTCAGGCCCGCCACCGTGCAACTTGCCGCAAGCGACGCTCCGGTAAGGGTGCTGGTCGACCTGACCGCGCGAGCCGAGCGCGTCGTGGGCCAGCAGCGCACGGTGCTGACGCTGACCGCGGTGCATGGCGGCCGCACGGTGCTGGCCTCGGCGCTCTCCTTCAACCACACGGACAATCCGCGCCAGGCCAGCCCGCAACTGCCCGACAAGATCTTTCGCGACGAGGCCGGCGTCATCGATAGGGTCGCGCCCGGTCCTTACCTCTTCACCGTCGGACCCGGCGATGCCGACGGCATCGCCATGCGCGCGGTCGATCTCATCCTGCGCGCCGGCACCGGCTCGATCGACGAACGCGCGCGGCCGACCGGCTATACGCTGATGGGCGTCGGCCTTGCCGGACTGGCGGTTTCGCTGGTCTTCGGGCGCCGCGGCGGTGGCCCGAAAAATCCCAATTCGCAGCCGCCACCGCCGCGCTGGGGCCGCAACGGTTCGCCACGAGCATGATGCCGAAAAGTGTGAAGCGGTTTTCGCTCGACATGCTCTCTAAAGGTAAGCGCGCATGAATTATCGCCACGCCTACCACGCCGGCAATTTCGCCGATGTCGTCAAGCATGCCGTGCTCGCGCGCCTCGTCGAATATCTCAAGCAGAAGGACAAGGCTTTTCGCGTCATCGACACCCATGCCGGCATCGGCCGCTACAATCTTGCCTCGGTCGAGGCCGGCAAGACCGGCGAATGGCAGACCGGCATCGGCCGGCTGGTCGAGTCCGCGCTCGAGCCGCAAGCGGCGGCGCTGCTTCAGCCCTATCTCGAAGCGGTGCGCGCGCGAAATCCCGACGGCGGCCTCAAGCATTATCCCGGCTCGCCGCTGATCGTGCGCCATCTCCTGCGCAACCAGGACCGGCTGACGGCGATCGAGCTGCACCCCCAGGATGCCGCGCGGCTGAAATCCGTCTTCGCCGGCGATTTCCAGACAAGGGTGATCGAGCTCGACGGCTGGCTGGCGCTTGGCGCGCAACTGCCGCCGAAGGAAAAGCGCGGCCTCGTCCTCATCGATCCGCCCTTCGAGGAGGAGGGCGAGTTCTCCAGGCTCGTCGAAGGCCTGCAGAAGGCGCATCGGCGCTGGCCGGGCGGCATCTACGCGCTCTGGTACCCGATCAAGGACCGCAAGGCGGTCACCGCTTTCCGCACGGCGTTGAAGGAGACCGGCATTCCGAAGCTGCTCGACATCGCCTTCGAGATCCGGCCCGCCTCGAACGAGCCCAGCCTCGACGGCAGCGGGCTGGTGGTGGTCAATCCGCCCTACACGCTGGAAGGCGAATTGAAGGTCCTGTTGCCGGCCCTCCACAAGGTTCTCGCCGTCCGGCAACCGTCGCGATGGACCCTTGATTGGCTGGCGGGCGAGTAGGGCGCCGCCTTCCCCTTACGCCAGCGCCGAGGGCGTCACGCCGGTCAGCCGCCGGCTTTCGCGGATCAGATGCGCCTGGTCGGCATAGCCGGCCTCGATGGCGAGCAGCGCGGTCGAGGCGTTGCCTTGCTGTCGTTGCAAGCGCCGGTACCGATGGAAGCGCAGGATGCGGTCGAGCGTCTTCGGGCCATAACCGAAGGCGTCCTCGAAGCGGCGGCGCAGCGTCCGTTCGCTCATATGCAGCTGGCGCTGCAGGAAGGAAACCAGCGGCGTTTCCGGCGGCAAACCTTTGTGGATGACGTCGAAGGCCCGGCCCATCTGCGGGTCGAGCGCATCGCGGCCTTCGGTGCGCATGCCGACCGTCTCTTCCAACTGCCGCAACATGGCTGGCAGATCGGTCGCAGCCTTGATGCGATCCGATAGTCCGCGGACACGCGTACCCCATAGTTCCTGGAGATCGAGCCGCCCGCCGACGATTTCGCTGGCTGGCACGCCCAGCCACCCGGCGGCCGCGCCGGGACGGAAGCGGAAGCCGACAATCACCGCCCCGGCCGGCGGCATCTCGATCTGCGGCTCCTTGTCGGGTCCGGCCACCCGGAAGCGGCCGTCGATCCATTGCAGGTCGGTCGTCGCGTCCGGCGTGATGACGATGGGCGGAACGGCGCGGTCGTCCATGCGGTGGACCCAGACCGCGCAGAAGGCAGCGGCAAGGCCGCCAGCGACTGGTCGCTCGCGAAAGAAGCCGGTGGTCTGCGCCAGGACCGGTTCCATTCTCTCTCTCCGATCTGCTCCAGCGGGAGTTGCCGGATCGGTGCGACGGTCATTTTGGCCGAAATATTCAAGGCCGGCCACGTCATCCATGGCAAAACGGACGCAACTTCACCGCGCTTCACGCGCTCGCATCAGACTGCATCCGTTCGCGGCTGCGGTCGCGAATATAGAAAGGAGTGAGAGAAATGAAAACTCGCATCACCGTATTGACGCTCGGCGTCGACGATCTGGAAGCGTCGCTCAAATTCTATCGCGACGGCCTCGGCCTGCCGACGGAAGGCATCATCGGGCGGGAATTCGAACATGGCGCCGTCGCCTTCTTCGAACTCGCCGGCGGCTTGAAATTCGCCATCTTCGAACGGTCCAGCATCGCCCATGACGCGACGGTGCCGCAGAGCGGCCGCAGCCCGACCGAGCTCACCATTGGCCACAATGTCGGCAGCGAGGCCGAGGTCGATGCCGTGATGGCCGAGGCCGTCAAGGCCGGCGCGCGCGTGGTCAAGCCGGCGCAAAAAACTTTCTGGGGCGGCTATGCCGGCTACTTCCAGGATCCCGACGATCATCTGTGGGAGGTCGTCTACAACCCGGCCTTCATTCCGCTGGATTGAGCAAAGCAAAGCGCGTCGTCGAGAGAGGAGGCTGCCATGCCCGTTCAATCCATTCAAGCGCTTGGCGCTCTCCTCATCGGCGGCGTGTTCGTCTTCGCCGGCATCGAGCATTTCCTGAAATTCGGAGCGATGCGCGACTATCTGGCCGCGCAGAAATTTCCGGCGCCGGCCTTGATGCTGGCCGTCGGTTCGATGGTCGAGGCCGTCGCGGGTTTCCTGCTTGCCGTTGGCATAACTCGGCCCTTTGCCGCCGGTGCGCTCGCCACCTTCACGCTGGCGACGAACGTCATGCTGCTACGTTTCTGGGCCGTGGAGGAGCCGGAGAGGCAGGTCCTGCGCAACGCATTCCTGGTCAACATTGCCGTCATCGGCGGGCTGCTGCTTGCCGGCACGCTTTACGTTGCATGGGGATTCAGGCCAGGCCGGCTGACCTGAATCTCCATGCAACCCAATTAGCCGGTGAAGTCTGGAACGAAGTTTTGCGGAAACCATTGTTTTCGCAACCGCTTGACCGCCGCCAAGTGCTCCCGCACAGTGCGCGGAACCGACCTTGAGAGGCTGTCATGACTCGCTTCGCCCATTCCGCCCTTGCCGCGCTGGTTGCCCTGTCCACCCCCTTTGCCGCTCCGCTGGGCTTTACCCAGGCGGCGCAGGCCGCCGATCTTTCCGTCTACAGCGGCGACGACGGCAGCGTCTGCGGCGAGGCCTGGGTGTTGAGCAAGATCACCGACCGCTTCTCCTATCAGGTGCATCACGTGCCGCATCTGCCCGACGTCGCGATCACCGATTTCCGCAACATCCGCCAGCATCGCTATGAGCCGGCGAGCGACGAATGGCCGATCGGCCGCCACTATTGCCGCGCCACCGTCAACCTGACGGACGGCCGCGACCGTTCGATCTTCTACCTGATCGAGGAAGGTCAGGGCTTTGCCTCGATCGGCGACAATGTCGAATTCTGCGTCTTGGGCTTCGACCGCTGGCTGGTGTATAACGGCCGCTGCCGCGTGCTGCGATGATATTTTGCGGGCGCTCTACGGCGCCCCCCTCTGGCCTGCCGGCCATCTCCCCCACAAGGGGGGAGATAGCGGCTTCGGCGTTCAGCTGCATTCTGTAGAGTTGGTGATTGGCGAAAGCCGGCGCGCCAACTGATCTCCCCCCTTGTGGGGGAGATGTCCGGCAGGACAGAGGGGGGCGCTGTCCCGCCGACCTGTCGGAAGTTGGCTTCTCGCTTTCAGAGGTCCGCCGCCGGCAGTCATGCAAGCAGCTCCCGCTCATAGCTGTTTCGCTGCCGCTCGCTCAGGCTGCCTTGCGGCCCGATACGTAAGCCTCGATCAACTCGACCAGCTGCTTCTGCAATTCCGGCGCGTCGAGCATGTTGCGCCGTGCCGCATTGTGGATCACGCCCTCGATCGCCGAGGAGAGCACGCGCGCCATCGTCTCGGTATCCTTGCGGCGCTTGCGATACTGCGCGACGGCCGCCGCATAGTGTTCGAGATAGCGCGCCTGGAACGAGGCATGGGCGGCGCGCGAGCCGCGGTCGCCGGGTGCTTCGTCGAGCAGCACCTGGTGCAGCGTCGGATGGATCGAGTGCGCTCCGATCATGCCGCGCACCAGCTCGCGCGCGAATTGCCTGAGCGGCTTCTCGTCGGCCGCCGCTTCGCGAATCACCGACAGCACATGATCGAAGTGGCGGCGCCGGATCGCTTCGACCAGGGCGAGCTTGTCGGGGAAATATTGATAGAGCGAGCCGATGCTGACGCCCGCGGCCTCGGCCACCTTGTTGGTGGAAAAGCCTGCCCAGCCGAGCTCGCTCAAAACGTGAGCACCGGCTTCGATGATCGCCTCGACGGTGGCGATCGAACGCGCCTGGCGCGGCTGCTTGCGCATGCGTGCGGCCGGCTTTGCAACGCGAGTAGACATGCTGGGCCCGTCTCCCGAGAATATAGACAGGATACTCACATTCATTTCACCAACGCAAATGGGGCGGCAAAGATGAGCGCCAAGACCTTGCTGAAGGGCATGCTCGCCTATCAGGCCTGGGCGAACGATGAATTGGTGGAGAAGCTTGGCGGGATCGACCCTTCTCGCGACGCGGGAGAGTGCCACGCCGCAATCCGTCTGATGAACCATATCCATGTCGTGGCGCGGATTTTTGCCGCGCATCTGAAGGGCGTCGCCCATGGCTATGCGAGCGATAATACGCCGGACACGCCCGAGCCGCGCGCATTGCGCGCCGCCTTGGCCGAGATCGACGGCTGGTATCTCGACTATCTCGAAACCGTTTCGGAGCAAGAGCTTGGTGGTCCTGTCGCTTTCACCTTCACTGACGGCAACAGGGGCTGCATGACGAGGCAGGAGATGCTGATCCATATCGTCTTGCACGGCAGCTACCATCGCGGCGAAATCGGCCGCATGCTGGCCGCCATGGCGCTCTCGCCGCCCTGGGACACCTACGCCGTCCATCTGCACAAGGCCGAGCCGGCGCGCCGCCTGCGGCCCGGACGCCACCCGGCGGGCGTTTGAATGCGGCGCCTGAATATGAGCCTTACGCTCACTTTAAAGCGCTCAAGCTTTGGTCGTCGCATCTAGCCGGTTCGTCTGTAGATGTTTCTGCTGGACAAGATGAAGTCGACGGTCGACGGCCTCTTATCTATTATGAGCGCTCTGCTCACATTGCGATGCAAGGTTATGCCGCCGGTCGATGGAGGATCGGGCGATAGAAGCTGCGCGAAAATCTGTGGGTCGGGCCATCACTTCGAAAGTGACAGATTCGCTCACAATTTTTCAATGAGATGCATCTTAAAGCGTTTCGTGTAACCAAAATTCAATAACTGAAAATCATTGTGTTGCTTCGCTGGCTAGACAGTCGCGAGTCAGATATGCATAGACACGCCGGGTCACTCACGACCATTGGCAAAACGCAAGGGGCATCGCATGGCAAAGACGACAACCAAGGCGCCGGCGGCGAAAGCGCCGGCAAAGAAGCCGGCAGCTAAAGCTGCCGCGAAACCTGCAGCAGTGAAGAAGGCAGCCGCACCGAAGGCCGCCGCCAAGGCCCCGGCCAAGGCAGCAGCGAAGCCGGCAGCGAAGGCTGCGGCTAAGCCCGCCGCCAAGAAGCCGGTAGCGAAGGCCGCGGCCAAGCCCGCCGTCAAGGCAGCGGCAAAGCCGGCGGCCAAGCCCGCCGCCAAGAAGCCGGCAGCGAAGGCCGCGGCCAAGCCCGCCGCCAAGGCTCCGATGAAGGCCGCCGCCGCCAAGGCACCGGCAGCCGTGAAGAAGGCAGCTCCGGCCAAGAAGCCGGCCGCCAAGAAGTAATCGCGTAGCTTCGCTCGCGAACCGCAACGGGTGAGGGCGGGTGCCACTCAGGCACCCCTTTCGCCAATTCGGTGTCACGGTGAACGGAGCCGGAGCGCACGCTCCTCCTAAAGCTCTCGGAAATTTTGCTGCCAGGCAAAACTTCCGGGAGCTTTTTTGTTGCCGCGCCCGCGCTGCCAAAATGCATTGGCCAAGCTGGATTGGCCTTGCTGGGCCGTTGCCCTGGAGACCCATTCGGTCGACAGTGCCGCGAACAAACTGGGAAAACCGATCATGCCGAAGCTGCTTTACGCTTCCGCGTCCCCTTACAGTTCGAAGGTCCGCATGGCGGCCGTTCATGCCGGCATCGCCATCGATCTCGTGCCGGTCAAGACGGAGGACAAGCCGGCCGAGCTGATCTCGGCCAATCCGCTCGGCAAGATCCCGGTGCTGGTGCTGGAGGACGGCCGGTCGATCCATGACAGCCGCACCATCACGCAACATCTCAACCGGCTGTCGAAGAGCGCGCTGTTCCCCCGCAATCCCGACAAGCGGCTCGAAGCGGAAGTTCTCGAGGCGCTGGCCGACGGCATCTGCGATTGCGCGCTGTCGATGGTCTATGAACGACGCACGCGTCCGGAAGCGATGGTCCACCAGCCCTGGCTCGATCGCCAGTGGGCGAAGATCACCGCCGCGCTCGACCTCATCAACGCCAACCCGCCGAAGCTGCCGAAGAAGATCACCGCCGGCCATATGGCGCTGCGCGCCTGCCTCGGCTATCTGGCGCTGCGCTTTTCCGGACAATGGGAGAAGGGCCGCAGCCGGCTCGTGCGCTGGGCCGCGAGGTTTGATGAGAAGTTTCCGGAGCTGAAGGGCTGCGTGCCGGGGTAGAAACAGCTGATCTCCCCCCTTGTGGGGGAGATGCCCGGCAGGGCAGAGGGGGGCGCTGTCCCGCCGGCATCTCAGTATTGCCGAGCATGTGCCGCCAACAAAGGTAACGGGGCCGCCTCGAAAGTTGGCGTTCCTTCGCGCCCCCCTCTGGCCTGCCGGCCATCTCCCCCACAAGGGGGGAGATTGGCAGCTTCGGCCTCGCGCCCGTCTTGAACCCCGTCCGTTTCCATGCTTGCCTAACACCGCCCAAGTCGGAGTGGTGACATGGCAAAGCCCTCAACGAGCCTCGCGCCCGACCCGATGGTCGAGCGTCTGCGCGCGGCGCTCGGCCGGCGCGCCTTCACCGAACAGAAAATGTTCGGCGGCACCTGCTTCATGATCGACGGCAACATGCTGATCGGCACGTCGAAGCGCGGCTTGCTGGTGCGTGTCGGCAAGGCCGCGCATGCGGCCGCAGCCGCACGGCCCCATGCAAGCCCGATGGAAATGGGCGGACGCTCGATGGAAGGTTATGTCCATGTCGCGCCGGAAGGCACAGCCACCGAGGCGGATCTCCGTGGCTGGCTCGGCCTTGCGCTGGCATTCGTCGAAACTTTGCCGCCGAAGGTCAAACCCGCCAAGGTCGCAAAGAAACGCGCGTAAGCCGCTCGTCGCACCAGCCTTCCGAGCCGCGACGTGTCAGTGTTGTTGAGCTGGCTTCGAGGAACGCACGGCCAGGGGAGGAAGCGATGGCACTCAATGGACATTGCATGTGCGGTGCTGTGGCCTGGGCCTATTCAGGCGAGATCACGCGCAACCTGGTCTGTCACTGTACCGATTGTCAGCGGGCGACATCCGCCCCCTTCACGGCCTTTCTGGGAATGAGGCCGGACAAGCTGAGCTGGAGCGGCGACATCAGGCACTATGAAAGCAGCCCGAATACTTTTCGCGGTTTCTGCCCGTCCTGCGGCGCGAGGCTCTACTTCCGCTCCGACCGATGGCCTGCCGAGATCCATGTCCACGCCGCCACGCTGGACGACCCGGGCGAGTACCGTGCGGACGCGCAAGTCATGATGCGCTCAAGAGCAAAATGGCTCGACCGGCTGCAATCGATTCCGGTCCATGAGGACTTCCAGCAGGCGCCGTCGACGGCGACTCCCTGAAATGTGGGCGATACGGCTCGCGTGAAGTTTGTTGCCTGCTCGTTCAAAACTTCTCGAAACCGGCAAGCTCCCGACAAGGGCAGAAGGACAGGATTGCAAACACAAAAAAAGCCGGGCGCAAGGCCCGGCTTTTCCGTGTCGTGGCTTCTACGACTTAGAACTTCATACCGACGCCGAAGGTGACGCGGTTGTCCGAAGACTTGACCTTGCCAGTGGCGCCGAAGTTCTTGCTGCCGTAGTCGGTGTAGCGGTATTCGACGCGGCCGAACACGTTGTCCGTGATCTTGATGTCGGTGCCGGCGCCGGCGGTCCAGCCGAGCATGGCCTTGCTGTCGTTTACGCCGGTGACACTGTCATCGATCTTCTGGTTCTTGGCAGCGAGACCGCCCGTGCCGTAGAGCAGGATTTCCGGGGTCACGGCATAGCCGAGGCGAGCGCGCAGCGAACCCTCGATGCCGGACTTAGCGGAAAGGCCGTTATCCGAGCCCTTGGTGCCGTTATAGCCGAGGTCGGCTTCAGCACCGTACACGAAGTTCTCCTGCTGCCAGTTGTAGCCGCCGAAAACGCCGCCGATGAAACCCTTGGTCTTGGCGTCGACGCCCGGGGCCTTCACATGGCCGCCGAAGCCGTAGCCGAGATTGATACCGGCATAGGGGCCGGCCCAGGAAGCGACCGGAAGCTCGGCAACCGGAGCGGGAGCCGGCGGCTCTTCGGAAACGACGTCGGCCGCAAAGGCGGTGCCACCAAAGGCGAACAGCCCGAGCGCAGCGGCAAGCGGCGCGAATTTGAAATTGGTCTTCATTGTTATACTCTCCTTAAGCCACAAGACACGTAGGCTTTTTTGTTCATGAAACGCCCCGGCCCGTCCGGGGGGATAAACGGGCTTGGCGCTCAACGGTTCCAAATGTCGTGCTGAAATGCGGCTGAAGCGAACCTGAACTTGGGTCATTCCCCGGCGCGAATAAGGCCGAAAGTTGACGTTGCATCTTCGCAACAGCGAATGTCAGCAGGCTAATCATGTTGCGCTGCACACCGCTTGGTTCAAGGGGTCCGGCGACATATATTGCCGGGAACGGCGCCCCGAATCCGATAGGGCGGAAGCGCGTCCGGGCCGCTTCGCCACATTCCTGCCCCAGGTGGAAATGGCATTTAACGCTTGGCCCGTCACATTGTGCCGGCTTCCCGGAATCGTGAAGCCGATTGAGGATTGACAGCATGAGACAAGCCGCGACCGTCGCGCTGGTGACGGGTGGAGCAAGGCGGATCGGCAAGGCGATCGTAGAGGATCTGGCCGCCAATGGCTTCGCCGTCGCCATCCACGCCAATCGCTCCGGCAACGAGGCCGAGGCGTTGGCAAAGAAGATCGTGGCCGAGGGCGGCCGCGCCGCCGTGGTCGCCGCCGACCTCACCGACATGGATGCCGTGGGTGAGCTTGTCGGTCGCGCGCAGGCGGCGCTCGGAGCCGTCACGCTGCTGGTCAACAACGCTTCGTTGTTTGTCGACGATCGCGTCGAGGATTTCGACTGGCAGGCCTGGGACCGCCACTTCGCCATCCATGTGAAGGCGCCGGCGCTTTTGGCGCAGAACTTTGCCCGCGCGCTGCCGCAAGACGGGGAGGGGCTGATCGTCAACATCGTCGACCAGCGCGTCTGGCGGCCGACGCCGCGCTATTTCTCCTATGCGCTGTCGAAATCGGCTCTGTGGACGCAAACGCAAATGCTTGCACAGGCGCTCGGACCGCGCATCCGCGTCAACGCCATAGGTCCTGGCCCGACACTGAAGAACAAGCGCCAGGATGACGATGATTTCGAAAGCCAGGTCGAGGGCCTGATCCTGAAGCGCGGCCCGCAATTGCCCGAATTCGGTGCCACGATCCGCTATCTTTGGCGCGCACGCTCGGTGACCGGCCAGATGATCGCGCTCGATGGCGGCCAGCATCTTGCGTGGCAGACGCCCGATGTGACAGGCATGGTGGAATGAGTCCCGTAGCCCAAAGAGACAAACGAAACGGCGCCGCCGACGATCTGCCGCCCGATGTCGACCCCGAGATGGACGTTGAGGACGAGGCGGCGGAGGAGATTGTCGAGGCCGAGCCTTTGCCGTCCGGCCCCGAGGTCGCCTTCACGGCCATCGACTGGACGCCGCACGCCGGCGACGCCGACGGCATGGTCGGCGCAGAGGTGATCCAGACCCTGGTCAAGCGGCTGCCCAACCAGCCCGGCGTCTATCGCATGATGAACGCCGCCGGCGACGTGCTCTATGTCGGCAAGGCGCGCAGCCTGAAGAAGCGCGTCACCAATTACGCGCAGGGGCGCTTCCACACCGCCCGCATCGGACGCATGGTGCGCGAGACGGCGACGATGGAATTCGTCGTCACCCGTACCGAGATCGAGGCCCTGCTGCTCGAGGCCAACCTCATCAAGCGGCTGCGGCCCCGTTTCAACGTGCTGATGCGGGACGACAAGTCCTTCCCCTATATCCTCTTGACCGGCGACCATGTCTCGCCCGGCATCTACAAGCATCGCGGCGCGCGCTCGCGAAAAGGCGACTATTTCGGCCCCTTCGCTTCCGCCGGCGCCGTCGGGCGCACCATCAACTCGCTGCAGCGCGCCTTCCTGCTTCGAAGCTGCACCAACTCTTTCTACGAGAACCGCACAAGGCCGTGCCTGCTCTATCAGATCAAGCGCTGCGCCGGGCCTTGCACCGGCGAGATCTCGCATCAGGGCTATGCCGAACTGGTCGCCGAGGCCAAGGATTTCCTCTCCGGCCGCAGCCAGAAGGTGAAGACCGAAATCTCGGCCGCCATGCAGCAGGCCTCCGAAGAGCTCGATTTCGAGCGCGCCGCCATCTACCGCGACCGGCTTGCGGCGCTCTCGCATGTCCAGGCACATCAGGGCATCAACCCGCAGACGGTCGAGGAGGCCGACGTCTTCGCCATCCACCAGGAGGGCGGCCAGACCTGCATCCAGGTGTTCTTCTTCCGCACCGGTCAGAACTGGGGCAACCGCGCCTATTTCCCCAAGGCCGATCCGGCGCTGGAGCCGGCGGAGGTGCTGGGCTCGTTCCTGGCGCAATTCTATGACGACAAACTGCCGGCGCGCATGCTGCTTCTGTCGCAGCCCGCGCAGGAACAGGAGCTGCTCGCAGAGGCGCTCGCGACCCATGCCGGCCGCAAGATTACGATTTCGGTGCCGCAGCGCGGCGAGAAGAAGGAGCTGACTGACCACGCGCTGCAGAACGCGCGCGAGGCGCTTGGCCGCAGGTTGGCCGAGACCTCGACGCAGGCGCGGCTGCTCGCCGGCTTCGCCGAGACCTTCGGCCTGGCAAAGCCGCCGGTACGCATCGAGGTCTACGACAATTCGCACATCATGGGCACCAACGCGGTCGGCGCCATGGTCGTCGCCGGACCGGAAGGTTTCGTGAAGAACCAGTACCGGAAATTCAACATCCGCTCCACCGAGATCACGCCGGGCGACGATTTCGGCATGATGCGCGAGGTGATGCAGCGGCGCTTTTCGCGGCTGCTCAAGGAGCATGGCGACGTCCAGCCCGGCTCGGCCGTCGAGGACGAAGCCGGCGAGGAGGATCTGGTCGCCGGCAATGGCGGCTTCCCGGCCTGGCCCGACGTCATCCTGATCGACGGCGGCCAGGGCCAGATGACGGCCGTGCGCCAGATTCTTGCCGATCTCGGCGTCGAGGACAGGGTGGTGGCCATCGGTATCGCCAAGGGCCCGGACCGCGACGCCGGCCGCGAGCGCTTCTTCGTCAAGGGCAGGGAAAGTTTCATGCTGCCGGTACGCGACCCGGTGCTCTATTTCGTCCAACGCCTGCGCGACGAGGTGCACCGTTTCGCCATTGGCTCGCACCGCGCCCGCCGCAAGAAGGAGATGGTCAAAAGCCCGCTCGACGAGATCGCCGGCATCGGCCCCGGTCGCAAGCGCGCGCTGCTCCACGCCTTCGGCACCGCCAAGGCGGTCAGCCGCGCCGCAGTCGAGGACCTTGTCAAGGTCGACGGCATTTCCGAGCATGTGGCGAAGCTGGTCTACAATCACTTCCACGAGAGCTGACGCCCATTGTGTCGTCATTCCAGGGCGGAGCAAGGAGCGCAGCGACGCGGCGCAGACTGGAATCCATTCCGTTACCTCTAGGCGCTGCAGCGGCTCAGAAAACCTCCGTTCTGCTCCGTTGCAGGCCGCGCGAGGTCACGGAATGGATCCTCGGGTCTGCGCGTCCGCTTCGCTGCCGCTCCGCCCGTGGATGACGAAGTTGCCTGGGCTTCACGCCATTTTTCCCTGGTCAATCGAATCTCGGCTGTTGACCCCCTACATTGGCTTCTGATTTGAGTACGTCTGGCGGTGGAGATTTCCCGAGACGACATGGCACAGCGCGCGTTCAACCTGCCGAACATCCTTACCTATGCCCGCATCGTCGCGGTACCGCTGGTCGTGCTGTGCTTTTTTCTTGAAGGCCACCTGAAGTCGTCCGACTTCGCCCGCTGGTCGGCGCTGGTCATTTTCCTGCTTGCCTCGATCACCGACTACTTTGACGGCTATTTCGCGCGCGCCTGGCAGCAGACTTCCAACATCGGCAAGATGCTCGACCCGATAGCCGACAAATTGCTGGTTGCCACCTGCCTGCTCCTGCTTGCCGCCGACACCGACCGCCATGGCGGCATCGCCGGCTGGTCGCTATGGGCGGCAATCATCATCCTGTGCCGCGAGATCCTGGTCTCGGGCCTGCGCGAATATCTGGCCGCCTTGAAGGTGTCGGTGCCGGTGACCCAGCTCGCCAAGTGGAAGACCACCATACAGATGGTCGCCATCGCCTTCCTGCTGGTCGGCCCCGCCGGCGACAAGATCTTTCCGCTGACCACGCAGATCGGCCTCGTGCTGCTGTGGGTCGCGGCACTTGTCACGCTCTACACCGGCTACGACTATTTCCGCGCCGGCCTCAAGCACATCATGGACGAGTAGGAAGCGCGGATGTCGACGAAACTCATCTATTTCGCCTGGGTGCGCGAGCGGATCGGCAAGCCGGAAGAGGACGTCGACTTGCCTGCCGGCATCGAGACGGTAGCCGATCTGCTGCGCTGGCTGAAGTCGCGCGGCGAGGAGTATGAAAACGCGCTGCAATACCCGGACGTCATTCGCGTCGCCATCAACCAGGAACATGTCGGCCATCGCGAGAAGATCGAAGGCGCGCGCGAGATCGCCCTGTTTCCGCCGATGACCGGCGGCTGACATGGCCGGTGCGGTCGTGCCCGCCATCCGCATCCAGCGCGAGGACTTCGACGTCGCCGCCGAGATCGCCGGCCTGACCAAAGGCCGGACCGATATCGGCGCCGTGGTCACTTTTTCCGGCCTTTGCCGTGACGAGCAGGGCGCGCTCTCGGCGCTCGAGCTCGAGCACTATCCCGGCATGGCGGAGGCCGAGATCGGCCGCATCGCCGCCGAGGCCGCCGGGCGCTGGCCGCTGCAGGGGCTCACCGTCATCCATCGCCACGGCAAGATAGCGCCGGGCGAGAATATCGTGCTGGTGGTCGCGGCCTCGTCGCACCGCCAGGCCGCCTTCGAGGCGGCGAATTTCCTGATGGATTACCTGAAGTCGCGTGCGCCCTTCTGGAAGAAGGAACACCGCGCCGACGGCTCCGAGGGCGGCTGGGTCGAGGCCAAGGAGGCTGACGATCACGCGGCGGAGCGCTGGAAGAGACAGCGCGAATAATGCATGTCGCCCAGAAGTGTGCAGCGATTCTGGGGCAACGACATGCATCAGAAAAAACTCCCGTTCGGCCATCGAACGACCGCAATCCTTCCCAAGCCTGTCGATTGGTTCGATTTGCTTGGCGGAGCAATCTCATGCTGGACCGGGTCGCGGAATTCTTCATCTTCGGGCTGGTACCATTGGTCGTCGGCGTGCTCGCCGTGCCGGAAGCGACCAGCGCCGACGAAAGGACGATCGCGGGCGAGGTGATCTATCGTGAGCGCATCGCGCTGCCGCCCGACGCCGTGCTCGTGGTCGAGCTCGCCGATGTTTCGCTGGCCGATGCGCCGGCAATCGTGATCGCCAAGCGCAGGATAGCGCCCACCGGCCAGGTGCCGATCAGGTTCGACATCGGTTTCGATCCCAAGGCGATCCAGGAGGGCCGGACCTATACGCTGCAGGCGCATATCGCGGTTGGCGAACGGCTGATGTTCGTTACCGGTACAAGTCATCCGGTCGATCCGCTGGCGGGCAAGCCTCAGACGGTTCTGCTGAAAATGGCGCGCTGACGTCGTGCGCCGAGCCCGACCGCGCAACTTTTGTGCCTGGACACCGTTTTCTCCGGAATAAACCGGCAACGCCGGGCGTTGACTTATGCAGATGGCGGGCAGGCAAGGGACAATGTCCCTTCACTTAAGCCGCCAGACCGAATGCGCGGGCTCGATCTGGCCACTCAAAGGAGACCAGACATGAAAAAGCGCATGCTCATCCTCGCAGCCGCGAGTGTATCGCTGATTGCCTTTGCCGGCATTGCCCGGGCGGACGATCATCTGTTCAATGCCGAGCAGCATGGCCTTAGCCCAGACAGCCAGCCGTTCCAGACCAACAAGGCCGGCCACAGCGGCGACCTTGCGCCTGGACAGGGCAGTCCGTTCACCGGTGAGGAGACGAAGACGCCGTCTACCGATACAGAGGCAGCGAACGCCCATGCGAATGTGAAAGACCGTCAAGCCAAATGACGTCTGCCCGCCGGGGGCCGGCGGGTTTTATGAGCAATTCCGGGAAAAACGGGGCGCGGTTTTCCGTCCGGAATTGCGTCGAAAACAACAGAGCATGATGTCGTCTGAAAGCCGCTCCATGCTTTTCGGCATCATGCTCTGGCTGGGCTGACCGTCTCAACGGTTCTGTCCGTCATTCAGCACGTCGCAATTGACCGCGCTGTTGCAACCGCCTAGGTTCCCTCGAAAATGGGGATGGGGTTCCCCCGAAACCGCCCTTATGGGCTGATGACTCCTGCCAGGCGTGCTCTCGCGCGGCAGGATTTGTTTTTCCGCTCCGCATCGTGCCTGTTCTTGTGAGGTGATTCCGGTTTGGGATCGCGTTTGGAAAGGCATGAAAGCGATGACCCTTGCGGCTTGCGCCCTGGTCCTGATCGGCGGTTTCTTCGGCGGCATTTCCCGCTTTTTCCTCTCCGGCGTGGTCGGCCGTTCCATCGGCGAGACCTTTCCCTGGGGCACGTTGTTGGTCAATGTTTCCGGCGCCCTGGCCATCGGCGCCTTCGCCGGCGCGGCACGCTCGGTCGGCGGCGTCTTCGCCAGCGATCTCGTGCGCGACCTGATCGTCGTCGGCCTGTTCGGCGGCTACACCACGGTGTCGTCCTTCTGCCTGCAGACGGTCAACCTCGCGGTCGACGGTGAGGGGCGGCTCGCCGCCTTCAACGTCGTCGCTTCGTCGGTGCTGTGCGTGCTGTTCGTCGCGCTCGGCTTTTGGGCGGTGGTCTGGGTGGTTGGTTCAACCACCGCGGCGATAGGCTGAGCGATGGTGGACAGACAGATGGCAATGCGGCTTTATCTGGCGGTCGGCTGCGGCGCGGCGATCGGCTCGCTAGCCCGCTTCCTGTCGGGCTATGTCATCGTCTCGCTGCTCGGCCTGAACGCGCTGTGGTCGACCGCTCTCGTCAATATCGTCGGCTCGTGGATCATCGTGGTTTTCGCCACGCTGACCGGGCCGGACGGCCGCATGATGGTCGGTCCCGCCAGTCGCAATTTCGTCATGACGGGCCTCTGCGGCGGCCTCACCACGTTTTCAGCGATGAGCCTCGACACCTTCACTCTGCTGTTCGAGGGCGACTTGCCGCTGGCCGCGACCTATCTCATCAGTGTGGTCGGCCTGTCGCTCGCCGCCGCGTGGCTGGGCTATCTCATGGCGTCCAGGCTCAACCGCCTGCCGGTCGACAGGCAGTCGGCCAACAGGTGATGGTCCAACACAGATGATCAGGGAGAAGTGAACATGGAACTTCCCGCGCAATGCGCGCTGCTCAGGATCTTCTTCGGCGAGGATGACAGGGCGGCCGACGGCAAGCCGCTGCATGAAGCGATCGTCATCAAGGCGCGCGAGACCGGCATGGCCGGCGCCACGGTTTTGAGGGGCCCGCTCGGCTTCGGCCGCTCCAGCGTGCTCCACACCGCCAAGATCCTGCGCCTGTCGCAGGATTTGCCCATCGTCGTCGAGATCGTCGACGCGCCGGAGAAGATCGATGCGCTGATCCCCGAGATCAAGGCACTGACCAGGACGAAGAGCTGCCTGATCACCCGGGAGAAGGTGGAAGTCATCCGCTACGGCGATGGGGACTGAACTCCCCGGTCTCCCCGTCACCGCCTCGGAGACGGCGGCCGATCGTCACTTCATCGAAGACACCGGCGGAAAACAGTCTCATCGCCTCTATCGCCAGGTCCGACGCCTCGGGACTGCCTATAACGATGCCGCGCTCCTCGCAGACCTCATCATAGATGCGCTTCAACAGGGCGAGGTCGTCCGGATAGGCAAGGCCACTTTCAGAAACATGAGGCTTGATCATGCCTCCCTCCCACGGTTCGGCGGAAGCGCGGCTCACAGCCGCCGAGCGCTACTTTGTTGCCAATTTCGCTGAACCTAGGGCAGGCGGCGAATGTGACCACCCGTTTCAAAAACAAAAAACGGCCCGCTGGAGCGGGCCGTTCCGTGAAACTCGAGCTTGCGCCTCAGCCGACGATCTCGGTGTCCGAGAACCAGTACTTGATCTCCTGCGCGGCGGTTTCGGGCGCGTCCGAGCCATGCACCGAATTCTCGCCGATCGATAGTGCATGCACCTTGCGGATGGTGCCCTCGGCGGCGTTGGCCGGATTGGTGGCGCCCATCACTTCGCGGTTCTTGGCGATGGCGTTCTCGCCCTCCAGCACCTGGACGATGGTCGGCGCCGACGACATGAATTCCACCAGCTCGCCGAAGAACGGGCGATCCTTGTGGACGGCGTAGAACCCTTCCGCCTCGCGGCGGCTCATCCAGACGCGGCGCGATGCGATGACGCGCAGGCCGGCGTCTTCCAGCATTTTGGTGATGGCGCCCGTCAGGTTGCGCCTGGTTGCGTCCGGCTTGATCATGGAGAAGGTGCGTTCGATCGCCATAGGGTCGTCCTTGTTGTGGGAATGGAAATTGGAGTGGCGGGCTCTATACAAGCCGCCCGGCGGCTTGCCAAGGGGAGGCGGCTTCTGGTCAAGGCGAGCGCTTTGCGGGATAATTGGACGGCTGCGAACGCGCTGGACGCAGCTTGGAGCTGAGGCGAATGAACTGGCCCTACCTCAGGCGCGGCGACATGGCGGGCATTGTCTTCATGGCCGTGGTTCTTGCCGTGGCTGCCTTCGCGCTGCTGTTCTTCCCGCAGCGCGCAGAGCAGAATTTCGGCTTCGGCCCGGAATGGCAGTGCGTGCGCATGGAACAGGGCGATCCGATCTGCGTGAGGCTGGCCGACGGCAATGCGCCGAACGGGGACGCGCGCGACAAGGACATGTCAAAGTAGACTATGGCACTGCACAGGGATTTTGATCGGTCGGCTTCAGTCGGCCCTATCTAAAGCTCGACCTCAATGGTCAGCATCGGCGAATCCCCTGCCTTGAGACCTTCGCGCTGGCGCACCGAGGCCTTGACCGGCAACAGAAGGCTGCCGGACGCCTTGTCGGGAAAGAGCGACGTTTGCCACCTGGTCTTCCCGATCGCCGCCGTGATGCCGAGCGAGCCCCAAGGGCGCGCCAGCCCCGCCATCGCCGCCTTGATCCGTGCCGCGAACTCCACCGGTAGTGTCACGAAATGCCAGCCGCCCTTGCCGGGGTAGACCCAAATCTCGGCTCGCATCTCATAGCGCAACATGCCAGCCCCCAACACTCGCGGTCTTCACGCCGCCGCCGCGACCTGCCGGCCGATCCCGCCATGCAGGTCGAGGCAGCGCTCGAGCCAGCGGGCGATGCTGTCGCCGTCGTCGAGCAACCGGAAAGGCGAGGCGATGCGGCCCCATTGCAGCGCCCCGAACACGATGTAATCGGCAAACAGCGGCGCCTCGCCGCCGATGAAAGGCTGGTAGGCGAGTGTCGAGCGCAGCGGCTCCAGCGCGGCGCGAAAGGCCGGGAGCCCGGCATCGCGGCTGGCCACGACGTCTTCCAGGCGCTTGCCATAGCGCTGCTCGCGATTCTCGCGGAAATAGGCCGCGTTCGGTTCGTCCTGCATCGCATGCAGATCGGTCAGCGCCACCGTCGCGATGTAGGGGTGTATGGTGAATTGCGACCAGCGCTCGATAAAGCGCGCCATCGCCTTGCCGCCTTCGCCGGAAAACAGCGTCGGCCGTTCCGGATAGGCTTCGTCGAGATAAAGCGCGATGGCGAAGGAATCGGCGACAACCCGCTCGCCGTCGCGGATCACCGGCACCGTCTTCGACACGCCGCCTTCGACTTTCGGCACCTCCAGGAAGCGCGTCGGCACATTGGTGGCGGCAAGTCCCTTATGCGCCAGTGCCATCTTGGTCTTCCAGCAATGCGGGCTGAACGGGCGGGCGACGTCATGGCCGACGAGGTCATAGAGCAGAATGGTCATTGGCGGGTCCGTTGCTGCGGGTTACGAAGGGCCCGGATTCGCGTCAAGCCGGGTGGGAAGAATGAAGCAGCATTTCATGATGTTTGCGGCCTACAATCAATGGGCCAATGGCCGTCTCTATGATGCCGCCGCCGATCTTGGCGAAGACGAGCTCGGTCGCGACGTCGGCGCCATCTTCGGCTCGATGCTCGGCACGCTCAACCATCTGCTCGCCGTCGACCGCATATGGATGAAGCGCTTCACCGGCGAGGGCGACGCGCCTTCGAACACCGCCGCCATGCTCTACCACGCCTTGCCGGCCCTGAGGCTGGCGCGCGAGGCCGAGGACAGGAGGATCGTCGACTGGGTG
>NZ_VFUG01000002.1:0-549386 GCF_006440615.1 Mesorhizobium sp. B2-6-2 | reverse complement strand
GCCGTCTTATGAACAACGGCAAGGCTCACAGGCAAGCCATCATCGCCTGTGTCAGAAAGCTCCTCATCTTCGCCAACACCGTCGTCGAACGCGGCACTCCGTGGAGCAAAAGTCCACCCGCAAAACACGCCGCCTGAGCTAATGGTTGCGCTTCTCCCACAAGGGGAGAAGGGAAAGGCGCACCTTGTCTCCGCCCCTCCCACGGTGTACCCAATTCCCAACTCGAACATCTGGAAGGAGGGCTGCGTGAACCACTATCACCACCGTCAGCGCGGCCCTGTCTGTGCCCTGCGAGCTTGCTTGCAGGGCTGACCAGGACGGTCCGGGTTTTCCCGCTTCGATTTTTGGTCTGCCCTTCGTGGTGCCGCCGAACCTGGCCTGATGGCTTGTGGGCGCACCGTCAAAGTGCATCACAGCCCGAGTTCCTCCGGACAGACCAGAGAAATCGACATGGCCCTGATCAGCCTCAAATCCCTCGGCGTCATCATGAGTGCGCCGCTCTTCTCCAACCTCGACCTCATCATCGGCGCCGGCGACCGGCTCGGCATCGTCGCGGCCAATGGCCGTGGCAAATCCACACTTCTCAAATGCCTGGCCGGCGAATTCGAAGCCACCGCCGGCGACATCACCCGGTCGCGCGGCCTGCGCGTTGGCCATGTCGAGCAATCCGTTCCCGACGCGCTGCTCGGTCGCAGCTTCCATGACGTCGTCGCCGATGCCTTGCCGCCCGAACAGCGCGACAGCGAATTCTGGCGCGTCGACGTCGTGCTGGATTCGCTCGAGGTACCGGAAGACATGCGCGGCCGGCCTATGCGCGCGCTGAGCGGCGGCTGGCAGCGTCTGGCGCTGATCGCCCGCGTCTGGGTCACCGATCCCGACGTGCTTCTGCTCGACGAGCCGACCAATCATCTCGACCTCGCCAGGATCAGCCAGCTCGAAACATGGCTCAATGCGCTGCCGCGCGACGTGCCTGTCATCATCGCCAGCCATGATCGCGCCTTCCTCGACGCCGCCACCAACCGCACGCTGTTCCTGCGCCCGGAAGACTCGCCGGTGTTCGCCCTGCCCTATTCCCGCGCCAGGCAGGCGCTCGACGAGCTCGACGCCTCGACGGCGCGCAAGTTCGAGCGCGACATGAAGATCGCCCAGCAGTTGCGCAAGCAGGCCGCCAAGTTGAACAATATCGGCATCAATTCCGGCAGCGACCTTTTGACCGTGAAGACCAGGCAGCTCAAGGAACGGGCCGAGAAGCTGGAGGATGCCGCCGTACAAGCGCATCGCGAGCGTTCGGCCGGCGCGATCAAGCTGGCCAACCGCGGCACCCACGCCAAGGTACTGATCACGCTGGAGGACGCGGCGGTCGAAACCCCTGACGGCACGCCGTTGTTCAGGACCGGCAAGCGCCACATCTGCCAAGGCGATCGCATCGTGCTGCTCGGCCGCAACGGCGCCGGCAAGACGCGCTTCATCGCAATGATCCGCGGCGCCATCGCCGAGCCGGGATCGGTCGCGAACATCAAGGTGACGCCGTCGACCGTGCTCGGTTACAGCGATCAGGCGCTGTCGGGCATCGATGGCGGCGACACGCCCCTGGCGATGGTCTCGCGCCGCTTCGAGCTCGGCGAGCAGCGCGCCCGCTCGCTGCTCGCCGGCGCCGGCGTCGCGATCGAGATGCAGGAGAGGAAGATCGGCGCTCTGTCCGGCGGACAGAGATCGAGGCTGATGATGCTGGTGCTCAGGCTCATCCATCCCAATTTCTATCTGCTCGACGAGCCGACCAACCATCTCGACATCGACGGCCAGGAAGCATTGGAGGACGAATTGTTGAAGCATCAGGCGAGCTGCTTGCTTGCCTCGCATGACCGCTCCTTCATCCGCGCCGTCGGCAATCGCTTCTGGCTGATCGACAAGCGGCGGCTGACCGAGGTCGACGACCCGGAGGCGTTCTTCCGCTCAGTCGCCGAGATGCCGAACTGAGACGACACCTCTGTTGGGCAGGCACTGCCGGCCCGACAGGCGTTGCTGCCGGCTCGGCGATACTTTTCCACCTGCTAAAAAAAGCGCATGCTGAACTGCTTAGCCATGGAGGGAATGGGCCATGCGTGCAGTGGAAATCGTCAGCAATCTCTATCAGGCCTATGCGGACCGCGACATCGAAGGCGCTTTGTCTCGGTGCGCCGAAGATGTCGTGTTCCGCTGGATTGCCGATCCCCGGCAATCGCGTCATGCCGGCACCGCGCACGGCAAGCAGGAATTCCTCGCCAGGCTCCTGGCGCTCGACGACGACTTCGAATACCGGCACTTTGTCCCTGTCGAGATCATCGACGGCGGCGACAAGGTGGCCGCGCAGGT
Source organism: Mesorhizobium sp. B2-6-2 (assembly GCF_006440615.1). Taxonomy (NCBI): domain Bacteria; kingdom Pseudomonadati; phylum Pseudomonadota; class Alphaproteobacteria; order Hyphomicrobiales; family Phyllobacteriaceae; genus Mesorhizobium; species Mesorhizobium sp. B2-6-2. Next base: position 547,034 of record NZ_VFUG01000002.1, on the reverse strand, counting down.
CGAGATCCACATGACGCGCCGCGCCACCGGCGAGGAGCTCATCATGCGCACCGCCAATTTCTGGACGGTCCGCGACGGCGAGATCATCGAGATGGTGGAATATTACGACACCGCGCTGGCCGCGTCGGTGTTCTGAAAAAAATCGAGGCGATCTGTCGGATCGCCGATTGCCGCCTCGTCCTTGGGATGCCGACACGATGATGCCGGCATCAACCAGGGAGAGACATCATGTCGGTACTGTCATCCATCGGCCGTCTTGCCAACCACTATGCCCAGGCGCGCGCGCGTCACCGCAGCGAGCGCATCCTGCTTTCGCTGCCGGCCGAGCTGCGCAAGGACATCGGCTTTCCGGAGATTTTCGAAACTCGCGAAAGCCGCCGCGCCGCCACCTTCTCGGCGAAGGTCATATAAGTCGCGCTTTTGATGCGATTGTTTTGCAGCCATGCTTGTCGCCGGAGCTGCCTGGACCAGCTACTCTAAAAATAATTCGCGGGCCATGTAGGATCGCCGCCGCTTCATCCGTCCTGGGGTCGCAAATCCGGATCAACCCGTGAAGAGGAACACGAGAATGAACGACCAGACCCCGCCCCGCGCCAAGGTCCTTGGCGGATTGACCCCCTACCTGCAGGTCGATGGCGCCATCAAGGCCGCCGAGTTCTACAAGAAGGCTTTCGGCGCGGAAGAAGTGTTCGCCTATCCGCCCGACGACAACGGCCGCACCATGCACATCCATCTCTACGTCAACGGCTCGACGCTGATGTTGGGCGATGCCTATCCCGAACACGGCCATCCGCACCAGGCGGCGCAGGGCTATACGCTGCAGCTCCATCTCGGCAGCGACGACATCGATGCCTGGTGGAAGCGCGCTGTGGATGCCGGCTGCGAGATCGTCACCCCGCTGCAGGTGATGTTCTGGGGCGACCGCTGGGGCCAGGTGAAAGACCCCTTCGGCGTCGCTTGGGCGATGAACGCGCCGGTGAAGTGAGCCCGCCGACCTCTCCGCCTGTGGGAGAGGTCGGATTGCCCCGATTTGCCCTTCGCAAATCGCCAAGCTGGAACACCCCTCATCCGTGTCGGCGCTGCGCGCCGATCCACCTTCTCCCAAAAGGGGAGAAGGAAAAAACGCCACCAAAGAGGAGAACCGCCATGTCCTACGTCGATGGCTTCGTGCTCGCCGTGCCGAAGGCAAATCTCGATGCGTACAAGAAGATGGCCGAGAACGCCGGCACCGTCTGGATGGAGCACGGCGCGCTCGCCTATGTCGAATGCGTCGGCGACGACGTGCCCTATGGCGAGTTGACCTCGTTCCCGCGCGCCGTGCAGGCGAAGGACGACGAGGTCGTCATCTTCTCCTGGGTCGTCTACGAGTCCAGACAGAGCCGCGATGCGGTCATGGCCAAGGTGATGGCCGATGAGCGTCTCAAGATGGACTGGTCCGCCATGCCGTTCGACGGCAAGCGCATGATCTTCGGCGGCTTCCAGCCCTTCATCGAGCTTTGAGGAGCGACGGAACGCCAGTGTCGGCTGATCGCAATCATTTGCGGTTGGCCGAGACGCTCGTCAGGTCGTCATCCTCGGGCGGAGCAAGGAGCGAAGCGACGCGGCGCAGACCCGAGGATCCATTCCGTGACCTATGAGCGTTGCAGCGGTGCGGAACAATCTCCGTTCTGCGCCGCCTTTAACCTTCGCGCGAGGTCACGGAATGGATCCTCGGGTCTGCGCGTCCGCTTCGCTCCCGCTCCGCCCGTGGATGACGAAGTTCGGGCGCTTCGGCCAATCGCTGACGCGTGTGCTAGTTCAGCCGATCCAGCAGCGGCTTCAGCCGCTCCCCATAACGCTTCCACAGATCGACCGAGCCCTGATACATCGGCTGGCGCACCTGCGCGGCGGAAGCGGTGCGGACCGGCCGGTCCGTCTCGTGGAAAGACAACACCTTGTCGTCCCAGGGCAGGCCGAGATACGCCATCAGCGCCCGTGACTGCCCGTCCTGGTCGGCGACGAAATCCTCATAGCGCACATCATGCACGACGCCCGGCAGCACCTTGTGCCAATGCGCCATGATGTCGGTGTAGAGATTATGGAAATCGGCGAGCTCGCCGAGGTCGTAGCCGTAGCGGTGGCTGTCGCCGCGGAAATGCACCTTGAAGATCGACAGGCACGTGGCCGCCGCGTCGCGCGCGCAATGGACGATCTTGGCCTTCGGCAACATCATGTGCAGGAAGCCGACCAGAAGGAAGTTGCCCGGCATCTTGTCGGTGACATGGCGGTAGCCCGGATAGCGGGCATGCAGCATGTCGAGATAGGCCTGGCCGGCCTCGGCGAAGGCTTTGTCGGGCATGTCGGCGATACCGGCGGGGAAGCCGCCCGGCATGCTCATCGGAAACTGCTTGCCGACGGCCGTCTTCAAGATGTTCAACTCGCCCGCGCCAAAGACCGCCGGGTGGCTGGCGATGATCTGCTCGACCAGCGTGGTGCCGGAGCGCGGCATGCCGACGACGAAGATCGGCGTGTCGTCGGAAATGCCGCTTGGCCTGTGCTTCTCGAAAAAGGCTGTGTCGAATGTCGCCTTCATCGCCTCGAATTCGCTGCGCGTGCGCGCGGGATCGTAGTCGATCACGCTGCGGCGAACGGCATTGCCCTCGGCGAAATAGTCGAAGGCGCGGCCGTAATCCTTGAGGTCGTCATTGACCTTGCCCAGTCCGAAGGAGAGCTGCATGCGCGCGAGGCTGCCTTGCGGCGCCTTGGCGTGCTCGGCCTCCATGCCGGAAAGCTCCTTGTCGCGCTCGGTCTGGCGCTTGACCTGCGTCAGCAGCAGCCAGGCTTTCGACATGTTCGGGGCGATCGCCAGCGCCTGGCGGGCGAGATCGGCCGCCTCGTCGAGCTTGCCCTTCTCCATCATCGCGACGCCAAGCCCGTAGAGAAGCTCGGCATCCTTCGGCCGGATCGACAGCGCCTCGCCAAACAGCTTGATCGCCTCGTCCAGCCGCCCGGCCTCCTGCATCGTCTCGGCAAGGCCGATGCGCGCGCGGACGTGGAACGGGTTGCGGCCGATGGTGCCGCGATAGATCTCCTCGGCCGCGTCGAGCTGTCCGAGCTGCTTCAGCGACGAGCCGAGATTGTCGCGCGCGGCCAGCTGGTCCGGCCGGATATCCACGGCGCCGCGGAAGAAATCGATCGCGGCGGCGAAGCGCCCGAGATCGCGCATGACCGTGCCCATATTGTTGAGGAAGTCGGCATTTTCGGGCTGCAGCGTCACCGACTGCTCGATGAGATCAAGCCCTTCCTCGCTCCTGCCGGTCTGGTGCAGCAGCAGCCCGAGGAAATGCAGCGCGGCGGCATGGTTCGGCTGCTGCCCCAATACCTGCCTGTAGAGGCTCTCGGCCTCCTGGCGCCGGCCGGCCTGATGCAGTTGCAGCGCCTTTTGCACATAGGGATCGAGCGGGCTCGCCGAACCACCTGGCCTGCCGCCGGCATTTGCCGCTCTTCTGTGATCTTTTTTAATGGGAAACCTGCCGTATTTGTTGGTCCGCCGGACCTAAGCCATGCCGGCAAGAGATTCAAGACAAAGCGTCAGCGCGCCTCGCAGTGTCTACCTGCCCAGATGGACACCGCGGTCCTCTCAGCACGGTCCGTCGCCGACGATGCGATAGTCCGCCGCGCGCGCCTCGCATGCGTTCGGGAAGGTCCGCACTTGCCCGTGGCGCCTGGCGCAGACCGGCGCGTATTCGCGCGTGCAGAAGGCCTGTTCTCCACCGCCACCGCCACCGCCACTACCGCCAGCGTCGCGGCAAGGACCGTCCCGCACGATGCGGTAGCCTTCCCGTTCGGCCAGGCAGGCATTGGCGAAGGTCTGCCGGTCGCCGTCGCGCCGGGCACAGACCGGTTGGTACTGCATGGTGCATAGCTGCGGATGCGGCCTGGGCGGACGCGGGCCATCGTCGACGACGACGGCGCAGGCCGCCAGCAGCGCCGACAGCATGAAAACGACAACGCCCTGCCGTGACACCGCAACTAACCGCATAGACTCCTCCTTCGTCCCGGCGCGCGATGCCGGCTCGCGGTATCCTCGCATCCTGCGCGCTAAACGCAACCGTCGTTTGTGGAGCCGCGGAACCGGTTGTCGCCTTGGCCCATGCTTGGCCCGCCTCTGGCCGATGACCGGTGATGGGGCCGGGTCTATCGAGGCCCAGCGTTGGACGCGCCGCTGGCCGCCCGCGAGCGTCGTCTTGCAACCATCACGTTTCCGTGTAATAAAAATCATGTTCGGGCATTTGCGACCCGGAGAGCGGAACGTTTTGGACGACCTTTCCCCGATAAGTGTGAATCTCTGACAACCCCGTTTTTCGGCGGGGGGTTTGACCATGCGCGAATGCATGACCGCCGAAGCAACCACCGGGATTTGCCCAAGGCGCGAGGCAGCGGGCAAACCACAAGACTGACACGGGTGAAGGAGTTTTCCCCAATGGCCCAGACCGGTACTGTAAAGTTCTTCAATGCCACCAAAGGCTTCGGCTTTATCACGCCGGATGGTGGCGCCAAGGACGTGTTCGTCCACATTTCCGCGATCGAGGCTTCTGGCCTGCGCACGCTGGTCGATGGCCAGAAGGTTACCTTCGACGTCGAGCCGGACCGCATGGGCAAGGGCCCGAAGGCGGTCAACCTGCGCGCCGCCTGATCCGCCGGAACAGCCTGTCCTTTGCGGATGCAATGGTGCGGCAGGATCATGAACCGGCTTCAGGACAGGCCTGAAATTGCGAAGGCGCGGCCGAAACGGTCGCGCCTTTTTTGCGCGCAAATGCTTGGATCGGCAGGCGAAAACTTTCTCTTGCCGATAGCGCTAAAATAAAGGACAAATTTCCTCTCGGGCAGTTTGCCGGCCCGAGACTTGACTTGATGGGATCAAAGGAGTTTCCCATGCCGCAGACCGGCACCGTCAAATTCTTCAACCATGCCAAAGGCTTCGGCTTCATCACGCCCGATGATGGCGCGAAGGATGTCTTCGTCCACATCTCGGCTGTGCAGGCGTCGGGCCTTCCCGGTCTTGAGGATGGGCAGAAAGTGACATTCGACACCGAGCCGGACAAGCGCGGCAAGGGTCCGAAGGCCGTCAATCTGTCGGTCGGCTAAGCCGGCTCGCGACGGATCCGACGGAAGCTTTTCAGGCGGGACCGCTCCCGCCCCGGAACGGGTTGTGCCCAGGTCCGGAAAGGTCGCCGGCTTCGAAAATCGCCGAGCTTCGAAAAATCGCCAAGCCACGAAAAATCCCCAGGCCACGAAAAATCGTTTACGCCGATTTCCGTTCAGCCTCCGTTCAGCCACGGTCTTCTATTAACCTTTGCTAAAGCCGGTCCGTATCCCCGAAAAATGCGCGGGCCGGCGCGAAGGAGACCGAAGATGAACCGTTTTCTCAAGACCGCTGTCCTCAGTGCTGGCATTGCCGCGACCACCTTGGCCACCTTCTCGGCGGCCAATGCCGACGACTGGCGCTGGCACCATCATCGTCACCATGGCGGTGACGCCCTCGCCGCCGGCGTTGTCGGCCTCGCGGCAGGCGCCTTGATTGGCAGCGCGCTCAGCAACCCCGGGCCGCGCTATTACGAACCGGCCTATGGTGACGACTATTATGTCGACCGGCCGGTGCGCCGCTACTACGTGCAGGAGCCGCGTGTCGTCTATGCCGACCGCTACGCCGAACCGTGGACCCGGGGCTGGTACGAGTATTGTTCGGACCGCTACCGCAGCTTCAATTCGCGCACCGGCACTTTCACCGGCAGTGACGGCGCCCAGCATTTCTGCGTCGCCAACTGACCGATCGAAACATCGCCTGGGTTCCCTGCCCAAGACAAGCGCCGCCCGCAGCGGCGCTTTTCTTTTTGAAGGTCAGGTCAGAAACGGATTGGTCCGCCGCTCGTCGCCAAGGCGGCTGCCCGGGCCATGGCCGCAGATGAAACCTATGTCGTCGCCAAGCGGTAGAAGCTTGTCCTTGATCGAGGCGATCAGCGCGGCGTGGTTGCCGCCGGGCAGGTCGGTGCGCCCGATCGAGCCGCGGAACAGCACGTCGCCGACATGCGCGAATTTGGCCGCCCGGTTGTAGTAGACGACATGGCCCGGCGCATGCCCCGGGCAATGCAGCACTTCGAACACATGGTTGCCGAACGACACCGTTTCGCCTTCGGTGAGAAAACGGTCCGGCACGCAATTGCGCACCTGATCGGTGAGGCCGAAACGTTTGGCCTGGTTCTCGAGATTGGCAAGCAGCGGCTTGTCGGCCACATGTGGGCCGATAATGTCAATGCCCAGCGCATCCTTCAGGTCCATGGCGCCGCCGGCATGGTCGATATGGCCATGCGTGATCCAGATTGCACCGGCGGTGATGGCATTGTCCTTCAGCGCTGAAAGTATGTTGTCGACATCGCCGCCGGGATCGACCACGACGCCTGACCTGTCGTCCATGTCGAAGAGAATGGTGCAGTTCTGCTGGAAGGGCGTGACCGGCACGATACCGGCATTGAGCTGACCCATGGCATTCCTTTCCCTTCCTTCGAAGTGTCGCCCTGATGTAGACAGCCCGGCGAACCTCGTCCACCATTGTCCGAACTTCGGGAGGAAATGCGCGACCGAGGCCGCCGGCCGTGTTCCAAAAGGAATGGGCGGCCGAGGCCGCCGGCTTGGTCAAAAAAGGAATGGGCGGCCGAGGCCGCCCATGGCAAAGTCCGAGAGAACCGGACCTATTTCTTCATTGCATTCATGACCGCGCCGATGATGCCGGTCAGGATCGCGCCACCGCCAACGCCGCCGAGGAGGTTCTTCAGGTCGAGCGCGCTGCCGATGCCGCGCGCCGCCGCTGCCGCGTCAACGCCGCCGCCGCCGAGCAGACTGCCGAGAATGGCCGCGCCGCCGACGCCGCCGATCGCACCGCCGAGGATTTTGGTAAGTTGGCCCATCGCCGCCTGCTTGAACGCCGCGCCAACCGCCTGGCCACCGATAACGCCGGCAATTACCTGTACAACGATCTGAATAATCGTGTTGCTGTCCATGTAACTAGTCCCTCCATAGCCGCCAGCCTCCTCGGGCCGACGCCATCATGAGACGCCGAATTGTTCGAAAGTCAAATGCGCGCGTGCTTAAATAAAAGGGGCGGCTCGAAAACCGCCCCTATTGCACAAAAAAGCTGTGACTATCCCTATTCTGCAGCGATTGCGTGCTTTGGCTGCACCGCGGCGGAATAGTCATTCATCAATGTCTTGGCGATCTCGCCGACCTCGAATCGGTATGAACCGATCTCGGAAACCGGCGTGACCTCAGCGGCGGTGCCGGTGAGGAAGCACTGCTCGAAATCTTCGAGTTCCTCCGGCATGATGACGCGCTCGATCACCTCGAAACCGCGGTCCTTCGCCAGGCCGATCACCGTGCGGCGGGTTATTCCGTCAAGGAAACAGTCGGGCGTCGGCGTATGGATCTTGCCGTCCTTGACGAAGAAGATATTGGCGCCCGTGGCTTCCGCCACCTGGCCGCGCCAATCGAGCATCATGGCGTCGGCGTAGCCCTTGGCCTCGGCGGCGTGCTTGGACAGCGTGCAGATCATGTAGAGGCCGGAGGCCTTCGACTTGGATGGCGCGGTGCGCGGATCGGGCCGGCGCCATTCGGCGACGTCGAGCCGAATGCCCTTGAGCTTCTGTGCGGGATCGAAATAGCTCGGCCACTGCCAGATGGCGATGGCGCAGTTGATGCGGTTGTTCTGCGCCGAAACGCCCATCTGCTCGCTGCCGCGCCAGGCGATCGGACGCACATAGGCGTCCTGGAAACCCTGCTTCTTCAACAGCGTGCGGCAGGCCTCATCGATCTCGGCGACCGGATAGGGAATCTTGAAGCCGAGCAGGCGCGCCGATTCATGCAGGCGCTCATTGTGCTCGGTCAGCTTGAAGATCTGGCCGCCATAGGCGCGCTCGCCCTCGAAGACGGCGCTGGCATAGTGCAGGCCATGGGTCAGCACATGGATCTTGGCGTCGGCCCATTTGACGAACTCGCCGTTCATCCAGATGAAGCCTTCCAATTGATCGAAGGGAACGGATGCCATGGAAACCTCCCGCGGGCAGGCGCCCGCAAATCGTTGTGTTTATGACCATTCGAACCGACCCCGCCACAGGATCCGAAACGCTGGCCAATGCTTGAAAGCGTAGGCGGATATTCAATCCGTGGCAAACTCAGGAAGTTCCGGAAAAATGGCTTCCTCTTGCCTTTTTGTTCGCAATCCGCCGAAAAGCTTGTCAAAAATTATCATTGCCCGGAAATTACGTCAATAGTACTGACATAATTCCCGCCTCGCATGGAGAAACGATGACGAGCCCCGCAGCCGGAAAACCGATCAGGACGGCCATCGCCGATGAGGACGGCATCGACTTCGCCATCATCGAACTGTTTTTCTTCGCCTATCGCGATTTCACCTCCGACCCGGACCAGATCCTCGCCGATTACGGCTTCGGCCGCGCCCATCATCGCGTGCTGCACTTCGTCAACCGCAGGCCGGGCCTCACCGTCGCCGAGCTGCTCGATGTGCTGAAGATCACCAAGCAGAGCCTGGCGCGGGTTTTGAAGCAGTTGATCGACACCGATCACATCGTCCAGGTGCAGGGTCCGCGCGACCGCCGGCAGCGCGAGCTTTACCCGACCGCCAAGGGTCGCGCCCTGGCCCTGGCGCTGGCGCGGCCACAGTCGCGCCGCATCCGTGCGGCATTGGAGGATTCCGGAACCACCGAACGCGCCACGATCGAGCGTTTCCTGGAAGCGATGGTCAATCCGGAACTAAGAGCGCAGATTGACATTGTGCCTGCGCAAACATCGGGGAAGAACCATGGAGACCATTGAGAAGGTCGATCATCCGTCAGCGCCCGACGATGACGCGCCGCATCTTCTGGTCGTCGACGACGACACGCGTATCCGCAACCTGCTCAAGCAGTATCTGTCCGAGAACGGTTTTCGCGTCACCGTGGCCGGCAATTCCGGCGAGGCCAGGCGCAAGCTCGCCGGCCTCGACTTCGACCTTCTGGTGCTCGATGTGATGATGCCGGGCGAGACCGGCGTCGATCTCACCAAGGCGCTGCGGGCCGAGAAGAACGTGCCGATCCTGATGCTGACGGCGCTGTCCGAGACCGACAGCCGCATCACCGGCCTGGAAGCCGGCGCCGATGACTACCTGCCGAAACCGTTCGATCCGCGCGAGCTGATCCTGCGCATCAACAACATCCTGCGCCGTGGCGGCCCGGCGGCGACGCCGAAGGTGGAGCAACTGGTGTTCGGGCCCTACACGTTCCAGATCGCCAAGCGCGAATTGAAGCGCGGCGGCGAGGCGCTTAAGCTGACCGACCGCGAGCAGGAGATCCTCGCGATCTTCGCCGCGCGCGCGGGCGAGACCATACCGCGCCATGAGCTGGTGGGCGATGAATCGGATGTCGGCGAGCGCACCATCGACGTGCAGATCAACCGGCTGCGCCGCAAGATAGAGCGCGACCCGTCCAATCCGGTGTGGCTGCAGACGGTGCGCGGTATTGGGTATCGGCTCAGCGTCGAATAGGTTACCGTCGAAGGCCCTTTGCTGAACGGCCATCGACGAGCGGAAGGGCGAATGGCGACCACGCAACTGGACAAGCCGAAAGGAAGCGGTCCCGGCGATCTCGCACTGCGGACGCTGAGGGCGATGCCGCGTGCCTGGAACCGGTTCTGGCGCCTGATCGCGCTCTACATGCCGAAGCGGCTTTACGCCCGCTCGCTGATCATCGTCATCGCGCCGATGATCCTGCTGCAGTCGGTGGTCGCCTTCGTCTTCATGGAGCGCCACTGGCAGACGGTCACGCAGCGCCTGTCGCAGGCGACCATCTCGGACATAGCGGCGGTCATCGACATGATGGAGACCTATCCGCACGACGCCGACTATGCCAACATCATCCGCATCGCCCAGGACCGCATGCAGTTGAAGGTGGATCTGCTGCCGCCGGACCCGCTGCCGCCGCCCGGCCCCAAACCGTTCTTCTCGATCCTCGACGAGGCCTTGTCGTCGGAGATCACGAAGCAGATCAACCGCCCGTTCTGGATCGACACGGTCGGCAACTCCAACGTCGTCGAGGTTCGCGTCCAGCTTGAAGGCAAGGTGCTGCGCGTCTTCGTGCGGCGCAGCCAGGCTTATGCCTCGAACACCCATATTTTCCTGATCTGGATGGTCGGCACCTCGCTGGTGCTGTTGATGATCGCCATCCCTTTCCTGCGCAATCAGATCAGGCCGATCCTGACACTCGCCGAGGCCGCCGAGAGTTTCGGCAAGGGTCGGCCGATGCCGCGCGATTTCCGCCCGCGCGGCGCCGAGGAAGTCCGTCGCGCCGGCTTCGCTTTCATCCAGATGCGAGAGCGCATCGAGCGCCAGATCGAGCAGCGCACCGCGATGCTGACCGGCGTCAGCCACGACCTCAGGACCATCCTCACCCGCTTCAAGCTGCAGCTGGCGCTGGCCGGCGGCAAGTCCGAGACCAAGGCCGCGCTGAACCAGGACATTGACGACATGCAGTCGATGCTGGAAGGCTATCTCTCTTTTGCCCGCGGCGAGTCCGCGGAGGACACCGGCCGCTTCGACCTTGAGACCTATTTCCAGAAGCTCGGCGAGGAAGCGCAATTGCGCGGCTGCAAGCTCGCGACGACGCTGGCCGGGGATCCGACCGTGCATGTGCGGCCGAACGCCTTTGCCCGTTTGCTGTCGAACGTCATCGGCAATGCTTTCCGCTATGCCAAGACCGTCGAAGTCCACGCCAATCATGGCCGCGGCTCGCTCACCGTCACCATCGACGACGACGGACCGGGCATCGCGCCCGACAAGCGCGAAGAGGTGTTCAAGCCCTTCCTGCGGCTCGACGAGGCCCGCAATCTCGATGCCAGCGGCACCGGCCTTGGCCTGTCGATCGCCCGCGACATCGCCCGCAGCCACGGCGGCGAGGTCAGCCTCGAGGACAGCCCGCTCGGCGGCCTGCGCGCCGTGATCAAGGTGCCTGCGTAAGTCGAGCCGAGACAGGCTTCATCCGCCCGTCATGAAATCATGGTCAAGAGCGCGCATGAAGCGCGCGACCTCTGTTGATTCGGCCCTGCCGCATCGCTTCGATCCGGCCCCTGCCCGGGTGCGCTGGAGCGAGGCGCGAGCGGCTGCCTGGCTGCCGTTCCGGCACCGCGCCGGCGCGCTCAGGATTTATTGCGGCGAAGGCCCGTCATCCGTGTCGGGATCGCCATGCGTATCGGGATCGCTATGCGTATCCTGATGGTCACCGACGCATGGCGGCCCCAGGTCAATGGCGTGGTGCACACGCTGGAACGCCTCACCGAGGCGCTGAAACCCTTCGACGTCGAGCTCGATTTCCTGACGCCGACCCTGTTTCGCACCTTGCCGATGCCGACCTATCCCGACATCCGCTTGGCGCTGACCACGCCTGGCCGCGTCGCGCGCATGATCGAGGCCGCCAAGGCCGACCACATCCACATTGTCACCGAGGGTCCGCTCGGCATCATGGCGCGCCGCCATTGCCGGAAGGTTGGCCGCCCCTTCACCACCAGCTACCACACCCGCTTTCCCGAATATCTCAGCGCCCGCCTGCCGGTGCCTGAGAGCTGGGCTTACAATTGGCTGCGCGACTTCCACAATTCCGGACAGGGCACGCTCGTCGCCACGCAGTCGCTGGCGGACGATCTCGCCGCGCGCGGCTTCAACAGGCTGAGGCCCTGGACGCGCGGCGTCGACACCGACCATTTCCGGCCCAACAAGCGCAAGGAAACCGGATTCCCGCGTCCGGTTTTCCTATGCGTCGGCCGCGTCGCGATCGAAAAGAACCTGACCGCCTTCCTCGATCTCGACCTGCCCGGCAGCAAGGTTATCGTCGGCGAAGGGCCCGAGTTGGCAAAGCTCAAGGCGCGCTATCCCAACGCGCATTTCCTCGGCCACCGCCCGAACGACGAGCTGGCCGAGATCTACGCGTCTGCCGACGTCTTCGTATTCCCGAGCCGCACCGACACCTTCGGCAACGTCATCATCGAGGCGCTGGCCAGCGGAACGCCCGTCGCCGCCTATCCGGTGACCGGACCGATCGACATTGTTGGCGACGGCGTCGGCGGAGCCGTATCGACCGACCTGGGCGAGGCGGCGATGAAGGCGCTTGAAGTCGATCGCGCCGAAGCGCGCCAGCGCGCGATGCGCTACAGCTGGCAGGCCTGCGCCGAAATGTTCCTCGACGCCGTCGACGAAGCGCTGGGAATGCCAAGCAAGCCCGCCGATCAGGACAGAGCGGCTCCAGTTCGCCCCAGGCTCGCCCTAGAATAGGCGCCCGCCGTCCGGCACCTTGCGCTCGATGGCGCCGAGCACGACCGCACCCTCTTCGTCGGGAAAGCCCAGCGTCAGCACTTCCGACATGAACGGGCCGATCTGGCGCGGCGGGAAATTAACCACCGCGAAGACCTGGCGGCCAATCAGCTTTTCCGGCGCATAATACTTGGTGATCTGCGCCGACGACTTCTTCACCCCGATCGCCGGGCCGAAATCGATCTTCAGCTTGATCGCAGGCTTGCGCGCCTCCGGAAATGGCTCGGCCTCGACGATCGTACCGGCACGGATGTCGACACGGTCGAAATCGGCAAAGCTGATCTCGGGCTTTCGCTCGCTGCTGGAACTCATCGGCGATGTCGGCTTCGCTCAGGCGTTTCCATGGGTCTCGAAGAGCACGCTGGACAGCGCGTCCTTGGCCGATGTACCCGACCAGACGACGAACTGGAAGGCCTGGAAATAGCATTCGCAGGCCTCCAGCGCCGAGGACAGCAGCACCTCGACCTGTTGGCTCGAAGGCTCGACCCCGCCGGCAAGCAGCAGCGACTGCCGGAACATGATCGCGCCTTCCTGTTCCCACAGATCGAAATGCCCGAACAGCATCTGCTCGTTGATCAGCGAAAGCAGCCGCATCACTTCCAGCGTACGCGTCTCCGGCACCTTGATGTCGAAGGCGCAGGCCAGATGCAGCGCCTCGAAATCCTCCATCCAGGAAAAGGAGACGTGATAGTCGGTCCAGCTGCCGGCCACCGAAATCGAAATCTCGTCGTCGCCGGCGCGTTCGAAGGACCAGTCGTTGTTGTGGGCCACCTGCTCGATGACATCTACCGGGTGGATTTCGCGGGAGAATTCGAGTTCGAGGAGTTCCATGAATGCTTCCTGTGTTCAGGGGAGCGCCACACGCTCCGCGGGGCACACACGACGAACAATCTTGTCTAGAACTCGGACGGTCAGGACTTTCCAACACAAAGACCCAACCGGACCCCACCGCCCGGCGCATGACCCTGCTTCGAATCATGCAACAAATTCAGTCTATTGATCGGGAGTCGCGTGAACAGCCCAATTTTTCGCACTGCGTCATCCGCATGTGGAAAGGTGGCTGTCACGAAGATTCATGCAATGCCGGTAAGCGATTCACGGCAAAGCGATTTTTCGGATCGCGCTATGTGGAAAAGTTTAACGATTATTTTTTTGCGCGGGGCTTCGCGGCACCCGTTGGTGCGGCCTGTCCGGTCAGTTCGGCGAGCTTGGCCTCGAGCGCCTCGACGCGCGTCGCCAGCTGGATGTTGTCTTCCCGCGCCTTGACCGCCATCTCGCGCATGGCCTCGAACTCTTCGCGCTGCACCACATCCATGGAATTCAGCATGCGCTCGGCCTGCGCCCGGAACGCCGTCTCCACTTCGCGCCGCACGCCCTGCGCGGCACCCGCAGCATCGGTCATGATCTTTGCGAATTCGTCGAGAATGCGGTTCGGTCCGGTCGACATGGCAGATCCTCGCTTTGTCGTTTTGACGTAGTCGCGCGCGGCGCGGAATGCAAGAACGTTGGGGTTTGATGCCGCCTCTGCGTTGCTATGGCGCATGGCGGCGCGCCATGCCTGAACAAAGCTATCACATCGCCCGACCTGTACTTGAAACCACCAAATCGCCTATTGTGCTGTGTATTGTTCCAGCACTCAGTTAGGATCGACCAATGGCAACGCCCCCGCGCCGACCGACAAACCCGATCGCAGCCGCGGAAGCTGCCTTCAAGCCCGTCAAAAAGCCCGTGGCGCCAATTCGCGAGGCCGCGGCGGTGCCAAATGTCAGAGAGCTTGTTTCGATAAGGGTCGATCGCGCTGTGCTCGACCACTTCCAGGAAGGTGGCCCCGGCTGGCAGGACAGGATCAACGAAGCTCTAATACGGATTGTCGCCGGCAAACCTGAAGTTTGAAATCGCTCGTCCTGGCGTTCAGAACGTCAATCGCCTTGCCTTGACCCCGCCAAAACCCTGCCGCATGGTCCGCGCCCAATCGTGACCGTCATCGGGGAACCGTTTTGAGCGAATATTTCCTGCTGCCGCTGGCCTCCCTGCCCTTCCCCAACATCGATCCGGTCATCGTCCATATCGGGCCGCTGGCGGTGCATTGGTACGGCGTCGGCTACATCGTCGGCATCCTCTTTGCCTGGTGGTACGCCAAGCGCCTGATCACCAATCCGCGCCTGTGGCCCGACGGCAATCTGCCGATGAAGCCCGAGGACCTCGACGACTTCATCGTCTGGGCGGCGATCGGCGTCGTGCTTGGCGGGCGCACCGGCTACGTGCTCTTCTACGACCTGCCGCGCTACATCGCGCATCCGCTCGACATCTTCGCGGTCTGGCAGGGCGGCATGTCGTTCCATGGCGGCCTGCTCGGCGTCATCCTCGCCATGACGCTGTTTTCGCTCAAGCGCCGCATTCCCACCTGGACATTGTTCGATGTGGTGTCGGCCGGCGTGCCGGTCGGGCTCGGCCTGGTCCGTGTCGCCAACTTCATCAATTCGGAGCTTTGGGGCCGGCCCTCGGACGTGCCGTGGGCGATCGAATTCCCCAATGGCGGCCCGTTCACCCGCCACCCCAGCCAGCTCTACGAGGCGCTGCTCGAAGGTCTCGTGCTGTTCCTGGTGCTGCGCTTCCTCACCCATTCGCGCCTGAAGCTGAAGACGCCGCGCTTCGTCGGCGGCGCCTTCATCTGCGGCTACGGCTTGTCACGCATCTTCGTCGAGTTCTTCCGCGAGCCCGACCAGCAGCTCGGCTATCTGCTCGGCACCGGCTGGCTGACCATGGGCATGATCCTGTCCACGCCGATGGTGCTGGCCGGCATCTGGGCCATGGTCACCGCAAGGCCGGCGGCCGAGCCGCGGGCGGCATGACCCGGCTGAAGGAGCGCATCATAGGCCTGATCGCCGCGGCGGGGCCGATCCCGGTCAGCGAATATATGGCGCTCTGCCTGTTCGATCCCGACGAGGGCTATTACACGACGCACGAGCCCTTCGGCGCCGCTGGCGACTTCATCACCGCGCCCGAGATCAGCCAGATGTTCGGCGAGCTTGTCGCCGTCTGGCTCTATCAGGCCTGGCAAGGTGCCGGCCGGCCGTTGCCCGCAACCTTCGCCGAAATCGGTCCCGGCCGCGGCACCTTGATGAAGGACATGCTGCGCACCTGGTCGCGGCTCGACCCGGCGCTCGTGGCCGGCGCCTCCTTTGCCATGATCGAGACCAGCCCGCGCCTGGCTGAGA
The DNA here is from genome assembly GCF_006440615.1 of Mesorhizobium sp. B2-6-2. Classification (NCBI taxonomy): domain Bacteria; kingdom Pseudomonadati; phylum Pseudomonadota; class Alphaproteobacteria; order Hyphomicrobiales; family Phyllobacteriaceae; genus Mesorhizobium; species Mesorhizobium sp. B2-6-2. The sequence continues at coordinate 531,431 of NZ_VFUG01000002.1, read as the reverse complement.
TCCAGAAGCAGACGCTTGCCGGCGAGAGCGCGCCGCTTGCCTGGCACCAGACCATCGACACGCTGCCGGGGCAGCCGCTCTTCATCGTCGGCAACGAGCTGTTCGACGCGGTGCCGATCCGGCAGTTCGTCCATGTCGGCGAAAGCTGGCGCGAGCGCGTGGTCGGCCTCGATGGCGCTGATGAACTGCGCTTCTTCGCCGGCGCGGGGTCTGTCGATCCGGCACTGCTGCCGGCCGCCGCGGCCGATGCGCCGCAAGGCGCCATCGTCGAAATGGCGCCCGCCCGTTCGGCGCTGATGGCGGCGATCGCCGAACGCATCGCCGGCCAGGGCGGCGCCGGCCTCTTCATCGACTACGGCCACCTCCGGCCGGGGATCGGCGACACCTTCCAGGCGCTGCGCCGGCATCGGCGCGAAGACGTGCTCGCCAATCCAGGTGAAGCCGATCTCACCGCCCATGTCGATTTCGCCCCGCTTGCAGACATGGCGCGCGCTCACGGTCTCGATGTGCAATTGTCGACCCAGGGCGAATTCCTGCTCGGCCTGGGACTGCTCGAGCGCGCCGGCACGCTCGGTGCCGATGCTGACGCCAAGACACGCCAAGCGATTTCGGACGCGGTCGAACGCCTGGCCGGCCCCAACGCGATGGGCGAGCTGTTCAAGGTGATGAAGATCCTGCCGGCCGCGAGAACAGGCTGAGATCGAACGGCGGTCATGCCGCATGGTCCCGTCGTCGTCCGAACTTCGCCTTGACGAGACCGCCCCGCACGGACGACAAACCCAACCATGCTGAATCAGACCAGACCCGATCCAGTGCGTTCGCCGCTCCTTGAAAAGGCGCAAGGCATGCGCCACGGCTATTTCACGCGCATCGGCGGCGTCTCCGACGGCATCTATCGGGGGCTCAACATTGGTACCGGCTCCAGCGACGATCAGACACTGGTCGCCGAGAACCGGCGGCGCGTTGCCGCCTGGATGGGCGTGCCGGCGGATCATCTGTTGACGGCGCACCAGGTCCATTCGCCGGATGTCGTTGTCGCCAGGGAACCCTTTGCGGGGGCCCGCCCCAAGGCTGATGCCATCGTCACCGACCGTCCGGGCATCGCCATCGGCGCCTCGACCGCCGATTGCGGGCCGGTGTTGTTCGCGGACGCCGAGGCGCGCGTCATCGGTGCCGCCCATGCGGGCTGGAAGGGTGCCTTCACCGGCGTGCTGGAAAATACCGTCGCCGCGATGGAGAGCCTCGGCGCCAGCCGCGAGCGCATCGTCGCCGTGCTCGGTCCTTCCATCGGCCCCGACAATTACGAGGTCGGGCCGGAATTCGTCGCCCGCTTCGTTGAGGCCGACGCCGGCAATCATCGCTATTTCAGGCCATCGAGGACCGCCGGCCACTCGATGTTCGATCTCAACCGATATACGGTCGACCGGCTGCGCAAGGCCAGCGTGACCGCCGAGGGGCTTGGCCGCTGCACCTATGCGGAAGAAGACCTGTTCTATTCCTACCGGCGCACCACACACCGCAAGGAAGCGGATTACGGGCGCCAGGTTTCGGCAATCGTTCTGGAGAAAGAATAATGGCGCTGCATTTCGAACGTTCGGAATTCGACGCGCGGCGCGACCGGCTGCTGATCGAGATGGCCGAGAAGAAGCTCGACGCCGTGCTCCTGTTCGCGCAGGAGAGCATGTATTGGCTGACCGGCTACGACACGTTCGGCTTCTGCTTCTTCCAGTGCCTGGTGGTGAAGGCCGACGGCTCGATGGTGCTGCTCACCCGTTCGGCCGATCTGAGGCAGGCACGCCAGACCTCGACCATCGAGAACATCGTGCTGTGGACCGATCGTCAGGGGGCCAATCCGGCGATCGACCTGCGCAACCTGCTCAACGACCTCGATCTGCTCGGCGCCCGCATCGGCGTCGAATACGACACCCATGGCCTGACCGCCTATAACGGCCGCCGCCTGGACGAGCAGTTGCAGACCTTCGGCCAGATCGCCGATGCTTCCGGCATCGTCGGCCGGCTGCGCCTGTTCAAGAGCCCGGCCGAGATCGCCAAGGCGGAAAAGGCCGCCAATCTTTCCGACGACGCGCTGGATGCCGCCCTGCCCCTGATCAAGCAAGGCGGCGATGAAGGGCTGATCCTTGCCGCCATGCAGGGCGCGGTCTTTGCCGGCGGCGGCGACTATCCCGCCAACGAATACATCATCGGCTCCGGCGCCGATGCCTTGCTCTGCCGCTATAAAGCCGGCCGCCGCAAGCTCACCAAGAACGACCAGCTGACGCTCGAATGGGCCGGCGTCTTCCACCACTACCACGCCCCCATGATGCGCACCGTTTTGACCGGCAAGGTGTCGAAACGTCATCAGGAATTGTTCGACGCTTCCCGCGCCGCCCTGCTGGCGGTCGAAAAGGCGATGACGCCGGGCAATACTTTCGGCGATGTCTTCGACGCGCATGCCCGCACGCTCGAAGCGCACAATCTGACCAAGCACCGGCTGAACGCCTGCGGCTATTCGGTCGGCGCGCGCTTCACGCCGTCCTGGATGGACATGCCGATGTTCTACCAGGGCAACATGGAACCGATCGCGCCCAACATGACGCTGTTCGCGCATATGATCATCATGGACTCCGAGACCGAGACCGCGATGACGCTTGGCCGCACCTACCTCACCACGGAATCGGCGCCGAAGCCGCTGTCGCGCCATGATCTCGACTTGATCGTGCAGTGAATCCATAATCGTTCGTTCACGCGGGGGCGTTCGCCAGCAGGGGAGTTTTCAGGCAAATGAGACGATCGCAGGTGACGACCGTGTCATTGCTTGCGGCGCTGGCGCTTGGCGCCTGCACCAATGCCAAGGACGTCCTGGAGCCTTCGGCGATCACCCCGCCGGCGGGCTCGGCCCAGTCTTCGACCGCTTCGCAGGGCACATCGACGACGGCCACAACCCCGACCACGACTGCGCCCGCTCCTTCGCCCGCGCCTTCCGCCACAGCGTCGCCCGCGACATCCAGGACACCGGCCCAGACCGCGGCTGTCGCCAAGACGCGGCTGCAGGTGGCGCCGATCGTCGGCGCGTCCGTGGAGGCTGCGGCGCCCTTGACGGCGGAACTTCAGGCCCGTGCTCGGCAACGCGGCCTGACGCTTGTCGGCAGCACCGACCAGACGGCCACGCATGTGCTGAAGGGCTATTTTTCGACGATGTCCGAGGGCAAGGACACGACCGTCATCTATGTCTGGGACATCTACGACCCATCCGGCAATCGCCTGCACCGCATCAATGGCCAGCAGAAGGCGCCCGCTGCCGGCAGCGGCGAAGGCTGGCCCGCGGTGGCGCCCGCGACCATGCAAGCCATTGCCGACCAGACGATCGACCAGTTCGCCGCCTGGCTCGGCAGCGGCGGCGCCGGTTGACCGGACCGGCACGGGCCGAATATTGCCGGCCAAACTGTTGCCGGCTTGCGATGTTTTCCGTGTTTGTTGCGGCCACCGGAAGGATTCCCGACGACGAGGCTTGCAATACCGGCCCGGCCCGCTAAAAGCCCGCTTAAAAGGCGCATGAGAGTCTCTCCGGCCTCTCCATCCTTCACCAGGAACGGTGCATGAAGCTTTTCGCGGGCAATTCCAATCGGGTGCTGGCCGAGGCGGTCGCTCGCTATCTCAACGTCCCGCTGGGAAAGGCCAGCGTCAGGCGCTTCGCCGACCAGGAAATCTTCGTCGAGATCCAGGAAAACGTGCGCGGCGAGGATGTCTTCATCCTGCAATCGACCTCTTATCCGACCAACGACCATCTGATGGAACTGCTCATCATGATGGATGCCTTCATGCGCTCCTCGGCGCGGCGCATCACGGCGGTCATCCCCTATTTCGGCTATGCAAGGCAGGACCGCCGCGCCTCGGGCCGCACGCCGATCTCGGCCAAGCTGGTCGCCAACATGATCACCCGCGCCGGCGCCGACCGCGTGCTGACGCTTGATCTCCATGCCGGCCAGATCCAGGGTTTCTTCGACATCCCGACCGACAATCTGTTCTCGGTGCCGGTGATGGCCCGCGACGTGAAGGCCAAGTACAAGCAGCTCGGCAATGTCGTCGTCGTGTCGCCCGACATTGGCGGCGTGGTGCGGGCGCGCGCGCTGGCCAAGCGTTTCGATGCGCAGTTGGCCATTGTCGACAAGCGCCGCGAGCGTCCCGGCGAATCGGAAGTCATGAACATCATCGGCGCCGTCGCCGGCAAGGACTGCCTCCTGATCGACGACATCGTCGATTCCGGCGGCACGCTTTGCAACGCGGCCGACGCGCTGCTGGCCAATGGCGCGACCTCGGTCACCGCCTACATCACCCATGGCGTGCTCTCCGGCGGCGCCGTTGCCCGTATCGCCGGATCGAAGCTGCAGGAACTGGTGATCACCGATTCCATTCAGCCGACGCAGGGCGTGCTCGACGCCCCGAACATCCGTGTCATTTCGATCGCCGACCTGCTGGGCGAAGCGATCTCGCGCACCGCGACGGAAGAATCGGTCTCGAGCCTGTTCGATTAATCAAAAATTGGTTTCCGCGGGCGCATAGCGCAGCAGCGTGACCCCTTGCGCCAGGCGCTCCGTGCCGAGCGGCCTCAACGCCAGCGACAGGCCGGACTGGAAATAGGGCTTGCCGCCGCCTAGCACGACCGGATGCATGTAAAGCCGGTATTCGTCGATCAGGCCGGCACGCGCAAGGTGCCCGGCAAGGTCGGCGCCGGAGACCGAGATCTCGCCATCTGTATCCGCCTTGAGGGTCCTTGCCACCGCCTCCGCGTCGGCCTTTACCAGGCGGGCATTCGGCCCGACCTCCTGAAGCGTGGTCGAAAACACAACCTTCGGCGTCTCCCGCCACGCGCGGGCAAAATCCCGCTCGACGTCCTCAGCCGCGATATCGCGTTCCGGGCTGTCCCAGAAGCGCATGGTTTCATACATCCTGCGCCCGCACAGCGCGATCGACGTCCGCCTCATCTCGTCGTTGAAATGCCGATGCAATTCTTCCTCGGGAACCGGCAGGTCGATGTCTCCGCTCGGCCCGGCGATGTAGCCGTCCAGCGATGTCAGCATGGCATAGACAATCGTTGCCACCAGCGTTCCTCCGATTTTGTCTCCTTACAAAGGGAAGCATAACCAATTGCAATTTGCAACCAGTATTCGGCAAACGGAACCAGACTGAGAACCGACACATCAACTCAATGCTGACGACGCTGTCTCACGCAGCGATCGGACCGCCTGTGCGGCGCGGGTTCTCACCGGCATCGCGCGCGCCACGCATATAGCCGCGCGGCGAAGCGCCGAGCATGCGCTTGAACATGGTGATGAAGGCCGGCACGCTGTCATAGCCGAGATCGAGCGCCATCCTGGTGATCGGCTCGCCGTCGGCGAGCCTTGGCAACGCCGCGAAAAGACAGGCCTGCTGGCGCCAGGTCGACAGCGACAGCCCGGTCTGGCGATGGAAGGCGCGGGTGAACGAGCGCCGGCTCATGCCCGAGGCATCCGCCCATTCGTCGATCGTCGCATGTGGCGAAGGGGCCGCCACGAAGCGCCGGCACAGCGCCGCGAGCTTCGGATCGGACGGGAAAGGCAAGCCGAGCGGCCGCTCCGGCAGGTTCGGGATCTCGTGCAGCAGCAGTCCCATGACGAGCGCCGCCCGCCCTTCGAGCTCGCCGCCCTGCGGCAGCTTCTCAGATTCGACGATGAGGCTGTGCATCAGCTCGGTGATGCCGACGACGCGCAAGCTGTCCGGCAGGCCGGCAATGGCACCCGGCATCACATAGACCGAGCGCATCGAGACGTCGCCCAACATCTCGACGGAATGCTCGATGCCGGCCGGTATCCACATCGCATGGTCGGGCGGAACCATCCAGCGCCCGCGCCTGGTCGTCACCAGGACCACGCCGACCAGCGCGTGCAGCAGCTGGCTGCGGCTGTGGCGGTGCTGCGGCACGTGATAGCCGTCCGGATATTCGGTCGGCAGCGCGACCGCCGGCCCGACGGCCTGTTCCAGCCATTGCCAGCGGCTTTCATGCAGCCGGCCGAGCTCGGCGGCGTCGCCCTTGAATATCTCCTTGCCATACGGCATCGATGTGGCCCACTTGCGAAACTATTGGACCAAACCACGAAAGAAGTCGCTTGGCAACGGGCCTATAAGGCCGCCTGCGGTTCGCCGCCTAGAGCATGATCCCGAAAAGTGGGAACCGGTTTTCGGACAAGATCATGCTCCAACGATACTACGGAGCATTGCCTTGACTGATACGACCGCCACCTCCGTCGCCGCACCGGCGCCGGCAAGCAACATCTCGGCGCAAGCGACGGCCTTCACCGTCATTCTTGCGGTGAGCTTCTGCCACTGTGTCAACGACATCATGCAGTCGCTGCTTTCGGCGATCTATCCGCTGCTCAAGGACAATTACGGTCTCGATTTCTGGCAGATCGGCCTTTTGACCTTCACCTTCCAGGTGACGGCCTCGCTGCTGCAGCCGGTGATCGGCATGATCACCGACAAGAAGCCGATGCCCTATTCCTTGCCTTGGGGCATGGCCTCCTCGCTGGTCGGCCTGGTTGTGCTCGCTCATGCCGGCCATTACTGGCTGCTGCTGATCGGCGCCTCTTTGATCGGCGTCGGCTCGGCGATCTTCCATCCGGAATCCTCGCGTATCGCCCGCTTCGCCTCGGGCGGCCGCTTCGGCCTGGCGCAATCGCTGTTCCAGGTGGGCGGCAATTTCGGCCAGGCCATGGGCCCGTTGCTCGCCGCCTTCATCGTCGTGCCGTTCGGCCAGACCAGCATTTCCTGGTTCGCCGTCGGCTCGCTGATCGGCATCGTCGTTTTGTGGCGGGTCGGCGGCTGGTACAGCCGGCTGCGCGCCTCGCTGGCAACCCGCAAGCAGGCTGCCCATGTCTCGCCCTTCGCGCGCAAGAAGGTCATGTGGGCATTGGCCGTGCTGACGCTGCTGGTGCTGACCAAGAACGCCTATATCGCCTCGCTCTCCAGCTACTACACCTTCTACGCCATGCATAAATTCGGCGTTTCGGTGCAGATGAGCCAGGTGATGCTGTTCCTCTTCCTTGGCGCCTCGGCGCTGGGCATCCTGCTCGGTGGCCCCTTCGGCGACCGCTACGGCCAGAAGGCGATGATCTGGTTCTCGATCGTCGGCGTGCTGCCCTTCACGCTGGCGCTGCCCTACGCCAATCTGGAATGGACGATGGTGCTCACCGTGCTGATCGGCCTGATCCTGTCGTCGGCCTTCTCCAACATCGTCGTCTTCGCGCAGGAGCTGGTTCCGGGCCGCGTCGGCATGATTGCCGGCATCTTCTTCGGCTTCGCCTTCGGCATGGGCGGCATCGCCGCCGCGGTGCTCGGCGTCGTCGCCGACATGAAGGGCATCGACTTCGTCTACCAGATCTGCTCGTACCTGCCCTTGCTTGGCCTGCTAACGGTGTTCCTGCCCAACATGAAGGAAGCGCGGAAGGCCTGAGCCTATCGGCAGCGGCCAAGCTGCCGTTCAACAAAAGATCGCCGCCGGGTTCGGAGCCTTGAAGGTTCCGGAGCCGGCGGCGGCGTCCCATGGCGCGACGCTTGCTTTACCCAACAAGCAGCTTCTTCCCTCGCCGCCCTCGCGACGAGATCAGCTCCTTCCCCTCAAACCCAGGCGTTGCAAAAGGCCGTGAAGAACGCGGCCCCGGCCATCGGCCGGGTTCGCCGCCGGCTGGCGTTGCCGCCTCGGCAGCGCGGCGAACAGCTCGGGAAGCTTTCGGAGCGTCGAATTCCAAAGCAGCGTGTCGAGCTGTGCGATGTCCGCCGAATTCAGCGCTTCAGGTTCGCTTCTGAGCGCTTGGGCAAGCACATCCCGGAAGTCTTCCGGCCTGTCCGCCAACCGGACATTCGGCCAATGCTGGAATTGCTCGTAGCCGCGCAACGCGAAGGATGTCGCCACGACCGGCTTGCGGCTGTACAGCGCTTCCGCGGTCTTGATATTCGTGCCGCCGCCTTCGACGATCGGAAGCATCACGACGTCGGCAAGCTCGATCAGCGCGCTGAGGTTCGCGCCGTCCTGCATGCCGAGCAGCTCGATCCGGGCATTGTCGGCGCCACGGTGCCGCAGGAATCCGGGATCGCTGCGAATCTGGTCGGCAACGCCGCCAACCACCACAATCCGCTCCGAGGCTGAGAGAAAACCAAGGTCCGGATCCGTCATCTGCAGAAAACCGCGGGCGTTGGGTGGATGGCCCGATCCGACGAACAGCGCTGTGCGCAGGCCGGCGAACCGCGATGCCCAACGATCGAGGCCGACGGGCGTTTCCCGCGGCCATACGCCGTTGGCCGCGACCACCACGCTTGGATTGAGCTTGCGAAAATAGGCTGCATCCTGCTCGCTGACCGCGACCACCAGGTCCGCCTTTGCGGCAAGATCGGACTCGATGTCCGCCGCGCGTCGCGCGCTCCAAAGGTCCGTTCCCGCGCCGGCTATCTCGGCCTCTTGCGCCAGCAATTGCTGTTCGACGTTTTGCGAGCTGTAGACGATTGAAAAACGCGCCTCGGGCGAGCACGTTTCAACATACTCACGCAAGGCCGGCCAGAGCCAGCATTGCTCCACCGCGACGACATCCGGCCTGAAGTCGTCGAGAAATCTTGCGATTTCGCGACGATGGGAGCTGCTCCGCGCGATGAATTCAGCGGTGGCGACGTCGGAACGCCATTTGCGCCTGGCCATCTGCTTGCGAAACCGGCGCGGCATCTCGATGAAAAGATCGTCGGCCTCCATTTCCCGCCTGGCGCCGCGGTTGGGAGTAACGAGGACATGGCGTGTTTCCCACCCACAGTCCCGCAGGACCTTGTGGATGGCGTTCGCCCGCAGCTGGCCGCCCTGGACCGGCTGCCGGATCGGATACGTTCCCAGCGAAACATATCTCATCGGATCGGCGTGATGCTGCAACCGCCGGCATCAAGCAGCGATCCTACGACGGCGCTCATTTTCTTGCCCCCTTCTCCAGAGGCGACAGTACCATTTTTCGATGCCAAGTCTGGAGATGATATCGGCGGCCGGGTGCTGGCTTCTCGTCGAAAGGAACGTCATCCTTGCAGCACCCGCCCGAGGCGGGTGCTTTCGCGTTTTGGCAGGCAGCCTCAGGCCTTGAAGAAGGCCAGCAGGTCGGCGTTGATGACATCCGCATGGGTCGTTGCCATGCCGTGCGGGAAACCCTTGTAGACCTTGAGCTCGCCCTTCTTGAGCAGCTTGATCGAGATGAGTGCGGAGTCGGCGATCGGGACGATCTGGTCGTCGTCGCCATGCATGACCAGCACCGGCACGTCGATTTTCTTCAGGTCCTCGGTGAAGTCTGTCTCGGAGAAGGCCTTGATGCAGTCGTAATGCGCCTTGGCGCCGCCCATCATGCCCTGGCGCCACCAATTGTCGATGACACCTTCGGAAGCCTGGGCGCCGGGACGGTTGAAGCCGTAGAACGGGCCGGCCGGCACGTCGTGGAAGAACTGGGCCCGGTTGGCCGCCAGCGCCGCGCGGAAACCGTCGAACACCTCGATCGGCAGGCCGCCGGGATTGGCCGGCGTCTTCAACATGATCGGCGGCACCGCACCGATCAGCACGGCCTTGGCGACACGGCCTCCGCCGCCATATTGCGCGACATAGCGCGCGACCTCGCCGCCGCCTGTCGAATGACCGACGTGGATGGCATCCTTGAGGTTGAGATGCTCCGCGAGCGCAGCCACATCCGCGGCATAGGTGTCCATCTCGTTGCCGGTATCGGTCTGGCTAGACCTGCCATGGCCGCGCCGGTCATGGGCGATGACGCGGTAGTCCTGTGCCAGGAAGAACAGCATCTGGGCGTCCCAGTCGTCGCTGCTCAGCGGCCAGCCATGGTGGAAGACGACCGGCTGGCCAGTCCCCCAGTCCTTGTAGAAGATCTGCGTTCCGTCCTTCGTGGTGATCGTGCCGCTGCCCGAACCCGACTTGGTTTGCGAGGTCATCTCAATCTCCTTATATTAGCGCGATAAACAATATCGCGATAACTATCTCGTAATGGAGATCGGGAGCCTTGTCCACGAAAATATGTATCGCGATACCATTTCCCGTGGTACATAAAGGATGCTCAGTCGGCAAAGGAATGCGCCGTGCCTCTCCCGTTGGACAATCAGCTCTGCTTTACCCTCTACGCCACCAGCATGGCGATCAACCGCACCTACAAGCCAATGCTGGACGAGATGGGGATCACCTATCCGCAATATCTCGTGCTTAATGCGCTGGGAGAGACGGACGGCATGTCGGTGGGCAGCATCGCGCATCGGCTGGCCCTCGAATCGAGCACCATCACGCCGCTGGTGAAACGCATGGAACAGGCTGGCCTTGTCACCCGCCAGCGCAGCCAGACGGACGAGCGCCAGGTGCAGGTCGACCTGACCGCCGCCGGACGTGCTCTGCTCGTCCGGTGCAATTGCCTGAACGAGACCCTGATCGAGCGATCAGGCATGAAGCCCGCTGAACTCGATGCCCTGAACCGGCAAATCCAGGCGCTGCGCAATGCTTTAAGCGGCGGCCAGATGGTGGACACCGCCTAGGGCTAATTGAGATTCAAGATCGGGCCGGCATCACCTGAATATCACCCTAGTGCAGGCCGAACTCGCGTAGCAACTCCTCGCGATAGCGCACGAAGCGGCTTTCGCTGCGCTCGCGCGGCCGCGGTAGGTCGACATCGATCAGTCGCGCCGCACTGCCTTTCTCCCTGGGCAGTATCAGCACCCTGTCGGCAAGATAGATCGCCTCTTCAAGGTCATGGGTCACCATAACCACGGTGACATTCTCCTCGCTCCAGATGCGCGCCAGCTCCTCCTGCATGGAGATCTTGGTCATGGCGTCGAGCGCCCCGAGCGGCTCGTCGAGCAGCAGGATTTCTGGCTGCACCGTCAGTGCCCTGGCGATGCCGACGCGCTGCGCCATGCCGCCGGAGAGCTGCCTGGGATATGCATCGCTGAATTCGGCAAGGCCCATGCGGGCGGCGGCTGACGGCGAGGCTCGGCTGCCGACAAGCGGATCGCAACGGGAACTGTCCTTGGATGGCGCCGGCACTTTCGGCCAATGCTGGGAAACCCTCAGGGAGCCACCGCCAACTCGATCAGGCCGGCGGCAAGTTCCGCGGCCTCGCTGTCGCCCAGGGGACTGAGCGCCCGCCAGATATGGAAACTGATGGCAGCTTGCACGGCGGCATCCACGTGCATTCGCCGCTCACTATCGGGCCGTGCCGCCTCCATCAGGACCCGGCGAACGGCATCAAGGTACTGGCCCAGACCTTTCTCTATGATTTGCTTGAGAGCTGGTCGCAATTCTGCGTCACGCATCACGTTGGCGGTCATCGGTTCCGTCTCGCGATACCAGCCGTAAAGATCCGACAGAACCCGACGGATTCGCCTGGACGGACTTTCGATCGAGAGCCAGGCAGCCGGATCCGGCACTGGATGAAGCTCCCGCCAGTGGGATGAGCATGCGGCAAGCAGCGACTGCTCGTCGGGAAAGTGGTCGTAGACTGTCACTCGCTGCACGCCGGCGCGGCTGGCGATTTCACTGATTTGCGTCGCTGCCGGCCCGACAGTGCGGTGGAGTTCGATGGTCGCATCCAAAATCGATTGCCGCGTCTCCGCTGCCCGCTCCGCACGCTTCTTCTGCTCATATTTTCGCGTGGTCACAAATTTCGCCTTACATCGCGTTAGATGAAACTTGACAGCTCCCATGTGGTCATACATTATCAGCTTACAATGTGTAAGCCGAAATGGAAACGCGTCATGGAAACCGCCCGCAACGTGCTAGGTCCCGACGAGGGCCAACTCGTATATCTCTTTGCTCTTAGCGCCCGCTACATGATCGACGGCAATACGACCAACCGGGCATTCAGCCTCGTCGAACATCGATTGCCTGCACGTGCGCTCGGCGCTCCATTGCACACCCACCGCAACGAAGACGAATATTCCTACATCCTCCAAGGGAGCATCGGATTGCAGCTTGGTGAGCAGATCCTGGTGGCCGGACCGGGAGACCTGGTTATGAAGCCGCGTGGCGTGCCGCATGCGTTCTGGAACGCCGGTGACGACGAGGCGCGTCTGCTCGAGCTGATATCCCCGGCCGGATTTGAAGGTTATTTTCGCGAATTGGCGCCGCTGCTGGCTGTCCAGCCCGTGGACGAGGCCGCAATCGGTGAGATCGTCGCCCGCTATGAACTCGATATCGACTTCTCCAGCATTCCGGCGCTGGCCGAGCGGCACGGCTTGCGTCTGGGATAAGCCATCGCCGCGACGCATACCATTCAGTCGACCGGCGGCAGCTGCGGCGCTTCCAGTCCGTTGAAAGGGTCGCGCCAGTCATCGATCGCCTCGAGCCGGCCATACCAGCGGCGAATAGAGGGGTAGTCGCCGAGCGGCAATCGGGCGGCATCGTTGAAAGGCAGGAATGTCGCCATGCGGAAATCGGCATAGGAGACGGAATTGCCGACCAGCCAATCGCGTCCGGCAAGCTCTGGCTCGAGGATCGCGGCGGCGGCGTGGAACTGCCTCAACCCCTCCTCGACCAACGCCCGATCGATAGGACCGAGCCCATAGCGCTGCTTGGTCCCACGCTCGAAATGCACCATGTCGCAAGCGAAAGCGAACCGTTCCTTGCCCCAGCTGATCCAGCGGATCATGTCCGGCTCGTCCTCCCCGCTGCGCCAGAAATCCGAATGCGTCTCGCGCGAAAGCCGGCAGGCGATGGCGTCGGCCTCCCAAAGGCTCCATCCCGGCCCGACCAGGATCGGCAAGGTCAGATTGGGGTTCAGCGCGCGATAGCGTTCGGCCTGCCCCGGCGCCATGGGCGATGCGAACTCGAACGCGATCTCCGCCTTGAGATGGCGCGCCGTGGCGACCGCGAGGCGAGGATTGGGATTGCGGCTGAACAGAAGCTTCATATCGGTCCCCATTGGGTCTGGTCAGATGCCGCAGGACGGCTGAGAACCACCCGTTCCTACATTTGCCGCAAATCGGATTTCCGGTTTATGCTTTCGGTGCTTGGTAACCGCCCGCAACCCTTCCGGCCAACCGCTTGCACCCTTGCCCGCCTTCCGCTATAGAGCCGCCACCCGCGTAGACACCCTTGGAGGCAACGCGGAGGAAGGCCGGCCAGGCCTGCATGATCCCCAAGACGCTTTTGGATCGCCAAACGCATCGACAGATCGTGCAAGGCGCGACGGCTTTCGACGTTTACGGACGGGTTTGCCGGCCGCGAACGCTCCACAACACGCGAAAGGAAATGCCATGAGCCACGATGCTTATGAGCTGAAAGCCGAAGCGCGCGAACAGGTCGGTAAGGGGTCCGCCCGTGCAGTTCGTCGCGACGGTAAAGTGCCTGCAGTTATCTACGGCGACAAGCAGCCTCCCCTGGCGATTGTGCTCAACTACAAGGACATCTTCTACAAGATCCATGGCGGCGGGTTCCTGACCACAATCGCCACGATCGATGTCGACGGCAAGAAGATCCAGGTCCTGCCGAAGGATTTCCAGCTCGACCCGGTCAAGGACTTTCCTGTCCATGTCGACTTCCTGCGCATCGGCAAGGACACCGAAGTCAATGTCGACGTGCCTGTCCACTTCATCAATGAAGACAAGTCGCCAGGCATCAAGCGCGGCGGCGTGCTTAACATCGTTCGTCACGAAGTCGAGTTCCACTGCCCGGCCAACGCGATCCCGGAGTTCATCACCGTCGATCTCACCGGCACCGATATCGGCGATTCGATCCACATCTCGTCGGTCAAGCTGCCGGCCGGCGTCAAGCCGGTCATCTCCGATCGCGATTTCACCATCGCGACCGTTGCCGGCTCCTCGGCGATGAAGCCGGAGACGGAAGCGACCACGGAAGCAGTGGAAGAGACGGCGGCCCCGGAGGCCGAAGAGAAGTAATTCTCCGGGCCGGATGATTTCATCCGGCTCTAAACCAAAGAAATAGGGCATGATGTTTTCCGAAAATCGCTTCACACTTTTCGGCATCGTGCTCTAAGTCTGGAGGCGACGATGCTTGTCTTTGCAGGCCTCGGCAATCCGGGCGCGAAATACGAAAACAACCGGCACAATGTCGGCTTCATGGCGGCGGACGCGATTGTCCGCCGCCATTCCTTTTCGCCCTGGTCGAGAAAATTCCAGGGCCTGGTCTCAGAAGGCACGCTCGGCGGCGAAAAAATCCTGCTGATCAAGCCGCAAACCTTCATGAACCTCTCCGGACAGTCGGTCGGCGAAGCGCTGCGCTTCTACAAGCTCGAACCATCCGCCCTCACCGTCTTCTACGACGAGATCGACCTTGCCGCCGGCAAGCTCCGGGTCAAGGTGGGCGGCGGCTCCGGCGGCCATAACGGCATCCGCTCGCTCGACCAGCATGTCGGGAACGCCTATCGCCGGGTGCGCATCGGCGTCGGCCATCCCGGCGTCAAGGAGATGGTGCACGGCCATGTGCTTGGCGATTTCGCCAAGGCCGACCGCGAGTGGCTCGATGTCCTGCTGGATGCAATTGCCGACGCTGCCGGCTTGCTCGCCAAGGGCGACGACAGCTCGTTCATGAACCGGGTCACGCTCGCCTTGCGCGACAAGCTTGTGCCGACCGGCGACGACGACCGCCCGCCGCCCAAGGCGCCGAAGCAGCAAAGCCATGTCCGCCAGGCGCGCCCGCAGCAGCCAGCGGCAAAGCTTCCGGAAAGCGGCCCGATGGCTGCCATGCTGAAGAAGCTCTTTGGCAAGGACTAAAGCATGTCTCCCGAAAGTGGGAACCGGTTTCGGGGTAAAGACATGCGCAATATCAAAAGCCTAAAGCGCAGGGAGCGAATCTAAAAGATCGCGACGCGCTTTAGGCCCTGTCACGGTAAAGGCATGGGGCTTGACGTTCGTCACCCCTATCGCCCATAGCCCTCACCAAAATCGAATTTCCGACAGGATTGGACGAACATGGGTTTCAAATGTGGCATCGTTGGCTTGCCCAACGTCGGCAAGTCGACGCTGTTCAACGCGCTGACCAGGACGGCTGCCGCGCAGGCCGCCAACTATCCTTTCTGCACCATCGAGCCGAACACCGGCGAGGTGGCGGTGCCCGATCCGCGCCTGCAGAAGATCGCGGCGATCGGCAAGTCGAAGGAGATCATCCCGACCCGCATCTCCTTCGTCGATATCGCCGGCCTGGTGCGCGGCGCCTCCAAGGGCGAAGGACTGGGCAACCAGTTCCTCGCCAACATCCGCGAGGTCGACGCCATCGTGCATGTGCTGCGCTGCTTCGAGGATGACGACATCACCCATGTCGAAGGCCGCATCGACCCTGTCGCCGACGCCGAGACGGTCGAGACCGAGCTGATGCTCGCCGACCTCGAAAGCCTCGAGCGCCGCATCGCCCAGATCCGCAAGCGCGCCGCCGGCAAGGACAAGGAAGCCATGGCCGTCCTGCCCATGATGGAGGCCGCGCTCGAGCTTCTGCAGGCCGGCAAGCCGACGCGCTTCCTGCTCAACGGCATCGCGACGGAGGACCTGCGCATCCTGCAGGGGCTGAACCTGCTCACCTCGCATCCCGTTCTCTATGTCTGCAACGTCGCCGAAGCGGACGCCGCCACCGGCAACGAGCACACCAGGGCGGTGGAGAAGATGGCGGCCGCGCAGGGCGCCGGCACGGTGGTGATCTCGGCGGCGATCGAGGCGGAAGTCGCCCAGCTTTCCGATGAGGAAGAAATGGAGTTCCTTGCCTCGATCGGACTCGATGAGCCGGGCCTCAACAAGGTGATCCGCGCCGGCTACGAGCTCCTGCATCTGATCACCTATTTCACCGTCGGGCCGAAGGAAACGCGCGCCTGGACGATCCACAAGGGCGACAAGGCGCCGCAGGCGGCCGGCGTCATCCACACTGACTTCGAGCGTGGCTTCATCCGCGCCCAGACGATCGCCTACAACGACTTCGTCACGTTGGGCGGCGAGGCGGCCGCCAAGGAAGCCGGCAAGGCGCGCGACGAAGGCAAGGAATATGTCGTCCAGGACGGCGACATCATGCTGTTCAAGTTCAACACCTGATCTCCAGGAGACCCGGCGATGATAAAGACCTTCGTCGTGGACAATGATCGCCTGCGCCTCACCGAGGACCTCGCGGCGGACGGCGACAGGGTTGTCTGGGCCGATCTTTTCAACCCGACCAAGGAGGAAGAGGCGCGCATCGAGAGCTGGCTGGGCATTGCCATTCCGACCCGCGAGGAGATGGAAGAGATCGAGATTTCGAGCCGTCTCTATATCGAGGATGGCGGCTACTTCATGACTGCCGTGCTGCCGGCGCAGACCGAGGCCGACGATCCCTTGATGTCTCCGGTGACCTTCGCGCTCGCCGGCAAGAGGCTGATCACCATCCGCTATCATCAGCCCAAGGCCTTCAAGACCTTCCCGCAGCGCGCCGAGAAGGTGGCGACCGGCTGCACCAGCGGCGACACCATCCTGATCGGCCTCCTCGAGGCGATCGTCGATCGCCTGGCCGATATCCTTGAGCGCGCCGGCCGCGAGGTGGAAACGATCTCGCGCGACATTTTCGAGGCGCGCTCGACCAAGGCCTCGAAGCGCAACCGCGATTTCCAGGAGCTTCTGAAAGGCATCGGCCGCAAGGAGGACATCGCTTCCTCGGTCCGCGACAGCCTGATCTCGTTGCAGCGCCTTGCCGGCTTTCTCGCCCATGTCGCGGACCAGACCAAGATGAGCAAGGATGTGCGCGCCCGTATCAAGACGCTGTCGCGCGACGTGCTCTCGCTTGCCGACCATGCCACCTTCCTGTCGCAGAAGATCTCCTTCCTGCTCGATGCCACGCTCGGCATGATCTCGATCGAGCAGAATGCCATCATCAAGATCTTCTCGGTCGCCGCCGTCATCTTTCTGCCGCCGACGCTGGTCGCCTCGATCTACGGCATGAATTTCGACATCATCCCCGAGCTCAAATGGGAGTTCGGCTACCCCTTCGCCATCGCCCTGATGGTGGTCTCGGCGATCCTGCCCTTCTGGTATTTCCGCCGCCGCGGCTGGCTCTGACGGACTTGGCCGGCGTTGGCTGGCTTACCAGAAATCACTTGACCAAATCGACTTGGGCCGGCATCCGGGTTTTCCGATCCTCGGGATCGCGTTCGTCAACCGGATTGCCGACATGACCGGAAAAACCTGGGCTTATGAGGATTTCGCCGAAGGCGCCTCGCTCGACCTCGGCAGCAAGGACGTAAGCGCCGCCGAGATCATCGAATTCGCCTCGGAGTTCGATCCGCAGCCGATGCATCTCGACGAGGAAGCCGGCAAGGCGAGCATCCTCGGCGGGCTTTCGGCTTCGGGCTGGCATACCTGCGCGATGTTCATGCGAATGCTGTGCGATGCCTTCCTGCTCGATTCGACCTCGCAGGGCTCGCCCGGCATCGAGCATGTGAAATGGAAGAAGCCGGTGCTGGCCGGCGACAGGCTTACCGGCACGCTCACCATACTTTCCAAGCGCCAGTCGAAATCGAGGCCGCAGCTCGGCTTGGTCACCATGCGCAGCGAGCTCGTCAATCAGCGCGGCGAAAGCGTCTTCGAACTCGAAAACACCGGCATGTTCCTAGCGCGTGATACCACAAGGGACCTGTCATGACCCTGGACGAGTATTTCCTGATCGGCGAGACCGTCACGCTCGGCTCGCATAAATTCGAAGCCGACGAGATCAAGGCGTTCGCCAACAAATACGATCCGCAGGTCTTCCACGTCGATGAAGAGGCTGCGAGGAAGAGCGTGCTTGGCGGGCTCTGCGCCTCGGGCTGGCACACTGCCGCCACCTGGATGAAATACAACCTCGAAAAGCGCATGGAGACCGAGGGCGTGCGCTGGACAGGCCCCGATCCGCAGCCCGAATTCGGCCCCTCGCCCGGCTTCCGCAATTTGAAGTGGCTGAAGCCGGTCTACGCCGGCGAGACCGTGACTTTCACGCGCACCGCGCAGGCGCACCGCCCGCTCGCCGGGCGGCCCGGCTGGAACCTGCTGACGCTGCGTTCGGAAGGTTTCGATTCGACCGGCGACAAGGTGATCGAGTTCGACAGCGCCGTTCTGGTGAAGGTGGGATAGCGCCTCTCCTTCTCCCCTTGTGGGAGAAGGTGTCGCCGAAGGCGACGGATGAGGGGTGCTCCAGGGAAAGCCAGCGCCTCACTCCGCTGGAACACCCCTCATCCGTCTCGGCGCTGCGCGCCGATCCACCTTCTCCCACAAGGGGAGAAGGGGAAAATCGCTCAATGCCCCTCGAACCCGATCAGCGTCCTCACCGGCACGCCTAGCGCTTCCAGCTTCTGGCGGCCGCCGAGATCCGGCAGGTCGATGACGAAGCAGGCCGCGACGATATCGGCGCCGATCTGCCTG
This sequence comes from Mesorhizobium sp. B2-6-2, assembly GCF_006440615.1. Taxonomy (NCBI): domain Bacteria; kingdom Pseudomonadati; phylum Pseudomonadota; class Alphaproteobacteria; order Hyphomicrobiales; family Phyllobacteriaceae; genus Mesorhizobium; species Mesorhizobium sp. B2-6-2. The sequence goes on along the minus strand of NZ_VFUG01000002.1, from coordinate 513,023 downwards.
AGCAGCTTCACCGCGGCTTCCGCCGTGCCGCCCGTGGCGATCAGGTCGTCGACCACGATCACCTTCTCGCCCGGCGAGACGCCGTCCTTGTGCATCTCCATCTCGTCCAGGCCGTATTCGAGGCTGTAGGCGACGCGCACCGTCTCGTAGGGCAGCTTGCCTTTCTTGCGGATCGGCACGAAGCCTGCCGAAAGCTGGTGCGCCACGGCGCCGCCGAGGATGAAGCCGCGCGCCTCGATGCCGGCGATCTTGTCGATCTTCAATCCGGCATAGGGATGGACCAGCTCGTCGATGGCGCGGCGGAAGGCGCGCGCGTCGCCAAGCAGCGTGGTGATGTCGCGAAACAGGATGCCGGGCCTGGGGTAGTCCGGAATGGTGCGGATGGCCGCTAGCAGCGTGTCTTCGAGGGAGGATTTCATGGGCGGTTGATCCGTTGCCGCACAGTTTTGCCGGCAAGCGGCTGAAAAGAAAAGGGCGCCATTCGGCGCCCTTGCATTTTTCTGGGGCAAGCCGCCTCAGTGCGCCACGTCGGCCCACACCCTGCGCTTGGTCATGTAGACCAATGCGCCGAAGACCAGCAGGAAGATCATGACGCGGAAGCCTGTCTTCTTGCGATCCTCGAGATGCGGCTCGGCGGCGAACATCAGGAAGGCCGAGACGTCGCGGGCATACTGGTCGACGGTCTGCGGCGAGCCGTCGTCATAGGTCACCTGGCCGTCCGAGAGCGGCTTGGGCATCTTCAACGACACGCCGGACAGGAAGTACGGATTGTAGTGCGTGCCTTCCGGGATCACCATGCCGGCCGGCGGCGTCCGGTCGTAGCCGGTGAGCAGCGAGTGGATGTAGTCCGGACCGCCCTGCGCATACTGAGTGAAGATGTCGAAGATGAAGCGCGGGAAGCCGCGCTCGACGCCGCGCGCCTTGGCAAGCAGCGACATGTCGGGCGGCGCGGCGCCGCCATTGGCGGCAGCGGCGGCCTCTGTGTTCGGGAACGGCGCCGGGAAGTGATCCGACGCCTTGCCGGGACGATCGAACATGTCGCCGGCATCGTTCGGGCCGTCATGGATGGTGTATTCGGCGGCCAGCGTCTTGATCTGCGCCTCCGAATAGCCGAGGCCTTCCAGCGTGCGGAAGGCCACCAGGTTCATCGAGTGGCAAGCCGAGCAGACTTCCTTGTAGACCTTCAGGCCGCGCTGCAGCTGCGCCTTGTCATAGGTGCCGAACGGACCGGCGAAGCTCCAGCTCATTTCCCTCGGTTCGTTGATCGGGAAATGCGTCGGAGCGGCCGCGTTGTGTTCCTCTTCGGCGGCGATGGCAGCGGTGCCCGCGACCACCAAGCCAAGCAGCGCCAGCGAGGTGAGAATCTTCTTCATACCCAAAATCCCCTCAGATTCTCAGCCCGTGGTTTCCGGCGCGGCGGCAGCGCGTGCCGGATGTCCGCTGCCGCCCTTTTTCTTTTCAAGCACAGCCTCGGTGATCGAGTTCGGCAGCCTGCGCGGCGTCTCGATCAGGCCGAGCACCGGCATGATGACCAGGAAGAAGGCGAAGTAGAACAGCGTCGCCATCTGCGCCATGAACACATAGCTGCCTTCCGCCGGCTGCGAGCCCAGCCAGCCGAGCAGGATGGCGTCGGCTACGAACAGCCAGAAGAACAGCTTGTACCATGGACGATAGACCGCCGAGCGCACCTTGGAGGTGTCGAGCCACGGCACCAGGAACAGCATGGCGATGGCTCCGAACATGCACAGCACGCCGCCGAGCTTGGAGTTGATCGGGCCGATGTTGAAGGTGATGGCGCGCAGGATCGCGTAGAACGGCAGGAAGTACCATTCCGGAACGATGTGGGCCGGCGTCTTCAGCGGGTTGGCGACCGTGTAGTTGTCCGGGTGGCCGAGAAAGTTCGGCAGGTAGAAGACGAAATAGGCGAAGACGAACAGGAACACGATCATGCCGAACGCGTCCTTGATGGTGGCGTAGGGCGTGAAGGCGACGGTATCGGTCTTCGACTTGACCTCGATACCGGTCGGGTTCGACTGGCCCACGACATGCAGCGCCCAGATGTGCAGCACGACGACGCCGGCGATCATGAACGGCAACAGGTAATGCAGCGCAAAGAAGCGGTTCAGCGTCGGATTGTCGACGGCGAAGCCGCCGAGCAGCAGTTCCTGGATCCAGTTCCCCACCAGCGGAATGGCGCTGAAGAAGCCGGTGATGACGGTAGCGCCCCAGAAGCTCATCTGGCCCCAAGGCAGCACGTAGCCCATGAAGCCGGTGGCCATCATCAGGAGGTAAATGATGCAGCCGAGGATCCACAAGAGCTCGCGCGGCGCCTTGTAGGAGCCGTAGAACAGGCCGCGGAAGATATGGATGTAGACGGCGACGAAGAAGAACGAAGCGCCGTTGGAATGGAGATAGCGCAAGAGCCATCCCGAATTCACGTCGCGCATGATCTTCTCGACCGAATCGAAGGCGAGATTGGTGTCGGAGGTGTAGTGCATCGCCAGCACGATGCCGGTCAGGATCTGCGCGGCCAGCATGATCGACAGGATGCCGCCGAACGTCCACATGTAGTTGAGGTTGCGCGGCACCGGATAGGCGACGAAGCTGTCATGGACCAGCCGCGGCAGCGGCATGCGGGCGTCGAACCAGCGCTCGATACCGGTCTTGGGCGTATAGGTCGAGTGTCCCTCGCTCATCGAAATGTCCCCTGCCTCAACCGATAAGGATCTTGGTATCGGAAATGAACTTGAATACCGGGATCGCCATGTTCTCCGGCGCCGGGCCTTTGCGGATGCGGCCGGCGGTGTCGTATTGCGAACCGTGGCACGGGCAGAACCAGCCGCCGAAATCGCCTTCCTGGCCTAGCGGGATGCAGCCGAGATGCGTGCAGACCTGCACCATCACCATCCAGGCTTCCTTGCCGGGCGTGGTGCGGTTGGCGTCGGTCGCCGGCGCGTCGGACGGCAGGTTGGCGTTGCGCGCGATCGGATCCTTGAGGTCGGCGAGATTGACGGCCGCGCCGTCCTTCATTTCCTTTTCGGTGCGGTTGCGCACCACCACGGGCTTGCCGCGCCACTTGACGACCAGCGAGCTGCCGGGCTGCAGTGAAGAAACATCGACCTCGACCGAAGCCAGCGCCAGCGTCGAGGCGTCCGGGCGCATCTGGTCGATGAACGGCCACGCGACGGCCCCAGCGCCGACAACGGCGGCCATGCCGGTAGCCACGTAGAGAAAATCGCGACGGTTGGGATCGTGGATGTCGGTTGCGCTCACGGGTGCCTGATCCTTTCGCCTCTTCCTAACCGGAGGCCGAGCCTTGTCCCCGCTCAATCGCACCTGCCCGACAGCGCATGGCGAACAGGCTAGCGAATTCCTCCGGCATTTGGAGTTCGGTTTATGCGTGCGGCCCGTTTTTGTCCAGCGGGGTGAGACCACAAGGGCAGATTGTCGCGGGGATACGCGACGGCCGTGCCTAGCGCGTCTCCGCCAGGCGGCCGGACAGGTTGAAACAGCCGGAAATCCGGGGGCAAATCGGGCGGGTGTTCGCCTCGACATCGGCTGCTGGCCCGGTCTATTCTGCCGCCATGGCGTATGTCATTGAACGCTACAGCTGGGCCGACGCCCCCGACCGCTGGATGGGCGAGCTGCAATGCGGCCAGTTCGGTGCCAATTCCTGCCTGATCTTCAACTATCAGCCGACGGTCGGCGGCGGCCCGCGCCTCCACAAGCATCCCTATGCGGAAATCTTCGTCATCCGTTCCGGCACCGGCCTGTTCACGATCGGCGACCAGGAGATCAAGGCCACGGCCGGCCAGATCCTGATCGTGCCGCCCGACACGCCGCACAAATTCACCAATCTTGGCCCCGGCCCGCTCGAAAGCACCGACATCCACGAGAACGGCCACTTCATCACGGAATGGCTGGAATGATTCTTCCGATCGTCGGACCGAGCCTGTCCGAAGGCTGATTGCAGCCTAGTTCCATCGATCTGGCATCGATGGAGACGAAGCATGCGACTGCGCACCGTTGAGGTCGAGGGGCTGGCTATCGCGATCCGGGACGTAGGGCCGGCCGATGCGCCGGGCCTTCTGCTGCTGCATGGCTGGCCGCAGAGCTCCCATGCTTTTGAGGCAATCGTCGACGACCTGGCCAGCGACCAGCGCGTGGTCGCGCCGGACTTGCCGGGCATCGGCGGTTCACACGGCACGCCCGAGACCGGAGAAAAGGCCTATCTGGCCAGACTGATGAAGGGGCTGATCGCCGTTTGCGGCTTGCGGCAGGTCATCGTCGCCGGTCATGACGTCGGCGGCCAGATCGTCTTCGCGCTGTTGCGAGACGAGCCCGAAGATTTGTCCGGCGCGGTGATCATGGACGTCGTCATCCCCGGCGTGGCGCCGTGGGAAAATGTCATCCGCAACCCGCATATCTGGCATTTCGCCTTTCATGCGATTCCGGCCTTGCCGGAGATGCTGGTGAGCGGCCACGAGCGCGCCTATTTTGATTTCTTCTTCGATATTCTTTCGAAGGAAAAATCGGCGATCCCTGCGGAAGCCAGGGACATCTATGCCAAGGCCTATTCGCGGCCGGAAAGCCTCAAGGCCGGCTTCGACTGGTACCGCGCTTTCGTCGCGGACGCCAAGACCAATTCCGGCCCGCTCAGAGCGCCGATCGCCACGCCGGTTCTTTATCTCAGAGGCTCGGCCGAATCCGGCGACATCGCCGACTATCTCGGCGGCTTGAAGGCAGCAGGCCTGTCCAATGTCGAAGGCGACATCATCCCGGGTAGCGGCCACTTCGTCGCCGACGAGAATCCCGGAGGCCTTGCTGCGCGATTGGCGCGTTTTCGCCAGGAAATCAGCGCCTAGCTGGCGCCGAGCCTGACCAGCACCGCGCGTGGGATATTGTACTCCCGGATCACGGCATCGTGCTTGCGCAGACCGCAAAGCTCGCGCTGGATGAAGTAGGCGTGGACGGCCGCGGCCGCTTCCTTGAGCAGCCTGTTGCGGTGCTCGCCCTCGCCGCTCTCGCGCAATCTGGCAAGGCTTTCCTCGACACGCCGGCCGGCGCGGCCGAGCGCTGCGGCCTTCTCGGCGAGGATTTCGTGGCCGAGCAGATCGAGCGCGCTTTCCTGCGCGCCTGACCGTCCGAAATTGGTAGGCATGCGTACCGACATGATGCCGTTCTACTCCGCCGGCCGCGTCTCTTCCAGCGCGCTTTCCTCGTTGAAGAGGAAGCCGCCGGACTGGCGTTTCCAGAGCCGCGCATAGAGCCCGTCGAGCGCCACCAGCTCGTCATGCGTGCCCTGTTCGACGATGCGGCCGCCGTCCAGCACCACGAGCCGGTCGAGCGCCGCGATCGTCGACAGCCGGTGCGCGATGGCGATCACGGTCTTTTCCTCCATCAGTCTGGTCAGATTCTCCTGGATCGCCGCCTCGATGTCGGAATCGAGCGCGGAGGTCGCCTCGTCGAGGATCAGGATCGGCGCATCCTTGAGGAAGACGCGCGCGATGGCGACGCGCTGCCGTTGGCCGCCGGAGAGCTTGACGCCGCGCTCGCCGACATAGGCCTCGTAGCCAGAGCGCTCGCGGTTGTCGCGCAGCCCCAGGATGAAGTCATGCGCCTCGGCTTTCCGGGCCGCGGCGATCACCTGCGCATCGGTCGCGTCCGGCATGCCGAGCTTGATGTTGTCGCGCAGCGAGCGGTGGAAAAGTGCGGTATCCTGGCTGACCACACCGATATTGCCGCGCAGCGAGTTCTGCGTCACATGCGCGATGTCCTGGCCGTCGATTAGGATCTGGCCGCCCTCGAGGTCATAGAGGCGCAGGATCAGGTTGGCCAAGGTCGTCTTGCCGGCGCCCGACGGGCCGACCAGACCGACCTTCTCGCCCGGACGCACGACGAGGTCGATGCCGTCGAGCACGCCGGCCCCCTTGCCATAATGGAAGGTGACGTTCCTGACGTCGATGCGGCCGCCGGCGACGATCAGTTCCTTGGCGTCCGGCGCGTCGGTCAGGCCGAGCGGCTGCGAGATCAGCGCCTTGGAATTCTCCAGCACGCCGAGATTCCTCAGAATGCCGTTGAGCTGCATCATCAGCCTTCCAAGCAGCATGTTGAGCCTGAGCACCAGCGACAGCGTGAAGGCGACGGCGCCGACCGTGATCGAGCCTTCGACCCACAGATAGATGGCGAAGGCGGCGATCGCCGTGATCATGATGCCGGAGAGCATGGTCAGCGCCATGCGCACGCCGGTCAGCCGGCGTGTGAACGGCCGCAGTGCGTCGAGATAGATGCCGAAGCCGCTGCGGATATAGCGATCGTCGCCGTCGGCCGAAAACAGCTTCAACGTCTGCACGTTCGAGTAGGAATCGACGATGCGGCCGGTGATCATCGAACCGGCCTCGGCCGTCGCCTCGGCATGCTTGCGGATTGCCGGCAGATAGAGTTTCGCCAGCCAGCCGAACGCGGCGATCCAGATCACCACCAGCACCGCCAGCCGCAGATCCAGCCCCGCGACCAGCGCCAGCGTCGTCACAGTATAGACGATCATGAACCACACGACCTCGATGAAGCTTTCCATCAGGTCGCCGGTCGCCTGCCCCGCCTGCCAGACTTTTGTCGCGATGCGGCCGGCGAAATCATTCTGGAAGAAGGCATAGGACTGGCGCGAGACGTGTCGGTGCGCCTGCCAGCGCACCAGATTGTAGAATCCGGGCGTGATCGTCTGTTCGTCGACCAGCGCCGACAGGCCGACCACCAGAGTGCGGATGACCAGCACCACGGCGCCCATGAACAGGAGCTCGGGACCGGCGGCGGTCCACAGCGTGTGCCAGCTGCGCTCACCGGGCAACTGGTCGAGGATATCGACCAGCCTCCCGACGAAATAGAACAGGCCTGCCTCGACCAGCGGCGCGATGCCGCCGATGATGAGCATGGCGAAGAAGGCGAGCTTTGCCTGCCCGACATAGTGCCAGAGGAAGCCGCCGACGCTGGCGGGCGGTCGCAGATTCGCGGGCTCGCGGAACGGATAAACCCAGCGCTCGAACCAGCGATAGACGCCCTTCATCATTCCGCGGCTTCACCTTTCGTCGCCAGATCGTCGGCGGCCTGCTTTTCCTCGAGCAGGAACCCGCCCGACTGGCGCCGCCAGAGCTGGGCGTAGAGCCCACCCTTGACGATCAAAGTCTCATGCGAGCCGTCCTCGACGATGCGCCCCTTGTCCATCACCACCAGCCTGTCCATCGCCGCGATCGTCGACAGGCGGTGGGCGATGGCGATGACGGTCTTGCCCTGCATGAGCTTGTAGAGATTCTCCTGAATGGCGGCTTCCACTTCCGAATCGAGCGCGGACGTGGCTTCGTCGAGAATGAGGATCGGCGCGTCCTTCAGCATAACGCGGGCAATTGCGATGCGTTGCCGCTGGCCGCCGGACAGCTTCACGCCGCGTTCGCCGACAAGCGCCTCATAGCCGCTCTGTCCGTACGGATCGGTCAGTGCCGCGATCACATCGTCGATCTGGGCGGCTTTGGCGGCGCTGAACATGGCCTCGTCGCTGGCCGACTGGCGTCCATATTTGAGGTTCTCGCGAACGGATCGATGCAAGAGCGACGTATCCTGGTTGACGAAGCCGATCGCCGCGCGAACGCTCTCTTGCGAGACGTTGCGGATGTCCTGTCCGTCAATCAGCACCTTGCCGTCCTGGACGTCGAACAGCCGCAGCACGAGATTGACCAGCGTCGACTTGCCGGCCCCGGAGCGACCGATCAGGCCGACCCGCTCGCCCGGCGCTATCTTCAGCGACAGATTGTCGATGACACCGCCTTTGCCGTCCTTGCGCCAGTAGTTGAAATTCACCCGGTCGAACTCGATGCCGCCGGCGTCGACGACAAGCGCGGGCGCCCCCGGAATGTCCTGCATGGTGATGGGACGCGCGATCGTCGTCATCGAGTTGCTGGCGACGCCGATCTGCCGGAAGACGTTGGCGCCGACATCGAGGATCCTGCCGGAGATGTTGGCAATCTGCAGCGCGAACGGGATCGCCGTCGCCACGGCCGCGGTGGTCATCGTCCCGGCGTTCCAGCCGGCCAGCGCCAGCCAGCTTATGGCGACGAGCAGCGCCGCGTTGAGGACGAACAGGGCCGACCACATCAGCGTGAAAACGCGCATCAGCTGGTAAAACGTGCCGGCATGCTCGACCACCGCCTGCGAGACATATTTGTCTTCGTGCTCGCCGGTCGAGAACGTCTTTAGCGTCAGGATGTTGGTGTAGCTGTCGACCATGCGGCCGCTCACCTGCGACCACCGCTCCGACAGTTGGGACGAGCGCTGCGTGATCCTGGGCATCGCGGACCAGAAGATGAGGCAGTAGAATACCAGCCACACCGCCACCACAGCCAGCAGCAGCGTGTCGAGCCGCGCCAGCACGACGATGGCGACCGCGACGAAGACCAGCGCGTACCAGACCGCATCGACCGTGAGGTTGACGCTCATCTCCACCGAATCGCCGCTCTGCATGACCTTGGTTCCGATGCGGCCCGCGAAGTCGTTCTGGAAGAACGACCAGTCCTGGCGCACGACGTGCCAATGGCTCTGCCAGCGGATGAGGTCGATGAGGTTCGGCGCGATGGCGTGGTTGCGGATGAGGCCATCGACAACCATCGACAGCGGACGCAGCAGCACGACGATCGCCATGATGACGAGCAACGGCGTATGCGCAGCGAAGAAATCGCCTGGCTTGGTGCTGGAGAGCAGGCCGACGATCAGGCCGACGAAAATCGGCAGCATCGCGTCCACTACCGCCGCGACGGCAACGATGATCATGCGCAGCCGATAGGCGGCGCGAAACTGTCTTATGAAATACCAGTAGAACCGCCAAAGCCCCATTGGCGGCTGCCTGTCGTCGGCCAGCGCCACCGGCGAATAACGGCTTTCGAACCAGGCGAAGATGCGGTCGAACATTTTTCTCTCATCGCGCCGGAAATCCGCCGGCAACCGATCTGGTCGCCAGCAGGCCTCTGGCCAGGTCGTGGTTACGCCCGGGATCGATTCCCCGCAATCGCCGTAACCTTGATGGCGGAGCGGCTCGACGGCTTACGGAACCGCCGGGCCGCTCCAAGTTTTTGTTTTGCGCAATTCCAGACGGAGTTGCTGCAATCGCGATCGCGTTACTCCGCAGCCATCTCGGATCGAAGCGACTTGGCATCGGGCTCAGCCGGCGCGTCATCGAGCAGGAAGCCGCCCGACTGGCGTTGCCAGAGCTGGGCGTAGAGCCCACCCCTGGCGACGAGCTCCTCATGCGAGCCTTCCTCGATGATGTGACCCTTGTCCATGACGACGAGCCGGTCCATCGCCGCGATCGTCGATAGGCGGTGCGCGATGGCGATGACGGTCTTGCCCTGCATCAGCTTGTAGAGGTTCTCCTGGATGGCCGCCTCGACTTCCGAATCGAGCGCCGACGTCGCCTCGTCGAGGATCAGGATCGGCGCGTCCTTCAGCATGACGCGGGCAATCGCGATGCGCTGCCGCTGGCCGCCGGATAGTTTGACGCCGCGGTCGCCGACATGGGCATCGAATCCCTTGCGGCCGTTATGGTCCGAGAGCCCGCCGATGAAATCGAGCGCCTCCGCCCGGCGCGCCGCCTCGATGAGCATTTCGTCGGTCGCGTCCGGCCGGCCATAGAGGATATTCTCCTTCACCGAGCGGTGCAGCAGCGAAGTGTCCTGCGTCACCATGCCGATCTGCGCGCGCAAGGAATCCTGCGTCACCGCCGCAATCTCCTGGTCGTCAACGAGGATCCTGCCGCTTTCCAGGTCGTAGAAGCGCAACAACAGGTTGACCAGCGTCGACTTGCCAGCGCCGGAGCGGCCGACAATGCCGACTTTCTCGCCGGGCTTTACCGTCAGCGTCAGGTTCTCGATGACGCCCTTCTGCTTGCCGTAGTGGAAGCGGATGTCGTCAAAGCGGATTTCACCCTGGCTGACGGCGATGTCCTTCGCGCCGGGCCGGTCTTCGACGAGACGCGGCAGTGAGATCGACTGGATGCCGTCCTGCACCGTGCCGATATTCTCGAACAGGCCCGACATTTCCCACATGATCCACTGCGACATGCCCCACATTCGCAGCACCAGGCCGATGACCACGGCGACCGCGCCGATCGTCACCGCCTGGCCCAGCCAAAGCCACAGCGAGATCGCCGTCACCGAGAACAGCAACAGCGAATTCAGGATGTAGAGCAGACCATAGAGCACCGTCACCAGCCGCATCGAGCGGTAGACGGTGCCAAGGAAACTCGCCATGCCTTCCCTGGCGAAGGTCGCCTCGCGCCGCGCATGCGAAAACAGCTTCACCGTCTGGATGTTGGTGTAGCTGTCGACGACGCGGCCGGTCATGGTCGAACGCGCATTGGCCTGCTCCTCGCCGACCTTGCCAAGCCGCGGAATGAAAAAGCGCAGCAGACCGATATAGCCGGCCAGCCATACGGCGAGCGGCGCCGCCAGCCGCCAGTCGGCCGAACCGACGATGAACAGCATGCCGAGGAAATAGACGACGACGTAATTCAGCACGTCGATCAGCTTGATCACGCATTCGCGCACGGCGAGCGCGGTCTGCATCAGCTTGGTGGCGATGCGGCCGGCGAACTCGTCCTGGTAGAAGGCCATCGACTGCTTGAGCAGATAGCGGTGCACCTGCCAGCGGATGCGCATGGGATAATTGCCCATCAGCGTCTGCTGGTTGAGGAGCGAATGCAGCCATACCGTGCCCGGCAGCGCGAACAGCACGACGAAAGCCATGCCGGCAAGCTTCCAGCTCTCGGTCTGCAGGAAGGTTTCGCGGTTTTGCGCCGACAGCCAGTCGACGATGCGGCCGAGGAACCCGAACATCCAGACTTCGGTAAAGGCGATCGCCGTCACCAGCACCGCGTCGAGGATGATGTAGGGCCAGGCGCCGCGCGTGTAATGCACGCAGAAGGCGATCAGCGTCTTCGGCGGCTCGACCGGCTCCGCGGCGGGAAACGGATCGAGCCTGTTTTCAAACCAGCGGAACATTCCAGGCACTCGACTTATCTAGGCGCTCACGCGGCGCGGGATTGATGGGCAAGGCTTTGCGGCCGCGCGGCATTGCGGGCCGGCGATACGGAATCATCCGCGTCGCCGGCCCTATCCCGCGCAATATAGGGTTTCGCCGGCATTTCGCCGACAGGCTCGTTTGACGTCCCTGACGGCCCGGAACTTCCGGACGAAAGGGCGGAACCTGCCCGGCTCCTGTCGCCCGGCCGGATCAAACGGATGATCCGGCGCACCAGCGTGGGCCGGCTGTGATCGGGGACCGCGCGCGAGAAATCGACGTCCGGCAGCATGCCGCGATGCGGCCTGCGCCGTTCCTCGGCATGCACCGCCGACGAATAGGTCTCGCCGATCAGCAGCGCCCAGGTAGCCACCTTGCGTTCATGCAGGCTTCTTGACCCCGGTATCTTGTAGGGATCGAACATTGGTCCGTCCTCCATATGCAAATGCGTTAAAAAGGGTGATGCGGCCTCGACCATCGGCATTCGGCCGAAGGCGCGGATCGAATCGGCCGGGACACGACAAGCGTCGGTCCTGACACGACTAGCATCGGTCCCGACACGCTCAGCTGGGGCACGGCGCCCCTTTGGCAGTTTGAAAAACATCGCAAGATTCCTTCGAAGGCCGAAAACTGGGTTCGGCGGGAATCGGTGCGATGAGGACTTAAAGTGTCAGAAGAATCGTCGTACCGAAACCGCCGGTGGGCATAGGGGTGCCCCGGAGAGGAGCTGGAAGTGCATGGTCATCATGTGGTCCCCCTCCTTCGGTTCGGGTTGACGATGGTCAGCATATACTCGACTTCGCAGAAAATGGCCACCCGCCAGTCCAGAAATCGCCGAAAGCCGGAGGCGCCTGTGGCCGATCTGCCACTTATTAGCAGGATACGGAAATGAACGATCGTCTCCGCATCGCGCTCTACCAGCCGGATATCGCCGGCAACACCGGGACAATACTGCGCTTCGCCGCCTGCCTCGATATCGGCGTCGATATCATCGAGCCGGCTGGTTTCCCGCTCTCCGACCGGGCGCTGAAACGGGCCGGCATGGACTACCTCGAAATGGCGGCGCTTTCCCGCCATGCCGACTGGCACGCCTTCGAGGAGTGGCGAAAGACCAACGCGCGCCGCCTCGTGCTGCTCACCACCAAGACCACGGCCGCCTACACCGACTTTGCTTTCGCTGCCGGCGACATCCTTCTGTTCGGCCGCGAATCCGCCGGCGTGCCGGACCAGGTCCACCAAGCGGCGGACGCGCGACTGACGATCCCGATGCGGCCCGGCGCGCGCAGCATCAATGTCGCGCTGTCCGTCGCCATGGTCGCGGGCGAAGCGCTGCGCCAGCTCGGCTAGAACCCCGAACCCTTCTTCGTTGCCGCGCGCAGGCTCCACTCGCGGCGTCATTCTCACCCAGGCGCACATCGCCTTCTCCTGCAATTGCCCCATCGACATTTCTTGGCTACAAGCTCAACTTAACTTGAGGTCAAGCGGAAAAGTTCGAGATGGCTCCGGTAAAGGAATTGACGGTCGGCCAGGTGGCCGTTCGCAGCGGCGTTACGGTATCGGCGCTGCATTTCTACGAAGCGCGCGGCCTGATCCGCAGCCACCGCACCTCGGGCAACCAGCGGCGTTACAGCCGCGACGTGCTTCGGCGCGTGGCGATCATCCGCGTCGCCCAGGAGGTCGGCATCTCGCTCGCCGACATCGCCCGGGCGTTCCAGTCGCTGCCGGAAGAGCGCACACCGAACCGCGAGGACTGGAACCTGCTTTCGACAGCCTGGCGCGACGAGCTCGACCAGAAGATCGCCCAGCTCAAGAAATTGCGCGACGGCCTGACCGATTGCATCGGCTGCGGCTGCATGTCGATCGACAAATGCCCGCTGAGGAACAGGGACGACCGTCTGGCCAGGGAAGGTACCGGCGCGAGGCGGCTAATTGCACCCTGAATAGGAGCAACGCGCTTATCGCGAACAGAGAGAGGAAGCAGCTATGCTAGGACACCTGATCCAAGCAGACGAGGAGACCAAGGTCATCACTATCTACCGGATCGATTCTGGCGGCGTGCCAACCCTCTATACCTCAGTGAGCTTCGATGAGGCGCGGAAAATGGGGCTGGAAAAATTCGGCAAACTACTTGGCGAGAACCTAATTCTAGATTCTCCAAAATTGCGCGACCTATTTTTGCCGTGAAATTCCTCAATCCGCCACCGGCAGCCGCCGCATGGTAAACTCGATCACGTCGCCTGGGCGTTCGAACCAGCTTTCGATCTCGGTCCAGTAGGCCTGTTTCGGAAAACGCTCGAACCACTCCTTGGCCTTGAGGCGCGCATCCGGGCGCGGCAGCACGAAGGTTTCGCGCAGGAAACCGTCGCGCGGCTGGTTTTCGCGCTCAGCCCGTGAGCGCTCCAGCCTCTTGCGTAAGCCATCCAGCGGCGGTCTTGCCGGGGTGCGCACGAAGGAACTCCCTTGCACCTTGGTCAGACAGGACTTGACCCTTCCTCTCAAGAGATTAGGGATCGCGCCCTGAAAAGACGAGTCATTTGTCAGGCAAGCGCGCCTGCGACTGGAGACCGAATTGGAAAGACCTGACCTTCCCGTGGGCCTGCCGGGCGACATCGAGCAGAAGAAGATGAAGGCACGTCTGTGGTTCGAGGCCTTGCGCGAGCGCATCTGCGCCACCTTCGAGCAGATCGAGCAGGAACTCACCGGCCCGCAAGCGTCATGGTCGCCCGGCCATTTCGAGAAGACCCCCTGGGAGCGCGACGAGGGCCGCGGCGGTGGCGGCACCATGTCGATGATGCGCGGCCGCGTCTTCGAGAAGGTCGGCGTGCATACCTCGACCGTCCATGGCGAATTCTCGCCCGAGTTCAGGAAGCAGATTCCCGGCGCCGAGGAAGACCCGCGCTTCTGGGCGAGCGGCATCTCGCTGATAGCGCATCCCTGGAACCCCAACGTGCCGGCCGTGCATATGAATACCCGCATGGTCGTCACCACGCGCCAGTGGTTCGGTGGCGGCGCCGATCTGACGCCGGTGCTCGACCGCCGCCGCACCCAGGACGATCCCGACACGATCGCCTTCCATCGCGCCATGCAGTTCGCCTGCGAGAAGAACGCCGCCGTGGCCGACTATCCCAAATTCAAATCCTGGTGCGACGAGTATTTCTTCCTGCCGCACCGCAACGAGCCGCGCGGCATCGGCGGCATCTTCTTCGACTGGCTGCATTCTGACGAGGACAGGGGCGGCTGGGACGCCGATCTCAATTTCGTCCAGGATGTCGGACGTTCTTTTCTCGTCGTCTATGCCCATCTGGTGCGGGGCAACTTCAACCAGAACTGGACCGATGGCGAGCGCGACGAACAGCTCATCCGGCGCGGCCGCTACGTCGAATTCAACTTGCTTCACGATCGCGGCACCATCTTTGGCCTCAAGACCGGCGGCAACGTCGCCTCGATTCTGTCCAGCCTGCCGCCCGAGGTAAAATGGCCGTAACGATCCGGTGAGCTCGGCCGTGGCCGCATTGTCGTCCCATTCGCCGAATCTTGGCGCGCAATGTGGCGGGCCGGGTTTCTTTTTCGTCTAATATCCTTTTGAAAAAATTGAGCTATTTAAGGTCGTCGGGTCGGGAAGCGCCGGCGGCCGAAATGGAGATCACTTGTCTCCCGTCGGCCGCGACCCGACGCGACTTGACGGCCCTGAACGAGACGGGTGCCTTCGAAACGGGTGCCCGCATTTCCAGGAGAGCCTGCCATGCGCAAGCTTATCGTGACGGCAGCGACCGCTGCCTTTCTCGCCTCCGGTGGCGCCGCGTTCGCTGCGGTCAAGCACACCACCGGTACGGTCAAGAGCTTTGACGGAACGGCCATGAGCCTTGTTCTGGACGACGGATCGACCTTCACCCTGTCCAAGGCCTTCAAGGATCCCGGCATCCAGGCCGGCGAGAAGGTTCGCGTCTCCTGGGATATGAGCGGCAAGAACAAGATTGCCGAGGCCGTCAAGATCATGAAGTGACGGCCTGCCCGTCAAAGGCAGATCGAGTTCTCAGGCGGCAAGGAAGGCGGGGCAGCACTGCTCCGCCTTCCTTTTTTGAAGAGAAAAGCAGTTGGCCGCGGGCTTCGATGCAACCGAAACCGGCCGCATGTGTTATGGTTTTCCAGCAGAACGAGGAAAGGAAAGTCCCATGAAGGAATTCCAATGCGGGTCGCTTGTCCCCGGTTGTGACTGGCATACGCGCGCCGAGGAAGAAGCCGAGGTGATGCGCCGTGCCGTCGAGCACATGCGCGAGACGCATGGCGAAACCGTCATCCGCGAGACGATGATCGAGGCGATACGCTCCCGCATCCAGAAGGTTCGCGACGCGGCCTGAGGGACTCCTCACCTTCGAACAGATCGACCGGCAGCGAAATCAGGACGGCTCAGGGGCTGAGCAGGTTCTGTTGCGAGTTGCGAACCAATTTGCCTGAGTCGATCCGGAAGGTCCGGACCGGCCCGGCATTTCAAACAGATACTTATATTCGAGTCGTCTCATTTAAGTTTGCGGTAACGGAATTCGTGCCACCGTCGGGCAAATGATCCGGCTGCAGGGGCTGGCCGAGAACTCGCCGCCACCCAAGGCGCCGACCGGATCGGTGGGGCGAGGTGTTTCGCGCATGCGCGAACGATCCGGCAAGAGAGGCACATCGCGCGAGGCGGCGCTGCTGCTATGCGCATGTCTCGGCGCGACTCCCGCGACCGCCCAGGAAATGATGACCACCTCACTGATCGGCGTGCATCAGGGGTCGCCGCTGAGCGACCGTGCCAGAGGGCTCGGCGCCGGCGGCTATGAGCTTCAGAGCGGAAGCTGGGTCTCGTTCAACCAATGGTACCATGCGAGCTGGGTGGACATGCATGTCGACCTGCTCACCCAGGTTACCGAAAACACCGGCATCCTTTGGGGGTTCGGGACCGGCGAACAAGGCGACAAATACAGCATCGGGCCCAGCCTGAAGCTCGGTTTCCTCACCCAGACGCATCCGAATCCGAACAGCACCCTGTCGCTGTCCGTAACGTCGATCATCGGCGGAAACCTCACCGAGAAACCTTGCCTGGCTGACTACGGGGATCTGGGCTCCTACAGCGTCAATTGCCGGCTCGCGGCCGGTGAGATGGCGCCGCAGGAAACCCTGAAATACCTGGTTAGCGCCAAGCCCGAGAGCATGCATCTGTGGCTGAATTATCGTCTCACTTTCTGATCGCCGGGAGCCCCGAATGAAAAATCAATCTCGTCCCGAAACGCGCGATCGCCCGTCCTGGTTCTTGTTTGGCTGGAGTTGGAACATGTCTGCTGGTCACCTGAAATTCGGCCTCGTTGCCGCCCTTGCCATCCTTTCGGCGCCCATTGCCTCGGCGCAGGAGGGCCTCGGCGCGGACGAGACGGCGGCGCTCTGCCATGGCGGCGGCTCCATCTGCGTGAGCGCAAAGATACCGGTCGCGCGCACGACGCAAACGATACAGAACTGGATGAGCCCCGACGTCGGCGCGGCATGGGCCGCCGGCTACAAGGGCAAGGGCGTCACCATCACGATGGTCGACGACTTCAGCAGCACCTCGCGCTTTTCCGGCAATTTCGGGATCGGCGTGCAGACCCAGCGACACGGCGAATGGACGCGTGAGGAAGCAAGCATGATCGCTCCCGCGGCAACCATCCGCTCCAAGGATTTCTCGACGGGCACGGCCGTTTCGCTGGCGAGCGGCCGTAACGTGCTCAACCTGAGCTACGGCATGTACACAACCGCGGGCTACAGCGCGAACCAGATCTGGTGGGCTCCAGAGGAGTCCTCGATCATCTCCTACGCCACAAAGGGTTCGGCCATCGTCTCGAAGGCGGCAGGCAACGACGCGGTCGCTGTCGGCGGGGTCACTGGTGGCCAGCAGGACTATCTCGACCTTGCCCTGATCGGCAAACCGACCGCGATCTTCGTCGGCGCGCTGTCGACGAACGGAACCACAGCCAACAAGGCCCAGCTCGCCTGGTATTCCGATTATGCCGGCTCCAACCAGGCTGTGCAGGGCCATTTCCTGGTGGTCGGCGTCGAGGGTGACAAGACCGGGCTCTACGGAACGTCTTTTGCCGCGCCGATCATCTCCGGTTATGCTGCGATCATCGGCAGCAAGTTCACCAAGGCGACGCCGGTGCAGATCACGAACGACCTGCTCAACACGGCCCGCACCGACACGCTGGCCAATTACGACCCGTCTGTCTACGGCAAGGGCGAAGCAAGTCTCTCGCGCGCTCTCGCTCCTGTGGCCATACACTGACAGGCACCGGCCGTTCCGGCCCGTCTAGATCGCTAGAGCCTGCGCGGCGCGTTCCATCAGCACGCCGCGTTCCAGGGTGAAGCCAGACTCGACCCATTCCTTCTCGAGGTTCTTCAGCGTAGCGCCAAGCTTCTGTCCCGGCGACGCGCCAAGCGCGGTCAGGTCGGCACCTTTGATCGGAAACACCGGCTTTTCCCATCTCAGCGTGAAATTGAGCAGGCGTGAAAAGCCGCCGGCCTCCATCATCGCCTGATTGTCCTCAACCGCGCGTGTCCGCGCCCCGGCGAGCGCCAGCCGAATGCGGTCGATATAGCCGTTGCGATCGCCGTAATAGAGTTTCTTGGCCAGCTCGGTCTCGGTCACCTTGGCATCCGGCGCGACGGTCACCGCCCAACGCCGCAGGCGGCCGGCCTCGTCGTTCGACAATCGCAGCCGCTCGCCAAGCGTCTTCATGCGCTCGGCGTCGGGCGGGACGATCGCCTCCAGCCTCAGCACAGGATCGGCGGCCCAGCCAAGATCCTTTCCAGCCCTGACCAGGCCATGGATCGCGTCGATGCCCCATTTCTCGCTTTCCGGCAGCACGGCGGTGAGCACACCTGCCTGGCGCATCCACAAGAGCGCGCGCGAGGGATCGGGGGCCGACAACAGCTTCTTCAGCTCGGACCAGACGCGTTCGGCCGAAAGCCGGGCAAGCCCGTCCTTCAGCCTTGCACAGGCCTTCAGCCCTTCCGCGTCCGGCCGTCCGTCGCCATACCAGGCAAAGAAACGGAAAAAGCGCAGGATGCGCAGATAATCCTCGCGGATGCGCGCCTCCGCGTCGCCGATGAAACGCAGCCGCCGCGCCTCTATATCGGCGACACCGCCGACGAGATCGACGACCGTGCCGTCCGCTTCGGCGTAGAGCGCATTGATGGTGAAGTCGCGCCGTTCGGCATCCGCTTTCCAGTCGCGCCCGAAGATCACCTTTGCCCGCCGGCCGTCGGTCTCGATATCGGCTCTGAGCGTCGTCACCTCATAAGGCTTGCCACCGGCGATCACCGTGATTGTGCCATGCTCGATGCCTGTCGGCACCGTCTTGAAACCGGCCGCCTCGGCGCGCCGGACCGTTTCCTCGGGCACGGTGGTCGCGGCGATGTCGATGTCGGCGACCGGCTGGCCGATCAGCGAATTGCGCACCGCGCCGCCGGCGACACGCGCTTCCTCGCCGCCTTGCTTCAGCGCGGCAAGAAGCTTCTGCAGATGCTTGTCGGCCAGCCAATCGGCCCTGCCCGAGAGTGACGCCTCAGCGGTCAACCATAAAGCCTTTCATAGAGCGTGCGGATGATGCCGGCGGTGACGCCCCAGATACGCTGGCCGCCATAGGGCATCTCGTAGAAGAACCATTCGAGCTCGTTCCACATGCGGCTGTCGCGCGCGTGGTTGGCCGGATCCATCAGGAAGCTCAAGGGCACCTCGAAAGCCGCGTCGACCTCATCGGCATTGAGCGTCAGCGAAAAACCCTGGCGCACGATGGCAAGCACCGGCACGATGCGGTAGCCGCTGCCGGCGACGTAGTCGGGCATGCGGCCGATGATCTCGACGAAATCCCGTTCGAGGCCGATCTCCTCGAAGGTCTCGCGCAGCGCCGTGCCTTCAGGGCCACGATCGGTCGGATCGATGGTGCCGCCTGGAAAAGCCACCTGGCCCGAATGGCTGCGCAGTCTCTCGGCGCGCTTGGTGAGCAGCACCATGGCGCCCTCGGGGCGGTCGACCACGGGAATCAGCACCGCCGCGTCGCGCAGCGGCTTAATGTGTGTGAGCCTGGGATGGCCGGGATTGAAGCGATGATCGCCGAAATCGTCGCCGGGAACGATCGCCGCTTGCGCCGCGACGCGCGCCCGAAAATCCGCGACCGAAAACGCCGCCGGCGTCACCTGGTCCATCACGCGCTCAGCCGCTTCAGCTTCTCGGCCGGCATGATCGGATAGACCTCGCCGCCCGAGCGGATGGCGAACATCGCCTTGCCGCCGATGTCGATCTCCTCGCCATGTTCGACCAGTTCATACATCACCGGACGCGCCACCAGCGCCTCCAGCCGTCCGCGCACCAGCACATAGGGTTTCAGTCCGCCGGTTTCGTCCTCGTCGACGAAGCGCAGCGCATGGCCGGGGCCGGCGGCGACGACATCGCCGACATTCGTGCGGAAGGTGACGACCTGGTCGTTCCCGCGCCCGGACACGTTCATTTCGACGGCGATGAAGGGCGCGTCGACGACGCGGATCCCGACCCGCTCGACCGGTGTCACCAGATAGGTCTTGCCGTCGGCATCCTTGCGCAACACGCTGGAAAAGAGCTGCACCAGCGGCATGCGGCCGATCGGCGTGCCGAGATAGAACCAGGTCCCGTCGGCCTTGATCTCCATGTCGAGGTCGCCACAGAACTCCGGATTCCAGCGCTCGACCGGCGCCGGCCCCTTGCCGGCCCGGGCCGCGCGGGAGATCAGCGCCTCCAGGCCGCGCGCCTCTGTGGCGCCGATCAGGCTCTGTTTGCTCAAGCTGTGCTCGCCGGCGCTCTGTTCGTCCGGCGTTTGTTCACGATGTTCGCTGCGTTCGGCCATGGTCACGAAATAGTCACTGTTGTCCCGATTGTCAGCCTTGTCCGCCCGAGTCTGTGATTTAAGTTCAATTACAGGCGCCAGGTGAGGCCGAATCGCGGCATTCTGCGGCATCGAGAGTGCAGGCCGGCATTTCCAACCACAAGGATCGAACGGCATGAGCGTGATGATCAAGGAAAGCCCGATCAGCGAAAAAGCGATGATCGAGGAAGCCGAAAAGGCGCTGGCCGACATCTCCAGGATTCGCGACGCGGTCGGCAGGGTGATCTTCGGCCAGGAGACGGTCGTCGAGCGCACGCTGGTGGCGCTGCTGGCCGGCGGTCATGCGCTGCTGGTCGGCGTGCCGGGCCTCGCCAAGACCAAGCTGGTCGAGACGCTGGGCATCGTGCTCGGCCTCGATTCGCGCCGCGTCCAGTTCACGCCCGACCTGATGCCGTCGGACATCCTCGGTTCCGAGGTGATGGAACAGGACGAGTTCGGCAAGCGCTCCTTCCGCTTCATTTCCGGGCCGATCTTCACGCAATTGCTGATGGCCGACGAGATCAACCGCGCCTCGCCGCGCACGCAATCGGCGCTGCTGCAGGCGATGCAGGAATATCACGTCACCATCGCCGGCGCCCGCCACGACCTGCCCGCGCCCTTCCACGTGCTTGCGACGCAGAATCCGCTGGAACAGGAAGGCACCTACCCCCTGCCGGAAGCTCAGCTCGACCGCTTCCTGATGCAGGTCGACATCCTCTATCCCGAGATCGAGGCGGAACGCCGCATTCTGCTGGAAACCACCGGCGTCGACGAGGCCAAGGCCGACAATGTGCTGCAGTCGGCACGGCTGAGGGAAATCCAGACGCTGATCCGCCGCATGCCGGTGCCGGAAAGCGTCGTCGAGGCGATCCTCAAGCTGGTGCGTTCGGCCCGGCCCGGCCAGGGCAATGCCGAGACCGACAAGCACGTCGCCTGGGGCCCCGGCCCCCGCGCCAGCCAGGCGCTGACCCTGTGCGCCCGCGCCCGCGCCCTATATGATGGCAGGTTGGCGCCTTCGGTCGACGACATTCGCGCCTTGGCCGAACCGGTGCTGCAGCATCGCATGGCGCTGACTTTCGCCGCCCGCGCCGAAGGCACTTCCGTGCGCGACGTGGTGGCGAAGCTGGCAAAAGGCGTCTGATGGGTCGAATAGGCGAGGTCCAGGCACCGGTTGCGACGCGCGACGCGCTCGCTCGCGGCCGGTTGCGGGCTTCATTGGTGCCGGACCTGCTGGTCGAGGCGCGCCGTATCGTCAACACGGTGATCGCCGGCTGGCATGGCCGCCGCAAGCGCGGCATCGGCGAGAATTTCTGGCAGTTCCGGCCCTATGTGGAAGGCGATTCCTCGCGCATCGACTGGCGTCGCTCCGCCAGGGATGACCACACCTATGTGCGCGACCGCGAATGGGAAGCCGCGCACACCGTCTGGCTCTGGGCCGACCCCTCGCCTTCCATGCTCTACAAATCCGCCGCGGCAAGCGTTTCCAAACAATCGCGCGCGCTGGTGCTGGCGCTCGCCTTGGCCGAGCTCTTGTCGCGCAGCGGCGAGCGCATCGCCTGGCCGGGCCTGACGGACCCGTTCACCGCCCGCAACGGCGCCGAACGCATCGCCGCCCAGCTCGGCCACGCCGCCGCGCTTCCGGCCAAGCCCGATCTGTCGGCCATCCGCCGCTTCTGCGACATCGTGCTGGTCAGCGATTTCCTCGATCCGGTCGAGGAAACCATGGCCTGGCTCGACGTGCTCGCCCGCCACGGCGTGCGCGCGCATCTGATCGAGGTGGCCGATCCGGCGGAGGAAACCTTCCCCTATGCCGGCCGCACCGAGTTCACCGATCCCGAGACCGGCGACAAACTGACCGCCGGCCGCGCCGAGATGTTGGCCGAGGAATATCGCCTGCTTTACCGGGCCCGCCGCGACGAACTGGCCGCCTGGTGCAAGCGTCTCGGCTGGAGCTACACCGTCAACCACACCGACCGCGTCGCCTCCGAGGCGCTGGTGCGCGTCCACATGGCGATGACCGCCGACGGCACCAATTTCGGAAGGGCGGTCGCATGAGCTGGCTGCCGCTTTCGTTCGGGGCGCCCATGGTGCTGTGGGGCCTTCTGGCCCTGCCGGTGATCTGGTGGCTGCTGCGCCTCACCCCGCCCAGGCCGCAGACGGAGGTCTTCCCGCCGCTGAGAATCCTCGCCCGGGTCCTGAGGCGCGAGGAAACTCCGCAGCAAAGCCCGTGGTGGCTGACGCTGCTTCGGTTGCTGATGGCGGCGCTCATCGTGATGGCGCTGGCCGAGCCGGTCTTCAATCCGCGCGAAAAACTGCCGGCGGAGGGCGCCGCGCTGGCGCTTGTCGTCGACAATGGCTGGGCGAGCGCCGCCGACTGGAACAAGCGCGTCGCCACCGCCGAGCGGCTGATCGCCGATGCCGGCTCGAACGGCGTGCCGGTCGTGATCGCCTTCACCGCCGAGAAGCCCAATGCCGAGATCGGTCCTTTCGACGCCTCGGCCGCGCTCGATCACCTGCGCGCCGCCAAGCCGCGGCCGATTCCCACCGACAGGCCCGCCGTCTACGCCCGCGTCGCCACCGCGTTGGAGCGCCTGCCGGGCGCCAGCGTTGCCGTGCTCGCCGATGGGCTTGCCGCCAAAGGCGACGAGGCCGCTTTCAGGACGCTGCTCGAAAAGAACGCGACACGGCTGGTCTGGGCCACGTCCGACCGGCCTTCCGTGACCGGCCTGATCGGCGCCGACAACCAGGTCGATGGTTTCGCTTTGAGCGCCATTCGCGCGCCGGGCAATCCGGCGCCGGCGCAGGTCACCGCTGGCGCCTTCGACGACAAGGGCCGCCGCATCGCCGATGCGACGCTGACCTTCGCGCCGGGCGAAGCCGCCGCCACGGGGACGATGGCGGTCCCCTTCGAGCTGCGCAACGATTTCGCTTCGATCGCGCTGGACGGCGAGCATCAGGCCGGCGCCGTGCGCGTGCTGGACGAGAGCTCGAAACGCCGCCGCGTCGGCCTTCTGTCGCAGGCCGAGGCCGACCAGGCGCAGCCGCTTCTGTCGCCGCTCTATTACATCCGCCGCGCCCTGCAGCCCTTCGCCGACCTTGTCGAGCCGTCGAGCGCCGATCTCGCCGACGCCATTCCGCAGCTTCTCGACCAGAAGCCGGCGATGATCATCATGGCCGACGTCGGCACCATCCCGGCGCAGGTCAAGCAGCGGCTGGTCGACTGGGTCGACAAGGGCGGCACGCTGGTGCGCTTTGCCGGTCCCCGCCTTGCGGCGTCCGGCAATGACGACGACCTTTTGCCGGTCAGGTTGCGCAGCGGCGAGCGCGCGCTGGGCGGCGCGCTGTCCTGGACGACGCCGCAGGCGGTCACCGAATTCCCGAAGAACGGTCCTTTCGCCGATCTTTCCCCGCCCTCCGAGGTGACGGTGAGCCGGCAGGTCCTGGCCGAGCCGACGCCCGACATCGTCGAGCGTACCTGGGCCACGCTTGCCGACGGCACGCCATTGGTGACGGGCATGAAGAAGGATAAGGGCACGCTGGTGCTCTTCCATGTCACGCCAGAGGCGACCTGGTCGAACCTGCCGATCTCCGGCAGCTTCGTCGAGATGCTGCGGCGTGTCGTGCAATTGTCGCGCAACCAGGGCGCCGCGATCGCCAATGCCGAAGCCGCCGCCGCGTCGCTCGCCCCCTATCGCATGATCGGCGCCGACGGCACGCTGACACCGCCCTCGCCGGATGCGCGGCCGCTGGTGCCCGGCGCCGGTCCGCTGCCGGTGACGCTGGAAAACCCGCCGGGCCTTTACGGCTCGGAGACCGGCGTGTTCGCGCACAATCTGCTCAACGCTTCGAGCATATTCACGCCGCTGGCGCGCCCGCAGGTTTCGCTGCCGGTGACGGCTATCCCCTACGCCTTCGATGAATCGGAGAATCTCAAAGGGCCGCTGGTCGCCATCGCGCTCCTTTTGATGGTGCTCGACACGTTGGCCGTGTTCTGGATGGGCGGCCTGCTGACGCGCCGGCCGCGCCGCGCAGGCACGGCGGCGACCGCCGCGGCCGTTCTGGTCGTGCTGGGCGGCCTCATCGGCCATGCCGATCTTGCCCGCGCCGACGATTCCAAGCCCGGCGACACCCAGGCGATCGAGGATATTTCGAAAACCCGCATCGCCTATGTCATCACCGGCGAGCCGGGCGTCGATTCGATCAGCCGCGCCGGCCTCGAGGGCCTCACCCGTTTCCTCATCGAGAAGACCGCGCTTGAGCCCGGGCCGCCGGCCGGCGTCGACATCGCCAAGGACGAGCTGTCCTTCTTCCCGCTGATCTATTGGCCGATCGACGCGACGGCGCCCATGCCCAGCCAGGCGGCGATCGCCCGCATCGACGCCTATATGCAGCAGGGCGGCACGGTTCTGTTCGATACGCGCGACCAGTTTTCGAACGGCATCGGCGCCGCCTCGGCAAGTCCGGCGACCGAGCGGCTGCGCGACATCCTCGGCAATCTCAACGTGCCGCCGCTGGAGCCGGTGCCGTCGGACCACGTGCTGACCAAATCCTTCTTCATCCTTCCGGAGTTCCCCGGCCGCTTCAACGGCAGCCCGCTCTGGGTCGAGGCCTCGCTCGACGCCAGCAACACCGAGAACCGCCCTGTGCGCACCGGCGACGGCGTCTCGCCGATCATGATCACTGCCAATGATTTCGCCGGCGCCTGGGCCATCGACGAGAACGGCGATCCGATGCTGCCGACCGTGCCGCCGGATCCGATGCAGCGCGTCTACGCGCTGCGCGCCGGCGTCAACATCATGATGTATATGCTGACCGGCAACTACAAGTCCGATCAGGTGCATGTGCCCGTGCTGCTCGAACGTCTGGGGCAGTAGCGCATGAACTGGTCGCTCTCCTTCGAACCGCTTCTCTCCTGGCCGCTCTTCGGCCTGCTCTTCGTCCCGCTGCTTTTGCTGGCGCTTGTCGGCCTGTGGTTCCGCCAACGCGGCTCGGCATTGCGCTTCGTCGCGCTGCTCGCGCTTGCCGCTTCATTGCTCAATCCTGTTTTCCTCGCCGAGGAGCGCGAGGCGCTGAAGAGCATCGTCGCCCTCGTCGTCGACCGCAGCCAGAGCCAGGATATCGGCGACCGCACCAAGCAGACCGACGAAGCGCTGGCCGGCCTGCAGCAGCGTCTTGCCCGCTTCAAGCAGTTCGATGTCCGTGTCGTCGAGGCCGGCAAGTCCGAAGCCGCCGACGAGCGCACCGAGACCAGGCTATTCAGCGCGCTGGAGGGCGCCTTCCGCGACGTGCCGCCGTCGCGCATCGGCGGCGCCGTTATGATCACCGATGGCGAGGTGCATGATGCGCCGGCCGGCGCGCCGGAGTTCAACGCGCCGCTGCATGCGCTGATCACCGGCAACGAGCATGAGAAGGACCGCCGCATCCGCTTCGAGAACGCGCCGCGCTTCGGTCTCGTCGGCAAGCCGCTCGACATGACCTACCGCGTCATCTCGACGGAAGGCGATGGTGCTCCGGTGGACGTGCGCGTCTCGGTCAATGGCGAGCAGGTCTCGGTCGAGCACGCGACCGTCGGCCAGCCGATGAAGCTCTCGGTCACGATACCCAATGCCGGTCGCAACATCGTCCAGCTCGGCATAGACCGGGAGCCCGGCGAGCTGACCGACGCCAACAACCGGGCGATTGCCCTGGTCGACGGCATCCGCGAGAACCTGCGCGTGCTCCTGGTTTCCGGCGAACCGCATGCCGGCGAGCGCACCTGGCGCAACCTTTTGAAGTCGGACGCATCGGTCGATCTCGTCCACTTCACCATTCTGCGCCCGCCGGAAAAACAGGACGGCACGCCGATCAACGAGCTGTCGCTGATCGCTTTCCCGACGCGCGAGCTGTTCGTCGAGAAGATCAAGGATTTCGATCTGATCATCTTCGACCGCTACCAGCACCGCGACGTGCTGCCGATCCTCTATTACGACTACATCTCCGAATATGTCGAAAAGGGCGGCGCGCTGCTGATTGCCGCCGGCCCCGAATATGCCGGCGAGAACTCCATTGCCCGCACGCCGCTCAATGCCGCGCTGCCGGCCATGCCGACCGGCGAGGTGGTGGACAAGGCCTTCTATCCGCGCCTGACCGATCTCGGCCAACGCCATCCGGTGACGCGCGGGCTCGACGGCTCGGCAAGCGAGCCGCCGCATTGGAGCCGCTGGTTCCGCACCATCGGCGTCAAGAACCCGGAAGGCGAAGTGGTGATGAAAGGCGCCGACGATCGGCCGCTGCTCCTGCTCGACCGCAAGGGCGAAGGCCGTGTCGGCATGCTCCTGTCCGACCAGGGCTGGCTATGGGCGCGCGGCTTCGAGGGCGGCGGGCCGCATGTCCAGCTTTATCGCCGCATCGCCCACTGGCTTATGAAGGAGCCGGAACTGGAAGAAGAACGGCTGACCGCCGACGGCCGCGGCATGATGCTCGAAATCCGCCGCCAGACGATGAGCGACGATCCCGGTCCCGCCCAGGTCATCACGCCATCCGGCAAGGCGGTGACGGTGAAGCTCGAGAAAGCCGAACCCGGCATCTTCACCGGCAGCCTGCAGACCGGCGAGATCGGCCTTTACCAGATCGGCAATGGCGACCTTACCGCGCTTGCCCATGTCGGCCCGATCAACGCGCCGGAATTTTCCGACGTGATCTCGACCGAGGATCGGCTGAAGGCGCCCGCCGAGGCGACCGGCGGCAGCGTGCGGCGGCTGGCTCCGTCGTCGACGCTCGGCAATCTCGCCGGCGGCTTGACACTGCCGTCGATCGTTCCCGTCCGCTCTTCAGCGGCCGCGTCGGGCGACGACTGGGTAGGCCTGCGCACCACCGACGACAGCACGCTCAAAGCCGTGTCGCGCGTGCCGCTGTTCGGCGGCTTCCTCGGCCTCGGCCTGCTGCTGCTCGCCATCGGCTCGATGTGGTATCGCGAAGGGCGGTGAGTTTTTCCTTCGCCCCGTTTACGGGGAGAAGGTGCCCGAAGGGCGGATGAGGGGCAGCGCCCAGCCAATCAGAATTCAGCGCCTGCCTTACCCCTCACCCTGCTCGGTCGGCAAGCCGACCTCGCTGTCCCTCTCCCCGTGAACGGGGCGAGGGAAAAGCCCCTACTCTTCCGGTTCTGTGGTGAACAGCAGCGGATAGCCCTTGGCCTTGCCGGCGTCGGTCGCCCGCGTCGCCTTGGTCTCGGCGATATCGCGCGTAAACACCGCGACGACGCACACGCCGCGCGTATGCGCGGTGATCATGACGCGATGCGCCTGATCCTCGCTGAGCTTGAATTCGCCCTTGAGCACCGTCACCACGAACTCGCGCGGCGTGAAATCGTCATTGACGAGGATGACTTTGTAGAGCTTCGGCCGCTCGGTTTTCGGCTGCGTCTTAGTGCGGGGTTTGAGGACGGTTTCGGGCATCGGATCCACCAGCGAGAACTGGGCTCTCTCGCTCTCATTCTGTCACGCAGCAAATATACGTCCAGTTCCACGCGCGGGTAATGCCGGCCTGGACCATCAGCTCTATGTGGGGAATCACTGCCGAAGGGTCAACGGCCCTGGCGCCCGACCTGGCGGCGCAACGCGGTGCCCGATCTGCCGGAACGTGCACCGCCACTCATGTCGGAGCCGCGTTCGACGAAGGCGAAGAACATCCAGCCGACAAGGCCGATCACGGTCGCGCCGGCCAGCAGGATCAGGACCCAGGACTGCGCCGGCGTGATGTAGTCGAAGCTTGAAGAGATCAGCGGAGCGAACAGCTCGGGCTCGGTCCTGCCGCTGGCGGGATCCGGCACGGGGCTTGCGGTAAAGATGATCAACGATCGTGCCGCCGCGGTGGCGATCAGGCCGCCGAGGGTCAACGAACGCATCAGGGACGAAAACCGCTTCTTCATGCGGATTGTCCTGCAGCACCGGCATTGCAATCAGGTTAAGGATAGACTGAATGCGGTGGAAACCTGCCGGTTTCGGGCTCCCGCCGAAGCCGCCCCTGCCGAAATCGACTGGAGCGGCTTCATCTAGTGGCGCCGAGCGCTGGATCAGGGCTTCTTGGCAGCCGGCTTCGCAGCAACGGGCTTCGCAGCCGACGCCTTCTTCTTGACCGGGCACTTGTGCGTCTTGGTCACTTTGCAGGCCTTCTTGGCAGCGGCTTTCTTCATCGGCTTCGCAGCCATGCTATCCGCCGGAGCAGGCGTGGTGGTCGCGGTCGAAGCAGCCGGAGCAGCGGTCGTCGTGGCGGCCGCGTTGCCGAGCGCCGGCATCGCGAAGGCGAGAGCAACACCGAGGCCGAGGGCGGAGAGGATGGACTTCTTCATGGCTTCATTTCCCTTTTCTTGCGGGTCTGGATGAGTGTCACTGAACGGGATCGATCGGTGCCACTCCAAGCAGCTTCAAAGCATTTGCGAGCATCCGGATCCCCTGTGCCTGTTTCTTGTTGGCGCAGAACCGGTTTCCCTTTCTTTGCAGTGCTTTCGCCGCGGTGACCTGCGTTGCCGCGGCATGCGTTTCGAGAGCTTCGTCAACCTGACGGCTCAGATTGGTGCAGCGCTCGGTCCGGGTGAGCGGGGCGGCGACCTTTGCAGTGGAGGCGCCGTCTGCGGCTGTGATGAGCGATATGCTGAGCAAAGCACCCATCACGCTGATCCAGAACCTCTGCATTGGTCTTGTCCGTTACTTCCGGAAACTTGCGTCGCAGCCGATGATCTGACCGCCACGGCATCGGTTATGCCCTTGAAATTTTTCACCAGTTTTTCTCGATTGTAGAATTTTGTTTCTGGATTGTTTCTGGGAACCCAGCCGGCACGGCGATCGCGGCCACTGGCCAAGATGTGGCCCGAATTCTATCGTGTGGGTTGTCTGGAACGGGTATTCAGCAAGAGCCGGCAAAGAGAATGATAGGTTTCGAGTGAAATCCGACGCGCACATACTGATCGTCGATGACGACAAGGGCATACGCGACCTGCTGCAGGAGTTCTTCCAGAAGCGCGGGCTGCACACGACGGTGGCCGGCGACGGCACCGAGATGGAAGCGGTCCTGCGCCGCACGCCGGTCGACCTGATCGTTCTCGACGTGATGCTGCCCGGCAAAAGCGGGCTTGAGCTGTGCCGCGAGATCCGCGCCAACTACACCACGCCGATCATCATGCTGACCGCGGTCACCGAAACGACCGACCGCGTGGTGGGCCTGGAAATGGGCGCCGACGACTACGTGCCCAAGCCCTTCGATCCACGCGAGTTGTTGGCCCGCATCCGCGCCGTGCTGAGACGCAACGGCAGCGCCGAGCCGCGTCGGCCCACCGCCAGGCAGGTCTACCGCTTTGCCGGCTGGACCATGGATTGCGCGCGCCGCCGCCTGACGGCGCCCGACGACGTCCGGGTTGAGCTGACGATGGCCGAGTTCAACCTGCTGCAGACCTTCGTCAGGAGCGCGCAGCGCGTGCTTACCCGTGAGCAGCTGATCGAGCTGTCCGGCGGCGACACCGGCTACAGCTTCGATCGCAGCGTCGACATTCTGGTGAGCCGCCTGCGCCGCAAGATGGAAGACGATCCGAAAACGCCGAAACTGATCCTGACCGTGCGCAGCGGCGGCTATCAGTTCCTGCCCGAGACGACGTCCGAATGAGACGCTTCCTGCCGCAGACCCTGCCAGTCTGGGTGCTGCTCATCGTCATTGCCGGTCTCATGCTGAGCCAGGTGACGACGCTTTACATCGTCGCGCGCGATCGGGCCGCCGCCAACAGCGTCGTCGATCTCTACCGGTTGAACGACCGCGCCTATTCGCTGGTGCAGCTGATGCATGACGCCACGCCCGAAGAACGCAAGGCGACCGCCTCCGGCCTGTTCAACTCGACCTATGCGCTGACGGTTTCGGACACGCCCGCCGTCACCTCTTCGATCGCCGGCGACGACCAGCTTGCCGAGTTGGAGGACATCCTGGTCGGCCGCCTGTCGAAGTTCGGCATCACCGATGCGCGCGTGCGCCGCGATCCGGCCACTCAGGAGGCCGATGTCCCGGACGGGCAGGCGGTGAACAAGGATGTCGGCCAGGTCGAGCGCGACCTGCTGGTCCTGGCCGCGGATTTCGCGCAAAGCGACAAGCTGACCGCCTCGCTGCGCTTTTCCGATGGGCAGTGGCTGAATTTCACCGAACCGATCACGCCGGCGGGACCGATTCTGAGCCTCGAAAGCCTGCCGCTTTACTCATTGATCGCCGGTTTGATCGTCATCATGTCGATCTGGTCGCTGCGCCGGCTGACCGCGCCCTACCGGATGATGGAAACGGCGGTGACGCGCATCGGCAACGACCTGAAAAGCCCGCCGATCGCCGAAAGCGGCAGCCGCGAGATCCGTGCAGCCGCGAAGGCGATAAACGCCATGCAGATGCGGCTGCGCGATTATGTCGAGGATCGCGAGCACCTCGCGGCGGCGTTGGCACATGATCTACGCACGCCGCTGACCCGGATGCGCCTGCGTCTCGAACTGTTGCGCAGGTCGCCCGCGCGCGAGGCGCTGGCGCACGACCTCGCCGACATCGAAAGCATCGCGAGCTCGGTCATCGACTTCGCCAAATTCGAGGTGACCGAGGAAAAGGCCGAGCGGATCGATTTCTGGTCGCTGGTGGAATCGGTGGCGGACTCCTTCGACGGCGCATCCTTCGACGAAGACGTGGTCCCGTCGCGCGGCCTGATCTGCGTCGCACGGCCGGTGGCGCTGCGCCGCTGCATCACCAATCTCATCCAGAACGCGGTAACCTACGGCAAAAAGGCGCATCTCGGCGTGCGGCGATCGGGCGACACGATCACGCTTTCGATCCGCGACGAGGGTCCCGGCATTCCGCAGGCGAAGCTGGATGCGGTGTTCGGCTCCTTCGTGCGGCTGGAGGAATCGCGCAACCGCACGACCGGCGGCCTCGGCCTCGGCCTCACCATCGCCCGCAACATAGCGCGCGGCGCCGGCGGCGAGGTCGATCTCTCCAATCACCCTGGTGGCGGGCTGCTGACGGAGCTGCGGCTGCCGCTGGCAACTTGAGTCAGGAGTGGGCTTTGTCCGCCACCGGCGCCACTGGATCAGCCGAACCATCCTTGTGATAGTGCGGCCCGCCTGGTCACGAGGGAAATCGACCCATGTTCTACGCCGTCCTTGCCTATCATGTCGAAGACACCGTGCAGTCCTGGTCGTCCGACGGGGATGCGGCATTGATGAAAGACCTGCTCGAGGTCAACGACAGGCTGACGCGCGAGGGCAAGCTCGGGCCGGCGGCCAGGCTCGGCGCGACGGCCAAGGCCGTGACGCTGCGCGGTCCGGGCGACGGCATGGTGATCGATGGTCCCTTTGCCGAGACCAAGGAGCAGTTGCTCGGTCTCTATGTCCTCGACTGCGCGACCCAGGACGAGGCGATAGCGGTGGCGCGCGACCTCAAGCGCGTCAACCCCACCGCCGTCTACGAGATCCGGCCGATCATGCTCTATCTACCGGGCGCCACGCTGACGGTAAGCTGAGACAGCTTCCCGAGCGTGCTTCAGACCGATATCGCGGCCTCGATTTCCTGTCCCAGCCTGAGCATCTCCGTCACCAGCAGGTCGAGATCGCCGCGGCGCGTGCGGTGATTGGCGATTGCCACCCTCAGGCAATGCCGGCCCTGCACCGTGGTATCGGATAACGCCGCGGTGCCCTCTTCCTGGAGTCTCAGCATGATCTCGGTGTTGAACGCCTTGAGGCTTTCCTCCGATGCGCCATCCAGGCGATGGCGGAAGCAGACGATGTTGATGGTGGTCGGCGCCATCAGTTCGAGCGCGGGCTCCGCCTCGATCAGCCGGGTGAGGTGGCGGGCCTGGGCGATGTTCTGGTCGATAAGGCGGCCGAACTTCTCGACGCCATGCTCCTTCAGCGCCATCCAGATCTTGAGCGCACGGAAGCCGCGCGACGTTTGAAGCCCATAATCGTGCAGCCACTCTCCGGAGGCCAGGCCCCGCGGCGTCGATTCCAGATATTCCGGCGTCACGGCAAATGTGTTGCGGTGCTGGGATGCGTCCCGCACCAGCGCGCAACCGGCTTCGAACGGCGCGTGCAGCCATTTATGCGGATCGAGCGCGATCGAATCCGCCTGCTCGATGCCGGCGACGAGCGATCGGTTCTCAGGCGCGATCGCGATGAGCGCGCCGATGCAGCCGTCGACATGGAACCAGAGGTCCTGTTCGGCCGCCACGCTCGCCAGCACCTGCAGGTCGTCGACCGCGCCGGTGTTGACGGTGCCGGCGGTGCCGATCACGCAGGCCGGCCAGAAGCCCGTCTCGCGGTCCTCCGCGATTGCCGCCTTGAGTGCGGCGATATCGATGCGCAAGCCGGCATCGGTCTGGATTCGCCGCAGCGCCTGATTGCCGAGGCCGAGCGCCTCCACAGCCTTGCGATGACAGGAATGGACCTGGTCCGAGGCGTAGTAGCGCAACGGCTTCGGCATGGAGCCGACACCCCGCTCGCGCACGTCGACGCCTGCCTTGACGTTGCGCGCTACGGTCAGGCCGATGATGTTGGCCATCGAGCCGCCGCTGACCAGCGTGCCGCTGGCCGAGGCTGGGAAACCGACCATCTCCTTCATCCAGTTGACGACCTGGCTGTCCATCAGTGCGGCGGCATGGTTGCCGCCGCCGAGATTGGAGCCCTGGATCGCCGCCAGGAAATCGCCGAGCGCGCCGGTGAAGTTGCTGGATCCCATATACCAGGACCAGAAACGCGGATGGATGTTGCCCATCGGGTAAGGCATCACGTTGCGGGCGACGTCGTCATAGACGTCAGCCGCCGGCGCCGGCGAGCGCGGCAAAGGTGCGCCGAAGAATGCCCGCACCTCGGCCGGCATCTCGCGCCAGACCGGCCGGTCGCGGACATCCTCGAGATAGGCGATTGCATCGTCGAGGATTCGGTGCGAGAGCGCTCCCACATCGGCCCAATCCGGCGGATCGAGTGTTTCGTCCACGTTGGTCGCTTCCTGAAATATATCCATCTCGCCTCTCCCGCCGGCGTGGGTCGACCCGCGCTTAAAAGAACGGCGCCGCCATGCGGGGGCGGCGTCGCGGTCGGTTTTGTCAGGCTTCAAACTGGCAACTCGGCGTCGAGCGCGACAGCGCCGTTTCCTCGGCGTCCATGTCCGCCTCGATGCCGTCGAAGAGCGGCGTCGACATGTAGCGCTCCCCCGTGTCGGGCAGTATGCACAGGATCACCGAGCCGGCGGGGGCCTTGCCCGCGATCTGCCGCGCCACGGCGAAAGTGGCGCCGCCGGAGATGCCGGTGAAGATGCCCTCCTGCCGCGCCAGCGCCTTCGTCCATTTGATGCCTTCAGGACCGGGGATCGGCACCACCTCGTCGTAATAGCGTTGGTCGATCGCCTCCTGCAGCACGTTGGGGATGAAGTCCGGCGTCCAGCCCTGGATCGGATGCGGCTCGAAGGCCGGGTGGCTGGCGGCCGGCGCGCCGCCGGCGCCGCGCTCCTGGGCCTTGCCGCTGCCGATCAGCTGGGCGTTCGCCGGCTCGGCGAGCACGATCTTCACCTCCGGCCGCTCGCGGCGCAGCACGCGGCCGACGCCGGCCACCGTGCCGCCCGTGCCGTAGCCGGTGACCAACACATCGAGCCTGGAAGCGGCGAAATCATTGATGATCTCGCGCGCTGTCGTCGCCTCGTGGATGGCGGCGTTGGCCTCGGTCTCGAACTGCCGCGCCAGGAACCAGCCATTGGTTTCGGCAAGCTCGACCGCCTTCTTGTACATGCCGAATCCCTTCTGGGCGCGCGGCGTCAGCACCACCTTGGCGCCAAGCATGCGCATCAGCTTGCGGCGCTCGATCGAGAAGCTGTCGGCCATCGTCACCACCAGCGGATAGCCTTTCTGCGCGCAGACCATGGCAAGGCCGATGCCGGTGTTGCCGCTCGTCGCCTCGACCACGGTCTGGCCGGGCTTGAGCTTACCGCTGCGCTCGCCTTCCTCGATGATGTTGAGGGCCAGCCGGTCCTTCACCGAGGCCGCCGGGTTGAAGAATTCGGCCTTCACATAGATCGTGGCATGCGCCGGGCCGAGATTGTTGATGCGGATGACCGGCGTGTCGCCGACCGTGTCGAGAATGCTGTCGAACAGACGGCCGCGCCCGGACGTGGTCCTGATTTTCAATTGATGCAACATGGCTCTCTCCTCACGTGCCGGTTACAAACCGGCGGCTTGGGCGGCGCGGTTTCGACACCTTGCCGCGTTAGTTGCGTGTGACTTGCCGGCAAATTCGGCAAAGGCCGCATCCGGCTCGAAATTCGCCGACGGATGCGCCCTGTCGTGTTTGGTGATAGAACATGGACCAACTGTTCGGCGTGGGAGCGAGCGTGGAAACGGACATGGAATCCGTTCGGTCGGCTCTGAAAAGCATGGCAGCCAGCCTTTCGATCAGGCTGCTCGGCCCGTTTGCGATCATGCGCGACGATGTTCCTGTGGCCTTGCCTTCGTCACGCAAGCTGCGCGCCCTGCTTGCCTATCTGGCTCTGGCGCCCCACCCAGTCAGCCGCAGCCGCCTTTGCGAGCTTCTCTGGGACGTGCCCAACGATCCGCGCGGCGAGTTGCGCTGGTGCCTGAGCAAGCTGCGTGCCGCGCTCGACGAACCGGGCTTGCGCCGGATCGAGACGGAAGGCGACACCGTGGCGCTTCGCCTCGGCGATGTGAGCGTCGATGCCGTCGCGGCAGCTGCCGCGGTGGCGAAAGGGATCGAGACACTTGGCCTCGACCGCCTGCGGACGCTTGCGCAACTGTTCGCCGGCGATTTTCTCGACGGCCTCGAGCTCGGTCGCAGCCCGCATTTCAGCAGCTGGCTGACGGCGCAGCGCCGCCGTTTCAGCGCATGTCATGTCGCGGTTCTGGAGCATATTATCGGGCTTCTCCCACGCGGAGCCGATGAGGCCGGCGCCTATATCGACAAATGGCTGGAGCTTGCGCCCTTCGACGGCCGCGCGCATGTGGCGCTGCTGGAAAATCTGGCCCGGCGCGGGCAGATCGGCGCCGGCGAGGAGCATCTTGCCACGGCAGCGGAGCTGTTTCACTCGGAAGAGCTGGATTTCACGCCATTGCGCGAGGCTTGGCAGGAGATAAGAGCCCGGAACGCCGGCGCAACGCCATGCGCCCGATCCGGGCCGGCTTTCCCGGTCTCGGAATCGCCGGTCGCCGCGAACGAATCCGAGCCCGTTGCGACACGCCGGGCTTCGCTCGCGGTGATGCCGTTTGCGGAGAGCGCCGGCGCCGGCGGCTTCCGTGGCGGGCTGGCCGATGGCCTCACGCATGACATCATTACGCGGCTTGCCAAGCTGCGCGATTTCTTCGTTATCGCCCGCGGCTCTGTCTTCGCGCTCGCCGAGAAGAACATCGCGCCGGAAGACGCCGGGCGCAGGCTGAATGTCGACTATGTCGCGACTGGTTCGGTGCGAGCTCTGCCGGGCCGGTTCATCGTCTCGGTCGAGCTTGTCGAGGTCCGCACGGCAAGGATCGTTTGGGCGGAAACCTTCGAGCACAAACCCGACGACATCTTCATCGTCATCGAGGATATCGGCAACAGCATCGTCTCGTCGATCGCCGCCGAGATCGCGACGGTGGAGCGCAACCGCGCATTGCTGAAAGCCCCAAACTCGCTCAATGCCTGGGAGGCCTATCATCGCGGCCTCTGGCACATGTATCGCTTCACCCGCCAGAAAAACGAGCTGGCGCAGCATTTCTTCGGCGAGGCATTGAAACTCGATCCCACTTTCGCGCGCGCCTATGCCGGCATGTCCTTCACCCACTGGCAGAATGCTTTCCAGCGCTGGGGCGACCGCGACCACGAGACCGCGCTTGCCTTTGAAAGCGCCGGCCAGAGCCTTTCGGTCGACGACCGCAACCCCGCCGCCCATTGGGCGATGGGCCGCGCGCTTTGGCTGCGCGGCGAGCAGGACGGATCGCTGCTGGAGCTCGCGAGCGCCGTCGACCTCAGCCCCAATTTCGCGCTCGGCCACTACGCGCTGTCCTTCGTCCATTCGCAGTCGGGCGACCCGCAATCGGCGATCGGTTCGTCGGACCATTCGCGCCATCTGAGCCCCTTCGATCCGCTGCTGTTCGGCATGATGGGCGCGCGCGCCATGGCGCATGCAAGGCTCGGCGAATTCGAAGCGGCGGCCGAATGGGCGCTGAAGGCCGCGGCACGCCCTAACGCCCATCTCATCATACTGGCGATCGCCGCTCATTGCCTGGCGCTGGCCGGCCGGCAGGAGGAGGCGCGAACCTTCGCCGCCGCGATCCGCAACACCTTGCCGAACTATCGCGCCGACGATTTCATCGCGACATTCCGGTTCGACCGGGATGGAGAAGCCCTGTTCCGGAACGGCGCCAAGCTCATCGGGCTGAACTGAACCCGGCTAAAGCATGCCTCCCGAAAGTGGGAACCGGTTTCGGGACAAAGGCATGCGTAGAATCAAGAACCTAAAGCGCAGGGAGCGAATCTGAAAGATCGCGACGCGCTTTAGTGGCACTGCACAGGGATTTTGACCGGTCGGCTCTGTTTGTGTTGGCAGGCGGCATGCCTTGCAGATTGGCCGAAACGCCCATCGCGATCGTCATTCCAGGGCGGAGCAGGAGCGAAGCTCCGTCGCGAAGACCCTGAAATCCATGCCGTTACCTTCGCCAAGGCGTGTAACGGAGCAGAATTCTGCACCGAGGCGGCGCTTCCAAGTCACGGAATGGATTCCATGGTCTGCGCGCGTCGCTTCGCTCCTTGCTCCGCCATAGAATGACGACGTCGGGGCGGCTTCATCCAATCCCCGGCGTTTGCGCTGGGGAACTAGTGAGATAACGGGCCGCTGGCTTTCCGCCAGGCGTCGATGCCGCCCTGGATATGGCGGGCGCTGGAAATCCCGACGTCCTGCGCCGCTTGCACCGCCATCGCCGAACGCTCGCCGAAGGCGCAATAGAACAGGATCTGTTTGCTGGTCGACTTCGCCAGCTCGTGCAACATACCGCCGGCGGCGATGTTTTCCTGCAGCCGCGCATAAGGCAGGTGAATCGCGCCGGGGATGGCCCCGTGGCGCTCGCGCTCGGTCTGCTCGCGCAGGTCGATCAACGCGACGTCGGGTCGCCCGACCAGCGCCAGCGCCTGCTCCGCGGTGACCGCCCAGCCGCGGCTGGCGATGTCGTCCTGGTGCAGCCCGACCCGGATGTTGGCGGGCACGGCCACATCCATCATTTTCGGGTTGGACAGGTTGAGATTGTTCATGATGTTCACATACTCGTCGACCGACTTCACCTGCAGGCGCGGATTGAAGGCCTTTTCCTCGCCGATCGTCGACACGGTCTCGCCCTTGTAGTCATGCGCCGGGAAGATCAGCGTCTCGTCGGGCAGCTTGAGCAGCCGGCCGAAGATCGATTCATATTGCTGGCGCGGATCGCCGTTCTGGAAATCGGTGCGGCCGGTGCCGCGGATGAGCAGCGTGTCGCCGGTGAACACACGATCCGGCAGGATGAAGCTGTAGGAATCGTCGGTGTGGCCGGGCGTATAGATGACATCGAGCGCCAGGCCTTCGATGCCGAGCTTGTCGCCGTCGGCAAGCCGCATCGACACCACGTCGGCCTTGGTCTGCTCACCCATCACGGTCACGCAATGCGTCTTGTCGCGCAACGCGCCGAGTCCGGTGATGTGGTCGGCATGAAGATGCGTGTCGACCGCCTTGACCAGCCTCAGATCCAGCTCATTGACCAGCTGCAGATAGCGCTCAACCTTCTCCAGCACTGGATCGATGATCAGCGCCTCGCCGCCGCGCCGGCTGGCAAGCAGATAGGAATAGGTGCCCGAAACGGAATCGAAGAGCTGACGGAAGATCATCCTGCGACGTGCCCCACCTGCAACGCTGGCCTTCACGAATGCAATGATCCGCGAGGCCGCGTGGCAGTATAGGATTGTGGCGCTTTTTGACCAAGCGCTTATCGTCAGCCAATGACCGCGATTTTCCACGCCAACAGGGCAGCTATCGCCGCGGCGGTGAGAAGCGTCGCCCAGCCATGCCGCCCGATGGCATGCACGACAAGAACGGCGAGGCCGGCGCAAACGGCGGCGAGCGCGCCTTCGATATAGAAGATTTCATCGCCGCGCAGCTGTGCGCCGGCCGCTCCACCGATCCTGAAGAATTCCAGGATCGACCGGACCGCGATGACGAGCAACAGGCCAAGCGCTATTTGCGCGGCTCGCGGTTCGGACAGCCAGTTCCAGATTCGCCTCACAAGACCCTGCCTGTCATCCATGTTAGAACAGGGCCAACGAGCCCATCCGTCGTAAAAAGGTACTCAAGTCGTGCCAGCACCCGTGTTGTCTTGCATCCCTCAAAAAGCCTTGCTGAGGCGAGCCTGGCCGCGAACGGTGAAGGCATTATCGCTTCCGTAGCCGGCCTCGAAGCCGGCATTGAGCATCATGCCGGCGCCCACCTGCGCCGCCACGTCCGCGCCGGCAAAGCCGCGCAGCACAAATTTCTTGCCGCCGGCGGGAAAAGAGATGTCCTGGCCAAGCAATGTCGCCGAAACTTCGCCGCTGTTTTGCGCGATCGCATCGATCCCCGCTCGAAGCATGGTTTGCCAAGCCTGGCTAGGCGTGCCGACAGGCGCCAAAGCCAGCGCGAGCTGACCGCGCGCCGAAAACACGTTGACGTTGCGGCGCGCGACCGCGAGATCGCCGTCCGAACCGATCTCTCCGTAGTCGTCGACGAAGAAGCCTACGTAACGCAGCCGCACGCTGGGGATCAGCGTGCCGG
Organism: Mesorhizobium sp. B2-6-2; assembly: GCF_006440615.1. Taxonomy (NCBI): domain Bacteria; kingdom Pseudomonadati; phylum Pseudomonadota; class Alphaproteobacteria; order Hyphomicrobiales; family Phyllobacteriaceae; genus Mesorhizobium; species Mesorhizobium sp. B2-6-2. Next base: position 474,264 of record NZ_VFUG01000002.1, on the reverse strand, counting down.
CCGCGACCGGCAGCCGAGTGCCGAACATAACCGACGGGCTGAGAAAGACGCTGCTGAAATCGGCCCGCGCCGTCTCGACGCCATCAAGCACCAGGTTGTTCGCGACACGGCGGCGGCTGTGCTCCTCGATCGCGCCGGCAATCAACGTCACCCCGGCAAAATGCGAACCTCCGTCATAGCCGAGATAACCGCCCGCAAATACGCTGCGATGGGCGATCTCCTGCGCATCGTCGTCGATCTCGGTCGATCCCGCAGCACCTCCCAGCAGCAGGCCACCCAGGAAGCCGTCGCCCGCGCGTTTTTCAGCGCCGGCAACCACGCCGCCCAGCGCCTCGCTGAACCCGGCCGATGCGCCGGAACCACCCTGGGCGCGTATCCCGCCGAATGTCGAGATCCAGGCGTCTGGATGCGGCGCAGGCAAGCCATTGCCTGGGGTAGACATGCGCGCCTCGGCGACACCGGCTATGCCGTCGACAAGGTCTTCGATAAGCGGCCCGCTGCTGGCAAACCCGGTGATGTCCGCCACCGCCACGCTGTCGCCGCTCGTCACGAACGGCCTGCCGCCGGTCAGGACGGTTTGTGGCACCCCGCTTCCCGAGAAACTCATGACGGCGTTCAGCGCGAGACCGAAGGTGACGGTGTTGCCGCCGCCGGAAAAGACGATCGGCCCCTGGATGGCCGTTCCGCCCAACAGGTTCAGCGTCGCACCCGGCGCGCCAAGATAGATTGCCACGCTCTGGTCGCTGAAGACGCGGCCGGAATTGGTCACGACGGAGTTGCTGCCTTGGGCGGCGATGCCCACGGCCCCTGTCCCCTCGACAATGACCGAACCGGAATTGCCGATCGTGGCATTGCCGAACAGCGTGCCTATGCCTGTCGAGGCTGTCCCTAAGGCATTGACTGTGCCGCTGTTGGCGATTGCGATGTCATTGCCGCTGGCGCCAATGCCGACGGAAGCCAGCCCCGACACAGTGATCGACCCGGAATTCTCCAGCCGAAGGCCGTTGCTCTGCCAGATGATCCCGGCGGCGGCGATCCCATAGGCCTCGATCGAGCCGCTATTATCTATCTCCAGGTCCGGCCCATCGCCGATGATGCCTGCGGCGGCCGTGCCTGAAACGCCGATAAAGCCACGGTTGTCCACGCGCCCGCCCGGGGCGTCGCTGATGATGCCGTATGAGGCAACGCCAAGCGCCTCTATCGCGCCATCGTTCACGATATGCGCATTGCCGACCTCCGACAAAACGCCGATCGAGCCATCGCCTGTCGCCAGAATGACTCCGTTGTTGAGGATGGTCGCGTCGAGCCCTTGCGAATGCACATTGGCGGCGCCGTCGCCAAATGTTGCTATCAACCCGTAATTGGTGAGCTGCTGGCCCGAATTGAGCATCCGCACTGCATCGGCACCGATGCCGAATGTTTCGATCGCTCCGTTTGGAGCCACGATGCCGGTGTCGCCGGCGCCGGTCATCGTCTGCTGGCCGGCTGTGACGCCATTGCCGATGGCAAAACTTTGCGGGAACGCGGTGCCGCTAGCTAGCGAGACCCCGGCGAAAATCGACAGCGCAACCGCGCCTGGAACCCCTGTGCGCGACGTCGGCATCACCCCCTCGGCGCATGGGCACGCAACGGGCGGACTCTGCGCTCGAAGGAAGCGAAAAACAAGCTGCGGTCAGGCGCCCGGCCGCAGGCCGGGCGGCGCCCGCGAAGGCCCTACCGCCTCAGCACCGCGCTCAACACGTCCCTGATGCCGATCGAGCCGACGAAGCGCGAGCCTTCGTCGAACAGTGCCACCGGCGCCGTCTGCGACCGGTGCATGGCGAGCATCACCGTTTTCAGCGGCGTGCCGGGATTGGCCCAGAACACCTGGGCGCCCTCCTCCGGCTGGCGCTCGACATCGGCGCAGGACACCCACACCGCCGGCTTGCCGTCGCGCTCGGCCGCCGCCACAAGGCCGTGGTCGTCGATCTTGAAGCGTGTCGTCTTGCGCCGATCGAGCCACACCCAGCCGTTATCGCCGTGCTCCAGGTCGCGGCGGTCGCGCATCACGTTCCACGCCGTCAGCACCGACAGCGGATTCACATTGGCGATGAAATCGCGGACATAGTCGTTGGCTGGACGCAAGACGATGTCTTCCGGCGCGCCGGTCTGCACGATGCGGCCGCCCTCCATGATCGTGATGTGGCTGCCGATCTTCAGCGCCTCCTCGAGGTCGTGGCTGACGAAGATGATGGTCTTCTTCAGCTCGGCCTGGAGCTGCAGCAATTCGTCCTGCAGCTTGGTGCGGATAAGCGGGTCGAGCGCCGAGAACGGCTCGTCCATCAACAGGATCGGCGCCTCGGTGGCGAAAGCCCGGGCGAGACCGACGCGCTGCTGCATGCCGCCCGAAAGCTCATGGGCATATTTCTTCGACCATTGGTCGAGATGGACCAGTTGCAATTGCTTCTGCACGCGCGCCTTGCGTTCCGCCTCCGGCACGCCGGCAAGCTCGAGGCCGAAGCCGACATTTTCCTCGACCGTGCGCCAGGGCAGCAGGCCGAACTGCTGGAACACCATGGCCACCTGCTTCTGGCGCAACCGCCGCAAGGTCGCCTCGTCGCAGGTGACGACATCGACCGTGCGATCGCCGTCCTTGACCAGCACCTGGCCGCGCGACACCACATTGAGCCGGTTGACGGCTCGCAGCAGCGTCGACTTGCCGGAGCCGGACAGGCCCATCAGCACCGAGATCTCGCCCTCATGGACGGTCAGGCTGGCGCCGGCACAACCCAGCACGTTACCGGTCTTTTCGAGGATCTCGGCGCGCGTGGCGCCCTTGTCGATCATGGCCAGCGAACCAGCCTGATCGGCGCCAAAGACGATGTCTACATTTTTGAAATCCACCGCGACGGTCATTTCTTGCCTCCAACGCCGATGCGGGTCATGCGGTCGAGCACGATGGCGAGCACGACGATGGCGAGGCCGGCCTCGAGCCCCAGATCGATGCGGCGCGAGCCGAGCGCGCGGTTGATTTCGGTGCCGAGGCCGCCGGCGCCGATCAGGGCGGCGAACACCACCATCGACAGCGACAGCATGATCGATTGCGTCAGGCCCGCCATGATGGTCGGCAGCGCCGACGGCAGCTCCACCTTCCACAGAAGCTGGCGCTTGGTGGCGCCGAACGCCTCGCCCGCTTCGACGATTGCCTTCGGCACCGAGACCACGCCGAGATGCGTGAGGCGCACGGCCGTCGGAATGACGAAGATGATGGTGACGATCAGGCCGGGCGCGTTGCCGAGGCCGAACAGCGTGAGCACCGGGATCAGGTAGACGAAGGTCGGCAGCGTCTGCATCAGGTCGAGCACCGGCAGCATGACGCGGTAGACCTTCGGCTTGTGCGCGGCCCAGATGCCGAGCGGCACGCCGATCGCCATGGCCATTGCGGCGGCCGCGACCACCAGAACCAGTGTCTGCACCGTCTGCTTCCACAGATTCTGGTTGATGATGAAGATCAGGCCCAGGAAGACGCCGATGGCGAGCGGCCGCGAACGCTGCAGCAGCCAGGCGATGATCGCGATGACCAGCGCCAGAAGCACGGGCGGGACCATCAGCAGCAGGTCCACCGCCCCGTCGAGGATGAAATTCAGCCCGTTTGAAAACGCCCGAAAGATGGTGTCGAAATTGTCGGTCAGGAAGCCGAAGAAGGCCTTGCCCCACGGCCCGATGGGGATTTTGTAGTCGGTCAGGAATTTCGAAATCGGATCCATCTTCCCCTCTCGGCTTCGCCGCACTTGCCGTACGGTCATCTTCTCGCAGCTTAACCCATGTCCCCCAAAAGTGTGCAGCGGTTTTGGGAAAATGATAGGCGTCAAAACAGAGGCTTAAGGTGCGCCGCGCTTTAAGAAAAAGGGCAGCCTTTTCAACCGGCTGCCCTCTTTCGGATCATCCCGAACTCAAAGCCGGCTCAGCTCCCGAGCGCGGTCTTGACCGCCGCCGCCGCATCGCCGCCATCAAAGGTCGTCACGCCGGCAAGCCACGGCGTCACCGCATCCGGATGCTTCTTCAGCCAGTCGGTGGCGACCGTCTGCGGGTCGCCGCCCTTGAGGATGGCGTCCATCATCTCGCCTTCCATGTCGAGATTGAACTTCAGGTTGGCGATGAACTTGCCGGCATTCGGGCACTCGGTCATGTAGCCCTTGCGGACATTGGTCGAGACGGTGGCGGCGCCGAAGCCGCTGTCGCCCATGCCGTCGAGATAGGTGATCTTCATGGCGCCCATCACCGGATGCGGCGTCCAGCCGAGGAAGGCGATCCATTCATTGTTCTTCATCGACTGCTCGGCCTGCGTCAGCATGCCGGCTTCCGAGGATTCGACCAGCTCGAAGCCCTCGAGGTTGTCCTTCGGGTTCTTGATCATGTCGAGGATGATGCGGTTGCCGTCATTGCCGGCCTCGATGCCGTAGATCTTGCCGTTGAACTTGTCCTTGAACTTACCGAGATCGGTCAGCGTCTTGACGCCGGCATCCGCGACATAGGTCGGCACGACGATGCCGTAGCCGGCGCCGGCGAGGTTCTGGCTGACGGTCTCGACCGAGCCGTCGGCGGTATAGTCCTTGATGTCGTTGGTCATCGACGGCATCCAGTTGCCGAGGAAGACGTCGAGGTCCTTGTTCTTCAACGACGCATAGGTCACCGGCACGGAGAGCTGGATCACCTGCGGCTCGTATCCGAGCGCAGTCAGCAGCACCGAAGCCAGGCCCGTGGTGGCCTGAATGTCGGTCCAGCCGACATCCGACAGCCGCACGGCCTTGCAGCTCGCCGGATCGCCGGCATAGGCGGCGGTCGTCGACAGAAGCGCCGCAAGGCCGAGGCCTGCGACGAAAGATTTAATACGCGACATGAACTTATCTCCCATTGGATTTTCGAGGCAAAGCGAAGTCACGGTTCTTGCGCCCGCCTTGTTTCGTCAGCCAAACACCATTTTGATGTCGTTTCAAGCGGTTCAACGTCGCGACGAACGGCGCGCGCTGGCCATTAAGCGACATGACAGCTTTTTGAACGACATCGAGTTTTTGGTGGACGGAGCCGGTGCCCTCTCCCCGAGCCGCGGCAAGTCGGCTTAGGGTGTGTCGAGATTCAGGTCGGGCCGGCCTCGCCTGAATCCCGACACACCTAAAAGAGCGACATGGCCAAGCTTTACTTCCACTACGCGACGATGAACGCCGGCAAGACGACAATGCTTTTGCAGGCGTCTTACAATTATCGCGAACGCGGCATGTCAACGATGCTGTTCGTCGCCGGCCACTATCGCAAGGGCGACACCGGGCTGATCTCATCGCGCATCGGTCTCGAATCCGAGGCAGAGATTTTCCGCGATGGCGACGACCTCTATGCCAGGGTCGCGGAGCACCACCGGCATGGCCCGGTGCATTGCATCTTTGTCGACGAGGCGCAGTTCCTCGAGGAAGAGCAGGTCTGGCAGCTCGCCCGCATCGCCGACCGTCTGGGCATTCCGGTCATGTGCTACGGCCTGCGCACCGACTTCCAGGGTAATCTGTTCTCCGGCTCGCGCGCTCTGCTCGCCATCGCCGACGACCTGCGCGAGGTGCGCACCATCTGCCGTTGCGGCCGCAAGGCGACGATGGTGGTGCGCCTGGGGCCCGACGGCAAGGTGGCGAAGCAGGGCGAGCAGGTGGCGATCGGCAAGGACGTCTATGTCTCGCTCTGCCGCAGACATTGGGAAGAGGAGATGGGTCGGGCCGCGCCCGACGACTTCATCGGCTTTGTCAGCAGCTGAGCCGAAAGCCTGCATAGAGCAATTCCAGGCAAAGTGCGTAGCGGTTTTCCGTCCTGAATTGTGTAAAAACAAAGACTTAGAGCGGTTCGGCGATTCCGTGAAACGCTGAACCGCTCTAGAGCCGGATGTCGTCCGAAAACCGCTTCAAGCCTTGACCGGCGCCGCCGAAACCGGCATCGCCGCCGCAAGATATTTGCCGGCGCTGTTTCATGGCCGTTCGCAAAACAAGACCTTAAGGCATGTCAGCTAAAGCTGTTCGATGATGGTCTGCATTACTACGCGCCATGCGCATGCTTGCCTTGCCTTTCAAGGACCTAACCAATTCTTTTGTTTTGACGCTCCTCCTTGTCTTCCTTCTTTCAATCCCTTGAAGCCCCACATATATTCGCCGCCACGACACGGAAACGGATGCCGAAGCGGGAGGCCCCAATGGCGACATTGCAGAATTTCGATGCCGAAATTGCCAAGACCAAACAGGTCGTGCAGGACATGCGCAGCAAGATCGAGCAGTCCAGCACGGTGCTCGACACGCTTGCTCAAGCCGATAAGAAGATCGGCGATGCCAATTTCGACATCGAGAACGCCCGCATCGAGGACGTGCTCAAGCAGCAGAAAATCATGGAAGGCAATATTGCCGACCTGATCATCGGGCTTGAGGACGCAACCAATGTCTTCGGCGCCGAATTCGAAAGCATGAAAAACTACACCGGTTGGGAAAACTTCGTCGGTGTCTTTTCGGCCCAGCGCAAGCAGCGCATGCGCACCGACCGCGTCCGCAACATGTCGCTTGCCGGCAATCTGCAGGAGCTTTTGGCGAAGTCGGACACCATCGTCGGCATCCTGAAGGCGCAGAAGCAGGTCCTCGACCAGCGCTACAAGACTTCCGAGGCCAGCCTTTCGCAGGTCATCGAGCGCCGCAAGGTGACGATGACCAATCTTGAAGCGGTGCAGAAGCGCATCGAGGAATTGAACCCGATGCTGCTCGACATCGAAAACAAGATCGCCGCCTCCACGACCCAGAAGGAGCGCACCGAGCTTGAGGGCGAACGCTCCAAAATGGCGACCGAATACAATGAAAAGCAGGCCAAGGAGCAGGAGCTGCTGGCCGAAAGCCAGACGCTGGAGCGCTACACCTCGATGTTCCAGACCTTCGTCGATTCACTCAACAACCAGATTGCCGCGCAGTCGACGCTGATCAACAAGCTGACCATCGACACCGAGCAGCGCATCGTCCTCTACAAGGCGCTGGAAGATTCGCTCAAGACCGCCGCCCAGCAGGACGTCGCCCACAAGATCAACACGCTGGGCAGCCAGGTCGACAACACGGCCGAGGAGACGATGGCCGGCATCGGCGCCGCCTCGCAGAAGCATATCGGCGACCTGCTCGAGATGCATGAGAAGAACATGGTGGCTTCAGCCGACATCCAGCGCCGCAAGAAGCTTGCCGACGATGCTTTCGCCCGCCGCTTCGATGATGTGATGAAGAAGCACAACGCCGCCAACTATGTGCAGCAATAGGCGGCACCGCTGATTTCATTTCCACGGCAGCCACATGACACCTGAGAACGACGCCGCGGCACGCTATTTCTCCGCCATCACGGCGGCGCTGAACGGGCTGGAAGTGTTCATGCGCGACGACCGCTCGCCGCTTTACCGGCACGGCATCGTCGCCAGGATCGTCGCGCAGTATATCGCGCGGCTGGACAAGTCCTTTGCCTGCTGGCGCAACCGGCTCGGCTTCATGGACACCTTCCGCATCTCGCGCGCCGAAAGCGGCTACCCCGTCTTCCAGAACCTGCTCGAGCTGGAAAACGACCGCCAGCAGGCCGATGCGCGGCTGGCCAACATCCCGCAGGCCGGCGAACTGCGCGAGGAGATGGCCGACTTCATCCTTCGCCACAAGGAATTCCCAGAGGCGCTGCAGAAGTCGATGGCAGAGCGGCTCTATCTTGAGGACGTCAAGAGCGAGGCGACCTTCGGCCCGTTCACCCTGGCACAGACGGCAAAGGTTTCGGTCAACCCGAAAACCATGCGGCCCTATTATCTCGTCCACTGGGCCGCGTTCGACGGCAGCGCCAACCTGCCGCTGGTCTACATGGTGACGGTGGAGGACTCCTCCGAAAGCATGGTGCGCCAGCTGGTCGACGTGAACGGCAAGCTCAACGAGCGGGTCGATATCCCGCTCCCCATCGACGGCTTGCTCAACCCGGAGCTTGCGCACCGCTTCGACGATTTCACCGAGAAGAACTCGGCCTATACGCTCTCTCCGGCGACGATCGCCATCAATCTCGACAAGGATTTCGAGCCGCTGCATCCCAAGCAGCTGAGGCGTGTGGTGCTGGGACCCTTCTACTCGGCCGGCATCACCGAAAACAATTCGACGGTGGCCGAGGTGCTGGCCAAGGTGCGCAAGCCGCAGAACGCCTGGCTGCTCACCTGGACGATCCAGGAGGTCTTCTCCAAGAGCGAGAAGCCCGGCCGCAAGGGGCTGTTCTCCAGCGAGAAGACGACGCAGGAGTTCTTCATCAACACCGACGATCTCGAAGCGGCGCGCCAGGGCGTGTCGAGCTACGAGAACCACGCGCTGATCCCGCACGAGGCCTACCAGGCGCTCTATGCCGCGGGCGAGGCGCAGAAGATCTTTTCCGGTTACAAGGTCCACATCCTGTCCAACGGACAGGTCATCAGCGATGTATGACCGTCAAACCGCGGAGCATCCTTCATGGACACCGGCCTGACCACGATCTCGGAAGCCGCAATCGAGAAGCACCGCGCGACCGCGCGGAGCTTCATCACCCGCATCATCGTGCTGGAGGACCCTTCGCGCGAATCCGGCACGGCGCTCGCCGGCACCAACCGCCGCTTCGTCTCGACCGTATCAGTCGGCTCGGTGCGGCGCACGCGCGAGGTCGAGCTCACGAAAACAGTGGCGGCCATCCATCCCGACGACCAGTTGATGACGATCCCGCAACACACGCTGCTCTACCGCGCCCGCCGCGGCCTGGCGATCGCGCTCGCCATATCCGACGTCTTCGCCGAAGGCTCCGACCTCGAAAGCCTGCAGGCGAGGAATGCGCGTGCGCCGCTGGAAGGCGACGAAGCAGCCGCCTTCAAGAAGCTTCTGTCGGCGTCGGCTTACGTTTCCGCCTTCAGTTTCGCTTCGTATCTCTTCCAGCTGATCGACAGCGATGGCGAGGCGCCGAACGACATCCCCGAGCCCGACTTCCTGTTCGACACACCGCAGGACGCGGTCAAGTCGATCGTCGCCGGTCTCGACAAGGCAATCGCCGGCTCGAAGGACGACGCCGACCTGACGACGCGCGCTCGCGCCTTCGCCCGCTCCGCCATCGACGGGTTGCTTGCGCGCAAAGGTCGCTTCGATGGCATTGGCCCGTTCGAAAATGCGCATATCCGTATCGACGTCGACGATTTCACCCTCGATGGCTTCGATGTCGCGCCCGGCAAACGCACCAAGCCGCTGGTGATGACCTTCAAGAAACCGGAAGAGGTCGTTGGCAACCACATCGCCAAATTCCAGTCGGTCAGGCTGGCCAAGATGCTGATGGCCTACGACTTCGAGCGCGAGATGAACCCCTTCGTCGAGCTCGGCGGCTTTCTTTTCACCTTCATCGGCGACGGCGCGCCAGGCACCGGCAAGACGACGCTGATCCAGATGATCGCCGGCCTCGTCAATGGCTACTGCCAGGTCGCCGGCTATCCCTTCGCCTATGAGAATTTCGGCGTCGACCAGATCTCGTCCTACCAGGGCAAGTCGGGCCAGAACTGCCGCCAGTTCATCAACAACGTGCTCAATCCGCGCGTCATCGGCTTCGGCACCATCGACGACATCGACCAGGTGGCCGCGCGCCGTTCCGACGACCGTGCTTCCGCCGGTCAGCAGGAGATCACCGGCGTCCTGATGGACGCCTTCGCCGGCGCCTCGACGGTGGTGCGCGGCAATTGCTCCTTCGGGATGTTCTCCAACTATCCGGAAAATGTCGACGATGCGCTGCGCCAGCGCGCCGGCGCGCGATGGCTGGTCGACGGCCCGCAGACCCGCGACGACTATATCGACATCTTTGTGCTGCTTGCCGGCAAGAACCACGAGATCCCGCTGGGCAAGCACGAGCTCTATGCCGCGCAGGAAATCCAGCGCGCCGTGGCCGAGGCCTATGAAGAGCATGAGAAGCCGCGGGAAGACGGGCTGATGAAGGTCTATGAGCGATACATGAAGGAAAACGGCGCGCCGAAGACCATGGCCGATGTCGGCACCTATCTGCACATGATTAAGGACGCCGAGCCGCGCTTCACCGGTCGCGCCATCAAGAACGTCACCGACGCGATAAAAATGCGCGCCATGGACATCGAGCTGCCGGACGACTGGTTCGAGAAGCCGGAAGCCTTCATGCACAAGAGCTACGACGACAAAAAGGCAATGATCGAGGAACTGCGCGGACCGTTCTCGATGGACATGGTCATGCAGGAGATCAACCGCTACGCCGATTCCGAATTCCGCTATTCCGACAAATCCGACGACGCGGCGGTGGAGAAGCTCCTGCGCGACGCCAGGCTGCGCGAGCGCGCAGCGCGCGAGATGGAGGAGTTGAAGAAGAAGGGGCTGTGGAATGCGTAAAGCGCGCCTTCCCCTTCTCCCCTTGTGGGAGAAGGTGGATCGGCGCGATAGCGCCGAGACGGATGAGGGGTGTTCCAGCGGAGTGAGACGCTGGCATTCCCTGGAGCACCCCTCATCCGGCCGCTTCGCGGCCACCTTCTCCCGCAAGGGGAGAAGGAGAGCTCGCGCCCCTCATCCGCCCTTCGGGCACCTTCTTCCCGTGAACGGGGAGAAGGGAAGATGACCGCAATTAAAAAGCCCGACCTCCTGCGCGACAACGAGCTGATCTACGGCCGCTTGCTCGCCATCGACGAGCCGCATCTCATCCAGCGCTACAACAAGGCGCTTGCCGCGTTCGGCCTCGAGCCCACCAAGCTTGAGAGCTTCCAGATCGACCGCACCGGCTTCTCGCCCGAAATCGCCGAGGAATGCGGCGACTACGACTATCTCGACCCCAACGAGGTCAACCGCCGCTTCATCATCCTGACGCCGTCGCAGATCGACCTGCCGGTGGTCCACACCGCCTTCTCCAACACCTCGCAGCTGATGTTCGAGTTCATGTCGAAGAACCAGCGCGCCATCGACGCGCTGACCATCAAGGACGTCATCTACGGCGAGATCGAGGACTCGGTCCCGAAGGTCAACGACATCGAGGACCTGCTGTCGATCAACCAGGTCGAGTTCAAGGTGTTGTCGGCCGAGGATGTGCTCGGCAAGGCGGCCGAGCTCGGCAAGCTCGTCGACCGGCTGAGGCAGGAGCCCGACGCCTGGCGCGACGACGCCATGCTTGAGCGCATGGTCGACCTTGCCAAGGTCTGCGGCGACATCCGCGAGAACGCGCTGGTGCCGGACCAGGTGATCTTCCGCCACAACGCCTACTGGACCAGCCATTTCGGCGGGCTCTACGTCTTCGTCGACCCCGATATGACGACGGTGATCAGCGATCCGGCCGCTCCCGGCTTTCGCCGCTCGCACCCCTGGCAGGTGAGCTATCTGTCGATCAACGACGCCGACAAGGTGTTCGGCTTCCTGGCCGCCACCGGCCGCCTCGACCTGCCGCGCGCCTCCTGGATCGAGGCTTCCGGTTATCTCGAGCACCGCGCCGAAATGGTCGTACGGGCGCTGATCCGCGATGCTGAGCCCAACCGCAATCTGACCGATGTCGACAAGGTCTGGCTGCAGACCTGGATCCTTGGCCATGCCGACCTGATCGCCAGCGACGGCAATTTCCCGTTCCTCAACGCCGCCAAGCGCGAGATCGCCCAGCTCGGCCACCTCAAGATCGAGGATGTGCCGCCGCGTCAGCGCTTCCTGGTCGTGCGCGCCAAGCCCGATCATCCCGATGCCTGGCTGACCAACCAGCTGATCTCGGATTTCGTGCCGCAGGACTTCGTTTCGCGCTACGTCTTCAACAAGCCCGGCTTCTACAAGGACTATGACGGCTTCAGCGGCGCCTGGCGAAGCCATGTTGTGGACGTTCTGAAAACCACATATTTGAAGGACAAGGCGGCGTTCCGCGCGCGCCTTTACGGCCTGACCGACTAGAACGAAATGAACCGTCATTTCGTTCTAATTTATTGTGTTGGCGCATGATGTTATCCAAAAAGTCTGCAACTTTTTGGCATCATGCTAAGGGGTGCCACAGCCATGCTTGATCCGATCGTGAACTTCTTCACCCAGATTTTTAAATGGATCGGCCGCGGCATCGGCTTCGTCATCGGCCTCATCCTGTGGCCGTTCATGTGGGTCGGCCGCTGGTACGGCCAGCGCGGCTGGATCCTCAAGGCGGTGGTCGGCCTTGCCGTTCTGGTATTGATCGGCCTCTACGCCAATTTCTTCTACGCCACGCAGTGGTGGAACAATTTCGACCCGAACTATCCCGACACCTACACGTTCGAGAAGCGGAACGTGTCGGCGGGCGAGCAGGTTTCGGCCGGCAGCGGCACCGATACGGCCAAGACATGCGGCAACTCGGCGATCGCCCAGGTTGCCGCCGATTTGACGGACTTCAACGTCAACCAGAATGCCTGGATCTCCTCGATGATCCTCTACAAGCTCGGCCTGTTCGGCATCGATTGGGACAACACGCCCTGGATGGACAACAAGGCCTCCTTCCAGCGCGGCATCAACCAGGCGGTGCGGCGCACCGCGACCGAGCTTGCCGACAATCTCGGCCGCGTGCGCACGACATCGCAGATCGACGCCGACCTGCAGGATGCGCGCGGCAATCTGCAGTTCGATGAATACACCTGGTATTTCGGCCTCAACCCGTTCGGCCCCAAGACGCCGACGCCGAGCTATTATCGCGACGCGGTGCGCAAGCTGCGGAATTTCAACGCCCGGCTGGCCACCTGCCAGGCGACCTTCGACGCCCGTGCCGACAATCTGAAGCAATATATCGACCGCATCTCCTCGGACATCGGATCCACCTCGGCCATCCTCAAGGAGCGCGCGGAGAACCACAATAATGGCTGGTTCGATACCCGCGCCGACGACCGCTTCTGGTTCGCCTATGGCCAGCTCTACGCCTATTACGGCCTGATGAAGGGCGCCCAGGCCGACTTCGAGAACGTGATCAAGGAAAAGCACCTGCAAAGCCTTTGGGACACGATGGATTCGCAATTCGTCTCGGCGCTGCGCATCCAGCCCTTCATCATCGCCAACGGCCGCGAGGATGGCTGGCTCCTGCCAACGCATCTGACGACGATGGGCTTCTACATCCTGCGCGTGCGCTCCAACATGGTCGAGATCAGCAACGTGCTGACGCAATAGCGCCTTTCGCGGCGACGCGGCGATGGTGGATTTGCGCCGTCGCCTCTGTCGCTTTTCGCGTATTCAGCGGCTGTTTTGAGACGGCGGAACGGTCCTGGCTCTGGCTTCTATACGCCGCAAGCGACCGGGGCCGAAGACCCGAACAGGGTCGGACCGGGAACAGCAGTTTTTCTTTGCAGGAAACTTAGTTGCATGGAAGTTGACGCCGCGGCCGCGACAGGGTTAGAACTTGCCCTTGCGCCCGCGCGGCATTTCGAACATGCACAAATGATCAAAACCGTCCCTTCCACCGCCCAATCCAGAGGAAAGCCGTCATGGCCGAAGTGAAGTCCGACATCGAGATCGCGCGCGCCGCCAAGAAGAAACCGATCCAGGAGATCGGCGCCAAGATCGGCATCCCGAACGAGCATCTGTTACCCTATGGCCACGACAAGGCGAAGGTCTCGGCCGAATTCATCAAGTCGGTGAAAGACAGGAAAGACGGCAAGCTTATTCTGGTTACCGCCATCAACCCGACGCCGGCCGGCGAAGGCAAGACCACCACCACGGTCGGCCTTGGCGATGGCCTCAATCGCATCGGCAAGAAGGCGATCGTCTGCATCCGTGAGGCCTCGCTCGGCCCGAACTTCGGCGTCAAGGGCGGCGCCGCCGGCGGTGGCTTCGCCCAGGTGGTGCCGATGGAGGACATGAACCTCCACTTCACCGGCGACTTCCATGCCATCACCACCGCGCATAATTTGCTGTCGGCGCTGATCGACAACCACATCTATTGGGGCAACGAGCTCGGCATCGACACCCGCCGCGTCGCCTGGCGCCGCGTCATGGACATGAACGATCGGGCGCTGCGCGAGATCATCTGCTCGCTCGGCGGCGTCGCCAATGGTTATCCGCGCGAAGCCGGCTTCGACATCACCGTGGCTTCAGAAGTCATGGCGATCCTGTGCCTCTCCACCGACCTCAAGGACCTCGAGAAGCGCCTCGGCGACATCATCGTCGCCTACCGCCGCGACAAGTCGCCGGTCTATGCCCGCGACCTCAAGGCCGACGGCGCCATGGCGGTGCTGCTCAAGGACGCCATGCAGCCCAATTTGGTGCAGACGCTGGAGAACAACCCGGCCTTCGTGCATGGCGGGCCGTTCGCCAACATCGCGCATGGCTGCAACTCGGTCGTCGCCACCACGACGGCGCTGAAGCTTGCCGACTATGTCGTCACCGAAGCCGGCTTCGGCGCTGACCTCGGCGCGGAAAAGTTCTTCGACATCAAGTGTCGCAAGGCCGGGCTGAAGCCCTCGGCGGCGGTCATCGTCGCCACCGTGCGCGCCATGAAGATGAATGGCGGCGTCAAGAAGGAAGACCTCGGCAAGGAAAACATCGAGGCGGTCAAGAAAGGCTGCCTGAACCTCGGCCGCCACATCGAGAATGTGAAGCAGTTCGGCGTGCCGGCAGTGGTGGCGATCAACCACTTCACCACCGACACCGACACCGAGATCCAGGCGATGAAGGACTTCGTCAAGGCGCAAGGCGCCGAGGCCATCCTGTGCAAGCACTGGGCGCAGGGCTCGGCCGGCATCGAGGACCTCGCCAGGAAGGTGGTCGAGATCGCAGAATCCGGCGCCTCGCAGTTCTCGCCGCTCTATCCGGACGAGATGCCGCTGTTCGAGAAGGTCAACACCATCGTCAAGCGCATCTACCGCGGCGACGAGGCGATCGCCGACAAGTCGATCCGCGACCAGCTGCATGCCTGGGAGCAGGCCGGCTACGGCAATCTGCCGGTCTGCATGGCCAAGACCCAGTATTCGTTCTCGACCGACCCGAACCTGCGCGGCGCGCCGACCGGCCACACCGTGCCGGTGCGCGAGGTCAGGCTCTCGGCCGGCGCTGGCTTCGTCGTCATCATCTGCGGCGAGGTCATGACCATGCCCGGCCTGCCCAAGGCGCCGTCTTCGGAAAAGATCTTCTTGAACGAGATTGGCCAGATCGAGGGCCTGTTCTAGACAGCGTTCGAGCTGAAAAACCAAGGGCGCCGCCTCACCGCGGCGCCCTTTTTTCTTCGCCGGCTTTCACGCCACCGTGGGCGAGCCGAACTTCTTGATGCCGGCGACCGACATCGAGACGAACTGGTCGAGGATGGCGAAGAAGATATCGAGGCTGAAGCCGAACAGGAAAGCGAAGGTGAACAGGCTGAAGCCTATGCCGGTCACCTCGCCGCCGAGCTTGGTTCCCGGCGCCATGAACCAGGCGAGGATCATGCCGGCAAGCCCGCCCAGCGCGATGCGATGAATGAGCCGCGACAGCGGCGGATTGGGTAAGAGCGGGTTCAGGATCATGCGCATGTGGAACATGATGCCGCCAAGCGCACCGTAAAGCGCGGGCAGGATCCACAGCGCATAGGGGCTGAGAACCTCGCTGAGCGTCCTGGCCTGCAGTGTCAGCGTCGAAATCGAATTCGGCGTGATGGTGATGACGCCTTCGCATTGCAGATCGCGTGTCGCCTCGTCGAAATCCGCGTTCACGTCTTCGACCATGCCGGTAGAACTGACGACTTGCATGCCGCCTTGAGTGTTGCCGTTGTTCCTGCAATCAAAATCCGACTGCTTGAGCGGCTGGCTGTTCTCGGTCCCGCTCTGCTGTTGCGCCAGCACGATCTGCTGGCCGCAGAACTGGTCAATCGCCATCTGCCTGGGGTTCGAAAAATCAAGCGGCGCGCCCGCTTTGGCCGAGGAAGCCGAAAACTTGCAATAGGCCCATTGCATGCCCCAGAGTGGAAATGGCGCCTCTTGCGTCATGAACCCCTGCGCCCGCACCAGCAACGAGGAAAAACGCTGGTCGAGCGAATGCAGGCTGTCGACGGAATTGTAATAGGCATCCTTCAGAAGCGTCAGATCGGTCGCCGACGCCTGCTGGGCGGCGGCCGAGCTCAATTGCTTCTTGGTCGCCCAGACCTGCCTGATCGACTGCCCGAACCGAGCGCTGAAATCGTTGTTGTCGATCTCCTGCAGTTCCGCGTTGATCGAGACGCCCCGGTTATAGACGTAGGTCAGCTTGCCGATGACGATCATCATCGTCACCGACAGGGCGATGAGGAAATAGGTCGCGAGCGCGGTCCGGCGCGACATGTCGCCCGGCGACCAGCCGGTGCGCAGCGCAGCCAGGGTTGAAAACGGCACGGTGCTGGAGCAGTCGTTGAGCACGGTTTGAAGTTTGACGACCTCCGGCTGGCTTGCGCTCGCGTCACTGAGTTTTTCCGCATCGCCGATCGCGGCGAAGAGCGCACCATCCTTGAACACGCCGTAGCGGCCGTAGCCGGCAACCAGCTTGGCGTCGGCAAGCAACCCGGAGACAAGAGGATCGTGGAATGTCGTCATCGCGCCCCCCGACGACTAGCCCAGATAACCCTGCACGAAGCCATACTGCGACGGGCATCCGCAGGGATAGCCGGCTGGCCCGGGCGGTTGCGCCCAGCACCAGAAGAATTGGGTGAAGCAGATCGTGCCTGGCGCATGCGGCGGAACTTGCGCTAAGGCGGGCCACGGCAGCAGCGCCGCGCCGACAGCGAGGGTCAGGACGACCAAGGTTCGTGCAACGCGCGCCTTCAATCCAGCCCCCGAGCCATCCGCGCTTATTCACATGCGCGGCGACTTTCTGAAAATACCAGAACGGCGTCCGTGAAATGGCTCACGCTCTTGCTGGATATTTGGCGCCAAGAAAAAGGCGCCGCATCCCGGCGGCGCCCTTGCTTTTGAAGGCTCCGGGTTACGCCGCGTTCCGCTGCAGGGCCCGCTGGTTGGACGCATAGATCGTGTCGCGCTCGGGCAGCTTCCCGGTCTTCAGGCAATCGATCCACTCGGCGGTCTTGAGCACCGCAGCGAAGCGCGACTGCAAGACGACGCTCACCACCCGGTGTATATCCTCGGCCGACGCGTAGCCGGCGCTGTTGGCATAGGGCACCGAGCCGCTGGCATCCGAAAGGAACTCGACGGCAAAGCCCATATGCACCGCGTGGATGATGGTCGACAGATCGCAATTGTGGGTCATGTAACCGACGACCGCGATCGTATCTATGGCGTTGGCGCGCAGCCAGTCTTCAAGATCCGTGCCGGTGAAGGCCGAAGGCAGCGTCTTTTCGACATAGTGGTCGCGGCCGCGCCTGGCGATCTCGGGATGCAGCTCGCCGCCATGGCTGCCCTTGGCGAAGATCGGCGAGGTCTCGGGCGCCATCTGCTTGACGACGATCACCTTGATGCCGGCCGCCGCGGCGGCATCCATGGCGCGCGCCACATTGGCGACGGTCTCCGAGAATGGCGGATGCTGGATGGCGAGATTGCCGCCATTGTAGTCGTTCTGGACATCGACGACGACAAGCGCGCGGCGCGGCTGGGTGGCTGGTGCTGACATGGCGGTTTCCTTTCGACCGGGTTGATGGGCGCTAAGCTAGGCGGCTGTCTCGAGCCAAGAAAGTGGCCCGATTGACATCATTCGAAAAAATTGGGACATTCAGCTTTCAACGGAGCGATGCTTGCCATAAAGAATCCGATCGTCGCCGCCGTCGCCTTCGACGGCATCAGCCCGTTCCACCTCTCCGTGCCGTGCCTGGTGTTCGGCACCGATCGAACCAAACTTGGGCTGCCGCGCTTCGACTTCCGCGTCTGTGCGATGGACGAGGGACCCATTCATACCGATGCGGGGCTGAGCATCGTCGTGCCCTATGGACTTTCGGCGCTCGACGATGCCGACATCGTCATCATTCCGAGCTGGAAGGATCTCGAGGATCCCTTGGCCGCGCCGTTCAAGGACGCGCTGCAGCGCGCGCATCGGCGCGGCGCGCTCATCGTCGGCTTGTGCCTCGGCACCTTCGCCATTGCCGGCGCTGGATTGCTGGCCGGGCGCAAGGCAACCACCCACTGGGCCTATACGGATCGGCTGCAGGCGCTGCATCCCGACCTCGCGATCGACGCCGACGTGCTCTATGTCGACGAAGGCGACATCGTCACCTCCGCCGGCGTCGCCGCCGGCCTCGACTGCTGCCTGCACATCGTTCGCGCCCGCTATGGCGCGGAGGCCGCGCTTCGGCTTGCACGCCACGTCGTGCTCTCGCCGCACCGGCAGGGCGGCCAGGCGCAGTTCATCGAGCGCCCGCTTGCGCCGACACCGAATGCCGACCGGTTCACGCGCGCTCTCGACCAGGTGCGGGCGGCGCTCGGCGAGCCGCACAGCCTCGACAGCGTCGCCGATGCGGCCGGCATGACCCGCCGCACCTTCACGCGCCGCTTCCAGAAGTCGATAGGCACCAGTTTCGGCGACTGGCTTGCCGACCAGCGCGTGGCACTTGCGCAGAGGCTGCTGGAGCAGACGGACAAATCGATGGACATCGTGGCCTTCGAAGCCGGCTTCGGCAGCGCCACCTCGCTGCGCCAGCATTTCGCCGCGCGGCTCAGGACCTCGCCGGTGCGGTACCGGCGTGAATTCTCAAAAACCGCTCAAAACGCCGGTGCGCTCATCGGCGCGTGACGACTCGCGCCGGGTTGCCGACGACAGTGGTGTTCGCCGGCACGTCGCGCCTCACCACCGCGCCCGCGCCGACGATGGCGCCCTCGCCTATGCTGGCGCCGGCGAGGATCACCGCGCTGCCGCCGATCCAGGCATTGTCGCCGATCGTCACCGGCCTGGCGATCTCCAGTCCGGCCAGCCGGCCGGCAGCTTCGCGATGATGCTCGGCGCAGTAGATCTGCACATTGGGGCCGAGCAGGGCGCCCTTGCCGATGTGCACCGGCGCGGTGTCGAGGATGGTGCAGCCGGCATTGAGAAAGACCCCCTCGCCGAGATGGATGTTGAACCCGTACGCGCAATGGAACGGCGCCTCGATGCGAACCCCCTCGCCGACGCCGCCGAGCAGCGCCCGCAGGGCCGGAGCGATGTTGCCGCGCTGCCTGGGCGGCAGGCTGTTGTGCTCGAACACCGCATCGCGCGCGGCGACGCGCAACGCCTCCAGCTCATCGTCGATGCAGGTGTACCATTCGCCCGCCGCCATCTTCATGCGCTCGCTTGCCGTCATGGCGATACCTCCAGATTTCGTCTGCTGCCAAAGCATAATCGATTGTGAGACAAAGCCCCGTGGCGAAATGCCTGGCTTGTGCTAGCCTTCCGTCGCGGGACCACGCGACGGTCTCGGTTTGAGGGGGGTCGATCGTGCTTTACATTCTCGCCCTGCTGATAGGCGTCATTGCCGGCCTGCGCGCCATGACCGCGCCCGCCGCCGTCGCCTGGGGTTCCTATCTCGGCTGGCTGCCGGTAACAGGCACCTGGGCGAGCTTCATGGGCCACTGGATCGCTGCCGGCATCTTCACCATTCTGGCCATCGTCGAGCTGATCGCCGACCAGCTGCCGTCGACGCCGAGCCGCAAGGTACCGCCGCAGTTCGGCACCCGCATCGTCGTTGGCGCCTTCTGCGGCGCGGTGATCGGCGCGACCGCCGGCGCCACCATCGGCGGCCTGGTCGCCGGCGCGATCGGCGCGGTGATCGGCACGCTGGGCGGCGCCGAGGTCCGCGGCCGGCTGGCCGCCGCATTCGGCAAGGATCCGCCCGCCGCCTTCATCGAGGATGCGGTCGCCATCATCGGCGGGTTGCTCATCGTGGCGGCGGTCGCATGAGCGCAAAGAGCTTCGATGCCATCGTCATCGGCGCCGGCCAGGCCGGGCCGCCGCTTGTCGGCCGGCTCGAGGCCGCCGGCATGAAGGTTGCGCTGATCGAGCGCAAGTTCATCGGCGGCACCTGCGTCAACACCGGCTGCATGCCGACCAAGGCGATGGTGGCGAGCGCCTATGCCGCGCATCTCGCCCGCCGCGCCGCAGACTACGGTGTCGCGCTCTCAGGCCCTGTCGGCGTGGACTACAAGCGCATCAAGGCGCGCAAGGACAAGGTCACCAACGACGCCCGCGGCAATCTCGAAAAATGGATCGCCGGGATGAAGGGCTGCACGCTTTATCGCGGCCATGCGCGTTTCGTCACCGCCGACACGGTGCGCGTCGGCGACGCGCTGCTCACCGCGCCAAAAATCTTCCTCAACACCGGCGGCCGCGCCTCGGTGCCCGATCTGCCCGGCGTTAACGACGTGCCCTATCTCACCAATTCCTCAATGATGGATCTCGATGTGCTGCCAAGCCATCTGATCGTCGTCGGCGGCAGCTACATTTCGCTCGAATTCGCACAGATGTTCCGCCGCTTCGGCTCCGAGGTCACGGTGATCGAAAAGGCGCCGCGGCTGACCGGCCGCGAGGACGAGGACACGTCCGCGGCCATCCAATCGATACTCGAAAATGAAGGCATCGCCGTCCATGTCGGCGCCGACGACATCGCCTTTGCCAGGCAAGGCAATGGGATCGCCGTCACCTTCTCCGCCGGCAAATCCCTGGCCATCGGCTCGCATGTTCTGCTGGCGCTGGGACGCACGCCCAACACCGACGATCTCGGCCTCGACAAGGCCGGCGTCGTGGTCGACCAGCGCGGCTATATCATCGTCGACGATCAGTTGCGCACCAATGTGCCGGGCATCTGGGCGATGGGCGACTGCAACGGCAAGGGCGCCTTCACCCACACTTCCTACAACGACTTCGAGATCGTCGCCGCCAACCTGCTCGACAACGATCCGCGCAAGGTGAGCGACCGCATCGAGGCCTATGCGCTCTATATCGATCCGCCGCTCGGACGCTGCGGCATGACGGAAGCCGCCGTGAAGAAATCCGGCCGCCGCGCGCTGGTCGGACAGCGGCCGATGACGCGTGTCGGCCGCGCGGTCGAGAAGGGCGAGACGCAGGGCTTCATGAAAATCCTGGCCGATGCAGAGACCGGCGAGATCCTCGGCTGTTCGGTGCTCGGCCCGGGCGGCGACGAGGCGATCCACTGCGTGCTCGACCTCATGTACGCCAAGGCGCCGATCTCGACGCTGGCGCGCGCCATGCACATCCACCCCAATGTCTCGGAGCTGCTGCCGACAATCGCCCAGGAGCTGAAGCCGCTGGTCTAAAGTCCAGAGGCGGCGTTCGGCCGTTGCGGCGAAGCCTCGTGCCGCGCAGCAAGCGGGCGAGCGCGATTGCGATGATACCCGACAGCCCGGCGAGGCTGGACCACTCGACAGCCCGATCGCAACAATGCATGGCTGAAACCTCCTCACGCGGAGATATCCCATGCAGAAGACGATCGAACGCATCGCCGGCGACAGCGAGGGTGTCGTTTACGAATTTCCCGTCTTGCGCTTCGAAGGCAAGGACAAGGCGGCTCCTTCCGCTTACCTGCAGGCGGCGCTGCATGCCGGCGAGCTGCCGGGCGTCGTCGCCATCGACGCCCTGGTGCCGATGCTCGCCAGGGCCGAGGCCGAGGGCCGCATCAAGGGTACGATCACCATCGTGCCCTGGGCCAACCCGATCGGCCGCGCCCAATATCATTTCGGCGAGCATCAGGGCCGCTTCAGTCTCGGCACCCGCACCAATTTCAACCGCGCCTTTCCCTTGCTTGCCGCGCCCGACGAAAGGCTCTTGCCGGATGTCAGCCTCGGCGGCGCCGATCGCCGGCTGAAGAACCGGCTCGTCCAGCTCTCGCTCGGCAACGACATCGTGCTTGACCTCCACTGCGACGACGAAGGTCTGGCCTATCTCTACATCCACACCAGCCTGTGGCCGCATATGGCCGATTGCGCGGCCGCCATGGGCGCCGAAGCCGTCCTGCTGTGGAGCGAGGACGATACCGGCACCTTCGAAGGCGCCTCGATCATGCCCTACCAGAACGTGCCGGCGAGCGTCGCGCGCTTCGATCGCCGCGCCGTCACCACGGTCGAGTATCGCGGCATACTCGATGTCGACGCCGCCCTCGCCGCGGCCGATGCCGCCGGGCTTTACCGCCTGCTGGTGGCGCGCGGCGTCGTCCAGGACTCATCCGTGCCGAAATTCGAGAAATTTCCCGGACCGGTCGTACCGCTGGAAAACATCGACATGATACCTTCGCCAAGGGCCGGCGCGATCCTTTACGACGTCAAACCCGGCGACCGCGTCAAGAAAGGCGACAGGCTGGCGACGATCGTCCACGCGCCCGGCGAGGCCGGCGGCCGCACGGACGTGTTCGCCCCTCAGTCGGGCTTCATCCTGACCCGCCGCGCGCGCCGCATCATCCGCGCCGGCGAGGATCTTCTGAAGCTCGCCGGCGACGCCAGGAGCACCGATGCACGCTCCGGCACGCTGGAAGACTGAGGCGTAGCGGCTTTCACCATCGCCGTGAAATCCAGTTGCATGGACCTCCATTCGCCGCTATGGGAGTCGCCATGAACATGCGTTCGAACAAGACCATTTGGTGGTGGGCTCGCTGACAGCGGCCTGTTCGTGCGTGTGCGCGTGAAAAAGAAGGTGGCCGCAGCGGAATGTCCGGGCGGCCATTTGTTTTTTAACGCCATTCCCGGGTCCGTTGCCCAAGACGCTGATGGAGACGGCAATGACGACTAAAGTTCTTGACAACGGGGCCGAGCGCTTCATCACCGCGGGCGGCGTGACGATCACCCGCGAGCGGCACGACCGGCCCTATGAAGGCGCGATCGATGCCTATGTCGACGGCCTGAATTCGCGCCGCGGCGCCGTGTTCTCCTCCAACTACGAATATCCGGGCCGCTACACGCGCTGGGATACGGCCATCATCGATCCGCCGCTGGTGATTTCCGCGCGGGGACGGACGATGCGCATCGAAGCGCTGAACAAGCGCGGCGAAGCGCTGTTGCCCGTGATCGGCAAGGCGCTTGGCGAGCTCAGCGAAGTGACGATCGCCGAGACCTCGACGACACTCATCCGCCTCGATGTCGCCAAGCCGGGCCGCGTCTTCACCGAGGAGGAGCGCAGCCGCGTTCCGTCCGTGTTCACGGTGCTGCGCGCCATCACCGCGCTGTTCAAGACCGCCGAGGACGCCAATCTCGGCCTTTACGGCGCCTTCGGCTACGACCTCGCCTTCCAGTTCGATCCTGTCGACCACAAGCTCGAGCGCAAGGAGAGCCAGCGCGACCTCGTGCTGTTCCTGCCCGACGAGATCCTGGTCGTAGACCATTATTCGACCAAGGCCTGGACCGACCGCTACGACTATTCGGGCGAGGGTTTTTCGACGGAGGGCCTGCCGCGCGACGCCACCGCCGAGCCGTTCAAGACCGCCGACCGCATCCCGCCGCGCGGCGACCATGAACCGGGCGAATACGCCAACCTGGTGCGCCGCGCCATGGAGAGCTTCAAGCGCGGCGACCTGTTCGAGGTCGTGCCTGGACAGATGTTCTACGAGCGCTGCGAGACCCAGCCTTCCGACATCTCGCGCAAGCTGAAGTCGATCAACCCCTCGCCCTACTCCTTCTTCATCAATCTCGGCGAAAACGAATATCTGATCGGCGCCTCGCCGGAGATGTTCGTGCGCGTCAACGGCCGCAGAGTAGAAACCTGCCCGATCTCCGGCACGATCAAGCGCGGCGACGACGCCATTTCCGACAGCGAGCAGATTCTGAAGCTGCTCAACTCGAAGAAGGACGAGTCCGAGCTCACCATGTGCTCGGACGTCGACCGCAATGACAAGTCGCGCGTCTGCGAGCCGGGCTCCGTACGCGTCATCGGCCGCCGCCAGATCGAGATGTATTCGCGCCTGATCCACACCGTCGACCATATCGAGGGGCGGCTGCGCGAAGGCATGGACGCCTTCGACGCGTTTCTCTCGCATGCCTGGGCGGTCACCGTCACCGGCGCGCCGAAACTGTGGGCCATGCGCTTCATCGAGCAGAATGAGAAGAGCCCGCGCGCCTGGTATGGCGGGGCAGTCGGCATGGTCAACTTCAACGGCGACATGAACACCGGACTGACCTTGCGCACCATCCGCATCAAGGACGGCATCGCCGACGTGCGCGCCGGCGCCACACTGCTTTTCGACAGCATTCCCGAGGAAGAAGAAGCCGAAACCGAACTGAAGGCATCCGCCATGCTCTCCGCCATCCGCGACGCCAAGACCGGCAACGCCACCGGAACCGAGCGCACCACCGCGCGCGTCGGCGACGGCGTCAACATCCTGCTGGTCGATCATGAGGACAGTTTCGTCCATACCTTGGCCAACTACTTCCGCCAGACCGGCGCCAACGTCTCCACGGTTCGCTCGCCGGTGCCGGAGGAGGTCTTCGAGCGGTTGAAGCCGGACCTCGTCGTGCTGTCGCCCGGCCCTGGCACGCCGAAGGATTTCGACTGCGCCGCCACCATCAGACGAGCGCGCAGCCGCGACCTGCCGATCTTCGGCGTCTGTCTCGGCCTGCAGGCATTGGCCGAGGCCTATGGCGGCGAGCTCAGGCAGTTGCACATCCCCATGCATGGCAAGCCGTCGCGCATCCGCGTTTCGAAGCCCGGCATCATCTTCTCAGGCCTGCCCAAGGAAGTGACCGTCGGCCGCTACCACTCGATCTTCGCCGACCCGGTGCGCCTGCCCGACGGTTTCGTGGTGACCGCCGAGACCGAGGACGGCATCATCATGGCTTTCGAGCACCGCAAGGAGCCGATCGCGGCGGTGCAGTTCCATCCCGAATCGATCATGACGCTCGGTCACAATGCCGGCATGCGCATCATCGAGAACATCGTTGCGCATCTGCCGCGCAAGGCCAAGGAAAAGGCCGCGTAGGAACCATGGCTGTGACGCAGGACACGGTGGCGGCCGCGGCGAAAGCCGCGACCCGCGAGAAGATTGCCAGGCTTGCCTTCTGGTCGATCCTGGTCGCATTCGTGGTGCTCGTCTTGAAGCTTGCCGCCTGGTACATCACCGGTTCCGTGGCGCTCTATTCCGACGCGCTGGAATCGATCGTCAACGTGATCGCATCGGCCGCCGCCTTCTGGGCGATCCAGGTCAGCTACAAGCCCGCCGACCAGGACCATCCCTTCGGCCATCATAAAGCCGAATATTTTTCCGCCGTCCTCGAAGGCGTGCTGATCGTCGTCGCGGCGCTGCTGATCCTCAACGAGGTCTGGCAGTCCTGGCAACATCCGGCCCCGCTGGAACAGCCTTGGGAAGGACTTGCCGTCAACGGCGTCGCGACGGTCACCAATGCGATCTGGGCCTGGACGCTGATCCGCGCCGGCCGGAATGCGAAGTCGCCTGCGCTTGTCGCCGACGGCCAGCACATCATGACCGACGTGGTAACGTCAGTCGGCGTGTTCGGCGGTCTTGTCGGTGCCGTGCTCACCGGCTGGCAGATCCTCGACCCGGCGCTTGCCGTGATCGTCGCGCTCAACATCCTGTGGCAGGGCTGGCATGTCATTGGCTCGTCGATGAGCGGGCTGATGGACCGCGCCGTCGACAACCATGAGCACATGCAGATCCGCAACATCATATCGGCCAATTCGAAGGGCGCGCTCGAGGTGCATGATCTCAAGACGCGCATTGCCGGCCGCGCCACCTTCATCGAGTTCCATCTGGTGGTCGACGCCGACATGACCGTCGGCGCCAGCCATGTCATCTGCGACCGCATTGAGGACGCGCTGAAGGCCGAGATCCCCTCGGTGCGCGTCACCATCCATGTCGAGCCGGACGACGAGGCGAAGCTGCCGAAAGGCACCGCGGCGGTACCTTTCGCCTGACGGTGCCAGCATGGCAGACGTTGGAGATTGGCCGGAGCCTCTCAACTTCGTCATTCCAGGGCGGAGCAGGAGCGAAGCTCCGTGGCGAAGACCTAGAATCCATGCCGTTACCTTCGCCAAGGAGTGCAACGGAGCAGAATTCGCCACCGTGGCGGCGCGTCGAAGTCACGGATTCTATGGTCTGCGCCGCGTCGCTTCGCTCCTCGCTCCGCCATAGAATGACGAAGCGCTGGTTACGGAGCGCATGCCGACTGCGGCATCGGCTGCAGCCGATAGACCTTGTCGTCGGATCTGGTCTTGCCGTTCGCCGCCTTCGAGCAGAGATCGACAACCGCTACCGCATTGTTGGGGTTCGCGACCATCATCGTGCCGTTGACGCCGCGCTTGAGGAAAATCTCCTTCTGCGAGACGTTGCAGGAAAAATCGCTCATCTTGGAATTGGCCGAGCAGCGCCACTGATCGGCCTCGCCCTGGCAGGAATAGGTCTGCGTGACCTTTTTCCCTTTCTGCCTCGTCGTCACCGAAACGGCGACATCCACCCCATCCGGCCAGTTCGCGGCGTCGCTCCCGGCGGCGAAGGAGGCGAGCTCGACGGGTCCGCGAAACACGCGGATCGATTGCGTCAGTTGGTTGGGATGCGACCTCAGATGCGCATCGTCGTAGTCACGCCCGAAGCAGAAGGGCTGATCGGGCTTGAGCCGCACGCGCAGCGGCTCGCCCAGCGCCGGGTCGATCGGATCGATGCGCGCGAACTCCGCCTTGCAGGTCTCGGCCGGCATCGGGTCCAGCTTGAAATTGTCGTCCTCGCTGCCCAGCGCCTGCTTGTTGTACTCGGCCTTGCCGAGATCCTCCTCAGCGCCGGCGTCGAGATACACATCAGGCTGTACGTTGGAGAGGAGTAGCCGGCCGCTGTCGTCGACTTTCAGCGAGGCGAGCGTGCGGTCGCATTCCATGCCGCAGCGGATGCCGCTTGCCTTGTCGCTTGGATCCTCCTTGTTGCACCAGCCGCTGGCCCATTCCGGCTTCTTGGCGCCGCGCACCGTGGTGGTGAGAAAGCCGTTATAAGAGACGTCCGACATCGTGCTCGGCTCCTCGTTCGGCCGGCTGACCGGATCGTGCCCGTAGTAGAAGAAGATGCGCGCCACTTTCTGATGCGGATGCGCCTTGAGATGGGCGGCGTCGTAGACACGGCCGAAGCAGGCGTCGGCGCCGGTCGGGCTGAGCTCGGGAAGCTTGGGCGGCTGTTCGGCGCGCGCCGCGCCGAACGAGGCGGCAAGGGCGGCGCAAAGCACCACCACCATGGTCCTCGCCACCATGGTCCTCGATATCATGTGATCCTCCTCCCACCGACGGGACTTGGATATGCTAGTCTAGGAGTGCCGCCTGGACCATGCAAAATCGCGAGCGGGCGGGCGAACGGAGGATACGATGCTGCGCCGTGACATCTTTCGTGCCGGTCTCGCTGGCGCCGCGGGCCTTTTCGGCCTGAGCCGGGCAAATGCGGCAACGCCTGAGGGAAGGTTGAAAGTCGCCTATCACCTCAGCGACGCTGACAAGGTCAACTTCGTCCTCGGCAACATCAAGAACCACTATGAGGGCACTGGCGGCAATGTCGACATCGTGCTTGTGGTGCACGGTCCGGCTCTGGCCGCCTTCACGGCCAAGGGCGCTTCCGGCGCTGTTTCCAGCCGCTTCGCCGGCCTCGTCCAGCAGGGACTTGTGCCGCAAGCCTGCGGCAACACCTTGCACGGCATGGATATCACGCTGACCGACCTGCTGGCGGGCTTCGAGCTTGCCGACAAGGGCGGCGTCGTGAAGCTCGCCGAACTGCAGCATCAGGGCTATGTCTATCTCAGGCCCTGAATGCGCCCCCACTGAACGCCAACACTTGAAGGCCAGGCCGGCAATGGCCTACGAAGGATGGCAACCCGGAGGCCAGCCGACATGACGACACTTGCCATCCCCGATCTTGCCGGCAAGGCGGTGCTGGTCACCGGCGCTTCGACCGGGATCGGTGCAGCACTTGCCCGTGCTTACGCGGCGCAGAAATGCCGCGTCGCGCTGCATTTCAATGCAAGCCGCGCTCCCGCCGAAACCGTGGCCGGATCCATCCGCGACGATGGCGGCGAGGTGTTTCTAGTCCAGGGCGACTTCTCGAAACCGGCCGACGTCGAGCGTGTCGTCGAAGAGAGCGCAAACCACTTCGGCCGGCTCGATGGCCTGGTCAACAATGCCGGCGGCATGCTTGGCCGCGTCGCCTATGCCGACCAGGACGAGGCGCATTACGACGCCGTGATGGACCTCAATGCGCGCTCGGTGCTGACCGCCTCGCGCAAGGCGATACCATGGCTGAAGCGCCAGGGCGGCTTCATCATCAACACCACCTCGATCGCCGCCCGCAACGGCGCCGGCGGCGGCGCCGGCCTCTACGGGTCGTCCAAGGCCTTTGTTTCCAACGTGACGCGCGGCATGGCCAAGGAGCTGATCGGCTTCGGCATCCGCGTCAACGCCGTGGCGCCCGGCACGATCTTGACGCCCTTCCACGAACGCTATTCGAACGCCGAGCAGATCAAGGCCATGGTCGCCACCATTCCGCAAGGGCGCGCCGGAACGCCGGAGGACTGCGTCGGCGCCTATCTGTTCCTGTCGTCCAGTCTCTTGAGCGGCTACATCATCGGCCAGGTGATCGAGGTCAATGGCGGCCAGTTGATGCCGTGAGCTGGCGATTGCATACTTGATCCAGCGTGCAACCTGGAGGGAGAGTAAGCGCATGTACGGACTGATCGGCAAGATGCGGGCGGCGCGCGGCCAGCGCGATGCGGTCATGGACGTGCTGCGCGAAAGCACAGCTGCGTTGCCCGGCTGCCTGAGCTACATCATCGCCACCGATCCGGCCGACGCCGACGCCATCTGGGTCACCGAAGTGTGGACCGACCAGGCGAGCCACAAGGCATCATTGCAATTGCCCGAGGTCCAGGCGGCGATCGCCAAGGCGCGTCCCTTCATCGCTGGCTTCGAATTCCAGATCGAGACCCATCCCGTGGGCGGCTTCGGCCTTCCTGCGCCCGAAAAGGCCGGGTGAAGTCGTGGCAGCCCAATGTGGTGGCCCGCTATCCAGGCCCGATCCGAAAGCTCTGACGGCCGCGCGACCTACTGACAATCCCCGCGGACCTTCGTTTGGATTGCCGGGGCCGATGGCCCCGCCGCAAGCCTCTCGGGGAGGAAATCGACGAAGACCCGGACCTTCGGCGAAAGATGGCGATTGGACGGCCACAGCATGCGGAACTGGCCGCGGCCGTCGACATGGTCGTCGAGCACGGTGCGCAGCCTGCCGTCATGCAGCGCCTCCCGCACCAAGAAGTCGGGCATGCAGGCGATGCCGAGACCGGCAATCGTCGCGCCCTTCAATGCCTCCATGTTGTTGCAGGTCAGCATCGAACGGATCTGCGGCTCGGCGCTCCCGGTGGTGAACGGCCAGTTGAGCAGCCTGCCGCTGTTGAGAAAGCGGAAATGGATGCCGAAATGCGCCGCGAGATCCGCCGGCGTGCCGGGCGTGCCATGGCGATCGAGGTAGGAAGCGGCCGCGCAGAGCAGCATGCGAAAGGGCGCAACCGGCCTCGACACCAATCGCGAATCGGGCAGCTCGCCGCTGCGGATCGCCACGTCGATACCCTCGTCGATGACGTCGACGATGCGATCGTTGAAATCGATGTCGAGCTCGATCTCGGGGTAGCGGGCCATGAACTCCGACAGCACCGGCAAGAGCAGATGATAGGTGACGATCGGCGTCGAGATACGTAGCCGGCCATGCGGCGTCTCGCGTGTCCGCGACAGCATCGCCTCCGCGTCGTCGATCTCGTCGAGGATGCGGCGTACCCGCTCGTTGAACGACTTGCCCTCCTCGGTCAGGCCGATACGCCGCGTGCTGCGCTGCAGGAGACGCACGCCGAGCTCCTGCTCGAGCCGGGCGACGCTCTTGCCGACGGCGGAGGCGGAGATGCCGAGCGCCCGGCCGGCGGCGACGAAACTGCCGAGCTCGGCGGTGCGGGCGAAGGCCAGAAGGCCGTTGAGACGATCCATGGCATAAACTTATTCGAGCGTTTCATTCCGGGATGACTGGCAATCTAATACTATTTTGCCGGAAATGTCCCCGCCCTATCTTGTCCTTGCGGCCGGCGCTGCCAGTCAGGGCATGTCGGCAAATCCCGCGTTAGATAGGAAAATCCATGACTTTGATGACCAGAACCGGCCCGGCCGGCAGATGGCTCGTGCTGCTGTCGGTTTGTCTCGCTGCCATGACGATGCCATTGAGCTTCACCGGCCCCGCCGTGGCGCTGTCCCGCATTGCCGCCGATCTCGGCGGCAGTCCGCTCGAGCTCAATTGGGTAACCAATGCCTTCATGCTGACCTTCGGCGCCGGCCTGATGGCGGCCGGAGCGCTGGCCGACAACCATGGCCGCAAGCGGATCTTTCTCGCCGGCCTCGCCGCCTATGTGCTTGCCGCGCTGGGCTGCATGCTGGCGCCAGGCATCGTCTGGTTCGATTTCTTCAGAGCTCTGCAAGGCGTTGGCGGCGCTGCCGCCTTCGCCGGCGGCGCCTCCGCGCTTGCCCAGGAATTCGACGGGCAATTGCGTCTGCGCGCCTTCAGCTTTCTCGGTACCAGCTTCGGCATCGGCCTTGCCTTCGGCCCTGTTGCCTCTGGCCTGCTCATCGACGCGTTCGGCTGGCGCGCGATCTTTCTTCTGGTGGCGGTGCTTGGCGTTGCCGCCGCCGCGCTTGGCCTGCGCGCCGTCGCCGAATCGCGCGATCCGGATGCAACCGGGCTCGACTGGACAGGAGCCGGCACCTTCACCATCGCGCTTGCCGCGCTGACCTGCGGTGTGCTGCAGGCGCCCCAGAGCGGATGGGCCAATCCCCTCGTTATCGCCCTTCTCGGCGTGGCTGCCATCTTCTTTGCCGCCTTCGTGATTGTCGAGCGGCGGGTGCGTCGGCCGATGCTGGACCTGACACTGTTTCGCTTCCCGCGTTTCGTCGGCGTGCAGTTCCTGGCCGCGGCGCCCGCCTATGCCTTCGTCGTCCTGCTCGTGCTCCTGCCGATCCGCTTCATCGGCATTGAGGGGATGAGCGAGATCAAGGCGGGGCAATTGATGATCTGCCTGTCCGGGCCGCTGCTGATCTTGCCGCTGCTGGCCGGCCAGGCGGCACGCCGGATCGCTCCGGCGACGATCTGCGGTGTGGGCCTCCTCGTCGCCGCGGCCGGCCTGGTCTGGCTCAGTTGCGTGCCCGTGGCGGACAACGCGCTGCTGCTCCCGCTGGTCTTGGTCGGCATCGGCATCGCCTTGCCCTGGGGGCTGATGGACGGACTTGCCGTCAGCGTCGTGCCAAGGGAGCGCGCCGGCATGGCGGTGGGCATATTCAACACCACCCGCGTCGCCAGCGAGGGCGTGGCCCTGGCGATCGTCATGGCGGCCTTGTCCGGTTTCACGGCCACGCAGCTTAGCGCTCAAGGGCTGGCCTCGCCTGCCGAAGCGGCCGCGGCGGCACAACTACTGGCAACCGGCAATATCAGCGAAACGGTGCAACATCTGCACTTGGCCGACGCCAGGGCCCTGGTCCAAGCCTATGAAACGGCTTTCAACCGGCTGCTCATCGTGCTGGCGACGATCACCGTGCTCACCGCCATCGTCGTCTTCGTCGGCTTGCGTCGCGGATCGGCGTCGGAACAAGATGTCGCGCCTGTCCCGGCCTGCCAGGAGAGTTAGCCGTCAGGAAACCGCCATTTGCCGGCCGGCCCCACCCGAATATCAACGCACCTCAGTCCAACCTGTGCATCAGATCGTCATCCAGCCAGCGGCCGAAGAAATAGACGAGTTGCTTGTGCCACCACGGCCAATCATGGCTGACGTCGCCGCCCCAATAGTCGACCCAGGCCGGGATAGATTTGTCGCGCAGCACCTGTTCCAGCTCGCGCGTCTCGACCAGCATGCGCTCTTCCCAGGCGCCTTGGCCGCAGCAGAAGATCAGCCTGAGCGCCCTAAGCCGCCCGAGCAGCTTCTGGTCGACGATGCCGGGCAGATAATCGAGCGGCGAGTTGAAATAGATATTGCCTTCCAGCGCGCGGCCGAAAAAGTCGCGCGCCGAATAGACGCCGGACAGCGAGATCACCCCGCTCGCCAGCTCCGGGAAGCGGAACACGAAATTGGATGAGTGGTAGCCGCCCATCGAGCAGCCGCAAAACAGCGGCTTCAAAACGCGGCCACCGTTGGACTTGCCGGCAACCGCCTGCAGTTCCGGCAGCGCTTCTTCGCGCACATAGCGGAAATAGGCATCGTGGCGGGCGATGCGTTGCGCCGGGTCGGCATGCTTGTCGAAGAAGGATTCCGAGTCGATGCCGTCGAGCGTGAAGAGCTGGATGCGGCCGGTGTCGATGAAGTCGGCAAGCGCGCCGACCCCACCCGAATCCTCGAACTGGTAGAACCGCCCTTGCGAGGTCGGGAACACCACCACCGGACGCCCGGCATGGCCATAGCGCTTGTATTCCATGTCTCGGCCGAGATTGCGGGCATGGTCCTTGTGATAGGAGACGTCCATCGGCTCAGGCCTTTTCCGCGTGGATGTAGTCGACCGCCTGGCGCAGCGCCTTCGGATCCTTCGAGCGCATCTGGTAGGCGTAATTGCCCATGGCGCGGCTGAAGACCTCTTCGATAGCCTGATGATGGACGATCTTGTCGCCGTGGGCGGCTAGCACGTCCGCATGGCTGTGCAAATAGTCGATGTGGCGTTTGCGGCTGGCATAGGCGGTGAAATACTTGCCCTTGTAAGGACCGCCGGCGGCATTCTTGACCACCATGTCGGCCCAGGCGGCATAGACGTCGATGTCGAACGTGTAGTTGATGGCGTCCGTCATCCAGGCGCCTGGCGGCCGCATGTTGACCTCGAGCGCGATGACGCGCTTGTCGCTGGTTTCGAACAGCTCGATATGGAAGAAGCGCTCGCGCACGTCGAACGCCTTGAGGATCTTGCGGCCCGCCTCCTCGACCTCCGGGCTGATCTCGGGAAAGCAGGTGTAGCTCATATGGCGGTCGCGGTTGACCGCCTCCATGATGCTCTGATCGTAGCGGTGGCTCGCCGCCAGCACCACCTCGCCGTCGCGGTTGACCAGCCCGTCGAAGGTCACCACCAGCCCTTCTATGAACTGCTCCATGACGAAGGTCACACCCTCCGGCTTGTCCTTGAAGAACTGGTCGAGCTCCTTGGCGTTGGAGATCTTGAAGGTGTTCGAGGCGCCGGAGCCGGAATCCGGCTTGACCACCACCGGAAAGCCGACACGGCGGATGAAGGTCATGGCCCCGGCGCGGTCGGAGCATTTGCGCTGCGGGATGGTCTCGACGCCGCTCTTGCGGAAGAAAGCGCGCATACGGCTTTTCCGCTTCAAATTCTTTACGAAGTCGAGCTTGGTGCCGAAGATGTTGAAATCAGTGCGGATATTGGCTTCCAGCTCCAGCCAATGCTCGTTGAGCGACTCGAAGCGATCGATGCGGCCCCATTTGTGGATGAAGTGCCCCATCGCCCGGAGCACGGCGTCGTAATCTTCCATGTCGGCGATGCGGTAATATTCCGAAAGCGCCGCCTTCAGCTTGGCGTTCAAGGTCTCGTAAGGCGCATCGCCGATGCCGAGCACAGTGGCGCCGGCCTTCTTCAGCCGGTCGCAGAATTCGGCGCCGTTGGCCGGGAAATGCGGCGAGAAGAACACGAAATTCATGGACGAACCCCTCCCCGGAGCTTCGCTCGGTAGCGAAGCCTTCGAAACCAAGTCTGGCGCATTTGCGAGGCGCGGGGAAGGCTGTCCGCACCGGCGGCGATATTAGGCAAGGCCATTGATCCATGCGTCCCGCTTGCCTCTGCCGGGCCGCTCCTGTAAGAGAGCCGACATGATCACGCGCGTTCGCTCCGTCGCCTCCTCTCGCACCGGCTTTGCCGGCGAGACCGCGCGCGCGCTCGCCTCGACCCTGCTTCTTCTCGGCCTTATCGGCGATCGCCGGGTTCGCTGAAGGAGCGCCCGGCGGTCGAAACCGCCGCTCAAGGCGCATGCTCCTTGGCCAGACTTTGGCAAAGTCACATCAAGCGAACGAACTTTTGGTAGAGGCGACGCTCGCCACCCATCCGCCTGAGGCGGGCATGCGGGCCGCCGGGAGAAACGACGATGAACGCACGAGAAGAAATCCGCGCCGGCGAGGCTGAAGCCGGGAAGCGCGCGGCCGGCCACATGCCGGATGCAGCACGTAAATACCAGCCCTACCCGATCGTCGGCCTGACCGACCGCACCTGGCCGAACAAGACTATCGACAAGGCGCCGATCTGGTGCTCGGTCGACCTGCGCGACGGCAACCAGGCGCTGATCGACCCGATGGGGCATGAGCGCAAGGCGCGCATGTTCGCCATGCTGCTCGACATGGGCTTCAAGGAAATCGAGATCGGCTTCCCCTCGGCCTCGCAGACCGATTTCGACTTTGCCCGCTGGTGCATCGAGGAAGGCGGCGTGCCGCAGGATGTATCGCTCCAGGTGCTGGTGCAGTGCCGGCCCGAGCTGATCACGCGGACCTTCGAGGCGCTGAAGGACGCGCACCGCCCGATCGTGCATTTCTACAATTCGACCAGCGAGCTGCAGCGCCGGGTCGTGTTCGAGAAGGATGTCGCCGGCATCAAGCGCATCGCCACCGACGCCGCCAAGATGATCACCGACATGGCCGCCAAGGCCGGCGGCGGCTACCGCTTCGAGTACTCACCGGAGAGCTTCACCGGCACTGAGCTCGAAGTCGCGCTGGAGATCTGCAACGCCGTCACCGAGATCGTGAAGCCGACGGCCGACAATAAGCTGATCATCAACCTGCCGTCGACGGTCGAGATGTCGACGCCCAACGTCTATGCAGATCGCATCGAATGGATGTGCCGCAACCTCGACGCCAGAGAGAACCTGATCGTCTCGCTGCATCCCCACAACGACCGCGGCACCGGCATCGCCACCACCGAGCTCGGCCTGATGGCTGGCGCCGACCGCGTCGAAGGCACGCTGTTCGGCAATGGCGAACGCACCGGCAATGTCGATATCGTCACGCTGGCGCTCAACATGTTCACCCAGGGCGTCGATCCGGAGCTCGACTGCTCCGACATCAACCGGATGAAGGACGTCTACGAATATTCGAACCAGCTGAAGATCCCGGAACGTCACCCTTATGTCGGCGAGCTGGTCTACACGGCTTTCTCCGGCTCGCACCAGGACGCCATCAACAAGGGCATGAAAGCCCTGAAGAAGGCCAACACCCCAATCTGGGAAGTGCCTTATCTGCCGATCGATCCGGCCGATGTCGGCCGCACCTACGAGGCGATCATCCGCATCAACTCGCAGTCCGGCAAAGGCGGCATCGCCTACGTGCTGCAGGCAGATTACGGCCTCAACTTGCCGCGCAATCTGCAGATTGAATTCAGCCAGGCGATCCAGGCGATCACCGATGCGGAAGGCAAGGAAGTGCCGGCCAGGCGCATCCACGAACGCTTCCTCGAAACCTATGTCGACCAGCCCGGCGCGCGGCTGAAGTTCCTCGACCATCGCACCTATCCCGATACCGAGGTGAAGGGCCGGCGCATGGTCGAAGCGGATATTCTCGACAACGGCAAGGAAGTGACCATCACCGGTTCGGGCACCGGCCCGATCGACGGCTTTGTCGATGCGCTCTCGCGCCATGTCGGCGTGGACATGTCGGTGCTCGACTATTCCGAGCATTCCTTGCAGCGCGGCTCCAACGCCTCGGCGATCTCCTATGTCGAGATGGAGTATCCGGGCGGCAAGCTGTTCGGCGCCGGTATCAACACCAACATCGTCGCCGCCTCGCTGGAGGCCGTCGTTTCGGCCGCCAACCGGATCATCGGCGGCTAGAGCAAATTCCGGGAAAAGTATGAAGCGGTTAGGCTCGGCGGTTTCGCCGTAGCCTTCCGTCCGGAATTGCGGTCAAACAAAAAATTGAGCGGCTCACCGTTCCGTGAAGCGGTGAACCGCTCTAGCCGGATGATCTGATCCAGCGATGGAGCCGGCGCATTCCAGCTTGCGCCACGCTCCAGAAGCGGATGCGAACCTGCCATTCGTTAACCGCCGGAGGAATTTCCGGTGGCTTACGCGATCACATAATAGAAGCATCCTTGTACGTCGGCGCGAGCGCTATATTATCGCTCCCTAACCTGTGCCGACTTCGAAAGGTTCGACACTTGGAGCATGCCCCGCCTGCCGCCCCCGCAGTGCGCGAGACATTGGAGCGACTGCTTGCCAGCGAAACGTTCGGACGATCCGAGCGTGCCCGCAGGCTATTACGCTATCTGGTTGAACGCGAGCAGGCCGGCGAGGCGGACAGGCTGAAAGGCGTTTCCATCGCCATGGATGTCTTCGGCAAGGACGGCGATTTCGATGCCTCCACCGATGCCGTGGTCAGGGTTCAGGCCGGTCGTCTGCGCGAGCTCCTGGAGCAGTATTTCGCCAATGAAGGTGTCGCCGAGCCGGTGCGCATCGCGATCCCGCGCGGCGGTTATGTCCCGTCCTACGAGCCGAACGCGATCCGCCTGCCTGGCGACGCCAGGTCTGCCTCCAAGACCGTCGCGCAGCGGCCCGACGCTTCGGCCGAAGCCGCTCCGGCCGCAACCGAACATCTCGACGCCTCTGCCGCGGGCGAACCTGCAGCGCTGATGGCGCCGGCAGCACCCGCCCAGTCGCTCACGCGGCAATTGCGGTTCTTCTGGGCTGCCATGGCTCTGGTCATTGTCATGCTCGGCGTGCTCATCGTGCGTCAAGGCAATGCCTTCCTCAACAGCGGCGACACTGGCGCGACAGTCGAGACGGCGCGCCTGGCCGGCACCGCCCAGTCCCGATTCGACTCCCTGCCGCTGATCTACATCGCCGTCAAAGCGGATGGAGCGGAGGCGGCTCGCGTCGCGTCGTCGCTGCGCGCCGGGCTTGCAGGCTTCGACACCATCGATTTCATCGGGCGCGATGCGGATTCGACGCGTGATCGGTCCGCCGATCCGATCAGTTTCGTTTTTGAAATTGTTCCCGGGCCCGCTGCCGGCGACGTCACGGTGGAGTTGCAGAGCGTCGGGACCGGGCGGGTTCTCCTGTCGCGCAACCTTACATCAGCCGAGAGCGCCCCTGGCGCGGTTGAAGGCAACGTCGCCAGCCTTCTCACCTCGACCGTTCCCGCTTCGGGCGCGATCTACAGCTACATCGACCAGAGCGACATCCGGACCAGCCAGATCGGGTGCCTGGTGCTCGACGACCGCTACTATCTCGACATGAGCGCCCAGACGCACGAAATTGCGTATCGCTGCCTGGAGAAGCTGGTCGGCGAAGGCACCAAATCGTCGCTTGTCTACGCGGAGCTGGCCGCGCTTCATGTGGAAGCCGTCACCGCGCACTATGCCTATCCACCGGAAGCGACGCTCGAAAAGGCCATGTCGCTTGCCCACCGCGCCGTCCAGATGGGACCGATGAGCCCGCACGCGCATCGCGCCTTTGGCTACCTCAACTCGCGTCTCGGCAACACGGACGAAGCGACCCGATTGATGCGAAAGGCCTACGAGCTCAACCCGTACGACCTCGGCATGGCCGCCGCCTATGGCTACGGGCTGATCTTCGCCGGCAAATATGATGAGGGAACGCCGATCCTGCGCCACGCGGTCGAAGCCTTCAGCGGCCATCCGACCTGGTGGGATTATGGCCTTTTCGTCGGAGCCTTCATGCAGGGCGATATGAAAAGGGCGGCCATCGCCAGCGAATCGCTGCGCACGACGGCATCAAAGTCGCATTACCTGGCCGCGCGCCTGATCGGCGCCAGGATTTCGGGACGCGACAAGCTGGCGGGCGAGCTTGCCAACGAGCTCACCGCACAATTCCCGAAGTTCGCCGCCGACCCGCGCGCGACATTCGTCGATCGCAAATACCCAGCGGATCTCACCGATCGGCTGGTTCAATCCTTGCGGGCCGCCGGGATCGGCAACCCGAGCTAATCCAACTCTCCACACTCATTTGGGCCACACGAATGCCGGAGCACCAGAGTATGACGCTGTGATCCGCCATATATTAGGACATTCTTGCGTATCGAGCGCCTGACGGGGCGCTCGGTCGCGAAAATTTTACTGGCCATCAATCCGGTTCGGGAGCAATTCAGCCACAATTTGAAGCCCCTGCCTTGTTCACCGCCCCATTTTTCATGCGTCCATTCCCTTATGCCGTCGAAAGCGGCGCCGGTCCGAGGACAATCGTCCTTCTGCACGGGTTCGGAGCCAGTGGTGATATCTGGCGTGACGTCGCGGCCTCGCTGGCGGCGGAGGCGAGAGTGTTGGCCTATGATCTGCCGGGCCATGGACAGTCCCTGGAAAGCGAAGGCCTGGGCGGCGCCAAGCCGGCCGCGCGAGCCATCCTCGCCGATCTGGCCGCCCGCCGGTTGGGCAAGGTCCATCTCGTCGGTCACTCCATGGGCGGCGCGATCGCCACATCGATGACGCTTGCCGACCCCGACAGGGTGGCCTCGCTTACGCTGTTGGCGCCCGGCGGTTTTGGCCCGGAAATCAACGCAGACTTGCTGCGCCGCTACGCCGCAGCTGACGGCAGGAAACAGGTCCGCGCCAGCCTTGCCGCCATGTCGGGTCCGCGAAGCGTGCCGCCTGATCACGTGGTGGATGCACTCTGCCGGATGCGCACCCGACCCGGCCAGTTGCAGACCCTGATCGATATGGCGGCCGCGATGACGAGGGATGACCGGCAAGGGATCATCCCCCGCGCGCAGTTGGATACGCTTGACATGCCGGTCATGGTCGTTTGGGGAGCGGAGGATCCGCTGCTGCCGGTCGGGCAGGCCGAGGCGCTGCCGTCGCATTTCCATCTGCATCATGTCCTTGACGCAGGTCACATGCTGGTCGAGGAAGCTCCTGACCTGATCGCCGAAATCGTGCGTCGCAACGTGCGGCGGCGCGGCAGGCGGTTGCGTCCACCGCTGGACGCTTCGGCGGGTTGATCTCTCCCGGACCGATCTCGAAATACCGTAACCGCTTCCGCCGGACCGCGGCAGTCGCGCGGGTCGTCGTCGGCAGTGCATTTTGCCGGCGACTGTGGTAACTCGCTGTTAACCAACAGTGAGGCAGCCGCCATGAAGGATGCAGGCGACAAAATCACCCCGATCGAACCGTCGCGAAAGCTCGCCGATGCCGTACGCGACGTCAAGAACGCCTTTGCCGACCGCGATGACGTGGTCGTCGACATGCGCGAGGCGCACCGCATGCGGCTCGATCTGCTGGCGAGCGAGCTTGCCCCGGTCTTTGCCGATGTCCCGGCCGACATGGACAGCTTCGACTTCGCCGTTTCGTCCGGCCTGCAGCCGCGGCTGTGGATCGATGCGGTGAGCCACGTCGCCATGGGACGCGACCGCCGCACCTATCGTTTCCTCAGGGATACGCGCGTCGGCCGCGTGGTGCTGGCCGAATCGACCGAGATGAAAGCCGTTGCCGATGCGGTGACGCGCTACGTGGCCGAGCGTGTCGTCGAGCGGCAGCGCATGATGGAAGGGAGCGTGGAGAGCGCCGTCCGCGGCCTGCATCGCCCCGTGGTCCAGGAAGCGGAGCCGCCCATCCGATCCGAAAACGGCCGCAATGGCTGGACGACCTTCTTCGCCGGCCTCGGCCTGATAGCCGCCGGCGCCCTTGTCGGCCTGGCGGTTTCGCTGGCGTTGTTTTGGGACCGCATCATGCAGATGAAGATCAGCTTCTGACGAGCTGGCGCGCCGTGCCGGCAGGCACATCGAGGTCCATGGCCTGCAGGTCGGCAGGCGGCAGGGCTGGTCCCGTCAGGCCGCGCCGGATCAGGCGAAGACGCCAGCCGCCCTTTTCACCGTCGATTTCGAAGATGTTGTATTGCGCCGGCGGGTGTTTGCCGCCGGGCGCCTGGCCCGCGGCGGCAACCCCGACCACGGGCACCTTGGCGCCCCGTGCGCCGATGGTGAACAGTGACGGCAGATGCGAATGCCCGTGCAGGACGAGTTCCGCGCCATGCCGGCGAATGACCTTGTGAAAGCGAGCGATGCCGAACAGCCGCTTATGCTGCGGGACGGCGCCGCGCACCGGAGGGTGGTGGATCATGATGGCGCGGAACAGCCCTTGCTCCGCGGCATCGTCGAGAATCTTGCCGAGCCGCTCGGCCTGCCCTTCCATGAAGAAGCCGTTGGCCATGAAGGGCGCGGTGGCGCGCGCCGTGGTGACGCCGATCAGCGCGACATTGCCGCGCACGCGCAGATACGGAAAGGAATTGCGGTCGACCGGACTGTTGACGCCGTCGCCCGTCATCCAGGGAGCCCACGACCGGCAGACCTTGTCGAAGGCGCCCGGCACATAGGCGTCGTGATTGCCGGGGACCACGGAAACGTCATGCGGCGATCCAAGCGTCTCCAGCCAGTGCTTGGCCATCTCGATCTCGCCGTCGAGCGCCAGGTTGACG
Organism: Mesorhizobium sp. B2-6-2; assembly: GCF_006440615.1. NCBI lineage: Bacteria > Pseudomonadati > Pseudomonadota > Alphaproteobacteria > Hyphomicrobiales > Phyllobacteriaceae > Mesorhizobium > Mesorhizobium sp. B2-6-2. The sequence goes on along the minus strand of NZ_VFUG01000002.1, from coordinate 433,959 downwards.
AGATCGCCGGTGACGGCGAGGTGGTCGGGCGCGCCGGCCTTGATGTCGGCGACAATGGTGTCGATCACCGCGTCATGCATATGACGGCGGCGATTGCGCTGCCAGTTGACGTAGCCCAGCACGCGCTTGGAGGCGAGGTCGCGATAGGTTACATCGGGCAGCGGTCCCAGATGAGCATCGGAAATATGCGCGAGCCTGAACATGGCCCCTTCTTAAGCGACGCCGACGACGCTTTCCACTCACCGTTTGCTGTTCGCCCAAGCAGGTTCTGCAAAAGTGTCCCACGGTTTTGCGGCCAGAGCCTGCGAAAAACAGGGAAAGCCAAGCAGATGTTCGTGGGGCAACCCACGAACATCTGCTTGGGGATCGTTGAATGAATCGCCCGGCCGATCCTGACGCGGCATTCCGCCAGACCGGCTGGCCGGGGTTGCGGGCAAGGCTGTTCCATTTTTACTTCCTGCTGCGCCGCCCGATGACGCTTGGCGTGCGCGGCCTGGTCTATGACCGTGCCTCCAACTCGGTCTTCCTGATCCGCCACACCTATGTTCCCGGTTGGCAATTGCCGGGCGGCGGCGTCGAGGTCGGCGAGACCCTTGAGGAAGCGCTGGCGCGCGAGCTGGCCGAGGAAGGCAACATCGCTCTGACCGCGCCGCCGGTGCTGAAGTCGATGCATTTCAACCGCCGCCCCAGCAAGCGCGACCATGTCGGCCTTTATCTGATCGAAGCCTTCAGCCAGACGGCGCCGAAACTGCCTGACCACGAGATCGCCGAAGCGGGTTTCTTCCCGATCGACCGTTTGCCGGCGGGCACGACGCCGGCGACGCTGCAGCGGATAAGGGAGATTTTTGGCGGCGAGCGTAACTCGGCTTACTGGTAATCACGCCGCCTTCCTGAACCCGTTGCGGTCATGCGGCGCGGCATAATCAAGCTCTGGCCCTGCCGGAATGATCCCCGTCGGGTTGATCGATCTGTGGCTGCCGTAATAATGCGCCTTAATGTGATGCAGGCTGAGCGTGCCCGCGACGCCGGGCACCTGATAGAGATCGCGCAGATAGTTCGACAGGTTCGGATAGTCGGCGATGCGGCGCAGGTTGCATTTGAAGTGGCCGACATAGACCGGATCGAAACGAACCAGCGTCGTGAACAGCCGCCAGTCGGCCTCGGTGATGCGTTCGCCGGTCAGATAGCGCTGCCGCGAAAGCCGCTCTTCGATCGTATCAAGCGCCGTGAACAATTCGCCGAACGCTTCCTCATAGGCTTTCTGCGTGGTGGCGAAGCCGGCGCGATAGACGCCGTTGTTGATCGCCGGATAGACAAGCGCATTGATCCTGTCGATTTCCACGCGTAGCGCCGCCGGGTAGAAGTCGAGACCGGCGTCGCCCCATTCGTCGAAGGCGGAATTGAGCATGCGGATGATCTCGGATGACTCATTGTTGACGATGGTCTCTTGCCTTTTGTCCCACAGCACCGGCACCGTCACGCGGCCTGAATAGGCTGGATCGGCCTTGGCATAGACCTGGTGCAGAAAATCGAGGCCGTAGAGCGTGTCGCCCGTGGCGCCGTCCTCGGCTTTGAAGGTCCAGCCGTTCTCCCCCATGAAATGGTGCACCACGGAGACGGAGATGATGCCCTCCAGCTTCTTCAGGACGCGAAAGATCAGTGTGCGATGCGCCCATGGACAGGCGAGCGACACATAGAGGTGATAACGGCCGGGTTCCGCCTTGAAGCCGCGCGTGCGGCCTTGCGCCGGCGCGCCGTCGCGCGTGATCCAGTCGCGCCATTGCGACTCCGTTCGCACGAACCGACCGTCGCTGTCGGTGTTGGGCGCGCGATCCTGCCATCTGCCTTCAACCAGCAATCCCATGCGAAAAATCTCCCTTCGGTTCGATATTATCTAGGTTGATGACCGGGCTGGCGAAGCCCTCAGCGGATGAACAGTTCGTCAAACGACGAACCCGCGCCGGAGGGGCAAGTTCGGCATGGACGCAAAGAAAGCCTGAAAGCACCGATTGCAGCGGCACAAAATTGATGCTAGCGGAGGCGCCCATGTTCGACTTTGCCTCGATCCGGTTCGACCGACGACGAAAGGGCGCCCGCGCTTAAGAAGCGTTGCCTGGCGAACGCTGCCGCTTTGCAGCAAACCTTCCTCGATACCGGAACGCAAAGACCATGAGCCTTGCCGACGTGAAATACCTGCCGGAGACTCCGGCGCATGACCCTGAAATCGAAGCCATCAACGACGAGGCCTTCGGTCCGGGTCGTTTCGTGCTTGCCGCCTACAAGATCCGCGAGTCGGGAGGACATGACCGCTCGATGTCCTTCGTCGCCGTCAAGGACGGCACGGTCATCGCTTCGGTGCGCATGACGCGCGTGGCAGCGGGCGCCGGACGCGCCATGATGCTCGGCCCTCTTGCGGTGCGCCCCGGCTACAAGAATCTCGGCATCGGCCGCAAGCTGGTCGCGATCGCGCTGGAGGCGGCCAGGACGGCCGGCGCGCCCGCCGTTATCCTGGTTGGCGATGAGTCATACTATGGACCGCTTGGCTTCAAGCGCTTTCCGCGCGGGCAGATCACCATGCCGCGCCCGGTCGATCTCGATCGGTTGCTGCATCACGAGATCAAGCCGGGCGCCGTCGCCCGCTTTGCCGGCGATGTCTGCCACGCCAACATGACGAGGGTTGCGGAACTTGTCCCGGCCGTGGCGCGGTCGGCCGCTACCGCGCAGGCATCTGCCGACCCGCCTGTTGCTGTTGCGCCTCCTTTGCGCGCTTCGTAGCATAATCCGGTTCCTGGGAGGCTTGCATGAACCCGAACGGCCAGATCGCGATCGTCACCGGCGGCGGGTCGGGCCTTGGCGAGGCGACGGCGCGAGCGTTGGCGGCCAAGGGTGCCCGTGTCGCCATCCTCGACGTGGACATCGAGCGTGCGGCGAAAGTCGCGGCCGACATCGGCGGCATTGCCGTCAGATGCGATGTCGGCAGCGGCGACAGCGCTACGGCCGCGATCGCCGAAGTGGCTGAAAAGCTCGGGCAGCCGCGCATCCTGGTCAATTGCGCCGGCATCGCCATCGGCGTGAAGACGATCGGCAAGGATGGACCGCATCCGCTCGACCAGTACCGCAAGGTGATCGAGATCAACCTGGTCGGCACCTTCAACATGATCCGCCTCGTCGCCGACCGGACCGCAAAACTCGATCCGCTCGCCGGCGGCGAGCGCGGCGTCATCGTCAACACCGCCTCCGTCGCCGCCTATGACGGCCAGATCGGGCAGGCCGCCTATGCGGCGTCCAAGGGCGGCGTCGTCGGCATGACGCTGCCTGTGGCCCGCGATCTGGCGCGATCCGGCATTCGCGTCTGCACCATCGCGCCCGGCATCTTCAGGACGCCGATGATGGCCGGCATGCCGCAGGAGGTGCAGGATTCGCTCGGCGCTTCCGTGCCCTTCCCGCCGCGGCTCGGCGATCCGTCCGAATATGCGTCGCTTGCGCTCCACATCGTCGAGAACCAGATGTTGAACGGCGAGACCATCCGCCTCGACGGCGCTATCCGCATGGCGCCGAAATAAGCGGGATGTCTGGCTCGCCGACAGGCGCCGGGGCTTCCACCGGAAAGACCGGACCGCTCGCCGGCCTGAAAGTGATCGAGATGGCCGGGCTTGGTCCGGTGCCGCTTGCCGCCCTGATGTTGTCCGAAATGGGTGCCGAGGTGCTGCGCATCGAACGCGCCGATGCCGGCCAGCCGCTTCTGAGCCTGCCCGAACAATACGATCTCGACCGCCACGGCCGTTCCATTCTCAAGCTCGACCTGAAGAGCCAGCCGGGCGCCGACCTGCTGCTGCGCCTTGCGGCAGGGGCCGACTTGCTTGTCGAAGGCTTTCGCCCCGGCGTGATGGAGCGGCTCGGCCTCGGGCCGGATGCCGTTCTGCAGCGCAATCCGGCGCTGATCTATGGCCGCTTGACCGGATTCGGACAGGACGGGCCGCTGTCCGGGCGAGCAGGACACGACATCACCTATCTCGCTCATGCGGGCCTCTTGCATGCGATCGGCAGGCACGACGCGCCGCCGGTGCCACCGCTCAACCTCGTCGCGGATCAAGGTGGCGGCGCCATGATGCTGATTGCCGGCGTGCTCGCCGCTCTTTTCCAGCGCTCGCGCAGCGGAAAGGGCCAGGTGATCGATGCCTCGATGATCGAGGGAGCCTCGATGCTCGCCGCACCCATCCACGCCTACATGGCGGCGGGGCTCTGGAGCGACAGGCGCGGCGAGAACCTGCTCGACTCCGGTGCGCCGTTCTACGATACATATGAGACGGCGGACGCAAGGCACATTGCCGTCGGCTGCCTCGAACCGCGCTTCTTCGCCGAATTCGCCAGGCTGCTGCCGCTCGACGAGCATTTTGTCCGCAGCCAGTATGAAAAGTCATCGTGGCCCGCGATGCGCGCCGCCATCGCCGGCCGGATCAAGAAGAAGACGCGCGACGAATGGGCCACGTTTTTCGCCGTAACCGACGCTTGCGTGGCGCCCGTGCTGTCCCTGGTCGAAGCCAGGAACCATCCGCACAACCGTGCCAGGAAAAGCTTTGTGAAGTCCGGCGAGCTCGACCGCCCGGCGCCCGCGCCGCGTTTCTCGCAAAACCCGCAGACGCTTTCCGCGGCGCCGGACGTCGCCGATCGCGAGCCTGCGGACATATTGACCCGTTTCGGCTTGAGCGAAGACGAAATCGCAGCCCTTGCAAAGGCAGGTGTACTCGGCGGATAACCGGAGAACCAAAATCAACTTATCTCGGGTGAACCTGTGACCGAACCGAAGAAGGATGTCATCCGCGAGACCGACGCCGAGGCGATCAGGCTCGCGAAAACCCTGATCCGCTCAGCACGTTTCGGCGCGCTCGCGGCGATCGAGCCCGGCACCGGCGCGCCGCTGGCAAGCAGGGTTGGCGTCGCCACCGACATCGACGGCGCGCCGCTGGTCCTGATCTCGATGCTGTCCGCGCACACCGGGGCGTTGCTCGCCGATCCGCGCTGTTCGCTGCTGCTTGGCGAGCCCGGCAAGGGCGATCCGCTGGCGCATCCGCGCATCAGCCTGGCATGCCGGGCCTTGCGGCTGGAGCGGGGATCTGCCGATCAGATCCGAGCCGAACGCCGCTATCTCAACCGCAATCCCAAGGCGAAGCTCTATGCCGGGCTCGGCGACTTCTCGTTCTTCCGGCTCGAGCCCGAGCGCGCCAGCCTGAATGGCGGCTTCGGCAAGGCCTTTCTTCTCGACCGTGATGATTTCATCACCGATCCCGCCCTTATCGAGGAGTTCGCCGGCAGCGAGCAGGCCGCACTCGATCACATGAATACCGACCATCGCGACGCGCTTGCTCTTTATGCCCGCCACTTCGGCCGCGCCGAAGGCGACGGCTGGATCGTCACCGGTTTCGACCCCGATGGCATGGATCTCGCCGCCCCCGATGCGACCTGCAGGATTTTCTTTCCCCGGCCTTTGCAAAGCGCGCTCGAATTGCGTTCGGTGCTTGTCGAGATGGCCAGGGCGGGACGCGCGGCCGAGCAAGAGCGATAGTTGATCGCGCGCCGGCAAAAGCAACGCTTGAGATTTAGATGAAATGATCTACCTTTGTAGTGGCGCTGATTCAGCAGCGCCTATCGACATCTGAACATCGTGGAATCAGGCGCCATTGCCCCCTGGCGTCTGGATGAGCCAGGACCCTTGGGGGATCTATGATCTCAAATAAGCTAATCGCCAATGCGGAATCGGCGGCCGCCTTTCTCACGCTCATGGGCAACGAAAAGCGCTTGTTGATCATGGCTCACCTGATCGACGATGAAATGTCGGTCGGCGCCATTGCCGAGAAGGTGCAACTCAGCCAGTCCGCGCTGTCGCAGCATCTCGCCAAGCTGAGGGCGCTCGATCTCGTCGAGACCCGGCGCGACCGCCAGATGATTTACTATTCCTGCAAATCCGAGGCGGTGCGCGAATTGCTGCGCATGCTGGAAGGCATTTTCGGCGACGGCGACCTTTCACAGATGGCCTATCGGTTGCGCCGCGCCGGGGCTTGACCCGCGCCATCCAAAGCCCCTTATCTCGCTGGCAATTTTTGCCGGCGAGATTTGGATGAACCTCATCCCCATCGACGATCCTCGGGACCCGCGCGTCGCCGCCTATCTCGACATTCGCGAGCGCGACCTCGTCGGCCGGCATGGCCGCTTCGTCGCCGAAGGCAAGGTCGTGCTGGACCTTCTTCTGTCGAACGGACGCTTCGCCGCCGAGTCTGCCCTCATCCTCGAAAACAGGCTGGCTGGCGTGCAGGACATCTTGCGCAAGGCGCCCCCGGGTTTTCCGGTCCATGTCGCCGCCGGCGAGGTCATGGACCGGATCGCCGGCTTTCACATGCACCGCGGCATCCTGGCGATCGGCTTGCGCGGCGATCCGGCGCCCGCTGAGATTCTGGTGGAAACCTTGCCCCGGCGTGCCTTGGCCGTCGTCCTGGTCGGCATATCCAATCACGATAATATGGGCGCGATCTTCCGCAATGCGGCGGCCTTCGGCGCCGACGCGGTGCTGCTCGACCAGACGTGCTGCGATCCGCTCTACCGCAAGGCAATCCGTGTTTCGGTCGGTGCGGCGCTGAAGGTTCCCTTCGCGTCATTCGTCGACACCGGAACGTTCACCGCGACGCTCGATCGGCTTGGCTTCGCCCAGTTCGCGCTATCGCCGAGCGGCACCACCGACATCCGGGCCGCGCCACATTCGGCCAGGCTGGCGCTCTATCTCGGCACCGAAGGCGAAGGCCTGCCGCAAGACCTGCTTGCCCGGTTGCATACGGTGCGGATCGGTATGGCGGAAGGTTTCGACAGCCTGAACGTCGCCGCCGCGTCGGCAATAGCCCTGCATCACTTTTCAAGGGCCGCTGATCCGCCGGCCGGATAGCGGGAACACCTCTTGTTCAGTTGGACGAGCCGGCCTTCTGCAAAGCCCTGACACGATCGGCAAGGCTGGCGCCGCGCCCATTTTGCTGCCCCTCGCCCGCCAAGGCCTTGGCGATAGGCGAGTCCGGCCCGTCGAGCTTCATCGTCAGATTGACCACCTCGGCTGCCAGTTCGTTCATTTGTTCGCGGAGACCGGCGCCGGAGCGTGCGTCGCCCGCCGATTCGGGCATTGCCGCCCCCGACGCGGCGGCAAGATCAGTCTTCAGCCGCTTGTTCTCGCGCGCCAGCGCCGTCAGTCTTGCCTCCAGCCGTTCCCGATCGCCCTCGAGCCTGGCGATTGCCTTGTCGACATCGTCGCCTTTCGCGTCCGTTCCGGCAGCCGGCCGCGCGACGCCGTTTGCAGCGCTCTCCTTCGAACGTTCGCGCATTCGGGCGAGATCCTTCTCGCGGCGGTCGAGCTTTTCCTCGCGGTCGGCAAGCGTCGCGAGCAGCCGCTCGACCTTCTTGTCGAGTTCGGCCGTTTTCTTCTTCTCCGCCTTCAGCGCTTCGCGTGCGGCCTTGCTTTCCGACGCGACCTCCTGATTGCGTCGGTCCGCCTCCCTGCGCTGGCCTTTGAGCAACGCGATGTCACTGGCCAGCTTTTCCAGCTCCGATTCGCGCGCAACCAGCTCGATCTGCCGGTTCGAGGACGAGAAGCTGGCGTCGTCATACATCTGCTCGAGCTTCTGCAACTCCAGCGCGCGCTTCTCCAACGCCCGCTCCGTCTGCGCGTGCTTCTCCGCCAGGCGGTGCAACTCCTCCTCGCGCTGCCTGAGCTCCGCAGTCTTGGCCTGCAGATCGGAAAGCGCCTGGTTCTTGTCCTTTTTCTCGACCGCGAGCTCCTTCAAAGCCTCGTTCGCGCGGCCGATCTCCACCAGCTGCTCAGCGACCTTTTCCTGAAGGTTCTTGACGGTTATCTCCAGCCGGCGCGTCGTCATGGCATATTCCGCCCGCACCCGGTCCTTGTCCGCCTGGATTTCGGCTGGCGTCAGCGGCAGCGAAGCCTCGAGGCGCCTGCGCGTGAGGACAACGGCCCGCCGCCAGACCGCCGGCGCGACCAGCGACGCCAGAAAAACGGCGCAAAGGAAACCGAGTACGAAGAACAGAACCGACTGGACCAAGGCGTGCTATCCACTTTACGGCGCGGCAATCGCTGGATTGTGCCAGCTTGGCATGGCGGAAATTCAACGCCGCGGCAAGAGCTTGCCGCGGCGCGATCAGCACTGTCCGAGCGATCGTAGCGAGCGCAATCCGATTAGAACGGGTTCCAGGTCGGCCTTTCGGTGAGCTTCAGATAGCCGAGATTGACTCCGAGACGAGCTCCGACGCCGGTGCGGATCGGCACGAGCAGCACACGGTTGCTCTGCAGCACGTTGAAGCCGACGCCGGCGATGACATAGGCTGAGCCGGCAACGCCGCCGAAGCGGTTATAAAGGCTGCTGATGTCGTCGAGATTGTAGACCAGCATCATCACCCGCGATCCCTCGCCGCCGAAATCCCAGCCGAGCGACGGACCTTGCCAGAACACCTTATGGTCGCCAGCGTTCTTGGTGTAGAGCGTTCCCTCGCCATAGGTCAGGCCGCCGATCAGGGCGCCCGATCCTTCCTCACCGAGCAGGTAGCCATTGGGCAGGCCGTAGGAGGCGAAGATCTTCTCGACGACGGTGGCCAGGCCGCCGGATGTTTCGCCGAAGAATTTATGACCGGAATCGACGATTTCCTGAGCAGTGTACTGCTGAGCCCGCGACGCCGAGGTCGAAAGGACCAAAGCCGCCAGGAGTGTGATGGTCATGGTGAGGACGCGGACGAACGTCCGGTCGTAGTATCGGGAAAACATGCTTCCAATCTCCGTCAGGGAGCACTTTCGCCGACGCCTCGCACCCCTGCGGCTCTTGCCGGCCGTTCGGGGTGGCTATCACTGGCAAATTATGCCGTAATCCTTTTTCAACCATTAAGCTCCCACACGAAGATGGCGGTTCGAAGGCTGTGCTTTTGCCGCTGCGGCGGGTTTCCTCCCGCGAACACACCATTTTCGCCGTCGATTATTTTGGATTTGTTGATGCGCGCTCGGGCCCTGTGTATTCAGAAAGCCTTGGAAAAGAGCGTGATTCGTGGGGGCAGGCGCGAAGACGGTCGCTCGGCCATGAACAAATGACTTAAGTAGGGATTTCGCCGATGGCCGAGCTTTTCACCCTTTCCGCGCCAGATCTCGCGGCGCTGCTTTGCAGCCGTGTCTGCCACGACATCATTTCGCCGGTCGGCGCAATCAACAACGGCCTCGAGCTGCTCGACGAAGGCGGCGCCGACGAAGACGCCATGAAGCTTATTCGCCAGAGCGCCAAGAACGCCTCGGCGCGATTGCAGTTTGCCCGCATCGCCTTCGGCGCCGCGGGTTCCGCCGGCATGATGATCGACACCGGCGATGCCGAGGCCGTGGCCATCGCCTTCTTGAAGAACGAAAAGCCGGAACTGCTGTGGAACGGCCCCCGTGCGCTGCTTCCTAAGAACAAGGTCAAGCTGCTGCTCAACCTCATTCTCGTCGCCAACGCGGCCATACCGCGCGGCGGCAAGCTGGTGGTCACGCTGGAAAGTCTCGAAACCGAGCCGCGTTTTTCGCTGTCGGCCAGTGGCCCGATGCTGCGCGTGCCGCCGAAATTCCTCGAACTGCATTCCGGCCACAAGCCGGAGGAGCCGATCGACGCCCATTCGGTCCAGCCCTATTATACGCTGCTTCTGGCGCGCGAGGCCAATATGACGATCTCGATCCACGCGACCGCTGAGGAGATCGTGCTGGCGGCTGCCTAAGAAAAACCGAAGTATCTTTATTGCTAATATTTTTGCTGGCGGCGCAGATTGAGCAATGCCAGCCGCGATCCATGTAATCGCGCTGCGGGGCCAAGGCCGCGCGATGCCGTGTTTGGAAAAACTTTACCTAACGGCTTTTCGGCTTCTTTACCAGATTGACCTATGGTGCTTTGCGGTCACCCCGAGATTGCGGTTCGGCAGATGGCAAAGAGGACCCGGACATGAAGCGCTGCCTGTTCGTCGATGATTCGAGCGTCATCAGGAAGGTCGCAAAACGCATTCTTGGCGGCTCGGACATGATTGTCGTCGAGGCCTCGACCGGAGTCGAGGCTACCGACATTTGCGCCGGCGACATGCCCGATGTCATCGTCATCGACGGTGGCCTTGCCGACGTCCCGGCCGTGGACCTTATTCGCCGCATCCGTGCTATCGAAGCGCCCATCAAGCCGCAGATCCTGGTCTCGCTGGTCGAGGTCGACGTCGCGGCGATCATGCGCGCCAAGCGCGCCGGCGCCCAAGGCTATCTGCTGAAGCCCTTCAACCGCGCGCAACTGCTCGAAAGCTTTCGCGTCCTGAAGATAGCCGCCTGATTCGCCGGAACCGTTTTCAAGCAAAAACCCAGCCTGAGCCGGGTTTTTCGTTCGAATCACCTGGATCGCTTATGCGCTCAAGCAAAAACCCGGCCTGAGCCGGATTTTTTTCGTTCGAATCGCTGGGATCGCTTATGCGCTGACGCGAATATCTTCCGGCTCGCGCAGCACATAGCCGCGGCCCCACACCGTCTCGATGTAGTTCTGACCGCCGGACGCCGCGTCGAGTTTCTTGCGCAGCTTGCAGATGAAGACGTCGATGATCTTCAGCTCCGGCTCGTCCATGCCGCCATAGAGATGATTGAGGAACATTTCCTTGGTGAGCGTCGTGCCCTTGCGCAGCGAGAGCAGCTCCAGCATCTGATATTCCTTGCCGGTCAGGTGCACGCGCTGACCGCCGACCTCGACCGTCTTGGCGTCGAGATTGACCACAAGGTCGCCGGTGGTGATGACCGACTGGGCATGGCCCTTCGAGCGGCGCACGATCGCGTGGATGCGCGCCACCAGCTCGTCCTTATGGAAGGGCTTGGTCATATAGTCGTCGGCGCCGAAGCCCAGGCCGCGCACCTTGTCCTCGATGCCGGCCATGCCGGAGAGGATCAGGATCGGCGTCTTGACCTTGGAGAGGCGCAGCGTGCGCAGGACTTCATAGCCCGACATATCGGGGAGATTGAGGTCCAGAAGGATGATGTCGTAGTCGTAGAGCTTGCCGAGATCGACACCTTCTTCGCCGAGATCGGTCGTATAGACGTTGAAGCTCTCCGATTTCAGCATCAGTTCGATGCTCTGTGCGGTTGCACTGTCATCTTCAATCAGCAGAACACGCATTTCATTCCCCTTTTCTGCTGCCGGACCGTGTCACGACCCGTCCGGGACCCGGAGCAGTGATTGCCTGAACAGAAGGTGCCACCGACTGGTTAACAAATCCTAATTTCGTGCCATCCACGATACCAGATTTTTTAACCCCTTTCTACACCCACTTGAATCTAATAATGAATCACAGACCAAAACCGCTAATGCACCACATTAAAAAGTCAGCCTAAGTGACTCCAGGGACTCGCTGGCCCGGGCTTCCCGCCGCAGCCGGAATTTTTACCCGGCCTTAAGTCCTCGCCCGTATGATTAACAATGCCCGTAAACGAATGGTTACCGCCGGCGAAAATCTTTAGGGCTTTGTTTCCCATAGCCCGGGGAAAGCCGGGGGAAACGGGCGGCGCTTAGGTCTTTCCGGGCGGACTGGACGGTATTGCAGGTGTGCGTTTGCGGAGTATCGAGTCATGAAGTCACGTGAAAACCTCGTTCGACTGAAGCAGTTTCAGGTGAATGAGAAGCGGCGGCAGCTCTTGCAGCTGGACATGATGATCGCCGAGTTCGAGCGCATGGCGGTCGAGCTGGAAGCGCAGATCATCGCCGAAGAGAAAAAAGCCGGCATCACCGACATCAACCATTTCGCCTATCCGACCTTCGCCAAGGCGGCTCGCCTGCGCCGCGACAACCTCAGGAATTCACAAAGCGACCTCGCCCAGCAGCGAAGCACCGCCGAATCATTACTCGGCGAAGCTGAAGCGGAGCTGTCCAAGGCGGAGATGCTGGAATCGCGCGACACCAAGATCCGCGAGGCCGAAACGGGCGGCCGCAGCGCCATGATCGGCTGATCGCCGGGTATAGTCGCGGCCATGCCGGCATCTTCAGAGCCGGCAATCGCCAAAAATCGGCCTCGCCGTCTTCACGGCATAGCGGCCTTCTCGCCGTGATCGGCCGACGCCCTGGTTCGGGCATCCTTGATTTCGGATGCATGCTCTTCCGCCCAGGAGCGGATCTGGCTGAGCAATCCCGCGAGATTCCGCCCAAGCTCCGTCAGTTCGTACTCCACGCGCGGCGGGATTACCGCGAACACCTCGCGCCGCACGAGACCGTCGCGCTCCAGCACGCGCAGCGTCTGAGCCAGCATTTTGGGCGTGATGCCCTCCAGCTTGCGCGCCAGCTCGCCATTGCGCAGCCGGCCGCGCCGCAGCGCGCAGACGGTGAGATAGACCCATTTGCTGGCTAGCATCTCGAGCACCGCATGCGACGGACAGGTGCGCCGGAACGCGTCGTAGCCGCATGGGGATCTGTCTTCGCTATCCATAAGGTACCTATATATACAAAAGGTACATACTCGACAATTGAATATTACTATCCAAATGATAGCGGGCACATCCACTCGAACAGGAGGCGTTCATGCGTGCCGTTATCCAGACTTCCGTCGGCGGACCCGAGGTCCTTTTCGTGGCCGAGCAGCCCGACCCCGAGCCCGGGCCCGGTGAAGTGCTCGTCCGCGTCAAGGCGGCGGGCCTCAACCCGGTCGACGGCGCCGTGCGCGGCGGGTTCTATCCGCTGCTGGGCGAACCGCCTTTCATCCTTGGCTGGGACATTTCCGGGACCGTCGCGGCGCTCGGAGACGGCGTGACCTCCTTGAAACTCGGCGACGAGGTGTTCGGCATGCCGCGCTTCCCCAAACAGGCCGGCGCCTATGCCGAGCTCGCCGCGGCGCCGGTGGACGAGATCGTCGCGAAACCTGCCACCATCGACCATGCCCATGCGGCTGCATTGCCGCTGGCCGGGCTGACGACTTGGCAAGGCCTCGTCCGCCATGGCGGCCTGCAGGCAGGGCAACGCGTGCTGGTTCACGCCGGCGCCGGGGGCGTCGGCCATCTGGCGGTGCAGATCGCTAAGGCGCGCGGCGCCTGGGTGGCATCGACCGCCAGTCCGGACAAAACCGACTATGTCCGCTCGATCGGCGCCGACGAGGTGATCGACTACACCAGGGACGATTTCACCGGGAAGGTCGGCAATGTCGATCTCGTGCTGGACCCGATCGGCGGCGACCACGCCGATAAGTCGTTGCAAGTGCTGCGTGACGGCGGCGTTCTGGTGTCGCTGCTCGACGTTCACGACGCCACCAGGGCGAAGGCCAAGGAGCGGAACATCCGCGTTGAACGCATGTCTGTAGTGCCTGATCGCGAGGGCCTTGCCGAACTCGCCAGGCTGGTCGATGCCAAAAAGCTGATGCCGCATGTGGCCAAAGCTTTCCCGCTCGACCAGGCGGCGGCCGCCCATGCCTTCCTCGCGACCCAACCCATCGGAAAGGTCGTGCTGACTGTTTGAATGGAAGGCCGTTTCAAAAGCGAAGGGCGCGGAGTCCCGCGCCCTTGCTCGTTTCGGCCGGCAGCTTAATGCCGGTATTGCTGGATTCGCGTGGTGCGCAGCCCGGCAAGGCCGTATTCGTCGATCGATGCCTGCCAGGAGAGAAATTCTTCGGTGGTGAGCTTGTAGCGCTGGCAGGCTTCCTCAAGGCTGAGCAGGCCGCCGCGCACAGCGGCGACCACTTCCGCCTTGCGCCGGATAACCCAGCGCCGCGTGTTTGTCGGCGGCAGATCGGCGATCGTAAGAGGGCTGCCGTCGGGCCCAATAACATACTTGACTCTAGGTCTAACCAGATCGGTCATCGTACTCTCTACTAAAAACTCAAAGACCCAATCCCCGCCACAGTACCGTCACAGCTTTAAAAATTGCCTAAGCGAACCCTAATGACTAAGTAAGGATCGTGAACGCCCGGTTAGGATTTCGTTTAGAATTTGAAACACCGGCCTCCGGGCCTTGATTTTGCCGGTGAACTCGTCTTGGCCGCAAGCTGGCGCATGCGTGGCGCTTGACCTATATTCCGGCCATTGGCATTGAGCGCCGCACAGTGAAAGCATCATGAACAGCCTCGATCTCCCTCGCCGCCCCGAAGAAACCCGCGTCGTCGTCGCGATGTCGGGTGGTGTCGATTCCTCGGTCGTTGCCGGCATCCTCAAGCGCGAAGGCTATGATGTCGTCGGCGTGACGCTGCAGCTTTACGACCACGGCGCGGCCACCCATCGTGCCGGCTCCTGCTGCGCCGGACAGGATATCGATGACGCGCGTCGCGTCTCGGAGACGCTCGGCATCCCGCATTACGTGCTCGACTACGAGGAACGTTTCCGCAAGGCGGTCATCGATCCATTCGCCGAAAGCTATGTCGCCGGCGAGACCCCCATCCCTTGCGTGTCCTGCAACCAGACTGTGAAGTTTGCCGATCTTTTGGCGACCGCCCAGGATCTCGGCGCCGACGCCTTGGCCACCGGCCATTACATCCGTTCGCGCGCCAGTGGCGCGCATCGTGCGCTTTACCGGCCGGTCGACGCCGATCGCGACCAGAGCTATTTCCTGTTTGCCACCACGCAGGCGCAGATCGATTATCTGCGCTTTCCGCTCGGCGGCCTGTCGAAGCCGCAGGTCCGCGCCATTGCCGAGGAAATGGGCCTGACCGTCGCCGCCAAGCAGGACAGCCAGGACATCTGCTTCGTGCCGCAGGGCAAGTATTCCGACATCATCGCCAGGTTGAAGCCGGCCGCCGCCAATCCCGGCGACATCGTCCATATCGACGGCCGCGTGCTCGGCCGCCATGAAGGCATCCTGCGCTATACGATCGGCCAGCGCCGCGGCATCGGCATCGCCTCTGGCGAGCCGCTCTATGTCGTCCACCTCGACGCCGATCGGGCGCGCGTTATCGTCGGCCCGCGCGAGGCGCTGGAGACGCACAAGATCTATCTGCGCAACATGAACTGGCTGGGCGACGGACTGTTGTCGGATGTTCCGGCCGGCGGTATCGAGCTCTTTGCCAAGGTCCGCTCGACCAGGCCGCCGCGTCCGGCCGTGCTGCATCACCGCGACGGCGTGACCTCTGTCGAGCTGGCCGACGGCGAGTCGGGCATCGCGCCGGGGCAGGCCTGCGTGCTCTATTCAGACGACGGCAACGAGGCGCGCGTCTTCGGCGGCGGCTTCATCGAGCGCTCCGAGCGCGGCGCCGAGGCCGAGGCCATGCTGTCCCGGCTTGCCGCCAGGCCGGCGCAAATCCCGGCCGAGTGACCCAGCTCGCCTTTCCACCAATTTCGTTGAAGGTCAGATCCTCGCCGAAGGTGCGATGAGATTCAGGTCAGGCCGAGCCGAAAACGACGGGTTTCGAGAACCGGAGCGGAGCGTACTAGAAGTACGTGAGCACCGGAAGCGGAGGAACCTGGCGTTTGCAGGCCGGCATCACCTGAATATCAACGTGCCTCAGGCGGACGATCCTGTATGGATCACCGTGCCGGCGGTCAGGATGCGCAGCACCCTTATCGCTTCCTCGCCGTCGGTGCGCGGTTCGACGCGCGTCTCGATGCATTGCATGAAATGGGCGAGCTCGCGTGTCAGCGGCATGCCCTCGCCGACGGCCACATAGGCAGGCTCGTTGGCGGTGAAGGCCCACTGGCCGCTGTCCTGCCACACCGCGTGGCGGTAGACGGCAAGCTTGCGTTCCCAGGGCTCGACGTCGTCGAACACCGCCATCGCCTTGGTGCCGACCACCGTCAGCCGCCGCTCGCGATAGGGATTGAGTCGTGAGGCGAAAAGGTGGCTGCGCAATCCGTTCGGGAAGCGCATATGCAGATGCGCGAAGTCGCTGAGATTGTCGAGGAGTGCTGCCCCCTCGCCCCTCACTTCGATCGGCTCGGTGCCGGTGATGGCGAGAATCATCGACAAATCGTGCGGCGCCAGGTCCCAGAGAGCGTCGTTTTCGGTATGAAACTTGCCGAGGCCGAGCCGGTGCGAATGGATGTAGCGCACCTCGCCGAGCTCGCCATTGTCGATCAGCGCCTTGAGCGTCTCGAATGCGGGATGAAAGCGCAACACGTGGCCGACCATGAAGACGCGGCCATTGTCCTTTGCCGCCTTCACCGCGCGCTCGGCGTCGGCGACCGTCAGCGCGATCGGCTTTTCCACCAGCACGTCCTTGCCGCTTTCGACGGCCCGCACCGCGGTGTCGGCATGGAATTGCGGCGGCAGCGCCATGACGATGGCGTCGATGTCGTTGCGCTCGAACAGCCTGTCCGGCTCGATCGCCAGGCAATCCTGCTCGCTGGCGAAACCTTCGGCGCGGGCGCGGTTGGCGTCGGAAACGGCATGGAGCGCGCCAAGCGCCTTGAGGGTGCGGATATGGTTGCTGCCCCAGTATCCGCAACCGAGGACGGCGATGCGCGGCTTCATTCGCTCAAACTCTAGAATTTCATGGCCGAGACATAACGACGTGCCCCGCCGAACTCAACCCCGGGGCAGGCCCTGAGTGTCTGTCCGGCAAAGCTTTTCTGGGATGAGATCATGACGGCCGGATTATGCCTGCATGTCGGCCGCTTCGAAGCTTGACAGGCCCACCCTCCCAACCTTATATCCGCGCGACCTTGGCGAACGCCTTGAAACAACCCATCCGTCCAGGACGGTTTTTCGGGCCATTTGCCACCCTGGCGGGGTAGCTCAGTTGGTTAGAGCACGGGAATCATAATCCTGGGGTCGGGGGTTCAAGTCCCTCTCCCGCTACCAGCATTTCACTAAGCCCTTGATTTCACTAGTAAAAATTGGTCGTCAAGGCCAAACTGGCCGCAACACAGAGATTAGCTAAGTCTTTGATTTTGCGTTGTTCAGCGAAAGCCGACCGTTCAAGGGAAGCGCTTTTGATCCACATCGTCTTCCCAAAACCGCTGCACACTTTTGGGCGACATGCATCAGCTTGGGCAGAAAGCCGAATGCAGCGCCTCGATGACAGTCAGCACTTCCGGCCTGGTGATGCGGTAATAGACGGTCGTCCCTTCGCGACGGGCTTCGACCAGCCCATCGGCCCTGAGCCGCATAAGCTGTTGCGACATCGGCACCTGGTCGATGTCGAGAAGTTCTCGCAATTCGGCCACCGAGCGCTCCTCGTTGCCGAGGGCGCATAGCACCAGCAAACGCTGTGGATGGGACAGGCTCCGAAGCAGCTCGGCCGCCCTGCCTGAGGCCGGGATCAAATCTCTTACATTCATGTTCTTGAATTTATAATCTTTGAATGTTACATGCAAGCTTGCCATTCGGGTTCTTCGACGCCGTCACCTTACAATTGCGTCGCCCCGTTTGGAAATTGAGCCCGATCAACGCGGAACGCGACTTTCCCGCGCAGGATGCCACGAAGATCGAACCAACGGGAGGGTATCATGTCCCACATCGTCGTCCTCGGAGCAGGTCTCGGCGGCACGATCATGGCATACGAAATGCGCGAAAAGCTGCGCCGAGACGACCGGCTGACCGTCGTCACGCTCGGCACGTCTTATTCCTTCGTGCCCTCCAATCCCTGGGTGGCCGTCGGCTGGCGGGTGCGCGATGACGTCACCGTCGATCTGGTGGATATCTTCAAGCGTCGCGGTATCGCGCTGCGCCACGAGGGCGCGAAGAAGGTGCTTCCGAAGGAAAACCGCGTCGAACTCAATGACGGCTCCCTCGTCGACTACGACTATTTGATCATCGCGACCGGCCCCGACCTTGCCTTCGACGAAGTGTCGGGTCTCGGACCTGCCGGCCATACCCAATCCATTTGCCACATCGACCATGCCGTCGCCATGCGGGCGAGGTTCGACGAATTGGTCCGCAAGCCCGGCCCGATAGTCGTGGGCGCTGTCCAGGGCGCGTCCTGCTACGGTCCGGCTTACGAATTCGCCTTCATCCTCGACACCGCGCTGCGCAAGGCCAAGGTGCGCGACCGCGTGCCGATTACCTTCGTCACGCCGGAGCCCTATATCGGCCATCTCGGCCTTGACGGCGTCGGCGATACCAAGGGCCTGCTCGAGAGCGCCATGCGCGATCGCCACATCAAGTGGGTCACCAACGCCAAGGTGACCTCGGTCGACGCCGGTGTGATGCATGTCGAGGAAGTCAACGACGACGGTGCGACCAAGGCCAAGCATGACCTGCCCTTCGCCTTGTCGATGATGCTGCCGGCGTTCCGGGGTGTCGATGCCGTCAAGGGCATTGAAGGCCTTGTCAATCCGCGCGGCTTCGTCACCATCGACAAGCATCAGCGCAACCAGGCCTATCCGAATGTCTTCGCGATCGGCGTCTGTGTGGCCATTCCGCCGGTCGGCAGGACGCCGCTTCCCGTGGGCGTGCCGAAGACGGGCTTCATGATCGAATCCATGGTCACGGCCACCGCCGAGAAGATCGGGGCGCTTCTGCGCGGCGAGGAACCGAGGGCCGTCGCGACATGGAATGCGGTCTGCCTCGCCGATTTCGGCGATGAAGGCATAGCCTTTGTCGCGCAGCCGCAGATCCCTCCCCGCAACGTCAACTGGTCTTCACAGGGCAAGTGGGTGCACGCGGCGAAGGTCGGGTTCGAGAAATACTTCCTCCACAAGGTGCGACAAGGAAAGAGCGAGACCTTCTATGAGGGGCTGGCGCTCGACGTTCTCGGCATCAAGAAACTCAAGGCCATCCACATCGAGCCGGCCGAATAGGCACGGCGGTATCCAGGAGAAAAAGGATCATGACGATAGACAGGGCAGTTCTCATGTTTGCGGGCGTCATGGTGCTGATATCGCTCGCGCTCGGCATCTATTATTCGCCCTACTGGTTCCTGCTGACCGCATTCGCCGGGCTCAACATGATGCAGGCCTCGGTCACGGGTTTCTGCCCGGCGGCGATGGTCTTCAAGAAGCTCGGCTGCAAGCCGGGCCTGGCGTTCAAATAACGGCACGTCATCGAGCAATTGGCCGCTAGCCGGGAGGCGGCTCAGTCGCCTCCCGGCCCGTTTCAATCGACGAGAGAAGCGTAATGAGACCCATACGATCGGCCCTCGCGAACATTGTTCTGATCGGCGCCGCCGGCCTTGTCTCGGTCGATGCACGTGCCGCCGATTTCATAGTCAAGGCCGCGGCCATCACCGAGATGAAGGCTGTGTATGGACAAGTGGAGAGCCGCACCATCCTGCCGGCCAGGGCGAGGATCTCGGGAACCGTCGCCTCCATCCGCGTCTCGGAGGGCGTCCAGGTAAGCAAGGGCGACGTGATCGCCACGGTTGTCGACGACAAGCTCGCCTTGCAACTCAGAGCCGCCGACGCCAAGATCGCGGCGCTGAATTCGCAACTCGATAGTGCCCGTACCGATCTGCAACGCGCGCAGGACCTGCTCGCCAAGGGTGCCGCCGCCCAAAGCCGGGTCGACGCCGCGAAGACGCAATTCGATGTCGTCACGAACCAGCTGGCGGCTGCGATTGCGGAGAAGGCGGTCATCGAGCAAAGCACCAGGGAAGGCGATATCCTGGCTCCGGCCGATGGCCGGGTGCTGACCGTGCCGGTCGCCACCGGCTCGGTGATCATGGCGGGCGAATCTGCGGCACGGGTGGCGTCGGGCCAGTATTATCTGCGACTGTCCTTGCCGGAGCGGCATGCCGTCGAAATAACGGAAGGCGCCCGCGTCGACATCGGCGAACGCGGCACGGGTACCAATGCCGGCTTCGTCAAGGCTAGCGAGGGGCGGATCGCCAAGGTCTATCCCGAGATCGAGAATGGCCGCGTGATTGCCGACGTTGAAGTCGTCGATATCGGGACCTATTTCGTCAATGAGCGCACGCTCGTTTCCATACCGGTTGCCAAACGGATCATGCTGGGCGTTCCGCCCGAGGCACTCAGGACCGTCCACGGCATAGACTACGTCACGATCGAGACAGCGGACGGCCCGCTCGAGGCCGCGGTCGTGCTGGGCGGGGAATTCCAGGACGCCGGCCAGCCGCGCGTCGAAATCCTGAGTGGTCTTGCCGATGGCGACAAGGTCGTCCTGCCATGAAACTCGGCATCGCCGGCTGGCTTACCCGTTCCTTCATCGCATCGCCGCTGACGCCTCTGTTCCTGCTGGCCGCGCTGGCGCTTGGGCTTGTGGCCTTGGTCACGTTGCCGCGCGAGGAGGAGCCGCAGATTTCCGTGCCCATGGTCGACATCCACGTGTCCGCCAACGGCCTGAAGGCCGAGGATGCCGTCAAGCTCGTGACCGAGCCGCTGGAGACGATCATCAAGGGCATAGACGGCGTGGAGCACGTCTATTCCCAAACCATGGACGACGGCGCGCTAGTGACCGCGCGCTTCAAGGTCGGCACCAGCTCTGACGCCGCGATCTTGCGTGTCCACGACAAGGTCCGCGCCAACATGGATCGTATCCCTGTCGGGATTCCTGAGCCGCTGATCGTCGGGCGCGGCATAGATGACGTCGCCATAGTGGTGGTGACGCTGACGCCGGCGCCGCAAGCGGCGTCACGCTACGCTTCGGCGGACCTGACGCGTCTTGCGCATGAGCTGCAGGTCGAGGCCGCAAAGCTTCCCGACATCGGCCTCACCTACATAGTCGGGGAGCAGCCGGAAGAGATCCAGGTCGAGCCGGATCCGGAAAAGCTTTCGCTATATGGCATCACGCTACAGCAGGTGACGGGCAAGATCGCGGGCGCCAACCGGTCTTTCCAAATCGGCACAGTGCGCGACCAGGGGAATCAGCGTGTGCTGGTGGCCGGCCAGACGCTGCAGGCTTTGTCCGACATCGGTAACCTGCTGCTGACGGCTCGCGACGGCCGGCCGGTCTATATCCGCGACGTGGCCAGTGTCGTGCTCGCGACGTCGCCGGCGGAAAACCGCGTCACCAACATCGTCAAGTCCGACACCGGTCTCGAGCGGACGCCGGCCGTGTCGGTTGCGATCGCGAAGCGACCAGGCACCAATGCGGTCGTCATCGCCGATACGATCGTCAAGCGCCTCGAGCAGGTGCGCGGCCAGGTCTTCCCGAAGGACGTGGAGATGCGCGTGACGCGCAACTACGGCGAGACGGCCAATGAGAAGGCCAACGAGTTGCTCTTCCATCTGGGGCTGGCGACCGTCTCCATCGTTCTCTTGGTCGCCGTCGCCATCGGCTGGCGGGAAGCTCTGGTGGTGGCCGTCGTGATACCCACGACGATCCTGCTGACCATGTTTGCATCGCGCATCATGGGCTACACGCTGAACCGCGTCAGCCTGTTTGCGCTGATCTTCTCCATCGGCATTCTCGTCGACGACGCGATCGTGATCATCGAGAACATCGCGCGCCACTGGGCGATGAACGATGGACGTTCGCGCACCCAGGCGGCGATCGACGCGGTCGCCGAGGTCGGCAATCCCACCATCGTGGCGACGCTGACCGTGGTGGCGGCGCTGCTTCCGATGCTGTTCGTCTCCGGCCTCATGGGCCCCTATATGAGCCCGATTCCGGCCAATGCCTCGGCGGCGATGCTTTTCTCCTTCTTCGTCGCGGTGATGCTGACGCCGTGGCTGATGCTGAAGCTCGGCGGAAAAACCGGTGCGCATGGCCATGCCGGCAGCGCGCATGGCGGCGTGCTGGGGCGGGTCTACATCGCGGTGGCGCGGCCGATCTTGAAGTCGCGCCTCCGGGCATGGACCTTCCTTCTGGTCGTGGGTATCGCCACGATTGGGTCCATGGCGCTGATCTACACCAGGCACGTAACGGTCAAGCTTCTGCCCTTCGACAACAAGACCGAACTCCAGATCGTGGCGGACCTGCCCCGGGGCTCGTCGGTCGAGGACACCAACCGGCTGCTGCAGGCAGCCGTGAACCGGCTGGCCTCGGTGCCGGAAGTGGTTTCGTTCCAGACCTACGCAGGCGCCTCCGCGCCTTTCAATTTCAACGGCCTGGTGCGCCACTACTACCTGCGATCGAGCCCCGAACAGGGCGACATCGCCGTCAACCTGCTTCCCAAGGGCGACCGCAACCGGGCCAGTCATGCCATTGCGCTCGACTTGCGCGATCGCTTGAAGGGTATGGCGATTCCGGCGGGCACGGTGCTGAAGGTGGTGGAGCCGCCGCCGGGGCCGCCGGTGCTTGGCACGCTGCTGGGCGAAATCTACGGCCCGGATGCCGAGACCCGCCGCGCGGTCGCGGCCAAGGTTCGCGAGACCTTCGCAAGCATCCCGTTCATCGTCGACATTGACGACAGCTTCCACAACCAGCCGGAACGGCTCCGGCTTTCGATCGACCAGGACAACCTGGAATATTACAAGGTCGAGCAGGCGGACGTGTACGACACGCTGAGCTATCTCTACGGCGGGACCACGGTCGGCTACTCGCACCGAGGCGGCGGACGCCTGCCGATCCCGATCCGCATCGCCTTGTCCAAGACAAACGGCGTGGTCGATCAGCGCGCCCTGGCAACGCCGGTGGCCGCAAACGCGCTGCCCGGCGCGCGCGATGTTGTCGAGCTTGGCGACGTTGTGCGGGTGAGCCGGGAGCCGGCCTCCTACCCGATCTTCCGCCACAACGGGCGCCCGGCCGAGATGGTGATCGGCGAACTGGCCGGCGCGTTCGAGGCGCCGGTCTATGGCATGCTCGCCGTGGACGATGCGATTGCCAAGGCGGACTGGGGCAACGTCCCAAAGCCGGCCATCGCGCTGCACGGCCAGCCGGACGACGAATCCAAACCCACTCTGTTGTGGGACGGCGAATGGGAGGTGACCTGGGTGACGTTCCGCGACATGGGCGCCGCCTTCATGGTGGCTATCCTCGGCATCTATATCCTGGTCGTCGCGCAGTTCGGATCGTTCAAGCTGCCGCTGGTCATCCTGACCCCGATCCCGCTGACACTGATCGGCATCATGCTCGGCCACTGGGCCTTCGCCGCGCCCTTCACGGCAACCTCGATGATCGGCTTCATAGCGCTAGCCGGCATCATCGTGCGCAATTCGATCCTGCTGGTGGATTTCATCCGGCACACCAGGGGGGCCGACGGACCGCTCGTCGGTGTGTTGCTCAAGGCCGGCGCGATCCGCTTCAAGCCGATCCTGCTCACCGCGCTCGCGGCGATGATCGGCGCCGCGGTGATCCTGACCGATCCGATTTTCCAGGGCCTCGCCATATCCCTACTGTTCGGCCTCGCCTCCTCGACGCTGCTGACCGTGCTTGTCATTCCGGCACTCTATGTGGCGCTGCGCGGTGGCCCGCCCGCCGATGCTGGATACAGCGAAGCTGTCGCAGCACCGCTGACCGAGTATCCCGAGCCAGCAAACCGTTAGCAGAGCGTTTCACCGTTTCATTGAAACGGCGAACCGCTCTATTTCTTTGTCCTGATGCGATCCGGACGGAAAACGGTTTCACACTTTTCTTGGAATTTGCTCTAGCTGTGGCGGAAATCGCCGGAGACGCCGAACGCTATCAAGATCGCCGCCAAGACAATCAAAACCGATGGGCCTCCCGTCAAATTGACAATGGCTGCCCAAACACCCACGGCTCCGCCGGCAACGATGGAGCGCAGAATGATGTCAAGCCATTTCGGCACCGGCCGTTCTCCAATCCTGGGATTGGTTGGGGTCAAGCATCAAGCTATCGTGGAGCAGACGGTCCACGGCCGCAAACCGGTCGGACGAAAGATGAGACAGTTCGATTTCTCGGGCGAGATCGGCTGCAAATTCGCGGAACGCCGTGAGATTGATGGCGGGAACACCGATCAGCACCGGCACGGAAAGTTCCAGCGCCTTGGCGATCAAGCCCCTGAAGCCACCGCCTTCGACCTCGGTCTTGCCGAATTTGCAGAGAACCAGAAGATCGGTCTTGCCGGACAACCCTGCCCCGGCGGCTTCGCAGGCGCGGAGCAGGCTGTCGGTATTCAGAACGCAACCTCGGGCATGGGGACCCCGATCGTCGGAGATGCCGTGGAGCTTACCCGAAGCGAGATCCCGCAGATGCATGTCGCATTTCACCCGATCAGGCCTCTTTTCGCTTAGCTGGACAAGGCCGGCCAATCGCATCTCCCGCTCGGCCATGACGGCAGTTGTTTCCTGCAGGAATGCCTCGAACTCCGCGCCGTCTGAATAGACGATCGCGGTAATGGGGCAGTCAGGACGAACGCCCTGCATGGGAATCTCCTTTTGGTTTGATTTTTGCCAGCCGGCAGCGGCGCTGGATCGCCCCGATGCGCCGGAATTGAAGGCATCCGACGGCGTCGACCAACGGAACCATTTCCGGCTCATTCTGTGGCCGCCAATGCGATGGCTGTGCGTCGCGCCGCACGGCACCAGCGCCTGCGCCGAAGCTGCTGTGGGGCAGTATTGCCGGCACGGTCATGCCTCGACGTCCGGCAGCGCCTTTTCGAGAATCGCGCGCATGGCCGCAAGGCCCGGATCCTGTGCGCGGTTCATGATACCGATGAGTTGCGTCCAAAGATCGTCGGATGCAGTGTCCACGAAATTGCGAACGGCCGAGCCGACGATATCGGCCGGCGAACGACCGGACGCATCCGCGGCGGCGGTCAGCAGCGCAGCCAAGGCCGGCTCTTCGAACGCGGCGACCATAGCCATGGCCGCTTTCGGATCCTCCAGCGAGGCGATGATATCTCCGAGCATCGCATCCGCCTCACTGCACCAGCGGCGAGGATGCGCCATCGATGGCAATCCCGACGATGTCCGCCCGGCCGACAAGCAGCGCGACGTATTGCGCCGTCGCCTGCCGGCTGACGTGCTCGGCCAGGTAGGACGCAATGCGTTCGCGCACCGCCTCGAAAGGAAGCTGGCGGCCGTCGATGCGCCGCGTCAGCCGAATGAGGTGGACGCCGTAAGGCGTCTCCACCGGCGAAGAAATCTCACCCGGCGCAAGATCGCCGAGGGCAGCCTCGAATTCCGGCGTCGTGTCGCCGGGTCCGATCTGGCCGAGGCTGCCGCCAACGGTTGCCGATGGGCAATCCGAGCAATCCCGCGCCAGCGCCGCGAAACGCTCGGGCGTTGCGGCTAGGCCGGATCTGAGTGACAGCGCCTTTTCACGCGCGGCGGCAAAGGCCTCCTTGTCATCGCGATGAGCCGCTATGAGAATATGCTCGGCTTCAAGGAGCGGCGGCGTCACGAAGCGGCGAAGATTGTTCTCGTAGAAGCGCCGCAGCATCACCTCGTCAGCCTCGGGAACGTGGACCTCGCGCTCGATCAGGCCGCGCACAAGCGCATCCTCGATGGTCTCCCGGCGTCCGTCCTGGTCGGTCCGCTGCTCCATGGCGATATCGAGACGCCGGGCCTCCTGCAGGAGCAGCTCGCGGATGACGAGCGCACGGGTAGCCGCACGCCAGCCCTCGCCGGGATTGCGCGCGGCAAAGTTCTGCACCTCGGCGGCGATCGCCTTACGCGATATCGCCACACCGTTGACGGTCACCGGCGGCATCGCCACGCGTTCGCGGGACGGCGCCGTGTCGGGAGTCGCAGGCCGGTGTTCGTGCGGATGTTCGGACGATTTGCGCCCGGCCGAATGGTCGATGACGAGGGCGGCCATGGTCTACTCCGCAGGCTGGTGGGAAGGAATGGCGGCGGGTCGCCGCGCCGGCGCGGCGGAGCGCACCGCCGGCACCGGCGCGGGCGACCGGCGGATCGACAAGCGTGTGCGCACGACCTGGTAGCCGGGACGGCCGAGATACCAGACCGGCGCGCTCCACACATGAACCAGTCTCGTGAACGGGAAGACCAGGAAGATCGTCATGCCGAGCAGCAGATGCGCCTTGAAGATCGGGTTGACGTCGGCGACATAGGCTGCGGCCGCCGGCTGCAAGGTGAGAATGCCTTGCGCCCAGTTCATGAATTTCACCATCTCGTGTCCGTCCATGTGGCCGAGCGAGACGAAGATGGTCGAAAGGCCAAGCGCGAGTTGAACCCACAGCAGCAGCAAAATCGCGATGTCGCCGGGCGCGGACGTTTTGCGGATGCGGGCATCGAACAGCCGGCGATGGGCAAGAAGCGCGATACCGATGAAGCAGGCCACACCGGCGATGCCGCCGGCGGTGATGGCAAGACCCTGTTTGAAGCTGTGCGAAACGCCGAGCGCATCGAACACCCAGATCGGTGTCAGCAGGCCGACGAAATGGCCGCCGAAGATCGCCAGAATGCCCACATGGAACAGGTTGGAGCCCCAGCGGAGCTGGCGTCGCCGCAGCAGCTGGGAGGAACCCGTCTTCCAGGTATACTGCTCGCGATCGAAGCGGATCAGGCTGCCGAGCAGGAAGATGGTCAGGCAGAAATAGGGATACCAGCCAAAGAGCGCGTGGTTGATCGTGTCGGACATGGCTTGCCTCCGTCAGGCCGCATTGTTGCGCGCGTCGCGATTGGCGGCGCGCATCTGGATTCTCAGCCGGTCGACGGAACAGCCGTCCGTCGCGTTTCCGGGGCCGAATGCGACGGCGGTCTCCTCCCAGGCTGCGTCGATAGCCGCCAGGTCGTCGGGCTCGTCGATTTCGGCAGCGTCCGCGACCATGGCGGGCTTGCCGGCAAGCGAGCATATGGCCGTGAACACGGCGGCATAGCCGCCGTTGCGCTTGGCGAGCCGCTCCTCCAGCAGCGAGAAGATGTGGGCGGCTTCATTGAGCAGGCCGCGCGCCTCTTCCAGCGGACGAGCGGAGAGGAACTCCAGGAAGAGCGGGATGAAGTCGGGCAGTTCGTTTGCCGCGACGACAAGCCCGCCACGCCGGTAATGTTCGGCAAGGTCGACCATGGCCTGGCCGCGATCTCGGCTCTCGCCGTGGATGTGTTCGAAGAGATGCAGCGAGTGACGGCGCGTCTTGTCGAACAACTCGACGTAGCGCTCCTGCAGGTCGTAGAGATCCAGTGTGGCCAGATCGGCCAGCAAGGACTGCAGCTGCCTGCCCGCTTCGTCCGACACCAATCCCTCGGCCGCGACCGCCGCGGCGATCTCCGGGATCGCCGCGCAAAGCTCCTCGCTCGGGTAGGAAAGCAGCGCCGAGAGCGCCTTGAAGGTTCTGTTCGAATGCGGGGCCATCACGCAATCTCCATCGGGTTTGTCGGCCGCTTTGCCTGCTTGGTGCCGAAGAGGTTCGTCTCCGAGGAACCGCCCGAGCAGCCGTTGCCGAAGGAGAAGCCGCAGGAGCCGCGCAGGTCCTGCGCGTCCTCGCTCCATTCGCGGTGCGATGTCGGGATGACGAAACGATCCTCGTAATTGGCGATCGCCATCACCTTGTACATTTCGTCGATGGCCGCGCCCGTCAGGCCGACCCGCGCCGCGATCGACTCGTCGAGGCGGCCGTCGATCGTCTTTGCCCGCATATAGCTGCGCATCGCCAGCATGCGTTCGAGCGCAAGGGCCACGGGCTCCTCATTGCCCGCCGTCAGCAGATTGGCGAGATACTGGAGCGGGATGCGCAGGCTGCGCACGTCGGGCATGTCGCCGTCGACGCCCATCTTGCCTGCGGCCGCCGCCGATTGGATGGGCGAGAGCGGCGGAACGTACCAGACCATTGGCAGGGTGCGGTATTCCGGATGCAGCGGAAAGGCGATCTTCCACTCCATCGCCATCTTCCAGACCGGCGACAATTTGGCCGCCTCCAGCCAGTTGTTGGGAATCCCGTCGGCCCGGGCCTGGGCGATGACCGCCGGATCGTTCGGATCGAGGAAGACGTCGAGCTGCGCCTGATAGAGGTCCTTCTCGTTGGGAGTGCTGGCCGCGGCTTCGATACGGTCGGCGTCGTAAAGGATCACGCCGAGGTAGCGGATGCGCCCGACGCAGGTTTCCGAGCAAACCGTCGGCTGCCCCGCCTCGATGCGCGGGAAGCAGAAGATGCACTTCTCCGATTTTCCCGACGACCAGTTGTAGTAGATCTTCTTGTAGGGACAGCCGGAGACGCACATGCGCCAACCGCGGCACTTGTCCTGGTCGATCAGGACGATGCCGTCCTCCTCGCGCTTGTAGATGGCTCCTGATGGGCACACGGCAGCGCAGGCGGGGTTCAGGCAGTGCTCGCACAGCCGCGGCAGATACATCATGAAGGTGTTTTCGAACTGGCCGTATATGTCCTTCTGGACGCCCTCGAAGTTCACGTCCTTCGACCGCTTCGCGAACTCGCCGCCGAGGATCTCCTCCCAGTTCGGCCCCCATTCGATCTTCTCCATCCGCTCGCCGGTGATGGCCGAGCGCGGACGCGCCGTGGGGAAAGCCTTGGATTCCTTCGCCGTGTGCAGATGCTGGTAGTCGAAGGTGAACGGCTCGTAATAGTCGTCGATCTCCGGCAAATCGGGGTTCGCGAAGATGTTGGCGAGGATGCGCCATTTGGCGCCGATCTTCGGCTCGATCTTGCCGTTCTTCTTGCGCCGCCAGCCGCCGTTCCATTTCTGCTGGTTCTCCCATTCCTTGGGATAGCCGACGCCCGGCTTGGTCTCGACATTGTTGAACCATGCGTATTCGACGCCTTCCCTATTGGTCCAGACGTTCTTGCAGGTGACGGAGCAGGTGTGACACCCGATGCACTTGTCGAGGTTCAGCACCATCGCGATCTGAGCGCGGATTTTCATTCTGCGGCCTCCTTCGGCGCCTGGGATGCGAGCGGTTCTTCCAGCCAATCGACATTCGCCATCTTGCGGACGACGATGAATTCATCGCGGTTGGAACCGACGGTTCCGTAGTAGTTGAAGCCGTAGGACTGCTGAGCATAGCCGCCGATCATGTGGGTGGGCTTCAGCACCGTTCGGGTGACCGAGTTGTGGATGCCGCCACGATTGCCCGTCATTTCCGATCCGGGCGTGTTCACGATCTTTTCCTGGGCATGATACATCAGCATCATGCCGGGCTTGACACGCTGGGAGACCACGGCGCGGGCCGTGAGCGCTCCGTTGGTATTGAAGACCTCGACCCAGTCGTTGTCGACGATGTCAGCGGCCTTGGCGTCGGCCTCGGAAATCCACACCACAGGACCGCCGCGATTGAGCGTCAGCATCAAGAGATTGTCGCTGTAGGTGGAGTGGATGCCCCATTTCTGGTGGGGCGTGATGAAGTTGAGGACGATCTCCTTGTTGCCGTTGGACCTGAGCCCCTTGACGGCGGAAATCGTCTTGAGGTCGACCGGCGGCTTCCACGTGACGAAACCCTCGCCGAATGCCCGCATCCAGAGGTGATCCTGGTAGAGCTGCTGGCGGCCGGTCAGTGTCCGCCAGGGGATCAGTTCGTGGACGTTGGTATAGCCGGCGTTGTAGCAGACCTTCTCGCTTTCGATGCCGGACCATGTCGGCGAAGAGATGATCTTGCGCGGCTGCGCCTGGATATCGCGAAAGCGGATCTTCTCGTCTTCCTTCGGCAAGGCAAGGTGGCCATGCTCCCTGCCGGTGATTTCCGACAGGGCTTCCCAGGCCTTGATCGCCACCTCGCCATTGGTCTCCGGCGCCAGCATCAGAATGACCTCGCCGGCGTCGATGTCGGTCTCGATCTTGGGCTGGCCCTTGGCCGCGCCGCTGAGATGGATGCCGTTCAACGCGCCAAGCGCCTCGACTTCGTGCTTGGTGTCCCAGGCGATGCCTTTGCCGCCATTGCCGACTTTCCTCATCAGCGGGCCAAGCGCAGTGAACTGGGCGTAGAGATTGGGATAGTCGCGAGTGACGAGCGTCACCGACGGCATCGTCTTGCCCGGAACCGGCTCGACTTCGCCCAGTTTCCAGTCCTTGACATCGAGGGCCTGGGCAATCTCGGCCGGGCTGTCGTGCTGGATAGGCGAAAGAACCACATCCTGCTCGATGCCCAGGACCTCGGGCGCGACTTCGGAGAAGCTCTTGGCGAGACCCTTGTAAATCTCCCAGTCGGAGCGCGCCTCCCAGGCCGGATCCACCGCCGCCGAGAGCGGATGGATGAAGGGATGCATGTCGGACGTGTTGAGGTCGTTCTTCTCGTACCAGGTGGCCGTCGGCAGCACGATGTCCGAGTAGACGCAGGTGGTCGACATACGGAAGTCGAGCGTCACCAGCAGGTCGAGCTTTCCTTGCGGCGCGGTCTCGTGCCAGACGACTTCCGTGTTGCGGACCGCTCCTTCCGGTCCGAGATCCTTGCCCATCACGCCATGCGTCGTGCCCAGCAGATGCTTGAGGAAATATTCATGTCCCTTGCCCGACGAGCCGAGCAGGTTCGAACGCCAGACGAACATGTTGCGCGGCCAGTTGGCGGGATCGTCCGGATCGTGGCAGGACAGTTCCAGCTCGCCGGATTTCAGCGCCTTGGCCACGTAATCCTTTGGCTCAAGGCCGGCGGCCTTGGCCTGGGCGGCGATCGTCAGAGGATTCTGCCTGAGCTGCGGCGCCGAGGGCAGCCAGCCCATGCGTTCGGCGCGGACATTGTAGTCGATGAAGCTCTTGTTCCAGTCTCCCTCCGGCGCCGTCGGCGACAGTATTTCCGCGGCCGTGAGCGTCTCGTAGCGCCACTGGTCGGTCTGCGCATAGAAGAAGGAGGTCGAGTTCATGTGCCGGGGCGGCCGGTTCCAGTCGAGCGCGAACGCAAGCGGCGTCCACCCGGTCTGCGGCCGCAGCTTCTCCTGCCCGACATAGTGTGACCAGCCGCCACCCGACTGGCCGATGGCGCCACAGAACACCAGGAGATTGATGATCCCCCGGTAAGTCATGTCCATATGGTACCAATGATTGACGCCGGCGCCGAGAATCACCATCGAGCGGCCGTTGGTCTTTTCCGCGTTGGTGGCGAACTCGCGTGCGACGGTGACGATCGCATCGCGTTTCACACCGGTGACGCGCTCCGCCCAGGCCGGCGTGAACGGCACATCGTCGTCGTAGCTGCTGGCCGTGTGATCGCCGCCAAAGCCGCGGTCGAGGCCATAATTGGCCATCATCAGATCGTGCACGGTGGCCACCGCCACCGTCGAGCCGTCGCCCAGCTTGATCCGCCGAACCGGCAGATTGCGGGTGAGGATTTCACCGTGATCGGTCGAGACGAAATGTTCGGTGGCGCGACCGCCGAAATAGGGAAAATCGACAGCCGCGATCTCGGCCTTCTTGCCGGCAAGCGTCAGCTTGAGGCGGACGTCCTGGCCCTTGCCGTCCTTCTCCTCGAGATTCCATTTTGCATTCTCGCCCCAGCGATAGCCGATCGAGCCGCGCGGAGCCACGAGAGCGTTCGTGTTGTCGTCGATCGCAACCGTCTTCCAATCCGGATTGTTGGTTTCGCCCAGCCCGCCGGCTATTTCGGAGGCGCGAAGCAGCCGTTCGGGGACGAGGCGGCCGTCGCGTTCGGTCAAGCGAACCAGGAATGGCAGGTCGGTATATTTGCGGGCGTAGTCGTCGAAATAGGGCACCGTGCGATCGAGATAGTATTCGCGAAGGATGACATGCCCCATCGCCAGCGCCAGCGCGGCGTCCGTTCCTTGCTTGGGGTTGAGCCAGATATCGGCAAACTTGGTCGCCTCGGCGTAATCCGGGCTGACTACCGCGCTCTTGGTGCCTTTGTAACGGACCTCGGTATAGAAGTGCGCGTCGGGCGTGCGCGTCTGCGGCACGTTGGAACCCCAGACGATGATGAAGCCGGCATTGTACCAGTCGGCGCTCTCGGGAACGTCGGTCTGCTCGCCCCATGTCTGCGGGCTCGCGGGCGGCAGGTCGCAGTACCAGTCGTAGAACGACATGCACACGCCGCCCATCAGCGACAGATAGCGCGAGCCCGCCGCATAGGAGACCATCGACATGGCAGGGATCGGCGAGAAGCCGATGACGCGGTCGGGACCATGGGTCTTCACCGTATAGGCATTGGCCGCCGCGATGAGCTCGTTCACCTCGTCCCAGCTTGCGCGCACGAAGCCGCCATGGCCGCGGATCGAGATGTAGGACTGGCGCTTTCCCGCTTCCTCCACGATGGAGGCCCAGGCCGCGACGGGCGGCATCTTGGCGCGGGCGGCCCGCCACAGCTTCAACAGCCGGCCGCGGATCATCGGGTATTTCACCCGGGCGCCGGAATAGAGATACCAGCTGTAGGAGGCGCCGCGCGCGCAGCCGCGAGGCTCGTGGTTGGGCAGGTCGGGCCGTGTGCGCGGATAATCGGTCTGTTGCGTCTCCCACGTGACGATGCCGCCCTTGACGTAGATCTTCCACGAACAGGAGCCGGTGCAATTCACGCCGTGGGTGGAGCGCACGATCTTGTCGTGCTGC
Organism: Mesorhizobium sp. B2-6-2; assembly: GCF_006440615.1. Classification (NCBI taxonomy): domain Bacteria; kingdom Pseudomonadati; phylum Pseudomonadota; class Alphaproteobacteria; order Hyphomicrobiales; family Phyllobacteriaceae; genus Mesorhizobium; species Mesorhizobium sp. B2-6-2. The sequence continues at coordinate 401,777 of NZ_VFUG01000002.1, read as the reverse complement.
CAGCGCTTGCGGTAGCCGTCTTCCCAGGAGCGGTCCTCATTGGTCACGATCCCGTGGCCGTCGGAGAAGGTGTCGACGGTCTTGCGGAAGAAGGTTAGCCGGTCGAGAAAATGCGACATTGCTTTGTCCCTGGTTATTCGGCTGCGGCCGTATGGACGGGCGCAACGCGCTTGGCGCGCTCGATGGAGTGGAGAAGGCCGCCTTTGCGGGTATAGACAGCCCAGGTGATGGCAAGGCAGCTCACATAGAACAGCAGGAACGCCCACAACGCGGCGTTCGGCGAGCCCGTGAGCGCGATCGAGCTGCCGTAGCTCTTCGGGATGAAGAAGGCGCCGAAGGCGGCGATCGCCGAGGTGAAGCCGGTGATGGCGGCCGACTCCTTCTCCGCCTGCTGGCGGCGCGCCTCAGCGTTGGCCTTGGGAAACAGCCGGCCCATCTCCTTGGCCATGATCACCGGGATCATCTGGAAGGTGGAGGCGTTGCCGACGCCGGTGGCGAAGAACAGGAGCAGGAAGGAAGCGAAGAAGCCCGTGAACGCGCCCGGCTGGTCCTTGATGCCGATGAACCATAAGACACCCGCAACGCCCGCGATCATCACGACAAAGGCCCAGAAGGTGACGCGCGCGCCGCCATATCTGTCCGCAAGCCAGCCCGTGCCTGAGCGCGAGAGAGCGCCGACGAGCGGGCCGAGGAAGGCGAACTGGAGCGCGTTGACGTCCGGAAACAGCATCTTCGAAAGCAGCGGGAAGCCGGCCGAATACCCGATGAAGGATCCGAAAGTACCGGTGTAAAGCCAGGCCATGATCCAGTTGTGACGGCGCTGGAAGATCACGGCCTGCTCGCTGAACGACGCCTTGGCCGAAGCGATGTCGTTCATCCCGAACCAGGCGGCAAAAGCCGAGAGCACGATAAATGGCACGAAAACAAAGCCGGCATTCTGCAGCCAGAGAGGCGTATCGCCGGCCGGGCCCTTGACCATGGCCGGATCGCCGCCGAGCCAGCCGAATATCCCGGTGGCGATCGCCAGCGGCACCACGAACTGGACGACGCTGACACCGAGATTGCCGAGCCCGGCGTTGAGCGCCAGCGCGTTTCCCTTCTCCGCCTTCGGGAAGAAGAAGGAGATATTGGCCATGGAGGAAGCGAAGTTGCCGCCGCCGAAGCCGCACAGCAGCGCCAGGATCAGCAGCACGACATAAGGCGTGTCCGGGTTCTGCACCGCATAGCCGATGCCGACCGCCGGTATGACGAGCGACCAGGTCGTCAGCGTCGTCCAGAGCCTGCCGCCGAAGATCGGCACCATGAAGGAATAGAAGATGCGCAGGGTCGCCCCTGAAATCCCCGGCAGGGCGGCGAGCCAGAACAGCTGGTCGGTGGTGAAGGTGAAGCCGACCAGCGGAAGCTTGGCGACCACGACCGACCACACCTGCCAGATGGCGAAGGAAAGCAGCAGCGCCGGGATCGACAGCCACAGATTGCGCTTGGCGATTCGGCGGCCGGTTTCAGCCCAGAAGGTCTTGTCCTCCGGACGCCAGTCGGCAAGGGCGCCGCCCGTTCGGGTCTTTGCCACCGGCTCCGGCATTTGCTGCATTTCGGGGAACGGCGGCAGCTTGGCGAGGGCCTCGCCGACGGTTCCGCGCTCCATCTGGCGGATGGCCATATGCATCCACAGAAGCGCGCCCGTCACCAGCAGGAAGAGCGCCATGAAGCAGCTCGTCCAGAGGCCGGTCAGGTCGAGCAGCAAGCCGAACAGGATCGGCAGCACGAAGCCGCCGAGGCCGCCGATCATGCCGACCAGTCCGCCGACCGAACCGACATGATCGGGATAGTAGACCGGGATGTGCTTGTAGACGGCGGCCTTGCCGAGCGCCATGAAGAAGCCGAGCACGAAGATCGTGACGATGAAGCCGAAAAGGCCCATCTCGATATGGAAGGATGTCGTCGTGCCGTTGACGCCGTGCACGATATAGTCGGTCGGCGGATAGGACAGGACGAAGGTTGCCACGACCGAGACGAAGAAGGTCCAATAGAGCACGCGGCGCGCGCCGAAGCTGTCCGAGAGGTGCCCGCCATAGGCGCGGAACACGCTCGCCGGCACCGAGAAGAAGGCGGCGATCATGCCGGCCCTCTTGATGTCGAGGCCGTAGACATTGATGAGATATTGCGGCAGCCAGAGCGCGAGCGCGACGAAGGCGCCGAACACGAAGAAATAGTAGAGCGCGAAACGCCATATCTGGACGTTCTTCAGAGGCTCTAGCTCGAGCCAGGCGCTTTTCGGCTTGATGCCGGAACGCCGGCGTTCGACGATGACCGGGTCGTCAGCCGTGGTGAACCAGAAGATGGCGGCCATGACGACCAGAGCAGCCGCCCAGACCTGCGCCACGGCCTGCCATCCGAAGGCGACAAGCACGAAGGGGGCGAGGAACTTGGTGACCGCGGCACCGACATTGCCGGCGCCGAAGACACCGAGCGCCGTGCCTTGCCTTTGCGGCGGGAACCAGCGCGAGACATAGGCGACACCGACCGAAAAGGAGCCGCCGGCGATGCCGACGCCGAGAGCCGCAACCAGCATCTGCGGATAGGTGTGAGCATAGGACAGCAGGAAGGTCGCGACCGCGGCCGCCAGCATGTTCGCCGTGAAGACGAACCGTCCGCCGTAGCGGTCGGTCCAGATGCCAAGCGCGACCCTAAGCAGCGAACCGGTCAGGATGGGCGTGCCGACAAGCAGACCGAACTGCGTCTCGCTGAGGCCGAGTTCCTGGCGGATGCGAATGCCGATGATGGAGAAGATGGTCCAGACCGCGAAGCAGACCGTAAATGCGGCCGTGCTTGCGCCTAATATTTGACCAGACTTCGGATTCAAAGCCGTCTGCATTGGCGGGTGTCTCCTTGGAGGCGGAGCAATGAAATTCATGCCGGATTGAATTGCTTCATTGGCTGGTTGCGGCATTGATCAGGATCAATCCTGGCGACGATTTCCCAGTCATGAGGCGGTCGGATTGCTTGAAGTCCTCGACGAGCCCATAGTGGAGCAGATGTCAGGTTCGTAATCGGACGGCGGTCGGAATTCACGCGGCGAAGCCTAGACCGAGAACGACGCCTCCTCTTTGCGCTGGCACAAAGACATCTCGCCTTGCGATGGCACCCGCCGTGGCGGGGTGGCTCCTGCTTTTCTGGATCTGGTAGGCTATTTCGCTCCGGCGCCGAAAAGAGGCCCGCGATAGGCCGCCAGAAACAGGCCAAACGCGACAATCCACAAAGCGCCTGAAAGGCTTGCCAGCAGGCCGAAATAGCCAGGCAGCGCTTCGATCAGCAGGCGTGACAGACAGCAGGCCGTCATCGCCGCGAGTGCTCCGGTCGCAGGCGTCGAGGGCGTGAAGGCGAGCCGGCTATGCTTGCGGATCATGCTCGCCATGATGGCAAGGGCCATCGTTCCGGTGGCACCGATGGTCCACGCGTGAAGAGCGGTCGCTTCGCCGAGCATCGCAGGCGCGAAGATATGGATCGCCAGCAATCCAAAACCCACGACGATCCAGCCGTAGCCGATGTGAAGGCCAAGCACCGTCGACGACGACAGGCTGCGCCAGCCTTTCCATTGCGCGGCACGGATCGCTTGGCTTAGAGCGGCGAGAACGCAGGCAATGCCGGTGAGTTGCGCCTCCGGCGCGACAACCCACGAACAAAGCGCAGAAATCGTCATCAGCGCTGCCGTCTGCTCCCTGAAAACAGAGCGGCTGAGAATGATCTGAGCGCCGGCGCTCTCGACATAGGCAACGGTCAACGCCGGCACGACCCGCCCAGCGATGATGATGACGAGGCTGATCATCGAAACGAGCGCCAGTCTCAGCGCTAATTCGACCTGGTACGATGCCGCAACGAGTCCGTTGCTGCCGCAAAAAACGGCCAGGAGAAGCAGTATCTTGATGTTGCGGCGATCCCGGCTACCGATCACCGCCCTGGCCGCGATCGATAACAGTGCAAGCATCCAGACGGCCGGAAACGCAAGCCCGAGCGACGGCAACCGCAGCAGGAAGGCGACACGGCCGCAGGCCCACAACAGAACGAGCAGATGTGTCGCGCGCGGCGACGTCACGCGATGTCCCGTCCAGCGCGGCAGCGCGGTCAGCAGGAAGCCGGTCAGCACTGCCGGTACCATCCCGAACAGAAGCATGTCGCGATGCCAGTCAACGGCAGAGATTCCTGCCGAGCCGTAGGCTTGCAGCCCGAACGCCGACGGCAACCAGCCACTGCCGCCGAGGACGGCAGCGACAACAGCCACGAGAAAGAACGGACGGAACGGCAAGTGCACCGGTCTTGTCTTGAACGCCCTGAAATTGCCGTCGGCGCCCATGCGACCCGTCCTGCGGAATCTTCTCCGGCGTCGCCCGCCATTGGACGGACCGGCAGAAGGACACGTATGGTGCAATAGGTGCGGGGATCGGTTCGGTGTTTGCTCCAGCGCAAACATCTCTCAGAAGCATCGACTATCTTGAGGATTGTTCTTGAAGCAGCTCAGCGATCTGGTTCCCGTCCTGGGACGTGTCTCGATCTTCTCGGTCAGGCTGCTCAGGGCGCAGGTCAACTGCACAGCCACTCCAGGCAGCCTGTCTGCGACGGGAGAAGAAGAAGATGAAGCACGGCCTTCCCGAAAACAGCGCCGCGGAAATGGCGATCACCGCTGCCCGGCTGGCAGGGCTGATCGACGAGGCGGGATTGGACTGCCGGTGCCGCTCCAAGCTTGACGAGACCTTGTCCCGCTTCGCCCGTTTGGAGATAGGGCCGGCGGCCCGCGGGCATCTCACCAACGCGCGCCGTCAACGTGCGCATATCGAGACCATTTTATTGTTCTTGCAGGATCTCGACGAGATAGGAGAGGCCGAACGGGACATCAGTGTCTACCAGGACTTCGCCCTTCTCTTTGACGACATCGCGGCGATCGCGATGGATGGCGCGCTTTCGATGCGGCAGCTCGGTCAATTTGCCGCTCTCACCGCAATTGTACGATAGTTGAGACCTGCAACTGGCCCGGTCATTGAGCCGGTTTTCTCTTCCCGATTTCGATCAGCCATTCCGGTGGCCCAATCTCGAGGCAAAACCAGATCAGGTCGCCGGCGAAAGATGCCTCGAGCTGACGCTTCAATCGGCGGGGATCGAAGTCCAGGATCACCGAGAACGCCTGCCCCGGCTCGAGGCTGTCGAACATCGACATGACGGCCGACTGTTTCCTTGCCGTATGAAGTCGCCTTACATCATATGGCTCGCCTTGCTGCTCCTCATTGCAATTCGCCGGGGTCTTCCCTCCCATTGGCGGCTCCATCAAAACAACTGGCGGGTCGCGACATTCTTTTCGCCCCACCTGGTCAGCTTGTCGCCGGGGTCAACGCCGGCCCAGTTGACCAGTCGTGCCGCCATCTCGACAACCATCGCCTCGATCGAAGCCGGCTTGACGTAGAACGGCGGCACCGGCGGCGCGATGATCGCTCCCATCCGCGTCAATCTCAGCATCGCCTCCAGATGCCCTTCATGCAGAGGCGCCTCACGCGGCACGACCACCAACCGGCGCCTCTCTTTCAGGACGACGTCGGCCGCCCTGGTCAGAAGGTTGTCGCCCAGGCCGTGCGCCATCGCCGCAAGGGTCCGCATCGAGCAAGGCACGACGATCATGCCGTCCGTCCTGAAGGAGCCGCTGGCAATGGGTGCTGCCATGTCCTGATGGGAGTGGGTGTGATTGGCGAGTGAGGCAAGCTGTGCCAATCCGTCGGCTCCGAGTTCGTAAGCAATGGTCATGCGCGCGCTCTTCGAGGTGACAAGATGCGTTTCCACCCCACCTCTGACCAGTTGGCGTATGGTCTCGAGGGCCAGCACCGAGCCTGATGCGCCGGTAACCCCCACTATGATCCGTTTCGTCATTTCTGCACCGAAGCGGCTGCCAGCGGGAAAAGCTCATCCCAGCGCTCGGAGACCCTTCCAACGATGTGAGAGGACATCTTCAGCTCCTTCCCCCACTCACGGGACGTTTCGGACCCGATCTTGCGCGTCGCGTCGAATCCGATTTTTCCGCCGAGCCCTTCCAGCGGCGACGCGAAGTCGAGAGCGTCGATAGGGGTTCGATCCAGCGTCATCAGGTCGCGCGAGAAATCCATGCGGGTGGCGACCGCCCACATCACGTCCGACCATGACCGGATGTCGATGTCGTCGTCCACCACGACGACCATCTTGGTCATCGAGAACTGCGGCAGCAGCGACCAGGACCCCATCATCACCCGCCGCGCCTGTCCGACATATTTCTTGGCGATCGATATGACCGCGATCCGGTAGGAGCAGGCCTCCGGCGGCAACCAGACGTCGAGTATTTCCGGCATTTGCTGGCACAGCAGCGGCTTGAAGACGTCGAGCAGCGCCTCGGCGAGGACGGAGGGCTCGTCGGGCGCGCGCCCGGTGAAAGTCGTGAGATAATTTGCGCCGTCCCTCACGCGAATCCGCTTGAGCTTGAAGACGGGAAAATGCTCCGCGCCGTTATAGTATCCGGTGTGGTCGCCGAAGGGACCTTCCTGCGCCGTTTCGGTGGGTGAGACGGTTCCCTCGATCACGATCTCGGCGCTGGCGGGGACATGGAGCTCGATGCTCTTGCATGGCGATAGTGCAACCCGTCGGTCGTTGATCAATCCGGACAGCGACAGTTCCGATACGCCTTCGGGCGCCGGCATCACCGCCGCTATCAGTGTCGCGGGATCCGCGCCGATGACCACTGCGACGGGCATCTCAAGCCCCCTCGCCTGCCACATGCGGTGGTGAGCCGCGCCGCCTCGCATGGGCAGCCACCTTATGATCGCCCGATTCCGGGCAATGACCTGCATCCGGTATACGCCCAGATTGTATCTGCCGGGGTCACCGTCGCCCGGTGGCCGGGTGACGACCACGGGCCATGTGATGAGGGGACCCGCGTCCTCCGGCCAGCAGGTCTGGACGGGAAGGATCGCGAAATCCGGTTCCGCATCCCTCCATAGTCTCGATAGCGATACGATCCTCGGGCGCGCCGCCAACGCGCCGCGCGCTACGGAGAAAATCTGGCGGGCCTGGCGCAAATTCTGCGGAACCTGGGGGGACCTCATCCACGCCAGCAGAGCGCCGAGCGTTTCCAACCCGCGAACGTCCGTGCCCAGCCCCCAGGCGACACGCTCCCGCGTCCCAAAGATATTTGCCACGACCGGAAAGGACGAACCCACTCCCTGGCCGTCCGTAGGCATGGTGATGCGCAACGCCGGTCCTCGCGCCGCGATCACCCTTCTATGTATCTCCGTCAGCTCGAATCGCGTCGATACCGGGGCGCTGATTTGTCGAAGCTGGCCCTTCCCGTTCAGATAGGAAACAAAGGAGCCGAGATCGCAGAACTGGGGAAGAAGGCGATAATGCATGGCGAAATCCGGCACGACCGGTCCGTCGGCCGCATCCTTCTCGCACCAGCAGCCGCTCGAGAACTTTGCGCTAGCGCAAAGAACGAGCCGTTTCTGCACCCTACTATCGGTCGGAAACTCTTTTTGCTTGAAGGACTGGGGCGCATATGAGCAGCAACCTGATCAACAACACCCTTGATGCGTGCCGGACCGCAATCGCCGTTTTCAAAGACCGCAGGCGGAACAGGGTAGCCAGAAGGGATTTTTGGGCACTCGGAACAGACGAGTGCATGGGCCTGCTTGAGGACATTGGGATGTCGCCCAGCGAGTTCGAGGACGCCATGCATCTGCCCTATGCCGCGAAGGATTTCCTTACACTGGCGATGCGTTCAGTTGGGATCGATCCCGACAATTTTCATACTCTGGAATTCGCGCATGATCAGTTCATGTCCCGAACCTGTATCACATGTCCCCATCGCCGAAGATGCCACAGCCATCTTGAGGCCTTCGATTTCGAAAGCCACTATCGCGAGTTCTGCCCCAACAAGGATAATTTTTCGAAGCTGCTCAGGCAGCGAATGCGGTCTCTGGATGGCCGTAAACCTTCATGATCGAATGTGAAACGGGCAGCTCTTAAATATGCCGCAGCACAATGCCGGGCCAATCCTGCCGCGATTTGTCCGCCTCCTATTTCCGACGGTTGCAGGGCTGCCGCTCGGGCCATTGCTGACATTGTCCTTGCGCTCGCTCGCCAGGCGACGTCCCGGCCTTTTCGAGCGCCTGGGCGAATCCCGGTCGGCCTGCTTCGGCATCGATCCCGTCGACCTCGCATTCGCGTTCTGCGTGGTCCCGGACGGACAACGATCCGGCGTTCGCGTCGTAAGCAAGGATGAGGCTGCTCGATCGGACGTGCAGATCAAAGGGCCGCTTCTGACCTTGTTGGGCCTGCTTGACGGCACATTGGACGGCGATGCGATGTTCTTCAGCCGCGTGATCTCCATAAGCGGGCGCACGGAAGCCGTGCTTGCCTTGAGGAACACGATAGAGGACGCGGAGCTTCGCCCGGCGGACCTGCTCGGGCTGCACGGCACCTTGGCCCGCTATGTCGACAAGAGTGTCCTCGGCGCCTTGGGCGTCGCACGGCGATTGGCCCACAACAGCCCTAGCAAGGCGCAGCAAGCATGAAGGCACGCATGGAACTGGTCTGTCCGGCGGGAACGCCTGCTACGTTGAGGGCAGCCGTCCAGGCGGGTGCGGACGCGGTTTATTGTGGATTTCGCGATGAAACCAACGCCCGCAATTTTCCCGGGCTCAATTTCTCCCCGAACGAGCTCGCCGAAAGTGTGCGCTTCGCCCACGACCACGGCAGCAAGATTCTGGTCGCGATCAATACCTTTGCGCGCGTCGACGATGTCGACATCTGGAAGAAGGCTGCGGACGCAGCGGTCAAAAGCGGCGCGGATGCCATCATAGCCGCGGACTTCGCCGTGCTCGACCATGTGGCACGGAATCACAAGCAGATCCGCCTTCACCTGTCGGTGCAGGCTGCCGCGGCAACGCCCGAAGCGATCGGCTTCTATGCGGCTCATTTCGGCATCCGCCGCGTGGTGCTTCCAAGGGTCCTTTCGCTCCAGGAGATAGCGGCGCTGAACCGTGCGATCGGCGTGGAAACCGAAGCCTTCGTTTTCGGCGGCCTTTGCGTGATGATCGAAGGACGCTGCTATCTCTCGTCATACGCGACGGGAAAATCGCCCAACCTCAACGGTGTCTGCTCACCGCCCGAGATGGTGAGCTATGACGAAGGGCCGAGCGGCACGACGGCGCGGCTGTCCGGCTTCACCATCGACCGGTACGCGCGCGGCCAGCCGGTGGGTTATCCCACTCTGTGCAAAGGCAAATTCAAAGCCGGGGGCAAGACGTCCCATCTGTTTGAGGATCCCGTCAGCCTGAATGCCGGCGGCATGATCGCGGGCTTGAAGGCCGCCGGGGTAACTGCGTTGAAGATCGAAGGGCGTCAGCGCGGCAAAGGCTATGTAAGCGAGGTCGTCCGCGCCTTCAGGAAAGCGGTCGACGCGGTCGAACAGGGCGGCGACGCTGTCGATATCGACCGGCTTCTCGCCGGCCAGTCGGAAGGGGCTCGGCAGACGGCCGGCGCTTACGAGAAGAAATGGAGATAGCCGGTGCCCCAAATCGCCCCGACGGAAATCGCCCTGCCGGAAATCGCTCTGCCGAAAATCGCTTTGACGCTTGGACCGGTCTTCTTCCATTGGTCCGCCGACCGTCTCCTGGATTTTTACCGCAGGATCGCGGACGAGGCCCCGATCGAGCGGGTTCACGTCGGCGAAGTCGTCTGCGGAAAACGCATGCCGTTTTCCGATCCTGTGTGGCCGGCGGTCATCGAACGGCTGGAGCGCGGCGGCAAGCAGGTGGTGCTATCCACACTGGCCGCGCCGGCAACCGTCCGGGAACGCAAAGGCCTCGAGGACATTTGCGGAGACGAGCGGCTGGTTGAGATCAATGACGTGTCCGGCCTGCCCTCACGTTCCGGCAGAACCTTCGTCACGGGTCCGTTCCTGAACGTCTACAACGAAGCTTCCGCGAGATTCCTGATCCAGCTCGGCGCGCGGACGATCTGCCCGCCCGTGGAATTGTCGTTTGCGGCGATCGGCGCCATGTCCCTGAAATGTCCCGAGGCCGAGTTCGAGATTTTCGCCTTCGGGCGGCTGCCGCTCGCTCTTTCCGGACGCTGCTATCATGCGCGGATCCATGGCCTTCACAAGGATTCGTGCCAGTTCACATGCGAAAGGGATCCCGACGGTCTCGCGGTCGACACGCTTGACGACCAGCAGTTCCTCGCCGTCAACGGCGTGCAAACCCTTTCCAATCAGGTTCAGGCTTTCTGCCCCGCGCCCGACGCGCTCGCCTCGAAGGCAATCAGGCGCCTTCGTTTATCCCCGCAGGCATGCGACATGGCGGAGGTGGCGAGGACTTATAGAAGACTTGCCGACGGCAGGGAGGAGCCCGAAGATGCCCGCTTCACCCTTTCATGCCTCGATTTGCCCGGCACCCTGGTCGATGGATACGCCTATGCCAGGCCCGGCTGGCAGGTAACGGCGAGGGCCTGACGGCGATGACCCGGATCGCGATCGTGACTATATCCGACCGTGCAAGCCGCGGCGAATACGAGGATCTTGGCGGACCGGCAATCGAGCGCTGGCTTCGCCGTGTCTTGGCGGAACCGTGCGAATTCGTCCGCCGCATCGTCCCCGACGGCCTGGAGAGCGTCCGTGACGTGCTCATCGAGCTTTGCGACCAGGCAGGCGCCGACCTGATCCTGACGACCGGCGGAACCGGCCCCTCGCCAAGGGACCTCACTCCGGAAGCCATGCGGCAGGTCATCGCCAAGGAGTTGCCCGGTTTCGGCGAGCTCATGCGGCAGGCCAGCCTGCAGCATGTGCGCACCGCCATTCTCTCGCGTCAAACCGCAGGCGTGCGCGGTCGTTCGCTGATCATAAACCTACCCGGAAAACCTGCCTCCATCGACGTGTGCCTCAGCGCCGTCTTCCCCGCCGTGCCATACTGCCTCGAGCTCATCGGCGCGGGCGTGATCGCGGTGCATTCCTCCATCCTTGAGCAGCGTGACTGAGCTGTCAGAGCAATTCCGGACGGAAAACCGCTGCACACTGGAACTGCTCTGGACAGCGGCGCCATCGTCAGCCGCCGCAGCAACAGTCGCAGCCGGATGAATGCAATCTCTTGATCTCCACGCGCCAAATGTCCGGTCCTTGCTGCAGGTATTCCCAACCGAACAGGCCAGGATATCTGACTTCCATCTGGTAGCGCAAAGGGCGTGGGTCATGATCGTTCACGATGACGAAGGATTGGCCCCCGGCCAGTGCCTGGGCGATCGCGAAAATCCGGGCGTGGCGCTCCACGGGCGGGACGGCGCGTACATCCAGCTGGGGTTGTGATGAGACTTCTGATTCAGACATATTCCTAAATCCCGACTTGCTGTGGAAGCGCCGAGCACCGACACTCTTGGCTCGGCGCCAAAAAATATCTCCGGTCGAATCCGTTTAGTTGCCGAAGCGCAAACAATTCGCGGAAAGTGCCGTAGCCCGCCGGATCAGCACGGCGCACAGATGGTTTGCGGCTCAATTATTGGTCGATCTGCTTGAAGAGTTCTTCGAAGGCCTTCTTGGCCTTGCCGGGCTGGTTGACCGACTCGGCTGCCTTGAGATTGCTGCTCGGATCGCCGACCACGACGAGCGCAACCATGCCCATGCCATAGTGAGGATTGCATTTGATGCCGTAGACCCCGGATTTCGTGAATGTGACCGAGGTGTCCTTGTTCATCTCGCCTTTGAACGGCTGGGCGCCGTCGGGCAGCATGCCGGAAATGGATTCGACGTCGTGTCCCTTGTCCTTGGCTACGAAATGGACGGTATCGCCCGGCGCTATCTTGAGGAAGGACGGTTCCAGCTGAAACATCCCGTGCTTGCCCATGTTCATCATATCGACCTCAACCTCGGCCGCACGCGCGGCACCAGCGGCTATCAGTGTGGCTGCCACGACTGACAGCGCGAGTCTAATCGAACGCATTTTCTTCCATGTCCTTATTTGCCTGGATGAGACCGCTAACGTCGATCCCCGATGAGGGTTTAGACGAAGCTCGCCGGCGAACATTTGCGCTAGCTCAAATTTGCAGCCGCTCGCGGGTGGAAATGCGAGGACTTGCCACCACGCTGTCGCTGCGCCGATGGAATTCGGTTTCGACATGCATTGGATACGCAGCTTGGAGGTGGCGGGTAGCTCTGCTGGATCAATCCGATCCCTGCTCAAGATTGATCCCGGTCAACGTATGCGTGCGCGACATGCCTTAGCCTGAGCTTCCCGCCAGACCAGGATCCGTTTGACCTTGATCAAGGCCGCCTCCAGCCGCCGCGCTAGGAATGGCCTTGAAGGAGCTTGCCATGACCAGCTTGCACGATCTCACCCCGAAATTCAGGAACATCCGCCTGCTTCTGGCGCGCGAGAAAGGTCATCCGGAAGGAGACCGCGAAGAGGGCTACGACGTGCTTGCGCCGCTCACAGGCGAAGGACGCCTGGATGCACGGGAATGGAAATCGCATCAAGGGGTCTGCCGCGTTCGCCGTTTCCGTACCGGCGAGGACGACCTAGTCGGCCGCTTGCGCCGCAAGCCGGGCGGACAATGGTTTTTCGACTATGCCGAAGGCGACCGTGACGACGAGGTTGGCTTTCACCTCGGCGAGGAGCGCTTCGTCACCGGCGAGTATGTCTCCATAAAGCGCAACGGGGCCATGCACACTTATCAAGTTGCCCGGGTCGAGCAGCCATAACATTTTTGTTGAAGCCGTCGGAGGGACTCATGTCACGCCGCATACTTGTCCTCATCGGCCATCCCGACCCGTCCCCCGACCGGCTCTGCCGCGCCTTGGCCTCGGCATATGCTGAAGCCGCGGAGGCCGCGGGCCATGCCGTCCGCGAGATCGATCTGGCCTCGCTGGACATTCCGTTCCTTCGGACGATGCAGGAGTTCGAGCACGGGTCGATCCCCGGCAGCCTCAGGGAGGCGGCCGACGCAGTCGTGTGGGCGGAGCATCTCGTCTTCGTCTTCCCGCTTTGGCTGGGCACCGTGCCGGCAATGCTGAAAGCGTTCCTCGAGCAGGTCATGCGGCCGGGCACGGCATTCGCCTATCCGGAACAGGGTGAGGGTTTCGCGAAATCCTTGCTGCGCGGCCGCTCCGCCCGCCTGATCGTGACGATGGGAATGCCCGCGGCCGTCTACCGGATCTGGTTTCTTAGCCATGGAATTGCCGGCGTGCGGCGCGGCATTCTCAACTTTGTCGGGATCAGGCCGGTGCGCGAAACATTGCTCGGCATGGTCGCGAACGCCAGCGACGTGAAACGGGCGAGCTGGCTAAAGCAGATGCAGCGGCTCGGCGCGCGCGCCGTCTAGAGCATGATGCCGAAAAGTGTGGAGGGGTTTTTCGGACGATATCATCTCTTTGATCTAGAGCCGGCCGGACCCGTCATGGCCGCAGGACGGCGGCGCCGCTCAGCCTGCCCATTCGCAAATCATCCAGCGCCTGGTTTGCCTGCTCAAGCGGATAGACCTTTGTATGCGTGCGCACCTGAGCGCGCTGCGCTATCGGAAAGAACTCCTCCGCGTCGCGCCGAGTGAGATTGGCGCAACGGCAACGGAAAAGCGCCGGTCCGGCATCCGTTCCTAGCGCGAGTGCCTGACCTTGACCGGGTGCGGCCGTGCGTGACGGCCAAGACCGTAGTCCACGGAAGCGTCGTTGCGCTTCCCAGCGGAAAGCATTGCGAGATAAAGGCCTGCTGCGGCAAGATAGGCCAGGCCCAGTATTCCAGCCCAGATTTCGATCATGTCGGAAGTCATGTTCAGGCACCCCAGGTTGATTGGTTCGACCGGATGATCGCCGAGCCAATTCATCCGGGCCTTGATCGTGGTCAATTGCACAGGACGAAAGCCTCGCGGGTGCCCGATCTGGTGATTTCGGGACAGCCCTACGTAGTTTCCCGTAGGGAGATAACCGAATTTCGACGTGGCTGGATTTGCGCGATTGCTGTTGTCGCAGATTCACCGAGACCACAGCCATGCACGCTCAAGCTTCCGCCAAGATCGAACTGCAGTCCTATCACTCCCATCAGAGCCCTGCGTCCGTCTTTGAAGGGCCGACGACGCCGGTCAGCTTCTTCCCGTCAGGGGCGGAAATCTACGCCCAGGGCGAAAAGGCCGGCGCTCTCTACCAGGTCGAATTCGGCGCCGTGCGCATCTATCGCCTGCTCGCCGACGGCCGCAGACAGATCAGCGCGTTCTATCTGGCGGGAGAAACCTTCGGCTTCGAGGCCGACGCCACGCATCACTTCTTCGCCGAGGCGATCAACGCGACCGGCGTCCGGGTCCATCGCACTTCCTCGGGCATGGACATGTCGCGCCAGCTCCTGCCTCTCGCGCTCAAAGGCCTGACGCGGGCGCAGGAACATCTGCTAGTGCTTGGCCGCCAGAACGCCATCGAGCGCGTCGCGGCATTCCTCGTCGAGATGGCGGAGCGCCAAGGCGGGTTGCGGCAGATGGAACTGCCGATGTCGCGCAACGACATCGGCGACTATCTCGGCCTTACCATCGAAACCGTCTCGCGGGTCTTCACCCGCCTGAAGGAGAAGGGCGTGATCCGCCTGCTCAGCCTGCGCAGCATCGAAATTCTCAAGCGCGAGACACTGCTGGCGATGGGGGAATGAGGCCGCTCGGGCCAATCGCCCGCTCCTCAATCCTGAAAGGGACGACCATGAAAACCACGCTTGCAACCCATAGCGGATTTCGCTTCGAAGTGCGCCGTGCGCGCCCTGACGATGAGCCGCTTGTCGCACAGTTCTTCACTCACGTGACGCCGGAGGATATGCGCTTCCGCTTCCTCGGCGCGGTGCGGGAAGTGTCGCATGAGCGCCTGGTGGCGATGACCCGTTCCGACGATGCGCATATCCATAATTTTCTCGCCTTCTCGACCGACGGAATGCTGATCGCGGTGGCGACCCTCGCCACCGATCCGGCCGACAGGCGCGGTGAGGTCGCCATCTGCATTCGCGAGGACCGTAAGCATCTCGGCGTCGGCTGGGAATTTCTCGGCTATATCGCGCACTATGCCGACGACCATGGCATCGAGACGATCGAGTCGATCGAAAGCCGCGAAAATCGCGCGGCGATCGAGCTTGAGCGCGAGATGGGCTTCACTGTCGCGACGGACCCTGACGATCCGACGCTTGTCTTGGTCCAGCGGAAGCTCGGCGCCACGTTGGCGAATTAAGATCCTGCCATTTCCAGCCGTGTGGGAGCCCGCTACCAGGGTCGTGGAGATCGGGAGCGGGCGCAAATGGCACCTCCGAGGGATCGGCCATCCACCTCAATCGACAGCTCCCGCATGTGAGGGACGTTCCGCCAATAGCGGGAGACCGTTCCGCTCAGGCGGTTTCGACGCCGAGCAGTTCTGTCGCCACCGCGCGCTCTTCGTCGGCCGGAATGACAAGCACATCGACACGGGAATTCGCGGCACTCACAAGGTCTTCGCCGCTGCCATTCAAACCGTCATCCATGGCGACGCCCAGCCATGCGGCAGCCTCGCATATCCGTCGCCGGACCGCCGGCGCATGCTCGCCGATGCCGGCGGTGAACACCAGCGTGTCGAGCCCGCCCAGCGCGGCCGCCAGTGACCCGATCTCTCGCCCGACCCGATAGACAAACAGATCGACAGCGCGGATTGCCGCCGGGTCCTTCGACGCCAGCAGCGTCTGCATGTTTCCCGAGATGCCAGATACGCCGAGAAGCCCGGACTTCTCGTAAAGCAAGGTCGACAGTTCGTCGGAGGACAGCTTCCTGTCTTGCAGAAGGTGCAGGAGGACGCCCGGATCGATCGCGCCGCAACGCGTGCTCATGACCAGGCCGTCGAGCGTCGAGAAACCCATGGTGGTGGCCTGGCTTACTCCTGCCTTCATCGCGCAAAGGCTCGCGCCGCTGCCAAGATGGGCGACGACAGCGCGGCCACCCGCGCCGGCGCCGTAACGCGCGCGGAGCTCGTTGGCGATATGGCTGTAGGAGAGCCCGTGGAACCCATAGGACACCATGCCCTGCTCCGACATCTCGTGCGGCAGGCCATACAGTCTTGCGATCTGGGGCTGCGTGGCGTGAAAGGCGGTATCGAAGCAGCCGACTTGCATGGCGTCGGGCAGAAGACCGTGGGCCAGATCGACGAGCTCCAGGTTGATCGCCTGATGAATTGGAGCGAGCGGCTCGAGCTTGCGCAAGGCATCGAGCGTGGCCTGGTCAAGCAGCGTTGCGCGGGCAAACTCCCGACCGCCATGGACGATGCGATGCCCGACCCTGCTCACTCGGCGCAACAGGCCGCGGTCCGTCAGATAGGACGCAACGGCTTCGAATGCCTCCGCGACGGAGATCGCTCGTTCGCCGAGGCTCCTGTCGAACGGCGGCGTCGTTGCCGTGGGCGCGACATGAAGTCTGGGCCGCTCGCCGATTGACGAGACGCTGCCACGCATCAGCAGATGAAGCTCACGGCGTCCTTGAAAAGCGGCGAACTTCAGGCTCGATGAGCCGCCATTGAGGACAAGAATGACATCAGTCATGTTCGACCGGTTCCAGCCGGTTTTGCGGGTCGGATCCTGTCGGCCTGGCGCTTCGGCATCGGCTACTGCTCCCATTTCCAGCCGAGGATCTCCGGCATGTCCTGCCCGTGCTCGCGGATATAGGCCCGGTGCTCGATCAGCTTGCCTTCCATGGCCTGTTTCAGCTGGATATGCGCGCCGGCCGGCTCGGGAATGCGGTCGAGCACGCCGAGCACCAGATGGTAGCGGTCGAGCCCATTGAGCACGGTCATGTCGAAGGGTGTCGTCGTCGTCCCTTCCTCATTGTAGCCGCGCACGTGGATGTTGTCGTGATTGGTCCGCCGGTAGGTCAGGCGATGGATGGTCCAGGGATAGCCGTGATAAGCGAAGATAACGGGCTTGTCGCTGGTGAACAAAGCATCGAACTCGCGATCCGACAGCCCGTGCGGATGGTGTTCCCTTGGCTGCAGGGTCATCAGGTCGACGATGTTGACCACACGGACCTTGAGGTCGGGAATGTGGCGCCTCAGGATTTGAACGGCGGCCAGCGTCTCGAGCGTCGGCACGTCTCCGGCGCAGGCCATCACCACATCCGGCTCGGCCCCGCCGTCGGTCGACGCCCAACCCCATATGCCGATGCCGGCGTTGCAATGGACTTTCGCCTCGTCGATGGACAGCCACTGCCAGGAATTGGCTTTGCCGGCGACGATGATGTTGATGCGGTTCCATGTCCGCAGCACATGATCCGTCACGCAGAGCAGGCTATTGGCATCAGCCGGCAGATAGACGCGCACGACATCCGCCTTCTTGTTCAACGCCACGTCGATGAAACCCGGATCCTGATGGCTGAAGCCGTTGTGCTCCTGCTGCCAGACATGGCTGGACAACAGATAGTTCAGCGAAGCGATCGGCCGCCGCCAGGCAAGCTTGCGGCAGGCATCCAGCCATTTCGCATGCTGGTTGAACATGGAATCGACGATGTGCGTGAAGGCTTCGTAGCAGGAGAAGAGGCCGTGGCGCCCGGTAAGAAGGTAGCCTTCCAGCCAACCCTGACACGTATGCTCGGATAGAATTTCCAGAACCCTGCCTTCTCGACCGAGATGCACGTCCTCGGGCAGGATCTCTTCCATCCAGGCGCGCTCCGTCACCTCGAAGACGTCCTGCAGCCGGTTCGATGCCGTTTCGTCGGGCCCGACGATGCGGAAGTTCCTGGTGCCTTGATTCAATGCCATGACGTCACGCAGGAAACGGCCCATCACACGGGTCGACTCTGCCTTGACGCCGCCGGGCCGCTCGACCGGGACGGCGTGCTCTTGCAAGGCAGGCAGTTCGAGAGACCGGCGCAGCAGGCCGCCATTGGCGTGCGGGTTGGCGCTCATGCGCCTTTCACCTTTTGGCGCAGTAGCGCGGACCGCAGCCACAGGCTCGCCGGCGGCGTCGAAGAGCTCTTCGGGCCGGTAGCTTCTCATCCATTCCTCGAGCATCCTCAGATGCGCGGGGTTTTCGGCGAGGCCGGAAAGCGGGACTTGGTGGGCGCGCCAGAATCCTTCGGTCTTCAGCCCGTCGACCTGCTTGGGACCGGTCCAGCCCTTCGGGCTTCGCAATACGATCATCGGCCAGGTCGGCCGCGGCTGCGCGGTCTTTGCTCCGCTACGAGCCGTGTTCTGAATCGCCTTGATGCGGTCGAGCGCATCGTCGAGCACGAGCGCCATTCGCTCATGCATCCACGCCGGATCGTCGCCCTCGACGAACAACGGCTCGTAACCATAGCCGACGAACAAGGCACGCAGCTCTTCTTCGGGAATGCGAGCGAGAATGGTGGGATTGGCGATCTTGTAGCCGTTGAGATGGAGGATCGGCAGCACCGCGCCGTCAAGCGCCGGGTTGAGGAACTTGTTGGAGTGCCAGGAGGTGGCGAGCGGTCCGGTTTCCGCCTCGCCGTCGCCAACCACGCAGGCGACGACAAGATCCGGGTTGTCGAAAGCCGCGCCATAGGCATGCGAAAGCGCGTAGCCAAGCTCGCCGCCTTCATGGATCGAGCCGGGCACGTCGGGAGCGGCATGGCTTGGGATGCCGCCCGGAAAGGAGAACTGCCGGAAGAGCTTCTTCATTCCAGCCTCGCCCGGCGCGACGTCCGGATTGATTTCGCTGTAGGTGCCTTCGAGGTAGCTGTTGGCAACCATCGCGGGTCCGCCATGGCCCG
Organism: Mesorhizobium sp. B2-6-2; assembly: GCF_006440615.1. NCBI lineage: Bacteria > Pseudomonadati > Pseudomonadota > Alphaproteobacteria > Hyphomicrobiales > Phyllobacteriaceae > Mesorhizobium > Mesorhizobium sp. B2-6-2. The sequence continues at coordinate 383,021 of NZ_VFUG01000002.1, read as the reverse complement.
GACCGCAGACATAGATGACATTGGCGTCGCGTTGCCGGATCACTCGGTTCAAATGCGCATAGATGAGACTGAGGCCCGGCGATGTGCCCCAATGGCCGAGCAGCCGCGGCTTGACGTGCTCCAGCCGAAGCGGCTCGCGAAGCAGCGGATTGTCGAGCAGATAGATCTGCCCGATGGTCAGGTAGTTGGCGGCACGCCAGTAGGCATCGACGTCGTGCAGTTCCTGTGCGGACAAGCGATTGGTGCTGGGACGCTCGGTCATTTTCCGACTCCTTCGCTGGTGCCAGACCCACCCGGCTGAAGCTGAACGCTTGAAGGCCGCCACCGGTTCACCACTGGTCGGTGTCAACAACGGTGACTTTCGATTTATCCGGGCAAGACCAGATCGAGCTTTGATCCATCGCAAATGCCGGTCGGGTGCGACCAAATTCTAAAGCCCGGTTGCGTCGCAAGACAGCGCCGTCTTTGTTTCAGAGCAACGAACGCGTCGTGTGGCTCAGGCAGACTGTTGCATCCAAATGCGGACAATCTGCATGAAGCGCAAACTGAACGACGAGGCGACGATGGACGGGATCATGCGCGCGACCCCGGCAACGATCCGCGTCGTTCTCCAGCACGGAATGCTTTGCGTCGGCTGTCCGATCGCTTCCTTTCACACCGTTTCCGAAGCGGCGCGCGAGCATGATTTGGATGAGGACCAACTTCGCCGCGACCTTGAGGCAGCAATCAAAAGCGGTGACGTGGATTAGCTTTTCGATCCACGCGCTTCGGCGACCACGACGAGCCGATGAGGCTCGACCACGACGACCCTTTGGCGCCCGCTTTTCACCAGCCCCTGGTCTTCCCAGGCCGAAAGCAACCGGCTTACCGTGTGAAGCGTCGTGCCCGTCATCTCCGCAATGTCCTGGCGCGAGATCGGAAAATCGATCAGGATTCCTTCCTCGGTCTTCTTTCCCGATTGTTTGACCAGTTTGAGCAATGCATTCGCGACGCGCTGCTCGACCTGCTCGGTAGACATCTCGATGACGCGTGTGTGGGCATCCTGCAGCCTGCTTCCCACCATCCTGTAAGTGTTGGCGCTGAGGCTCGGAAAACTCGTCGCGAATGTCGGCCAGAGATGGCTTGGCCAGGCAAGCACCACGCAATCGACGGCGGCGAGGGCATTTGCCGGATAGGTCGTCCGGCCAAGCGCGCCGGCGATCCCCATCAGCTCGCCCGGGCCTATGTATCGCACGGTTACCTCGTGCCCGGCCGGGGTCGATTTCACCACGCGCACATGGCCGTCAAGCAGCAGGAAGAACGAACGGGCCTCCTGTTCCTGCTCGAACACCGATTGACCCCTGGCGATCCGGATCGACCTTGCCTGTCCGACGATGCGATCGAGATCGGCGACCGCGATCCCCTCGAAGAGGGACAGCCCGGCAATCAGCGATCGGTCAAGGCTTGCCAATTGGCTTTTCTCCCGCTTTCAACAACGCAACGCGCTCAAAGTCCCGCGACTGGACTTTGTCACGGACCGCAGCCCGTCGACAAGCGAAGCCTCCTGTCGCTACCGCTGGCCATTCACGCGCCTGCTTTGATCTAACGCAAATTCCATCCTTCCGGGCCGGGATAGAGATGGGATCGAACAGGCAGCAAGCCTGGTCACCGATGAGGCATGCCATGGCAATTCCGCGGACGCGGCCAAGCGTCTATCCGGCAATTCTCTCCTACGGGTTCCGGCCCTTCTTTCTACTCGGCTCGCTGCAGGCAGGCACAGCTATACTTTTTTGGTTGCCTCTCTATTACGGCAAGCTCGGGACCTTCAGCACCTTCCTGCCCGTGGACTGGCATGTTCACGAATTGCTCTTTGGCTATCTGCCGGCAGTGGTGACGGGTTTCCTGCTGACCGCAATTCCGAATTGGACCGGTCGGCTTCCGGTTCAGGATTTCCGTCTGCTGGCCCTCGTGCTGCTTTGGATTGCCGGCCGGGCGGCCGTGTTCTTTTCGGCGGAAACGGGCTGGCTCCTGAGCGCCGTCATAGACTGCTCCTTTCTTCTGGCGGTGGTGGCTGCCGCCGCGACGGAGATCGTTGTCGGGCGAAATTGGCGGAACCTCAAGGTGCTGCTGCCGGTCGCGACCCTTTTTGCGGCAAATGTCATGTTTCATGCCGAAGCGCATTACCAGGGGATCTCCGACATGAGCCGGCGCCTCGGGCTTGCGGCGGTTGTCCTCCTCGTCATGATTGTCGGCGGGCGGATCGTTCCGAGCTTCACCCGCAACTGGCTGGTTCGCGAGAAGCCGGGCCGGCTCCCGGCATCGTTCGGCAGGTTCGATGTCGGGACCATCGCGCTGTCGGCTGTCGCGCTCGTCGCGTGGACGTTTTTTCCCGACGCCATCGCAACCGGCGTGTTGCTGGTCGCCGCCGCTATCTTCAACGCCGTCCGGCTTGCCCGCTGGGCGGGCTATCGGACGCTGCCAGACCCTTTGGTTCTGATCCTACATGTTGCCTTCGCCTTCGTGCCAGTTGAACTTCTGCTTGCCGGCTTGAGCGTCCTCGCCCCGGAAAGGATTCGGGCGATGGCCGGCATTCATGCCTTTGCGGTGGGAGCGATCGCCTCCATGACGCTTGCCGTCATGGCCCGCGCCACGCTTTGCCATACGGGCCGCGAATTGAGGGCAAGCGCCGGCACCTGCGCGGTTTTCGCCGCCATCATCGTTGCCGCCATCCTGCGCGTGGCCGCCGGCATGGCGCCTGCCATGGCAATTCTCCTCCATCTCTCGGCGGCGTTCTGGGCCGCGGCCTTCATCGGCTACGCGGTCCTGTTCGGCGGCATGCTGATGCGGCCGCGACTCAATGCGCGCAGCAGGACTCTCTCTTGAGGAAGCGCATGTTGTGGAGGGCATCCACCGGGCCTACATGTCGAACATAATCCGCGATGGCGACGGTGCGATTGTCCGGTCGGCGGGCCGCCTGAAATTTAGGCCTCCCATGTCCGTGACCACCGCCGCTGCGGGTCGCCACTCATCGCCTGGGATCGACCTGAGTTCTCGAGAAACAAGGAACCCGTATGACTTCGAAGTCCGTCTTGCTTGACAGGGTTCGCCCTGCCGCCGAACAGCCTCTGCTTCGCCCCGGCGTCGATCGGGCGTCGATAGGAAAACTGGTTCGCGAATTCTATTCCAGGGTGAGAAAGGATGGGCGGCTCGGGCCTATCTTCGCCGGCGAAATTGTCGGCGATTGGGAGCCTCATCTGGAGAAGATGACGGACTTCTGGTGCTCCGTCATCTTGAAGAGCGGCGACTATAACGGCCGACCGGTCCCGGCTCACCTGAAGCTCAAGGACGTCACCGAAGCCGATTTCGACATCTGGCTGGCTCTCTTTCGCGAAACGGCGGCAGAGCTGTTCACGCCCGAAATCGCGGCGGTCTTTGTCGAGCGGGCGGAGCGGATAGCGGCGAGCCTGAAGCTCGCCATGTTCTTTCGCCCAGGCTCCGCCGTCGCCCCGTCAAATGCTGCGGGCTCGGCTTGATTTTACGCAAGGACTGCAGCGGTCGGGTTGCGTAGTTTCCCTGGATGGTCCTCGATCTCTGCGTCGGCACGATCGTCATCAGCCTGACGGTGCTGATCCACACGTTCGGTCTTATCGCGATCACACGCGTGATGGCGCGTCTTGTGGCGCACTTGCGCATGCACGGTCGGCGTAGCCGGATCATCGCCATGATCAGCGTGGTGATGGGACTTTTCGCGGTCATGACGGCGGAAGTCTGGCTTTGGGCCGGTCTGTACCGACTGCTCGGAATCCTGAGCGATTTCGAGACGGCGCTCTACTTTTCGACCATCACCTTTTCGACCGTTGGCTACGGAGATGTGGTGCCTGCCCATGGCTGGCGCATCCTGGCGGCCCTGGAAGGCATCAACGGCTTTCTGCTGATCGGCTGGTCGACTGCCTATCTGATAGCGGCCGGCACGCGTGTCGGTCCCTTCAAGGTCGGCGAGCACTTCTGATGCGCAGTTCCGGCCTTAAACCGCTAACGAGTGCCTGCCGGTTCCATTGTTGAGATATTTGTCAAACTTGGCCGCCACCGTCCGCACGAGCGGACGGTTTTCCTCCGGCACGACGAAGTTGTCGCCGTCGAGCCGAAGCAGCTGGCCGGCGCCGCTGATAGCCAACCGGCTCGCTTCGCAGAGCAATGTTTGGCCGACCGCTCCAAAGCGTTTGACAAGCTCTGTCGCCGAGAACGTGAAGTTGCACATCAGACGCTCGATGATCCACCCTCGCGCCAGATCGTCCAGACTGAATTCGACGCCCCGGGCTATTGCCAGCCGTCCGGAATTCACGACCTTTTCGTACTCGCCCGTCGCAACGATGTTTTGTGCGTGGCCCTGGCGATACCGGCTGATCGAGGAGGGACCGAGGCCGATCAGGGTTTCGCACTGGTCTTCGGTATAGCCCTGGAAATTGCGGCGGATCCTGCCCGCGCGCGCGGCGACCGCCAGCATGTCCTGCGGCTTGGCGAAATGGTCCAATCCCAATGCCTCATAGCCGGCATCGACAATCAGCCGCGCGGCAAGCTGCGACTGCGCCAGGCGCGCGGTGGAGTCGGGCAGCCAGGCTTCATCGATCATCGTCTGGTGCTTCTTGAACCACGGCACATGCGCGTAGCCGAACAGGGCCAACCTGTCCGGCGCCAGGGTCAGCGCCTGGGCGACCGTCGCCGCTACGCTCTCGCAGGTCTGGTGCGGCAGCCCGTAGAGCAGATCCAGGTTGACGGAAAGAACGCCCCGCGCACGCACCGCATCAACAATGCCTTTGGTCAGCGCGAAACTCTGCTCGCGATTGATCGCCTTCTGCACCCTGGGATCGAAGTCTTGGACACCAAGGCTGGCTCGCGTCATGCCGATCGCCGCGAAGGCGTCGAGCCGCCCCTCGTCCATATCGTTTGGGTCGATCTCGACGCTGAGGCTGGCACCGTCGAGGAAGTCGAACCGATCCCGCAATGCCTTTCCGAGCATGAGGATGTCTTCGGGCTTGAGCATTGTCGGGGAACCGCCACCAAAGTGAACAGCTCGGACCCTGCTCCTGCCGCTCACAAGGCGGCCGACCGTTTCGATCTCCTTGTGAAGCGAACGCAGGAAGGTGGCGACGGGCGCATAGTGACGCGTCTGTTTGGTATGGCAGGCGCAGAACCAGCACAACCGGTCGCAATAGGGGATGTGCACATAGAGCGATACCTCGTCGTCGCCCTCAAGCGCATCCATCCACCCGCGCACCGCGACCGCGTCAACACCGGGATGAAAGTGGGGTGCCGTGGGATAGCTCGTGTAACGCGGTACATTGTCGCCGAGGCCCAATGTGTGAGTTGGCCTCGGGGAATGGACGGGAGCGGCGGGAGCGGTCATGACGGCCAAACTGCCCGAACGACGCCGGCAAAGCCTTGATTTCGATCAAGGCGGCCACTGCCGCGGCCATGCTCCAGCGATCGCTGCAACCCTCCCAAACAAAAGCCCTTCACGTTTGACTTGAATCAAGGCCCGGCAACGGAAAATCCCGAAATGGTGCCGCGAGCGGGAATTCCGCCGAACCTTTCGAGACGAGATCGGGGACTTGCGATGAAATATGGCACGGAGATGGTCCTTCTAAGCCTGTTTGCGTTTGGCGCCGTTGTCGCCGCCGGTTTCGGCGCGGATGAACCTTTCCGCCAGCATATGTGGGTTTTGTTCTTCGCCGTCGCCGGCTTCACCGCGATCCTGCTGCGCAACTCGGACTTCAAGCCAGCGTTGTCGGTCGACCCGGAAGCTTACATGGATGGACCGGTCCGCTACGGCGCCATCGCGACGATGTTCTGGGGTGTCGTCGGCATGACGGTCGGCGTCATTATCGCGCTTCAGCTCGCTTTCCCCGATCTTAACATCCCACCCTGGTTCAATTTCGGCCGCCTGCGTCCGCTGCACACCTCCGGCGTCGTCTTTGCCTTTGGCGGCAACGCGCTGATTTGCACCTCGCTTTACGTCGTCCAACGCACCTGTCGGGCGCGGCTGTTCGGCGGCAATCTTGCCTGGTTCGTCTTCTGGGGATATCAGCTTTTCATCGTCATGGCTGCGACCGGATACCTGCTCGGCATCACCGAGAGCCGCGAGTACGCCGAGCCGGAATGGTATGTCGACATCTGGCTGACGATTGTCTGGGTCGCGTATCTGATCCTTTTCCTTGGCACCATTTTGAAGCGCAAGGAACCGCACATCTACGTCGCCAACTGGTTCTACCTGTCCTTCATCGTCACCATCGCGATGCTGCACGTCGTCAACAATCTGTCGATGCCGGCTTCATTCCTGGGATCGAAGAGCTATTCGGCCTTCTCAGGTGTCCAGGACGCGCTCACACAATGGTGGTACGGGCACAATGCGGTCGGCTTCTTCCTCACCGCGGGCTTCCTTGGCATGATGTATTACTTCGTACCCAAGCAGGTGAACCGGCCGGTCTATTCCTACCGCCTGTCGATCATCCACTTCTGGGCGCTGATCTTCCTCTACATCTGGGCGGGTCCGCACCACCTCCACTACACCGCCCTGCCCGATTGGGCTCAGACGCTGGGCATGGTGTTCTCGATCATGCTGTGGATGCCCTCCTGGGGCGGCATGATCAACGGCCTCATGACCCTCTCCGGGGCCTGGGACAAGATCCGCACGGATCCGATCGTGCGCATGATGGTTGCGGCCATCGCGTTCTACGGCATGTCGACCTTCGAAGGGCCGATGATGTCGATCAAAACCGTCAACTCGCTGTCCCACTATACGGACTGGACAATCGGCCACGTCCATTCGGGCGCGCTCGGCTGGGTCGGCCTGATCTCGTTCGGCGCCATCTACTACATGGTGCCGAAGCTATGGAACCGACCGCGGCTCTACTCGACGCGGCTTGTCACCTGGCACTTTTGGCTGGCGACGCTGGGCATCGTCGTTTACGCGGCCGTCATGTGGGTGTCCGGCATCATGCAGGGCCTGATGTGGCGCGAGTACGACGAACAAGGGTTCCTCGTCTATTCCTTCGCCGAGACCGTCGCTGCCATGCACCCCTACTACGTCATGCGCGGCACCGGCGGCGCCATGTACCTCGCCGGCGCTCTGATCATGGCCTGGAACATCACCATGACCATCCGCGGCTACCAGCGCGAGGAACAACCTCTGCCGGGCGCGGCGCCCGCCCTCCAGCCTGCCGAATGAGGAGCCAGACATGGGCCTGATGGACAGACATGCTCTAATCGAGAAGAACGCAACCCTGCTTCTCGTTGGATCCCTGCTGGTCGTGACAGTCGGCGGCATCGTCGAGATCGCGCCGCTCTTCTATCTCGACAACACGATCGAGAAGGTCGACGGCATGCGGCCTTATTCGCCGCTGGAACTGGCCGGTCGCAACATCTACGTGCGCGAGGGTTGCTATCTCTGCCATAGCCAGATGATCAGGCCGTTCCGGGACGAGGTGGAACGCTACGGCCACTACAGCCTGGCGGCGGAGTCGATGTACGATCACCCGTTCCAGTGGGGATCCAAGCGGACCGGACCCGATCTCGCTCGCGTCGGCGACCGCTACTCCAATAGCTGGCACGTCCAGCACCTTAGCGATCCGCGTTCCGTCGTGCCCGAGTCGGTCATGCCGAGCTACGCGTTCCTGAAGGACACCCCGATCGAGGTGAAGAACTTCTCGACGCATCTGGTCGCCAACAGGCGCGTCGGTGTGCCCTACTCCGACGACATGATCGCCAATGCCAATGCGGATCTGACGGCGCAGGCTGATCCCAATGCAGACACGTCAGGCCTGGAGAAGAGATACCCGAAGGCCAAGGTCGGCGATTTCGACGGCAACCCCCAGCAGGTCACCGAGATGGACGCCCTGGTGGCCTATCTCCAGATGCTCGGCACCTTGGTCGATTTCAAGAACTACGACGAAGCCGCCGGCTACCGCTGAGGAGAAACAACCGATGGACTACAATTTGATGCGGGAGTTCGCCGACAGCTGGGGCCTGCTCGCAATGGCCCTGTTCTTTGTCGGCTGCATTGCTTTTGCCTTTCGCCCGGGCGGCAAGTCGCATGCCGATCACGCCGCGCAGATTCCTCTCCAGGACGACTGATCATGAGCAGCGAGCATGTCGACGAAATCTCCGGCGTCACGACCACCGGCCATGAGTGGGACGGGATCAAGGAGCTCAACAATCCCCTGCCGCGCTGGTGGGTGATAACCTTCTACATCACCATCGCCTGGGCGGCCGCCTACACGATCGCCTATCCCGCTTGGCCGATGCTGAGTTCCGCCACCAAAGGCGTCCTGGGCTTTTCCAGCCGCAACGATGTCAAGAACGAGATGGCGGCCGCGGAAGCCACCAAGGCCAAATATGTGGCGGCAATACAATCCAAGACGGTTTCGGAGATCGCCGCAGATGACGCATTGCGCGAATTTGCCGTCGCGGCGGGCGGTGCCGCATTCAAGGTCAATTGCGTGCAGTGCCACGGCTCCGGCGCCCAAGGATCGACAGACTTTCCGAACCTCAACGACGACGATTGGCTCTGGGGTGGCAAGGCGGAGCAGATCCAGCAGACGATCACCCACGGAATCCGGTTCGCGGCTGATGCCGATACCCGCCAGTCGGAGATGCCTGCCTTTGCCGATGTGCTCAAGCCGGAGCAGATCGCCGAGGTCAGCGCCTTTGTCGCCAGCCTTTCGGGACCGCTGCGGGACCAAACCCTGATCGAGCCCGGCGCCAAGGTTTTCGCGGACAATTGCGCGGCCTGCCATGGCGAGAACGCGAAGGGCAACAGGGACCTCGGGGCACCCGATCTGACGGATGCGATCTGGCTCCACGGTTCCGGCGAAGCCGCGATTGCCTCTCAGGTGCGCGCGCCGAAGAACGGGGTGATGCCGGCCTGGGTCGGCCGGCTCGGCGAGACGACGGTCAAGGAACTGGCTGTCTATGTCCATTCGCTTGGCGGCGGAGAATAGGAGCGGGGCCTATTCTCGGCCCTCAGCCGCTCAAGCGACGAGGCCCGGCCGTGCCGGGCCTCGACTTGCTTCTGATGACTCAAATTTGACCTGCATCAACGCGCCGCGCGAGCGACTGCAACACTGCTGGAGACAGGCGGCGTCATTCGCCGCGATTGGAGATCGTCGTGCTGGATCAGGCGCAGGTGGAACGGCTCGATGCCGAAGCGGTCAACTCGGCAAAGACGCGACCGCCGCTTTACGCCGCACGCAAGAAGATCTTTCCGAAGCGGGCCTCCGGCCGTTTCCGCCAGTTCAAATGGCTGGTGATGGCGATCACGCTCGGCATCTATTACCTGACGCCATGGCTGCGCTGGGATCGTGGTCCGTTTGCGCCCGATCAGGCCGTCCTCATCGATCTGGCCAATCGCCGGTTTTATTTCTTCTTCATCGAGATTTGGCCGCAGGAATTCTATTACGTCGCGGGCCTTCTCATGATGGCGGGGGTGGGTCTCTTCCTGATCACATCGACCGTCGGGCGAGCCTGGTGCGGCTATGCCTGCCCACAGACCGTCTGGGTGGACCTGTTCCTTGTCGTGGAACGCGCGGTTGAAGGCGATCGCAATGCCCGCATCAAGCTGGAAGCCGCACCCTGGAGTACCCGCAAACTTGTCCTGCGCGCATCCAAGCACGCGATCTGGCTCATCATCGCGGTAGCCACCGGCGGCGCCTGGATCTTCTACTTCGCCGACGCGCCGAAGCTGCTCGGCGAAGTTGTCACCGGGACGGCGGCGCCCGTGGCCTATGTCACCATCGCCGTCCTGACCGGCACCACCTATGTCTTCGGCGGACTGATGCGCGAGCAGGTCTGCACCTACATGTGCCCATGGCCGCGAATTCAGGCCGCCATGCTTGACGAAAATTCGCTGACCGTCACCTACAATGACTGGCGCGGCGAACCGCGTTCGCGCCATGCAAAGAAGGCTCTCGCCGCCGGTTTGCCGGCCGGCGATTGCGTCGACTGCAACGCCTGCGTTGCCGTCTGCCCGATGGGAATCGACATCCGCGACGGGCAGCAGCTCGAATGCATCACCTGCGCACTCTGCATCGACGCCTGCGACGGCGTCATGGACAAGCTCGGTCGCGAGCGCGGACTGATCTCCTATGCAACATTGGCGGACTACAATGCCAACATGGCGGTGGCGACCGCGGGTGGCACGAGTCCAGTCAATCCATCGCTGGTAAGAACAACGACCGGCGCTTTCGTCGACGGCCTGGCGCATTTCCATCTGGGCAAGATCTTCCGGTTGCGCACCTACATCTATCTCGGCGCATGGTCGACGATCGGCCTGGTGCTCGTCTATTCGCTGGTGACGCGCGAACGGCTGGAGCTCAATGTCCTGCATGACCGCAATCCTCAGTTCGTGACGCTCTCGGACGGCTCCATCCGCAACGGCTACACGGTCAAGCTGCTCAACATGATACCCGCACCAAGGACGATCGAGGTCATGCTGCAGGGTCTCGACGGCGGCGAGATGAGCATTGTCGGTGTGGACCAGGCCCCTAGCCGCTCATTTTCCGTTGCGGTCGAACCCGACCGGCTAAAGGTGCTCAAGGTCTTTGTTCGCCAACCGGTGGACCGGATCAGGGAGCCGGCGCAGAGCTTCGAATTCCGCATCGAGGACAAGGCGAGCTCGGAATCGGCCGAATACACCGCCAGTTTCAACGCACCGAAGAACGACAAATGAGCACCGGTTTGCAGAAGTCGCGCGAGTTCACCGGCCGGCACATGTTGATCGTGATCGTGAGCTTCTTCGCGGTGGTGATCGGGGTCAACGTCACGATGGCCACGCTCGCCCGAAAGAGTTGGACCGGCCTCGTTGTCGAGAACACCTATGTGGCGAGCCAAAAGTTCAACGAGGAGGCTCGGAAAGGACGAGCGCAGGCAGCACTAGGCTGGACAGGCAAGCTGACCATCGCCTCCGGAGAAGTCCGCTACAGCCTTGTCGATGAACACGGCGAAGCGCTGCAGCTGCGCGGCGTCAGAATATTGTTCCGGCACCCGGCCTACGAAGCGGAAGACGAAGCCCTGACGCTTGCCGCACCGGCGGGCGTCGCCCAGGGGAATGCGCAAGAGTTTGCCGTGCATCACACGCCAAAGGACGGCGTCTGGATCGTCGAGATCGATGCCGACGCGGGCCTTGCCGCTCCATTTCGCGACGTCCGCCGCCTCATGATCGCGAACGGAGCCCTGCAATGAGTTGCTGCGCGCCGGGGGCCGAGATGGCTCTGGAGGTCGTGGACGCGGCATCCGCTGTGCCCTCCAGCGACGAAATAAAACTGGCTAGCCGCGCATTGGACGGCGGCTACCGCCAGACGGATCTGTCAGTTCCGTCCGTTCATTGCGCGGGCTGCATCCAGGCGATCGAGGCGGCCCTGGCGAAGATCGACAACATAGAGTGCGCCCGCGTCAATCTCTCAACCAAGAGAGTATCCGTTCGCTGGCGCGGGGAACAGGTTCCGCCGTTTCTCGCAGCGCTTTCAAGGCTTGGCTATCAGGCGCATCTGTTCGACCCGGAAATCCAGGAAAAAGACCGAACCCTGTCGGAGCTGATCCGCGCCGTCGCCGTCGCCGGCTTCGCGGCAGGCAACATCATGCTGCTGTCGGTATCGGTCTGGTCCGGCGCCGAGGGCGCGACGCGCGATCTGTTCCACTGGCTGTCCGCGTTGATCGCCATCCCGGCCCTGGCCTTCGCCGGCGGCATCTACTTCCGCTCAGCCGCGAACGCGCTGCGCCATGGCCGCATGAACATGGACGTGCCGATTGCGGTGGGTGTGTCGCTGGCTTACGCGATGAGCCTCTACGAGACCATCAACCACGGCGAGCACGCCTATTTCGACGCCTCGGTGTCGCTGCTCTTCTTCCTGCTGATCGGCCGCACGCTGGACCATGTGATGCGCGAGCGCGCGCGGACCGCCGTCGATGGTCTGTCAAGGCTCGCGTCGCGGGGTTCGCTTGTCCTGACGGATGACGGCACGCGCGAATACGTGCCCGTCGCCGAACTGATGCCGGGAATGCGCCTGCTCATCGCGGCCGGAGAACGCATACCGGTCGACGGCGACATACTCAGCGGAAGCTCCGACCTGGATTGCTCGATCGTCTCCGGGGAGAGCGCGCCAAAGACCGTCGGCGCCGGCGCCCATGTGCAGGCCGGCACGCTCAACCTGACGGGTCCGCTGACGATGCGGGCGACCGCCGCCGCGAAGGATTCCTTCCTGGCGGAAATGGTTCGACTGATGGAGGCCGCCGAAGGTGGCCGCTCACGCTATCGACGCATCGCCGATCGCGTGTCGGCGCTCTACGCGCCCGTGGTCCACCTGGTGGCCTTCGCGACATTCCTTGGCTGGATGGCCGCGTCCGGCGACTGGCACCGCGCCATGACCATTGCCATCGCCGTGCTCATCATCACCTGCCCCTGCGCGCTCGGCCTTGCGGTGCCGATCGTCCAGGTCGTTGCGGCCCGACGTCTGTTCGAGGCCGGCGTCATGGTCAAGGACGGTTCGGCCATGGAGCGTCTCGCGACGATCGACACGGCTGTCTTCGACAAGACCGGGACGCTGACGCTCGGGCGTCCAAAACTGGTGAATGCGTCATCGATCGATCCGATCATGCTTTCGATCGCGGCAGACATGGCGGTTCATTCCCGCCATCCGTTCTCAAGGGCAATCGCCAGTTATGCAGGGTATTCCGGCCGGCCCGTCGTCGAATCCGTCAGCGAGCATCCGGGCTTCGGCATTGAAGCCATAACGGAGGGGAATACGTGGCGGCTAGGAAGGCGTGGATGGGCGGGCTGGAAGGCTCGCACCGGCGGGGAAGGCAAGCTCGGCGGCTATGGCGGCACGGTGCTCTCAAAGAATGGAAACATCGTTGCGTGTTTTGCTTTCGATGACGCGCTGCGACAAGACGCCAGGGCAGCGATCCGGCAGTTGAAGGACGCCGGCGTGTCCGTCGATATGCTGTCCGGAGATACTGCGAAGGCCTGTGGCGAGGTTGCCAGATCGCTGGGTGTCGACAGTTTCGCGCCTGCGCTGCTGCCCTCGGGAAAGGTCGAGTGGATCGAGGCGCTGACCCGCGCCGGACACAAGGTGCTGATGGTGGGCGACGGCCTCAACGACACACCGGCGTTGCGGGCAGCGCATGTTTCGATGGCTCCGGCAACCGCCGCCGACATTGGCCGGCAGGCAGCGGATTTCGTCTTCCTGCGTGAAAGCCTGCTTGCGGTCCCTCTGGCGATGGATGTCTCGCGCAAGGCTGGCCGGCTCATTCGCCAGAACATCGCCATCGCGATCGTGTACAACGCTTTTGCCGTTCCGATCGCCGTTCTGGGCCACGTGACGCCGCTCATAGCGGCGATCGCAATGAGCGCCTCTTCACTGATCGTGATTGCAAATGCGATGCGGCTTCAGGCACGGGCGAAAGCGGCACCTGAAGCTGCGCCGGCCCGGCGCCGCACCGATGTCGTCGACGCTGCCCGCCCATGACCACGCTCGTCTATCTCATACCAGTAGCCCTGTTCCTGGGAGCGCTCGGTTTGTCTGGCTTCCTGTGGGCCTTGCGCAGCGGCCAGTATGAGGACCTCGATGGAGCGGCAGAGCGGATACTGATCGAACCTGATCGCCGAGACGGCGAAGGCCGGCAATCAAACTGACATGGATCAAGGCGGCGTGGCTCTCGACGTCCGAAAAGCGGCTGACGAAAGCGGGAGATTTCGATGCAGGCTCGCGACATCATGACGACGCCGGTGGTCACAATCACCGCCTCTGCCTCGGTTGCCAAAGCGGCAGATCTGATGCTGACCAGGAACATCCGTTGCCTGCCGGTCGTGGGAGACGATGGATCGCTGGCTGGCGTCATCAGCGAAGGCGATTTCCTGCGCCGGGGCGAGCTTGGCACCAGACGTGCGCGGCCTCGCTGGCTGGAGGTTCTTCTCGGTCCAGGCAAGCTCGCTGACGAGTATGTCCGTTCGAGCGGCCGGCGGGTGGACGAGGTTATGACCACCGGCGTCATTTCCGCAGCGCCCGGCGCCTCGCTCGCCGAGGTCGTAGACCTTATGGCGACCCACGACATCAAGAACGTCCTTATCCTTGACGCGGGGAAGATCGTCGGCATCGTCAGCCGCTCCGATCTGATGCGTACTCTCCTTCGCACTCTGCCCAAATCAGGCGCTGCGACCGTCGACGACGAGGTCATCCGCAGGAACATTCTTGCCGAGTTGCGGGGCCAATCCTGGAGCGTCGGTGGCGACCTTATCGGCGTCACCGTCAAAAAAGGAGAGGTCGAGCTGAATGGCGCCATTTTCGACGAGCGCCAGCGAAAGGCCGCAGTCGTTGCCGCGGAGAACGTCGCCGGGGTCAAGACAGTCACCGACAAGCTCTTCTGCGCCGGACCGTTGTCGGTCCTGCTCCTCTCCTAACGAGGGTCGGCGTTTATCGGTCGATGGGCGTCCCGACCGTGGGCTGCATCGTGAACGGCGCGCTCAGGGCTTCCAGCGTCAAGGTTCAATCAACGGACGGACTGCAATCGAGCGATCAAGTCGCTATTGCGGCAATAGGCCGGTGGATGATCGGCATGCGCGGTTTCGTCGAGCCAGGCGGCGCATTCGTCCTGGTGGCCGCAAGACCGGCACCGATCGACGGCACGACTGGTGACGGCTGCGTGATCAGCCACAACTTTCAGCTGCCTCTCGACGCCCATCTTCTGCATCATGCGTTCCATCAAGGCGGTTCTAGCGTCAGCCCCGAGCAGATATTCGAGAAAGCTCATGTCGCTACACTCCTCAGACCGCGAATCATTGCCATGTCAGGCGGCGTGCGACATTGATCTCGATCAACGAAAGAGCCCGTCTGCGTTAGCGGACCTAACTGTCTCGAGCGACCAGTATGGGCGCTCGACCTGACCAGGAGAGCGGCTGGCCGATCGCGACCCGCTCGCCATGGCTATCGGCTGGTCTGTGCCATCTGCCGCTCCGGTCGCCATGATCGCAAAGTCAATTCGAAAACAGGCGGCTGATATCGCTCTCGCCAATCAGCGAGCGCGTGATGCCGCCAAAGGCCCATTCCCTGAGTCGGCTGTGACCGTAGGCGCCGCAGACGATCAGATCGGCGTTGACAGAGCGGGCAAACGCCATCAGCCCCTCGCCATGCGCGGCACCGGCGACCACTTCGGTTCGCGCCATGATGCCATGCTCCTCCAGAAACACCGCGACGTCGGCGAGGCTGTCTCGAACATCCGTTCCCGGGGCGGCTTCCATTGTGGCGACTACAACCTCTTTGGCCTTGGCAAGGAGCGGCAAGGCATCGGACAAGGCCCGTCGTGCTTCCCGGCTGTCCTTCCAGGCGACCAGCACGGTTTTCCCAAGCAGGTGTTCGGCATTGCCCGCCGCAACCAGCACCGGGCGACCGGCCCCAAGCACCAGGCCGCCTACATCGAGGGCTCGGAAGACATCGTCGCTGCCGTTGGCGGTCACGATGAGATCGGCTGAACGGGCTGCCAGCCCCAAAGCGCGAGTCGGACCGCAAATATGCTGTTTCCATTCGCTGCTGATGGAGTGCGGGACGAGCTTCTCAAAGCTATCGCACAGCTCGGCAAGACGCTTCTCGATCTCCTGCCGTTTGACCTGCATGACCTCGCCTTCATAGACCAGGCCTTCACCCGTGGTCACCAAGGGCGGAACGTCCGCGGCAGCGAAGCCGACAAGGTGAGCGTCAAAGCGATGCGCCATTTCTGCCGCAAGCTTCACGATTGGCGCGGGATCCGCATCGACGGCCAAGTTGACGACAATCGTTTTGTAGGACATGCGGCACCTTCAGGAGATGATGATCGATTGATGAGTGCCATTCCGCGAGGTGCATGACCTTGATGCTAGTCAAACTCCGGTAGCTCCATGTTTGCGAATGCCTGCGTGAATGCTAAACCATCGATCGCCAGTGTTCCTTCAGATGCAGAATGGATGTGACCCAGAAGAACCCAGCTTCCGCGGAAACCATCGCCGAAGCGGCCGCTTCGCCTGACGGCGTGTCGCGAGCTGGTGATTTGCCGGAACGTGCGCTGCTTGCATCGATGTTCGAGCAGGCGCCGGGTTTCATGACTTTGCTCAGGGAACCGGGGCACGTATTCGAGCTGGCGAATGCCGCCTACGAGCGAATGGTCGGCCAGCGAAACATCCTTGGCAGATCGATGCGCGAAGCCTTTCCCGATCTCGAAGGCCAAGGCTTCTTCGAATTGCTGGACCGCGTCTATGAGACCGGCGAACCCTATGTTGGCCGAAGCGTCAAGGTCGTCTATCGGAACGTCGAAACGGGCGTTGCGGAAGAACGCATCCTCGACTTCGTCTATCAGCCCGTCAGGGCGAAGGACGGCCGGATCACGGCGATATTCGTTCAAGGCACGGACGTCAGCGAGCTGTCCTTCGCCAATGCCGCGCTGCAGATGCGAGAGGATCACCTGCGTTCGATCCTGGCGACGGTGCCCGATGCCATGGTCGTCATCGACGAGAGCGCCAATATCCAATCCTTCAGCACCGCCGCGGAAACATTGTTCGGTTACAAGGCCAGCGAGGTCATCGGCCAAAACGTCAAACTGCTGATGCCCTCACCGTACAGGGAAGAGCATGATGCATACATGCAGCGTTACCTGACGACCGGTGAGCGGCGCATCATCGGGATAGGCCGCACGGTAACCGGGATGCGCAAGGACGGGTCGATCTTTCCGATGGAGCTCGCTGTCGGCGAGATGCATCCGGGGACAGGCCGCTTCTTCACCGGCTTCTGTCGCGACCTGACGGAACGCCACAAAACCGAAGCCAGGATGCAGGAGCAGCAGCAGGAATTGCTGCACATGGCGCGTTTCACCGCGCTCGGCGAAATGGCCTCGACATTGGCGCATGAGATAAACCAGCCGCTGACGGCCATT
This sequence comes from Mesorhizobium sp. B2-6-2, assembly GCF_006440615.1. Classification (NCBI taxonomy): domain Bacteria; kingdom Pseudomonadati; phylum Pseudomonadota; class Alphaproteobacteria; order Hyphomicrobiales; family Phyllobacteriaceae; genus Mesorhizobium; species Mesorhizobium sp. B2-6-2. The sequence goes on along the minus strand of NZ_VFUG01000002.1, from coordinate 366,095 downwards.
ACGAACTACCTGAAGGGCAGCCGGCGCCTGCTCGAGAAAAGCAACGACGAGAACGCGGCAATGTTGCGGGAGGCTGTCGGAAAGGCCGCGGAACAGGCTTTGCGTGCCGGCGACGTCATTCGTCGTCTCAGGGACTTCGTTGCCAGGGGTGAAAGCGAGCGCCAGGTCGAACACTTGCCATCGCTTATCGAGGATGCCTCATCGCTCGCTCTAGTCGGCGCGAGGGAGGCCGACGTACGCGTCACATACGATCTCGACCCGGCGGCCGAGCTGGTTCTGAGCGATCGAATTCAGATCGAGCAGGTGCTGCTCAATCTCATGAGAAACGCCGTGGAGGCTATGCAGGGCATGCCGCGCCGGGAGTTGCGCGTCTCTACGACCTCTCGACATGACAGGATGGCAGAGGTCGGCGTGATCGACACCGGGCCTGGGCTGGCGCCGGAGGTCTCGGCCCAACTCTTCCAGCCCTTCATTACCACGAAGAAGCACGGAATGGGCGTGGGACTGTCTATTTGTCGCACTATCGTCGAGTCGCATGGTGGTCATATTTGGGCGGAGTCGATGCCCGATGGCGGAACGGCCTTCCGCTTCACTTTGCGCGCGGTAGAAAAGGAAGAGGTCGCTGGTGGCCAGTGATATCGTTCATGTCGTCGACGATGATGTCGACGTTCGCAAGTCGCTGGGTTTCCTGCTCGCGACAGCTGACTTTGCCGTGCGCCTCTACGAATCGGCAACCGCATTCCTGGCGACAGAGCCGAAGGAGCTCGAGGGTTGCATCGTCACCGACGTGCGCATGCCCGGCATCGACGGCATCGAGTTTCTGCGGCAACTGAAGACCCGTGGCCTTGGCGTGCCGGTGATCGTGATGACCGGGCACGCCGACGTCGCGCTGGCCGTCCAGGCGATGAAGGAGGGCGCCGCCGATTTCATCGAAAAGCCTTTCGACGACCAGGTGCTCATTGATGCGATTCGTTCCGCCTTGGACAATCGCAGCGAGCCCATTGCGACACATCCGCAATCAACCGATATCCGGAAGAACCTTGCCACTCTTTCGGAGCGCGAGCGCCAGGTGCTCGACGGGCTCGTCTCCGGCTTGCCGAACAAGACGATTGCCTACGATCTCGGGATCAGCCCGCGCACGGTCGAAATCCATCGTGCCAACGTCATGAGCAAGATGGGAGCGGGCAGCCTCTCGCATCTGGTACGGATGGCCTTGATCGCTGAGCCCAAACATTAAGAAAAGTTTGCCGCGGTTCCGTCCGGAATTGCCGCTCTAGATGTGCCGAAAAGTGTGGAGCGGTTTTCGGACGACATCATGCTCTATCTCTTTGATTTAGACATGGTTCCAACCGAGGCGGTACTGTCTTTTGGCAGATCCCAGTCGCGCCAGTGGGTCGGCCGGATATCGACGCGAATGCCGGTAACGGCATTCCGCCACCCCTCCCGGTCCTTTTCGCAGGGAAATATTACGGCGTGCAAGCCTTCCTCGTCCAGAACGGCTAGTTCGAGACTGCGGCCAAACGGAGCGCTTGCTATTGGATTCCACATCCAGCCAGCGTGGGTTGAAATGGGGTCCGGCGCTTTGATTTGAATCAGTTTTAGACGGCTTATGTCGAGGAACCTGCCTACCCATGAGGCATCCGCGCGCCTCCCAATTTGACATAGCTCAAAGCGGCGCCTTCCCCTGTTTCGTAGGTTGACGTCCCAGCGGATCGAGCCCGTCGGGTCCGCGGCGTCACTTCCCGCACAGGAGCTCGACATGAACTATCAGCGGTTCTTCGAGGATGCGATCGACCAGCTCCACGCCGAGCGTCGCTACCGCGTTTTCGCCGACCTGGAACGCATTGTGGGCAAGTTCCCGCGCGCCATCTGGCGTTCCAACGGCCGCGCCCAGGAAATCACCGTATGGTGCTCCAACGACTATCTCGGCATGGGCCAGAACGCCGATGTGATTGCCGCCTTCCAGAACGCGGCCGGCAAGATGGGCTCGGGCGCCGGCGGCACCCGCAACATTTCCGGCACCTCCAACCCGCTGGTCGAGCTCGAGCAGGAGCTCGCCGACCTGCATGACAAGGAAGCAGCGCTGGTCTTCACCTCCGGCTTCGTCTCCAACGAGGCCTCGATCTCGACCATCGCCAGGCTTCTGCCCAACTGCCTGATCATCTCGGACGAGCTCAACCATGCCTCGATGATCGAAGGCGTGCGCCGCTCGGGCGCGGAAAAGAAGATCTTCCGCCACAATGACGTCGCGCATCTGGAAAGCCTGCTGCAGGCCGCGGGGCGCGAACGCGCCAAGCTGATCGTCTTCGAAAGCGTCTATTCGATGGACGGCGACATCGCGCCGATCAAAGAGATCGTCGAGCTCGCCGAACGCTACAACGCCATGACCTATATCGACGAGGTCCATGCGGTGGGCATGTACGGGCCGCGTGGCGGCGGCATCACTGAGCGCGAGGGCCTGGCCGACCGCATCGACATCATCGAGGGCACCTTGGCCAAGGCCTTCGGCACGCTTGGCGGCTACATTGCCGGCACCAGCGCCGTCATCGACGCGGTGCGCTCCTATGCGCCGGGCTTCATCTTCACCACCGCGCTGCCGCCGGCCATCGCCGCCGCCGCCACCACCTCGATCCGGCATCTCAAGCGCTCGCAGGCAGAACGCGACGCGCAGCAGCGCCAGGCAGGCAGGACCAAACAGGTGCTTGCCGCGGCCGGGCTGCCGGTGATGGAAACGGCCACGCATATCGTGCCGGTGCTGGTCGGCGACCCCGAACTTTGCAAGATGGCGAGCGACCGGCTGCTTGGCGTGCACGGCATCTACATCCAGCCGATCAACTATCCGACGGTGCCGCGCGGCACCGAGCGGCTGCGCATCACGCCCACACCCTTCCATTCGGATGCGCTGATCGCCCAATTGCAGGATGCGCTGGTCGAGACCTGGGATGCGCTGGGCATTCCCTATGCCGGCTCCGGCCGTCCCGCCGTCGCCAAGAGCGACCGGATCATTCCACTGCTGGTGAGCAACGCAGGCGGCTAGATCCAGGGCGAAAAACTTGATCCGACGCAATGCGCGAAGGTGTCCAGCACGCGAACATAGAAACAGAGCCACCGGAACGACGATGAAGGTGGCCATCCGCGCGTTGAAGCGACGTTCCCCACGAAAGCCGATCGCATGATCAGACGCGCAGCATCTTCCTCATGTGTTCTTCAGCATCGTCATCGTGCAGGCCGCGAGGCGTCGGAGGCACTGATGGCCGGGCATCGATCATGATGCTTTTGCCCGGCTAGGGCATGATGCCGAAAAGTGTGAGGCGCTATTCGGGCGACATCATGCTCTATTGGTACCGCTGTGAGCGGCTCCTTTTTCGGTGCATTGATCGAGATCAAATTCTTCCTGTCACAATTGGTCATATGTCTTGCGATCAGGCGCTTAAGGTGAATTCCGCTCGATGAAAAATGCCGTCGCGAGACTTGTCGACACGTGCAACGCCGAAAGAAGCAAGGGATCGGACTTTCCCACGATCTGGAGGAATGTGCTGAAGGCGCACCCTTGCGTGCGCGGACAACCCGTTCAGGACAGTGCAGAGAGCGGCCCTATTTTGCGGGTCCCCCTGATTACCGGCCAGTTCCTCGTGTTCCTGGGTTCGCATTTCATCCTGTTATGAGCTGAGTACCAAAGCGTCCCTGTATTTTGACTTTCGCGCTCGCGGTCATGCCTTGCGTTCCTGCAGGATGTTGCCGCCGTCCACGACGAGAACGGCGCCGTTGACATAGCTGGCTCCGTCGGACGCCAGGAACAGCACGGCCGCCGCGACTTCCTCGGGGCTGCCGGCGCGGCCAAGCGGCGTGTTGCGGGCAGCGGTCAGTTCCTCAGGCGTCGAGGCGCCCGTCGCGATCCATCCCGGCGCCACGGCATTGACGGTGACGCCGCTGCGGCCGACCTCCAGGGCAAGCGCGTGTGTCAGGCCGATCATGCCGGCCTTGGCCGCGGAGTAGGCGGCCTCGCCTTCATTGGATACGTAGGGCCCGGTCACCGAGGCCATGTTGACGACGCGCCCATGGCCGCGCCGCACCATGCCGGCCAGAAATCCGCGCGTGCTTAAGAACGCAGTTTTCAGGCTGACATCGATGCCGCGATCCCAATCGCTTTCTGTGAGATCGAGAAACCGCCGCTGCAATGCCGGCTGGGCGATGGTGCCCATCCCGGCATTGTTGACGAGGACGTCGATCTCGCCGGCCTCGGAGCGTAAACGATCGACATCGCCCGACAGCGTCAGGTCGGCCATGAAAGCGCGGATATCGAGCCCCTCCGCCCGCAGTTCCGCCGCGCGTTGCTCGACGCGAGCGGACGAAGCGGTGATGGTGACCGAAACACCGGCCTCAGCCAACGCCCGCGCGGTCGCGATGCCGATGCCGTCGGCGGCGCCCGCGCCGGTCACCAACGCCCTGCGGGATTTGCGAAACACGATCATTTGCCCTCCAGGATGCCGATATGCCGGCGCGGCCAATCACAGCCGCGACGAACCGAACCGGCTCAATAGCCGGCGCTGACGCCGAAATCGATCGAAAGAGCGGCCCCGGTGATCGGCGCCGCGCCCGGCTGGCACAGATAGTGGATGAAGGAAGCAATCTCCTCCACCTGGATGAACCTTGCCTTGTCCCCTTGCGGATAGTGCCCAAGGAGCCGGCGCTTGTAGCCGTCGGGGTCGTCCGCGCCATAGGTCTTGGCCTGATATTCGATCATCGGCGTTGCCGTGTCGCCGGGACAGACTGCGTTGACCCTGATGCCTTGCGGGGCGAGTTCCAGCGCGAGAGCTTTGGTTAAGAGCACCAGTCCGCCCTTCGAAGCGCAATACACGGCCGCCCCGCTGTTGCCGACAATGCCGGCATCGGACGCAATGTTGACGATCACGCCCTGCGGCGCCGACAGATGCGGTATGGCTGCCGAGATCAGGAAGAAGGCTCCCTTGAGATTGACGTCCAGCACCAGGTCCCACTGGTCTTCCTCGACCTCGCGTGCCGGTCCCTCGAGCCAGACCCCGGCGGCGTTGACGAGAATGTCGATCGCACCGCCCCACTCCCTGGCCTTGCCCACCACGTCGCGACAGGCAGCGACGGAGCGGATATCGAGCGGCAAGCCGATCGCGTCCGCCCCGGCCGCGGCAATCTTCGCCACGGCGCCGTCGAGCTTGGAGCCGGAAAGATCCGCGAGCACGATCCGCTCGGCGTCAGCGGCGAAACGCAGTCCCGTCGCCAGACCCATTCCTCCGGCGCCGCCGGCGATCAGAACCGTCCTTCCAGCCATTCGATAATCTCCGAAACGCAGCTCGGCAAAGGCAACCACGTCATTGAGCCATGTCGCATGGACCAGCCAGGCAAAACAATGATCTCAGCAGGCGATCATCCCAGCTCGAGCGTCGTGACGCCGAAAACCGTCGACTGGTCGTTGCCGGGCTTGCCGCCCTTGTACATGCGTGTCGTCGTGAAGCCCGGAACCATGCCGGCGGCCTGCAGCATGGCGGTGAATTGAACCTGGCCGGCCGGCACGTCGATATGCATTGCCTCATTGCCGATCCTGCTTGAAAGGTCCGCCATCAGGGCCAGGGCCAGGTCCGTCCGATCTGCGAACAGCGGCCCGACCTTGAAACCCTGCCTGCAGCGGCGCGCCACGCCGTGCCCGGCAGTGCCGTCCGATCCGGCTGAGAGCAGCGCAATCCGCGGCGGCCGCAGCCACTCGCCAAGGAAGGTTTCGCGCGGTGCTGGAAAGCACTTGCGATCGTAGGCGAAAATCCCAGCCGTGTCGCCGGCCGTCACGGGTCTTGTCTTGCCGCCCTCGGGCAAGCCGGATGGACCGCCGCTGTGGCGGACGGTCTCATAGGCAGGCACGAAGCCCATGCGCTGGTAGTTGGCCCGCTGCTCGGCCACCCCGTCGAGACCGATGATACGATTGCCCAGACGCGCCATGCCGGCGTCCCAGACCGCCTTGCCGTGACCTTCGCCACGCCGGTCGGGCCGGCAGATGTAGAGGCCGATGAAGCCGAAGCCGGGGCCGTATGCGACGGCCGAAATGCCGGCCACCATCTCGCCGCCGACAAAGGCGCCGATGAACCCTTGTGGATCCGCCGCCCGAAACGCGGCGGCATCGCCGGTGCCCGGATTCCAGCCTTCCTCCGCTGCCCAGCCAACAAGCGTTTCCACCTCGCTGGCGGCCAGCGTCCTGATTGTTCTCGGCATCGTTTCACTCAGGGTTGGCCATCACCGACCAGGATAGGCCGCCCTCCGCAGGCTGCAAAGGGCTGCGCGATTCCTCGTCACGTTATCGATCGGCGTCCGACCGGCGCGGCCGACGCCAGGGCGCATGTGTTGGAGACCGTCGCGATGGCCCGACAGAATGCGGCATCCTCGAAGCGCGTATCCTGCAGGATTGTCCGCGGATCGGCACCAGGGACGGAGCCCGGCCCCGGGAAGCTCTCCCCGCAGCCCCGATGGCGCGGAACCTATGCCCACCTGGCGGGACTCGTCAATTCAACGCAGGAGCTGCGGGCCAGACGGCTTTCCCGAACCGATGCAAAGAGTTAGCAACGAATTCACGGCCTGATCGTTCGTTGTTCCAATGGGCAACTGGACACAACCGGCGAAGACTGGGAATCTTCATTTGTCGTTGCTTGGAATCGCATGGAGTACCATAGGAAATGCCGCTGAGTGCCGCAGAGATCGCCCGTCATCCGGCAGCGCTTCGCGGTGTCCAGGAGCAGTCCAAAGCGCTCATCCATATTTATCAAACGAGCCCGCGGCTGGCTGCCGTGTTCGCCACCCAGCAGCGCTGGCTGCTCGCCCACGTCGGCTTGGCTTTGCATTTCCGGCGCGATCCCAACGATCGCCGTACCGACATGACGATGGCGCGTTTCATCGACGTCGTGCGCCGCAATTCCGTGGCCAGCCGCAACACCGCCGAGGCCTTCGTCAAGGAGATGCTGCACTACAATATCGCCGAATATATTTCGGCCAGCGGTGATGGTCGCGCCCATCCGTTGCGGGTCACGGCGGGCACCATAGAGACCTTCACCGGCTGGATTTACGCGCATCTGAGAACGCTCGACCGCATAGATGGCGCCAACCGGCTGGAAAACCTCCTCGAGCGACCCGAGATGCTGCCCACCTTGCAGCCGCTGATCGCCGATGGATTGCTGGCCAGCGGCGCAGTGCGGGAGCCTGGGCAGACTTTTTCATTGTTTATCTGGCTAAATAACGGCGGCATCATCATGGACTGGCTGATGTCCGGTATCGATCCTGAGGATGTTCATCTCGACAGGATACCGACCGGCGTCATCTCGGTCAGTGAATTCGCCCACTGGCTGAAGCTCTCACGCACCCATCTGGCGCGCAAACTGTATGATGCCGAGGCGCTCGGCAGCATCGGCTGGATCGGCCAGCGCGGCCATTCCGTGATGTGGGTTTCAAGGGCTTTCTTCGACGAATACATGGCCGTCCAGGCAGCCAAGCTCGCCGTCGTCGACGAGGCCTTCGAAGCCTGTATCTCAGCTCTGAAGAATCGCTGACCGTCAAAACTCCGCGCGCCGCGCGCAAGACCGGTACCCGCGCTGGCGGGCGCCGCGCAGGCGGTCAAGCTCGCCATCATCGACGCGGCTTTCGCCGCAAGCACGACGCAGGCGACGGGCTGACCGCTTCTATCAAGCCTTCAGGATCGCGGAAAAGCGCGGATCGAAGGCCCGGCTGATCGGCTCTGCCGCGGCGCCGACCGCGATCGCCCAGGGATCGGTGGTACCGAGTTGCAGCCGTGGCAGGCGCCGGACCGGGCGATCCGCGATCGACGGCAGCAGCGGATGCATGGACCGAAGCAGGAGCCGCGCGAGTGCTTCGGGCGCGCTGGAGGTGAGGATGACGGTTTGCGGATCGAAGATCGTTTCGATCAGATGCACGCTCCAGCGCAGGTCGGACGCGGCTCTTTCGACCCAGCCCATGACCCGCGGATCCTGCGCAAGCGCCAGTGCGCCGAGCGTCTCGTAAAGCCCCCGCTCGGTGGGGTCGAGGCCGAGATGCTGATAGAGCGAGGCCAGCGACGCACGGTGTTCGAGCGGCGTGGAACCGGGGCCGGCCGGCGAAAGCAGCGCCATGCCGACCTCGCCCGCATTGCCGTTGCCGCCGCTATAGAGCTCGCCATTGAGGATCAGCCCGGCGGCTATGCCGTAACCGACATAAAGGCAGACGGCGTGATCGACGCCATGCGCCGCGCCGACGATCCGCTCCGCCGTCGCGGAGGCCGCCGCGTCGTTCTGCAGGCCGACATCGAGCCCCGTGCCGGCCGCAAGCGCCTCCACCAGCGGAAATTGCTGCCAGGCCGGCATCATCCATTTGTTGTCGGGGTTCTTCAGCCCGAACGGTCCCGGCATGGCGACGCCCAGTCCGACCAGCCGCCGCTCGGACTGGGCAAACAAGGAAGCCAGCTCGCGCCTGACGTGGTCGACCAGGCCGAGGATGATCCTGACGCCCGCCGAAGGCTCGTCGAACGGCAGCCCCGCCTCGGCGCGCGCTATCACCTTGCCGACGAGGTCGACCACCACCACGCGTGTCAGATGCCGGTCGATCTGCAGCCCGATGGCGAAGGCCCCTTCCGGAACCAGCCGGTAGGGCGTGAAAGGTTGCCCCCTGCCCTTGCGCACCGCATCCAGCGCCACGACCAGGCCATCGCGTTCGAGATCCTCGATGATATTGGAGACCGCCTGCTTGGTAAGCTGCGTCGCCCGCGCCAGGTCGGCGCGCGAAAGCGCGCCGTTGAGCCGCAGCGCCTCGATCATGACGCGGCGGTTATGGGCGCTCGTTCCCTCTTGGTTGGTGCCGCTTTTGGCACGGATCGGGCTGATTTCGTGCACCGTCGTTTCCCCTCTTGACTCCATTAAAGGATTGATCGACTAATTAAGTCAAGCGAATTGACTTAATAGGTGAGACCTCCGCGGTTCTTAAAAAAGACGGCAAAAGCTTTCGAGCTCCGCCGCACGCCGTTGGGGATGGATCCGGTCAGACGCGATGCGAATTCGAGAAAGCGGCACAGCCTTGGCCGCCCACTCGCAGCCGTCGAAAATGGGAGAAAGACAAATGCTGAAATCGATCGGTAAGACACTTCTGGGCGCGGTGTTCGTTGGCGGGCTGCTCGTCCCCCACGCCTTTGCTGAAACCACCTTGAACGCGCTCTTCATGGCGCAGGCCGCCTATAGCGAGGCCGACGTGCGCTCGATGACGGAGGCCTTCACCAAGGCCAATCCGGACATCAAGGTCAACCTCGAATTCGTTCCCTATGAAGGCCTGCACGACAAGACCGTGCTCGCCCAAGGATCCGGCGGCGGCTATGACGTGGTGCTGTTCGACGTCATCTGGCCGGCCGAATACGCGACCAACAAGGTGCTGGTCGACGTGTCGTCGAAGATCACCGACGACATGAAAAAGGGCGTTCTGCCCGGGGCCTGGACCACTGTCCAGTATGACGGCAAGTACTATGGCATGCCGTGGATCCTCGACACCAAATACCTGTTCTACAACAAGGAAATCCTGGAAAAGGCCGGTATCAAGGCGCCGCCGAAGACCTGGGAAGAGCTCGGCCAGCAGGCCAAGAGCATTCAGGACAAGGGCTTGCTGAAGACGCCGATCGCCTGGAGCTGGTCGCAGGCCGAAGCCGCCATCTGCGACTACACCACGCTGGTCAGCGCCTATGGCGGCGACTTCCTCAAGGACGGCAAGCCCGACTTCCAGAACGGCGGCGGCCTCTCGGCGCTGAAATACATGGTCGACAGCTACAAGTCGGGCCTGACCAACCCGAACTCCAAGGAATTCCTGGAAGAGGACGTGCGCAAGGTCTTCGAGAACGGCGACGCCGCTTTCGCGCTGAACTGGACCTACATGTACAACATGGCCAATGATCCGAAGGACTCCAAGGTCGCGGGCAAGGTCGGCGTCGTGCCGGCGCCGGGCGTTGCCGGCACCAGCGAGGTCTCGGCTGTCAACGGCTCGATGGGCCTTGGCGTCACGGCGGTGTCGAAGCACCAGGACGAAGCCTGGAAATATATCGAGTTCATGACCTCGCAGGCGACGCAGAACCAGTACGCCAAGCTCTCGCTGCCGATCTGGGCCTCGTCCTATGACGACCCGGCCGTCACCAAGGGCCAGGAAGAACTGATCGCCGCCGCCAAGCTCGGTCTTGCCGCGATGTATCCGCGCCCAACCACGCCGAAATACCAGCAGCTGTCGACGGCGCTACAGCAGGCGATCCAGGAATCGCTGCTCGGCCAGGCGACGCCGGAAGATGCGCTCAAGACCGCTGCCGAAAACAGCGGCCTCTGATCTGGCGTTCCTCCACGCGGGCGGCCACGAGCGCCGCCCGTGCTATTTCTGACCGGATGACAGGAGAGAGGCGCCTCTGATGTCGGGCACCTGGATGACGACGCGTGCGTGGCTGTTGATGCTGCCGCTTCTGGTGATCATGGTGGCCGTCATCGGCTGGCCGTTGGTCGATACTGTCAGGCTTTCCTTCACCGACGCCCAGCTGGTCGGTACGGCGGGCAACTATGTCGGCTTCGACAATTACACCAAGATGCTGACGAGCTCGAATTTCACCCGCACGCTCTCGACCACCACCTGGTTCGCGGTCATCTCGGTCGCCGCCGAAATGGTGCTCGGCGTGCTTGCGGCGCTGCTGCTCAATCAGGAATTCCGCGGCCGCGCCGTGCTGCGCGGGCTGATGATCCTGCCCTGGGCGCTGCCCACCGTCGTCAACGCGACGCTCTGGCGGCTGATCTACAATCCCGAATATGGCGCGCTGAACGCGGCGCTGACGCAGCTCCATATCATAGACGATTACCGCTCCTGGCTAGGCGAGCCGGGAACGGCCCTGGCGGCGCTGATCGTCGCCGACTGCTGGAAGAATTTCCCGCTGGTCGCGCTGATTGCGCTCGCCGCCCTGCAGGCGGTGCCGCGCGACATCACCGCCGCGGCGCTTGTCGACGGCGCCGGCCCGTTCAACCGCTTCCGCTTCGTCATCCTGCCCTATCTTGCAGGCCCGCTGATGGTGGCGCTGGTGCTGCGCACCATCGAGGCGTTCAAGGTCTTCGACATCATTTGGGTGATGACACGCGGCGGCCCGGCCAACAGCACGCGCTCGCTGTCGATCCTGGTCTACCAGGAAGCCTTCTCCTTCCAGCGCGCCGGCTCCGGCGCCTCGCTGGCGCTGATCGTCACCCTGCTCGTCACCGTGCTCGCCGTCGCCTATGCGACGCTGGTCAAGAAGACCGCCGGGAGCGCGGCCTGATGGAACGCAAGAGCCCTGTCTTCACCGCTTTCGTCTATGCCTGCGCCATCCTGCTCGCCGCCGTGATCCTGGCGCCGCTCGCCTGGCTTTTCGTCATGAGCATATCGCCGGCCGCCGACCTCGCCGCCAAGCCGCTGCGCTGGTGGCCGCAGGCCGCCGACTTCTCCCGTTACGCGCAGCTTCTATCGAGAGCCGAGAACAGTGCCGGCGCCGCCTTCACGTCATCGCTGCGCAACAGCCTGGAGGTCGCCGGCATGGCGACGTTCGCCGCTGTTGTCCTTGCCGTGCCGGCCGGCTGGGCCGTTTCACGCACGCCTTCGGTCGGCTGGTCGCTGTCGATGGTGATCGCCACCTACATGCTGCCGCCGGTTGCGCTCTCCGTGCCGCTTTACATGGGTCTCTCCTATCTCGGCCTGCTCAACAACGTCTTCGGCTTGGCGCTGATCTATCTGACGATCCTCGCGCCCTTCACCACCTGGCTGATGAAATCGGGTTTCGATTCCATCCCGCGCGAGATCGAGGCCGCGGCGATGATCGACGGGGCGGGACTGCTCCAGACCTGGCGCATCATTACCTTGCCGCTGGCCGCGCCCGTGGTGGCGACGTCGGCGCTGTTTGCCGTGCTGCTTGCCTGGGACGAGTTCTTCTATGCCCTGCTCTTCACCTCGGACCAGCGGGCAAAGACGCTGACGGTCGCCATCGCCGATCTCGCCGGCGGCCGCGTCTCCGACTACGGACTGATCGCCACCGCCGGCGTGCTTGCGGCCTTGCCGCCCGTGCTGATCGGCCTCGTCATGCAACGCGCGCTGATCTCGGGTCTGACCAGCGGCGGAGTGAAAGGATAATCATGATTGCGCAAAAGAACCGCCCGGCAGGGCTTGTCGCGATCGACCGCGAGATGGCGCGCCAGCATCAGGACGCGCTAGCTTCCTTCGAGAATAACACGGATGCCGCCACCGAGGTCGCCGCCTCGATCAGGAAGACCGGCCGGCTCATCCTGCTCGGCATGGGCGCCTCGCACGCCGTCGCCCGCGCTGTCGAGCCGCTCTATCGCGCGCGCGGCATCGACGCCATCGCGCTGCCGCTGTCGGAACAGCTTGGACAGCCGCTGCCGCTTGAAGGCAGGACGGTGATCGTCACCTCTCAATCCGGCGAAAGCGCCGAGGTGTTGCGCTGGTTTGCCGAGACCGGCGATCGCACGGAAGCCTTCGGTCTGACGCTGGAGGCCGGCTCGTTCCTCGGCCGCACAGTGCCTTGCCTCGTCGGCGCCGGCGGTAGCGAGCTTGCCTTTGCCGCGACCCGCAGCCTGACCGTGACCTTCGCCCTGCATCTCGCCATCCTGACTGCGCTAGGCGACGATCCCGCCGGCGCGCTCGCCGGGCTCAAGGCGCCCCAGACGGTCGAGATCGATGCCGCGCTCGCGGCGCTGAGGATGGTCACGACCATTGTCACTTCCGGCCGCAAGCTTCAAGGCGTGGCTGAAGCCCTTGCGCTCGGCTTCACCGAACTGTCGCGCCTGCCTTGTTTCTCGCTCGAAGGCGGTCAGCTGCGCCACGGGCCGATGGAGATGCTGGGTCCGAGCATTGGCGTCGTGCTCTTCCGCGGCGACGACCCGACCGCCGACCTCGTCACCGCCATGGCCGTTTCAGTGGTCGAGACCGGGGCGCCGCTGATCGTGTTCGACGCTTCGGGCAAGCCGCCGGTCGCAGGCGCCGTCACATTGAGGTTCAAGCCCGCGTCCGGGCTGGCGGCGATCTTTGCCATGCTGCCGGTGGCGCAGCGCCTGATGATCGCCTTCGCAGATTCCCGCGTCGAGAATGCCGGAACGCCGGTGCGCACCACCAAAATCACCAGGAGCGAATGATGCGGCCGCTCGCGGTGATCGGCAACGTCAATGTCGACCTGATCGTCGGGCCGGTCGCGCCCTGGCCGAAGGCGGGCACGGAGACCGTCGTCGATCATGACGACCTGCGGGTCGGCGGCCAGGCCGGCAATACGGCGCTTGCCTGGCAGGCGCTGGGCGTCGATTTCGACATCGCCGCCAATCTCGGCGACGACCAGTTCGGGCGCTGGCTGCGCGAGGCATTCGGGAGTCGTGCCGCGAGATGGCCGGTCCACGCGGAGGGCACGACGCTGTCGGTCGGCATGACCCATCCGGACGGCGAACGCACCTTCTTCACCACTCGCGGTCACCTGCCGCGCTTCAACCTCGACGACGTGCTTTCGGTTCTGGATGGCAATCGGCTTTCCGGCGGCTATGCGCTGCTTTGCGGCTCCTTCCTGACCGACGACCTGACGCGCCAGTACGAGGCTTTTTTCGACTGGGCGGAGGCACACCGTATCGCCGTCGCGCTCGACACCGGCTGGCCGATGGACGGCTGGACGGCGCAAAATTGTGCCGCGGCGCGCGCTTGGCTGTCGCGTTGCGAGCTTGCGCTCTTCAATGAGGTCGAGACGACGACGCTGGCGGGGTTGAAGGACCCCACGGACGCGGCACGCAAGATCCGCGACGGCATGAAAAAAGCCGCGACCGTGATCGTCAAGCGCGGACCCGAAGGCGCAATCGCTGTCGGCCGGGACGGCCAGCTCATCGATGCGACCGCGCCACGCGTCAACGTCGTCGACACGATCGGCGCCGGCGATGTCTTCAACGGCGCCTTTCTAGCGGCGCTTGCTCGGGAGCACGCTCTGGCACGTTGCCTTGCAGCGGCTGTTCAGGTGGCATCGCGGGCCATTTCCACCCTGCCCCGCGACTATGGCGGGCCGATTTTCTTCGAGGAAGCCATCCATGAGCGCGCTTGAAATCCGCGATATCCGCAAGAATTACGGCAGCGTCGAAACGCTGAAAGGCATCGACATCGCGCTCGAGAACGGTGAGTTCCTGGTGCTGCTGGGCTCCTCCGGCTGCGGCAAGTCGACCTTGCTCAACATCATCGCTGGTCTTGCCGAGGCGACCAGCGGCGACGTGTTGATCGGCGGCCGCTCGGTGCTTGGCGTGCATCCGAAGAACCGCGACATCGCCATGGTCTTCCAGTCCTACGCGCTCTATCCGAACCTGACGGTGAGCCGCAACATCGGCTTCGGGCTGGAGATGCGCAAGGTTCCCGTCGCCGCGCGCGACAAGGCGGTGCGCGAGGCGGCGAAGCTTTTGCAAATCGAGAACCTGCTCGACCGCAAGCCCGGGCAGCTCTCCGGCGGCCAGCGCCAGCGCGTCGCCATCGGCCGCGCGCTGGTGCGCAAGCCGCAGGTCTTCCTGTTCGACGAGCCGCTCTCCAACCTCGACGCCAAGCTGCGGCTCGAGATGCGCACCGAGCTGAAGCGCCTGCACGAGATGCTGCGCACCACCGTCGTCTACGTCACCCACGACCAGATCGAGGCGATGACGCTGGCGACCCGGATCGCCGTCATGCGCGACGGCCGCATCGAACAGCTCGGCACCCCGGAAGAGATCTACAACCATCCGGCGACGCTCTATGTGGCAGGCTTCGTCGGCGCGCCTGCGATGAACATGCTGGAAGCGGTTGTCGAGGACGGCAAGCTCGCCATTGCCGGCACGGATGCGCGGCTGGCGCTGCCGGCGCGCTACGCCAACTCAGGCCGCGACGGTGCTCAGGTCATTGCCGGAGTGAGGCCGGAAGCGCTCCGGCTTGGGCCGGGCAGCGGCGCCGATCTGGCGCTGCCGGTCGAGATCGACGTCGTCGAACTGACCGGTCCCGAACAGGTCACCACGGCCCGGATTGGCGCGCAGAATTTGACGGCGACCTTGCCGCCACGCGCCCGAGTCGCCAAGGGTCAGCCATGCGCGTTCGTCTTCGATGCGGACGCGCTCCGCCTCTTCGATCCGGCCACCGGCAAGGCTTTCTGAGCGATCGCCCGCCTTCCGCCGCATGGCCTGATCGATAGTCGGGCCGGGTCAGCTCGCGAGCGAGGCTGACCCGTCGCTTCGTCCTCAATCGATGTCGAACGACACGCCCTGCGCCAACGGCAGCGCTTTCGAATAGTTCACCGTGTTGGTGGCGCGGCGCATATACGCCTTCCAGGCATCCGAGCCGCTCTCGCGGCCGCCGCCCGTCTCCTTCTCGCCGCCGAAGGCGCCGCCGATCTCGGCGCCCGAAGTGCCGATATTGACGTTGGCGATGCCGCAATCCGAACCATCGACGCCGAGGAAACGCTCCGATTCCTGCAGGTCGCGCGTGAAGATCGATGACGACAGGCCGGCGCCCACCGCATTGTGCTGCTCCAGCGCCTCGTCGAAATCGGAGTATTTCATCACGTAGAGGATCGGCGCGAAGGTCTCTTCCGTCACCGGCGAGACCTGGGCAGGCATTTCGACCAGTGCCGGATGCACATAATAGGCGTCCGGATGGCCGTTCTCGACGCGCGTGCCGCCGGTCACCTTGCCGCCATGCGCTTCAGCCTCCTTCAATGCCTTCTGCATGTTGTCGAAGGCCGCCTTGTCGATCAGCGGACCGACCAGCGCCTTGCCTTCCAGCGGATTGCCGACCGAGACGGACTGATAGGCCTTCTTCAGCCGCGGCAAGAGCGCGTCATAGACGCTGTCATGTACGAAGAGGCGCCTCAGAGTCGTACAGCGCTGGCCAGCCGTGCCCATGGCGCCGAAGGCAATCGCCCGCAGCGCCATGTCGAGATCGGCGGTGGGCGTGACGATGCCGGCATTGTTGCCGCCGAGCTCGAGCACGGCGCGGGCAAAACGCTTGGCCAGCCTGGGGCCGACCTCGCGGCCCATGCGCGTCGAGCCGGTGGCTGAGACCAGCGGCACCTTCGGATGGTCGACCAGCACCTCGCCGGCGGCGCGGTCGCCGATCAGCACCTGCAGCAGCCCCGCCGGCGCATCGGTGCCGAAACGCTTGGCGGCGCGCTTGAAGATCGCCTCGCAGGCAAGCGCCGTCAGCGGCGTCTTTTCCGACGGCTTCCACACCACCGCATCGCCGCAGACGAAGGCCAGTGCCGAATTCCAAGACCAGACAGCAACCGGAAAATTGAAGGCCGAGATCACGCCGACGACGCCCAGCGGATGCCAGGTCTCCATCATGCGATGTCCGGGGCGCTCGGTGGCGATGGTGAGGCCATAGAGTTGCCGGGAGAGACCGACGGCGAAATCGCAGATGTCGATCATCTCCTGGACTTCGCCCAGCCCCTCGGACGGGATCTTACCGACCTCGATCGATACCAGCCGGCCGAGCTCGTCCTTATGCGCGCGCAACTCCTCGCCGAGCAGGCGCACCAGCTCGCCGCGCTTCGGCCCCGGCACCAGCCGCCAGGCCTGGAAGGCCTTGTGCGCGGCATCGATGGCCTTGCCGGCGTGGGCGGCCGAGATCGACTTCAGCGCCGCGACCTGTTCGCCCGTCACCGGACTGCGCACGATCAGGTCGCCCCCCGAAAGCGCATCCTTGGCGACGCCCAGCTTCTCAAGAAGTGAAGCGGTTTCCTTCGCTAACGTCATTTTTGTCCCTTTCATATCCCGCCGCTCATGGGACGGGCGTGGAAGCCATGCGCCATGTCCGTGCCGTCGGGCACAGCCGGGCGCTTTCATGGCGTGGCATTACGCGTTTCGGGGGAAAACCGCTACCCCGGCATGGTCCAAGGCCGGATTGCGAAATTGGGCCAGACGGCGAAGCCGGATCAGCGCGCTTTTTGGAAGGAAGACTTCTCAGTGCTTTCCTTGATCAGCCGGTCGATATGCATGCGGATATGCGCCGCCTCGGCCGCGGTGTTGGCCAGGGCGATGGCGCGGTCGAAGGCGACACGCGCCTCGTCGTTGCGCCCAAGCTGCATCAGCAGCCCGCCCCTCAGCCCGAAGAAGTGGAAATAGCCCGACAGCCGCTCTTCCAGCGGCTCGATCATGGCAAGCGCGGCTTCCGGGCCGCGCACCTTGCTGACCGCGACGGCGCGGTTGAGCGTTACCACCGGCGACGGCTGCATCTGCTCCAGCAGACCGTAGAGCAAGTCGATCTCGGTCCAGTCGGTATCCTCGGCCGTCGCCGCCCTTGCATGCAGCGCCGCGATCGCCGCCTGCACCTGATAAGGGCCGGGCTTGCGGTGGCGCAGCGCCTTGTCGACCAGCGCCAAGCCCTCGTCGATCATCTTGCGGCTCCAGAGCGAGCGGTCCTGATCCTCGAGCAGCACGATCTCGCCGTCTTCGTCGAAGCGCGCCGGTGCCCGCGCATGCTGGAGAAGCAGCAGCGCCGTCAGCCCCATGATCTCAGGTTCCTGCTGGAACAGCCTGAGCAGCAGCCGGGCGAGCCGGATCGCCTCCTCGCACAGCGGCGCGCGAGCCGGCGCCTCGCCGCCATTGTTCGAATAGCCCTCATTGAAGATCAGATAGACCATTGCTGAGACCGCGGCGAGGCGCTCGGAGCGCTCGACCGCGCCCGGCGTCTCGAACGGCACGCCGGCATCGGCAATGCGCGCCTTGGCGCGGGTGATACGCTGCTCCATGGCGCTCTCGCCGACCAGGAAGGCGCGCGCGATCTGCTTGACGGTGAGGCCGGACACGATGCGCAGCGCCACCGCGATCTGCTGCGTCGCCGGCAGATCCGGATGGCAGCAGATGAACAGAAGCCGCAGGATATCGTCGCGATAATGCGCGCCGTCCAGCCGCTCGGCCATATCGCCTTCGGCATCCTCGAGATCGGAAATCTGGTCCTCTTCCGGCATCGGCGCCTGCTTGGCGCGCTTGCGCACGGCGTCGATCCCGCTGTTGCGTCCGACGAAGATCAGCCAGGCCGCGGGATCGCGTGGCGGCCCGTTCTTCGGCCAGTTGTTGAGTGCCCTCAGGCACGCGTCCTGGAAAGCCTCTTCCGCGGCGTCGAGGTCGCGGAAGTAGCGCAGCAGCGCGCCCATCGCCTGCGGACGGGCATTGCTGATCGCGGCGTTTATCCAGGCGAGTTCCGTCATACCGCGACCTTTGTCGGATTGAAGACCGAAACCGGCCGGATCTCGTAGGAACCGCCGCTCGGATTGACTTCGGAAAGCTCGCGCGCGAATTCGACGGCTTCGTCGAGATCGTTGCATTCGAGCGTGTAGAAGCCGAGGAACTGTTCCTTGGTCTCGGCGAACGGACCGTCGAGCACGATGGACTCGCCTTTGACCTTTCGCAGCGTCGTGGCCGCCGTCGTCGGCAAAAGGCGCGCCACCGGCCCCAGCCGGCCCGCCTTGGCGTATTTGTCCTGCACGTTGAGGAGCTTTGCCATGACCTCGTCGTCCTGTTCCTTGCTCCAGGAGCAGACGACGTCTTCGGAGGCGTAGCAGAGGATGGCGTAAAGCATGGCAGGTCCTTTCCGTATCAAAGGACGCGACACTAGGACCCTTCCCGACACCAGGTCGATAAAAAAATTTATCGAGGGATCACTGACTTGACGGTCTTCGCAACCGCCTGTCAGGCGCCGCGCGCCTGCAGCCATCTGAGCACCAGCGTTTCTTCCTCGTCGAGGCCGGGTATGACGCGCTTGTGCTTATTGGCTTCGGCCATTTCGTCGAGCAGGCGTCCGTTGCTCCACGCCTCGAACACCAGCGGGTGGATGTAGCATTTGCGACAGACGGCACGGGTGTTGCCCAACCGCTCGGCGACCTTGTCGACGATGCTGTTCGTCACCCGTTTCCGCAGCGCCTGGCTTTCCGGCAGTTCGGTCTGCGCAAACAGCGAAGCGGCGTGGATGGTGCCGCCCCAGGTGCGGAAATGCCTCGAGCTGAATTCGGCGCCGGAAGCCTCGCGAATGTAGCGGTTGACGTCCTCCGAACGCACCGGCCGCCGGTCGCCATCCTCGCCGAGATATTGGAACAGCTTCTGCCCGGGCAGGTCCTGGGCGCCGCGCACGATCTTGGCGACGCGGCGATCGGCCAGCTTCAACTTCCATTCCTTGCCCGACTTGCCCTTGAAGGCGAAGCGCAGGCTGGAGCCCGTGATCTCGACATGGCGGTCGCGCAGCGTGGTCAATCCGAAACTCTTGTTGTCGCGCGCATAGGCCGCGTTGCCGATGCGGATCATGGTGTTGTCGAGCAACCAGACCACCGAGGCGACGACGCGCTCCATAGGCAGCCCGTGGCGGCGCAGATCGGCATCGATCTGCCGCCTGAGGGCAGGCAGGCTTTGCGCGAAGGCGACGAGGCTGGAATATTTGACGCCGTCGCGTTCCTCGGTCCATTGCGGGTGATAGCGGTACTGCTTGCGGCCGCGCTGATCCCGGCCTGTCGCCTGGATATGGCCGTCCGGATCGGGCGATATCCATACATCCGTCCAGGCCGGCGGAATGACGATCGCCTTGATGCGGGCAAGTGTCTCCGCGCTGACCTTGCGCCCGTTCGGACCGACATAGGAAAATCCCTTGCCTTTTCTCAATCGTCGGACGCCGGGATCGGTGTCGCTGACATAGCTGAGCGACGCGCGCTCGGCCGAATCCTGCGCACCGTTCCTTACTGTTTCCTCGCTCCGCGTTGAACGGTGCGAGGACAATTGTGAATGCTGCAACATGCCGGCTCCGCGAAATTATCCGTAGATAAAGCCGCTCGCCGATGACTGGTTCCGATGCAAACGGCGGTGCGCGTCATCGACGCCCGCGGGTCAGGCTTCCACCGGGACGACGTCGACCGCCTGCTCCCCGACCTGGTCGCCGGTGGTCTTCAACACGCCGACGATCGGCGCAACATCGGAATAGTCGCGGCCGTAGCCGACCGTGATATGGTCGTTGCTCGCCCGCATGCCGTTGGTCGGGTCGAACTCCTGCCAGCCGGCATCGCGTCCGCACCAGGCCTTGACCCACGCATGCATGGCATCGGCGCCCTCGAGCCGAGGCTTGCCCTTGGGCGGGATCGTGCGCAGAAAGCCGCTGACATAACCGGCGGGAATACCAAGCCCGCGCAGGCCGGCGATCATGATATGCGAGAAATCCTGGCAGACGCCGCGTTTCAGCGCGAAGGCGTCACTTGCCCGCGTCTGCACCGTGGTTGCCTTGCCGTCATAAGTGAAATCGCGATGGATGCGGTTGCAGAGATCGGCCGCCGTGGCGACCGCGGAGCCGGCCAGGCTTTCCCGCGCATAGGCCGTGATCGCCGCATCGATGCCGGCATGGTCGCTGGCGGGGAGGAAATGATGCGGCGCGGACGGCAATAGCGAGCGCACCAAGTCGAGCTCCGACCTCAGCCCGCTTATATCGGGCGAGACATCGAGACCCGGCTCGGGCCGCGAGACAGACACGCGCGCGCTCATTCGGATGTCGAGCGTCTCATGTGCGTCGCGAAAGGCGATCGAGGTGACGTTGTTGCCGAAGAAATCGGAAAAATCGGCACGCTCGGCCGGCGACGGTTGAAACGACAGCGAGGCGGCGATCACGCGCTGCACTCCGGCGATCGTCTGCGGCAAGACGCGCACCTGGTGCCGCCCGCCACCGGCGGCAGCGGCGTAATCGTAATGCAAAAGGAGTTTGATGTCGTAGAGCATCTAAGCGAGATAGGCTCTGGAGAGGCTGTTGTAGAGATCGCCGATCTGGCCGGCGAGGTCGTCGAGCGCCTTGGCGCTCATGTCCGACGGCTCCATGACGGCTATTGCCGTGTTGAGCCGCAGGATCTCCTTGGCGGCGGGTGACATGTGCCCCTCGCCGCCGATCGAAGGCAGCATGCCGATCTCGGCCTTCAGCCGCTCCAGCTGGAACAGGATCGAGCGAGGATTGAGCGGGTCGAGCGCGAGCAGGTCGATCACCGTGCGCCGCCCGGCCTGCACCGGATATTGCCGGCGATGGGTCATGACGCTGTCGCCGATCTCCAGCATCATGTCCAGCGCCCCTTCCGGCGCCCCATTCCTTGTCAGCTGGCTGAGCGTGCGGGCGATCTGGATGCCGCGTTCCAGCCTGCGGCCGATCTCCAGGAAACGCCAGCCGGTGAAGCGGTACATGTTCTCGTGCAGCAGGCCGGAAAAGCCAGCAAGCTTGCGCAGCATCACCGTCATCGCCCGCGTCGCGTCGTCTCCGGGCGCGACCGTCTCCGCGAATTTGTGGATGGTCTTGGACAGATCCTTCAGCGCCAGCCAGCCATCGGGAGAGAAGCGGTCGCGAATCTGGCCGGCGCTGTAGACCGCGCTGTCCAAAGTGCCGATCAACCCCGGTGGTATCGCCGTTTCGACATCGATGCCGAACGGCTCCAGATAGTCCCTGATATCGGCAAGCAGCGGCATATCCGGATCGGACGTCTCGGCAAGCCGCACGTGATAGGCGCGCAGCACGCGCACCGTGTCTTCGGAGCGCTCGATATAGCGGCCGAGCCAGGTCAGGTTCTCGGCCGCGCGGCTGGGCAGGCTGCCCGGCATGGTGCGCGTGAAGCCGTCATGTTCCTGCGGCAACAATGTCTCGCGCTCGACCGGCCTGTCGCTGACCACCCAGACATCCGCCGCCTGGCCGCCGCGCTGCATGGCGATCGCCGTCGGGTCGAGCGAAAAGCCGACACGGGCGAAGCCGCCCGGCATCACCGTCCAGCCTTCCGGCGTGCGCGCCAGATAGACGCGCAGGCTGGCAGGCCGCGGCTCCAGCAAGCCGTCGACGAACACCGGCGTGGTCGAGAGCGTCACGGCTTCCTGGCCGACGAAGCCGGCGCCGTCCGCCTCGATGCGCGCGATGAGCTCGGCCCGCTCGCCGGCCGAAAGGGACGATCCGAGCCGGGTCGCGCCATCGTCCTCAAAGGCAAGCCGGGTCGAGAGCGCCGGGCCGACCACCATGTGATCGATATTGGCCAGCACATGGGCGCGCTCGGCCTCCTGTCCGCACCACCAGGTGGCGATGCTCGGCAGTTTGAGATCTTCACCTTGCAGTTCTCGCGCGATCCTGGGCAGGAACGACAGCAACGCCCGCGTCTCCATCAGGCCCGAACCCAGCGCATTGACGGCCGAAACGGAGCCGCGCCGGATTGCCTCGACCAATCCTGGCGTGCCGATCTGCGAGTCGGGCCTGAGCTCCAGCGGATCGGCGAAGGCGGCATCGAGCCGCCGCCACAGGACGCCGATTGGCATCAGGCCGGAAACGGTTCGCACCATCAGCCTGCCGCCGGAAACGGTCAGGTCCTCGCCCTCGAGCAGCATGATGCCCAGATAGCGGGCGATATAGGCGTGCTCGTAATAGGTTTCGTTGAGCGGTCCCGGCGTCAGGATGGCGACGCGGCCGCCCGACTCCCTTGCCATAGCGTTCAGCGCGTCGCGGAAGCGGCGGAAAAAGCCGGCAAGCCGATGCACATGCATCTCGCCATAGATATCCGACAGCGCACGCGTTGTGGCGACGCGGTTCTCCAGCGCGAACCCTGCGCCCGACGGCGCCTGGGTGCGATCGCCCAGCACCCACCAGCGGCCGTCCGGGCCACGGCCGAGCTCGAAGGCCACCATGTGCAGGAAATGCCCGTTTGCTGGCAGGACGCCGGCTATCGGGCGCAGATATTCCGGGCTGGCTGCTATCAGGCCGGCCGGCAGAATGCCTTTCTCGACCAACCGGTTCGGCCCGTAAATATCGGACAGGATCGCCTCGAACAGGTCGGCGCGCTGGACGAGGCCGGCGCTGATGTCGGCCCATTCCTTCTCGTCGATCAGCAGCGGGACATGCGCGAGCGGCCACTCCCGCTCATTGGCGCCAGCCTGCTCATAGACACGGTAATAGACGCCAGCATCGCGCAGATACTGGTCGGCGCGGGCAAACCGCTGCCCGAGCCGATCCGCCCCCAGATCGTCGAGCGCGTCGATGAAGGAGCGCCAGGCCGGGCGCGGGCTGCCGGCCGCGTCGACCATCTCGTCGACGACGCCTTCGATCGGTCGGTAGCGTTCCAGCAGGCTCGGCGCCCGCGGCCTGCCGCCCGCCCGTCTCTGATTCCCCTTGGCCATTGTCGATCAGAATCTCGCCGGCTGCCTGAGGTCAAGGGTCATGGGGAACTCTTCAGCAGCTTCTTCGTCACGCAGCACATAGCCGCCCGGCGTGTGACCGCGCGGTTCGAACCGGGCAAGCCGTCGCGCCTCGGCCTCGTTGCCGTTGACCGGGAAGGTGTCGTAACTGCGGCCGCCCGGATGCGCGACATGGTAGACGCAGCCGCCGACCGAGCGGCCCGACCAGCGGTCATAGATGTCGAAGACCAGCGGCGTGTTGACCGGCAGCGCCGGATGCAGGCCGGACGCCGGCTGCCAGGCCTTGAAGCGAACGCCGGCCACCGCGACCTCTCTGGTGTCGGTGACCTTCATCGGCACGATGCGGCCGTTGCAGACGATGGCGTGACGCTCCGGATTGAGGCCTTCGGTTCGCACCTGCAGCCGCTCCACCGAGGAATCGACGAAGCGGACCGTGCCTCCGATGGCGCCCTGCTCGCCCATCACATGCCAGGGCTCAAGCGCCTGCCTCAACTCCAGCTTGACGCCGGCATGTTGCACCTCGCCGCAGAACGGGAAACGGAATTCGAGCTGGGCCGCGAACCATTCGGGGCGGAAGTCGAAGCCGTTGAGCTTCAGATCCTCCAGCACGTCGAGGAAATCCGTCCAGACGTAGTGCGGCAGCATGAAACGGTCGTGCAGCGAGGTGCCCCAGCGCACGAAGCGGCCGTCGAGCGGGTTCTTCCAGGCCCGGGCGATGATCGCGCGGACCAGCAATTGCTGCGCGAGCGACATGCGCGCATTGGGCGGCATCTCGAAGCCGCGGAACTCGACAAGGCCGAGCCGGCCGGTCGGGCCATCCGGCGAGAACAATTTGTCGATGCAGATTTCCGAACGGTGCGTGTTGCCCGCCACGTCGGTCAAGAGATTGCGGAACAGCCGGTCGACCAGCCAGGGCAAGGGTGCTGCGCCCGCGTCGGGATGCGGCACCTGCGCCAGCGCGATCTCGAGCTCATAGAGCGAATCGTGCCGCGCCTCGTCGATGCGCGGCGCCTGACTGGTCGGGCCGATGAACAGCCCTGAGAACAAATAGGACAGCGACGGATGCCGCTGCCATTGCAGCACCAGACTCTTCAGAAGGTCCGGCCGGCGCAGGAACGGGCTGTCATTGGGCGTAGCACCCCCAACCACGACATGGTTGCCGCCGCCGGTGCCGGTGTGGCGGCCGTCGATCATGAATTTGTCGGTGCCGAGCCGCGATTGCCTGGCTTCCTCGTAGATGGCCGTGGTGGTGGCAACGCATTCCTGCCAGTTGGCGGCCGGATGGATGTTCACCTCGATGACGCCTGGATCGGGCGCGACGCGGATGACGTTGAGGCGCGGGTCGTGCGGCGGAGCATAGCCCTCGATATGCACCGGCAACCCGATGGCCTTGGCAGCATTTTCCGCCGCCGCCACCAGTTCGAGATAATCCTCCAGCGCCTCGACCGGCGGCATGAACACGCAGAGCCTGCCATCGCGCGGCTCGACGGTGAGCGCGGTCCGCACCGCGCCGCCGATCTCGGTCAATCGCTGCTCGACCCGGTCCTGCTGGGCCGTGGCAGCGGTGAAGGACGCCTCCGCCTGCTGACGCGCCATTTCGTCCGCGCCGCCAGCCGGAGCTTCCGGCAGGATTTCGACGCGCGCCGGCAGCGGGCCACGTGGCACTGAGGGGTCGACGGGCACGATGTAAGGGAATTGCGCCGGCGGAACATAGGGCAACGTACCGAGCGGCAAGCGGTAGCCGACTGGAGAGTCGCCCGGCACCAGAAACAGCCGGCCCCTCCGCGTTTTCCATTTTTCCGAGCGCCAGCGCTGCCCCACAGCCTGGCTGTTCCAGCGCTGCACCGGCAGCACATAGCCTGACGGCTTGGTCAGGCCGCGCTCGAAGACGCGTGCCATGCGGCTGCGCTCTTCCGGGTCCTCCAGCTTCGAATTGGACGGATCGACATTGTCCGGCAGCTTGCCTTCCTTGAGCAGCCACTCGCCCGGGTCCTCATAGGCCTCGCCGACCATCGCCTTGTCGATGCCGAGCTCGCCGGCGATCGCCGTGAGCAGGCTTTCGGCCTGTTCGGGTCCGATGGCGGCGCTGCTCGTCTCGCGCGCGATCAGCGATGGATCGCGCCAGACCGGCTCGCCGTCGGTGCGCCAGTAGAGCGAGAAGGTCCAGCGCGGTAGGCTCTCGCCCGGATACCATTTGCCCTGGCCGTAGTGCAGGAAGCCGCCCGGCGCAAAGCGCTCGCGCAGCCGGCGGATCAGCTGATCCGCCTTGTCGCGTTTGGTCGGACCGACGGCCGCCGTGTTCCATTCCGCGGATTCGAAATCGTCGATCGACACAAAGGTCGGCTCGCCGCCCATGGTGAGCCGCACGTCGCCGTCTTTCAGCACCGCGTCGACCTTTTCGCCCAGTCGATCGAGCGCCTCCCAGCTTTCGTCCGAGAATGGCTTGGTGATGCGCGGATGCTCGGCGATGCGGTCGACCCGCATGTCGAACTGGAAATCGACATTGGCGAAGCTCGCCATGCCCGAGATCGGCGCGGCATTGCGGAAATGCGGTGTTGCGGCAAGCGGCACATGGCTTTCGCCGGTGAGCAGGCCGGAGGTCGGGTCGAAGCCGATCCAGCCGGCGCCCGGAATATAGACCTCGCACCAGGCATGCAGGTCGGTGAAGTCGACAGCGGTTCCGGGCGGTCCGTCGAGCGAGACGAGATCCGGCTTCAACTGGATCAGATAGCCTGAGACGAAGCGCGCGGCGACGCCCAGATTGCGCAGGATCTGCACCAAGAGCCAGCTCGAATCCCGGCACGAGCCCTTGCCGGCGGCCAATGTCTCCTCGGGCGAATAAACACCCGTCTCCATGCGCACGATGTAGGCGATCTCGCGCTGCAGCCTTGCATTGAGGTCGACAAGGAAATTGACGGTGTTTGTCGGGCTGCGGCCGATCGTCCGAAGGAATGCCGTCAACAGCGGCCCGGCCGGCTCCGGCGCGCGGTAGATGGCGAGGTCTTCCCTGATCTCCTCCGGGTAGTCGAACGGAAAAGTCTCGGCGCTCTCCTCGACGAAGAAATCGAACGGGTTATAGACCGTCATGTCGGCGACGAGGTCGACCTCGATCTTCAATTCCGTCACCGGCTCCGGAAAGACGAAGCGGGCGAGGAAGTTGCCGTAGGGATCCTGCTGCAGGTTGACGAAGTGGTTTGCCGGCTCGACGTTCAGCGAATGGCTGAGCACCTTCGTGCGCGAGTGCGGCGCCGGCTGCAGTCTGATCACCTGGGGACCGAGCACCACCGGCCGGTCATATCGGTAATGGGTCAGGTGATGAACGGCTGCCTGAATTGCCATGGTACCCCGGAGTTCGGCGTTTCGGTCACCGAACCCTGACATAAATGCTGGCCATTCTCCAAGCAGAGATGTTGCGCTGCACCTAAATTAAGCAGCCAATAGACGATCGACGTCGCCGGGTAACAGCCAGTCTCCAACATCTGCGATTGGCGAAGACCTCTGCGCCTTCATCAAGCAAGGAGCGAAGCGACGCGCGCAGACCATAGGATGATTTCCGTGACGCAGGCTGAAGAACGCGGCGTTGCAAACAAACTTCCGTCGTGCTCGTGCACCGAAAATTCCTGTATCTCAGCAGCGCTTCCACGTCACGGCATGGATACTCGGGTCAAGCCCGAGTATGATGAAAGTACTGCCTTAAAAGAACGCCTGGATCCCCGTCTGCGCCCTTCCGAGGATCAGCGCATGCACGTCATGCGTGCCTTCATAGGTGTTGACCGTCTCCAGGTTCTGCGCGTGGCGCATGACATGGTAGCCGATCTGGATGCCGTTGCCGCCATGCATGTCGCGGGCCTGGCGGGCGATGTCGAGCGCCTTGCCGCAATTGTTGCGCTTGACGATCGAGATCATCTCCGGCGCCATCTTGCCTTCGTCCATCAGCCGGCCGACGCGCAACGATCCCTGCAGCCCGAGCGCGATCTCGGTCTGCATGTCGGCGAGCTTCTTCTGGAACAATTGCGTGCCGGCGAGCGGCTTGCCGAACTGTTTTCTGTCGAGGCCGTATTGCCGCGCCCGCTGCCAGCAATCCTCGGCCGCGCCCATCGCTCCCCAGGAGATGCCGTAGCGCGCCCGGTTGAGGCAGCCGAACGGACCGCCGAGGCCCTTGGCGTTGGGCAGCAATGCCTCTTCGCCGACCTCGACGCCTTCTAGCACCACCTCGCCGGTAATCGACGCCCGCAACGACAACTTGCCGCCGATCTTCGGCGCCGACAGTCCCTTCATGCCCTTTTCCAGCACGAAGCCGCGGATCTCATCCTTGCCGCTGTCGCCCTTCAGCTTCGCCCACACGACGAAGACGTCGGCGATCGGCGCGTTCGAGATCCACATCTTGGAGCCGGAGAGCTTGTAGCCGTTCGCCGTCTTCTCGGCGCGCGTCTTCATGCCGCCTGGATCGGAGCCGGCGTCCGGCTCGGTGAGCCCGAAACAGCCGATCCATTCGCCCGACGCCAGCTTCGGCAGGTATTTCCTGCGCTGCGCTTCCGAGCCATAGGCATGGATCGGATACATGACCAGCGAGGATTGCACGCTCATCATCGATCGATAGCCGCTATCGATGCGCTCGACCTCGCGCGCCACCAGGCCGTAGGTCACATAGTTGGCGCCCAGCCCGCCATATTCTTCCGGAATGGTGATGCCGAGCAGGCCCGCTTCGCCCATCTCGCGGAAGATCGACGGGTCGGTCTTCTCGTCGGCATAGGCTTCCTCGATTCGCGGCGCCAGCTTGTCGGCGGCGAAGGCGGCAGCGCCGTCGCGCACCATGCGCTCGTCCTCGGAAAGCTGGTCCTCGATCAGGAAAGGATCGTTCCACACGAAGGCGTTCTTCTCGGCGGTCATGGCCTCGTTCTCCCGACAAATTTGTGAGGTGGCCGGCTTATCGGCTTCCGCCGAGGAAAAATCAAACGAAATTGCATCACGGATCAATGAGCGTTAGTAATGGATCATGAATGTCCAGCGCCGCCTTCTACCCAACACCGCCGCCCTTGCTGCCTTCGAGGCGGTGGCGCGTCTCGGCTCCTTCACCGCCGCCGCGCGCGAGCTCGATCTGACGCAAGGCGCTGTCAGCCGGCAGATCAACCTCTTGGAAGAGCAATTCGGTCGCCGGCTGTTCGAACGCGACAGCCGCAACGTCCGGCTGTCGCCGCCCGGCGAGATCTATGCCGAAGCGGTGCGCTTGGCACTTGGCCAATTGCGTGATGCGGCGCTGGGATTGATGAGCAATCGGCATAGCGGCGTTCTCAACCTTGCTATCCTGCCGACTTTCGGCACGCGCTGGCTGATGCCGCTGATCCCGGATTTCGTCGTCCGCCATCCCGACATCACCATCAACTTCGCCACCCGCATCGGACGCTTCGACTTTGCCCGCGAACGGCTCGACGCCGCGATCCATCACGGCATGCCCGACTGGCCCGAGGCCGACTGCACGCTCTTGATGCGCGAGGCCGTGATGCCGGTGGTTTCGCCCGAATTCCTCGCCACCCGCGCCATCGTCACGCCGGCCGATATCAGCCGCCTGCCGTTGCTGCATATGGCAACCCGCCCCGGCGCCTGGAGCGAATGGTTCGAGCATCAGGGGCTCGAGGCCCCGACCGGGCCCGGCATGCAGTTCGAGCAGTTCGGCACCGTCGCGCAGGCTTGCATGGCTGGCCTCGGTGTGGCGCTGCTGCCGGAAATCCTGATTGCCGGCGAATTGCAGCGCGGCCAGCTGGTGCCGGCGCCGGGCACGCCGATGCAGAGCAGCAGCGCCTATTACCTCGTCGTGCCGCACGACAAGCACGGCCACCCGCCGGTCGCCATGTTTCGCGACTGGCTGCTGGGTCAGATCGGCAAGGAGCCGTCTGTCCTGGCCTGGTAGCTATTTGCGCTTCATCGCCTCGGCGAGCGCGGCGCCGAACGCGCCCTGCGAAGGCCGCTCCGGCTGGCGTTGTGGCACCTGAGATCGCGGCGCCGGCTTGCTGCCGCCGTGATCGCGCTGGCCGCCACGGGGCGCCCCGCCCTCGCCGCCATCCTTGCGCATCGATAGGCCGATGCGCTTGCGCTTGATGTCGACATCGACGACCCGCACCTTCACCACATCGCCGGCCTTCACCACCTCATGCGCGTCCTTGATGAAGCGGTCGGCCAGTTGCGAGACATGCACCAGCCCGTCCTGGTGCACGCCGATATCGACGAAAGCGCCGAAGGCCGCGACATTGGTGACGGTGCCTTCGAGCAGCATGCCCGGCTTCAAATCCTTGATGTCGTCGACACCCTCGGCAAAGGTCGCCGTCTTGAAGCCGGGGCGCGGGTCGCGTCCGGGTTTTTCCAGCTCGGCGATGATGTCGCGCACCGTCGGCAGGCCGAACCGCTCGTCGACGAAGACGCGCGGGTCGAGCGCCTTCAGCGCGGCGCTGTCGCCCATCAGCGCGCGCACGTCGCGGCCGCAAGCGGCGACGATTTTCTTCGCCACGCCATAGGCTTCCGGATGCACCGATGAGGCATCGAGCGGCTCTGTCCCGCTCGGGATGCGCAGAAATCCGGCGCTTTGCTCGAATGCGCGCGGCCCGAGCCGCGCCACCTTGAGCAGATCCTTGCGGCTGGCAAACGGCCCGGCCGCGTCGCGATGCGCGACAATGGCCTCGGCGAGCGACGGCCCAAGTCCCGACACGCGCGCCAAGAGCGGCGCCGACGCCGTGTTGAGGTCGACACCGACAGCGTTCACCGCATCCTCGACCACCGCCTCCAGCGAACGGCCGAGCCGGTATTGGTCGACATCATGCTGGTACTGCCCGACGCCGATCGATTTCGGCTCGATCTTGACCAGCTCGGCCAGCGGGTCCTGCAGGCGCCTGGCGATCGACACCGCGCCACGCAGCGAGACATCGAGACCAGGGAATTCCGCCGCTGCCGTCGCCGAGGCCGAATAGACCGAGGCGCCAGCCTCGCTGACGATCACCTTGAGCGGCTTCGGTCCGGCACCTGCCGGCAGGTCCGCCAGCATGTCGGTCACCAGTTTCTCGGTCTCGCGGCTGCCGGTACCGTTGCCGATCGAGATCAGCTCGACCTTGTGCTGGCGGATCAGGGCGGCGAGCTCGACCTGCGCGCCGCGCACATCGTTCTTCGGCGGGAACGGATAGACGGTCGTCGTCGCCACCAGCTTGCCGGTGCCGTCGACCACCGCAACCTTGACGCCGGTGCGTATGCCCGGATCGAGCCCCATGGTCGGTCGCGAACCGGCGGGAGCGGCAAGCAGAAGATCCTTCAGGTTGCGGGCAAAGACATGGATCGCTTCTTCCTCGGCCCGCTCGCGCAAGTCGCGCATCAGATCGAGCGTCAGATGCAACGACAGCTTTATCCGCCAGGTCCAGCCGGCTACGTCCATCAACCATTTGTCGCCGGGCAAGCTGCTGCCGATCGCATAGGCGTTGGCGATCATGCGCTCCACCGGTTTCATCGGCGATTGATCATCCGCATCGACCTCGATGTCGAGCGACAGCACCTCTTCGTTGCGGCCGCGCAGCATGGCCAAGGCGCGGTGGCTGGGCACGCCTGCCCAGCGCTCGACATGGTCGAAATAGTCGGAGAATTTCGCGCCGGCCTCCTGCTTGCCGTCAACGACTTTTGCGCGCAGGAAGGCGCGTTCCTTCATATAGGCGCGCAGCTTGCCGACCAGATCCGCATTTTCGGCGAACTGCTCCGACAAGATGTCGCGCGCGCCTTCGAGCGCGGCCTTGGTGTCGGCCACCTCGTCCGTGACATAGGCGAGCGCAAGCTCGGCGGGAATTTTCGAGCGATCGGCGAGAATCGCCTCGGCGAGCGGCCCGAGCCCGCGTTCCCTGGCGATCTCGGCCTTGGTGCGCCGTTTCGGTTTGTAGGGCAGATAGATATCCTCGAGCTCGGCCTTGGTGCTTGCCGCCGCGATCTTGGCTTCCAGTTCCTCGGTCAGCTTGCCCTGTTCTCGGATCGAGCTGACGATCGTCTCGCGCCGTGCATCGAGCTCGCGCAGATAGGCGAGCCGCTCGGAAAGGTCGCGCAATTGCGTGTCGTCGAGCCCGCCGGTGACTTCCTTGCGGTAACGCGCGACGAAGGGCACTGTCGCGCCCTCGTCGAGCAGCCCGATGGCCGCCGCTGCCTGCTCCGCCCGCGCGCCGATCTCGGCCGCGATGATTGCGGCGATGCGTTTGATGTCCGATGCCATGCTGGTTCCTGCGGAAATGAGCGGCGACCATAGGCCGGGAGAACCGCTACGCCAACCGCGACGGTTTCATCACGCGCCGAAGGTCCACAGAAAATAGCCCTTGGAACCAGCCTCTGCTCGGCTCAAACCATCCCGCTCAACGCCTCGAAGAACGCCACGAGCTCCCCATCCAGCTTGTCGTCCACCGGTTCCGGCTGCGACGACATCTTGGCGATGACCACTTCCGTCTTCGGATTGACGTAAAGCCATTGGCCGTGAATCCCGATGCCGCAGAAGGCGCCGCTGTCGTGGCCGGTCTGGTACCATTTGTTGCGGTAGCGTCCCTTCGGGAACAGGAACGCCATCGTGCCGCGCTGCCAGGCCTCAAAGCTGCCGCCGGTGGCCACCGTGTCGCGCACCCAGGCTTCCGGCACGATGCGGCGGCCATTGGCCGTGCCGCCCTGCCGCATCATCTCGCCGATACGGGCAAGGTCGCGCGGCGTCATCGACATGCCGCCGGCGGTGCGCGCCGTGCCTTCCATGTCGACCGTCACCGACATTTCGCTTCCAGCACCCAGCGGCTGCCACAGTTTCTCACTGAGCAATTCGATGACGCGCCTGCCCGACGCGCGTTCGATCAAGATGCCGAGCACATCGGAATTGGGCGAGCGGTAGCGATAGGTCTGGCCATGCGGCTCGGCAAGGCGCTGGATGGTCATAAGGAACGCGGCGAGGCTCTCCGTTCCGCCGCCAGGGTTCCACAGAGTCGAGCGGCGGTAGCGGGCGAAGGCGCTTTCCGGATCGAGATAGGCTTCCTCGAAATCGAGGCTGACCGTCATGTCGAGCACGTTGCGCACGCTCGCGTCGCCATAGGCCGAGGCCTTGGCTTCAGGGATGTAGTGCGTTACCGGCGCGCTGGGATCGAACAACCCCTCGCCTTCCAATATGCCGGCGAGGATCGCCGTCACCGACTTGCTGATCGAAAAGATGATATGGCGCGCTCCGAACGGCATATGCGGCGCCGACCAGTTGCCGACCAGCTTGCCGGCTTTCAGGATCGTCAGCCCGTCTGTGTCGGAACGCTTCAGGAAGCTCTCGACGGTCTCGCTGCCGCCGGCAAGCGATATCCTTTCCTCAAGCAATGCGCCGAGCGGTTTCGCTTGGCTTTCGCCGCCAGGCGCCGCCGCGACATGCGCGCTCGGCACCAGCTCGCCGACATTCTGGAACGACCATCGGTTGAACGGCGAAAGCCGCCAGTTGTCGAGCCGCACATCCTTGCGGGCAAAGCCGTATCTGGCCTCGAACGCGGTCTTGCCGCTCATGATACTCTCCCGGATCTTGTTTTGCGGTTTCAGGCCAGCGCGGCGGCAATGGCATGCACCGCCTTCTGCGTCGCCATCGAATAGGCGGAGTTGACGAAATCCGGATAGGTCGAAAGCTTCACCACGACCATCCTGTGTTCCCAGTCCATATGGATCAATTGACCGAACACCCCGCGGCACATCAGCGAGCGCGAGCGCGAATCCTCGATCCAGAACTGGTTGCGGTAGCTGCCGTCGGGAAGGCTCGGGCTGAAATTCGGCCCGTGCCTGCCGCTGCGCGTCGCCTCGATCCAGTCGGCGGGGATCACGCCGCCGCCATTGTCGAGGATCAGCTGCCCGAAGCGGCCATAGTCGCGCAGCGTCGCGTTGAAGCCGCCATCGGCCAGCGCATAGCCGGCGCTGTCGACGGTGAAGCAGGCGCTTTCGTCGGCGCCGAGCTTCTGCCAGAGCTCTTCCGAGACCAACTGCGCCAGGCGCTTGCCGCTCACCCGTTCCATGATGAAGGCGAGCACGTCGGTCTCGATCGAGCGGTATTCGAAGGCTTCGCCATGCGGGCGCACCCTGTCCTTCAGCCGCAGGATCAGCTCGAACAGGTGCGAGGGCCACTGAAAATCCGGGTCGCTGCCCGGCGGGATGGGCTTCCAGCCGGTCGCCACATCGACCTGGCCGATCTCGGAATAGCGATCGGTATATTCCTCGGAAAAGCGCACGCCCGTGGTCATGTCGAGCACATGCTGCACAGTGGCGCCGGCCCAGCCGGTCTCGACAAGCTCCGGCAGATAGTCGGTGACCAGCCTGCCCGGATCGATCAGGCCGCGCCCGACCAGGATGCCGCACACCGATCCGGTGACCGACTTCGCCATCGATTGCGACAGATGCAGCGTGCGCTCGTCCATGCCGTTGAAATAGCGCTCATAGGCGATCCTGCCGTCCTTCAGCACCAGGAAGCCGTCGGCATAGGTTTCGTCGAGCAAGCCGGCAAGCGTCGTCGGCGCTCCGTTGCTGTCGGCCACCGGCAGATCGTCGAGATCCACCTCCGCGCGCTCGAGGCGATGGCGATGGCCGCTGCCGCGCCACACCTCGATGGTCGGCAGGAATTCGCGGATATGCTGGAAGGCCCAGCGGTTCCAGGGCGGCCGATCCCAATCGAGCCTCGGCGGCACCAGCCTGGGCGGCGAGCCCTGCATGATCGGCGGCCGCGGATCGGAGCTGCGATAGGATTGCATGAGAATTTCCCTGCCGCCGCATGCCGCCCCTTCCGTTTACTTGAACGAGGAGCGGTCTGCACAGCGGACGAAAGCCCCGAATGGGCCCTCGAGTGACGACGCCCGACGCCATGGCGAAGGGCAGCCCCGGCATGCCAGGTGAGGGGCGGCGCGAACGTGCGAATTGAGCGCCACCCCTCATCCGGCCCTTGACCCTCTTCGCGCTCGCGCGGGAAGAGGCGGCGTGCCGCTATTTCTGAACGTCCGTCCAGATGCGCGTGTAGAGTTGCTGCACTTCGGGCGAGCAGGGGGTGAGGAACTGGCCCGCTTTCTCCAATTCTGGCGGTACCACCAGTTCGGGCGCATCCTTCATGTCGGCTGGCATGAACGCCTTCGAGCCCTTGATGCCATTGGCATATTTGGCGAAGGCGGAGATCATGGCGGCGTTCTCGGGATCCATGATGAAGTTCATGAACAGCTTGGCGTTGTCGACATTCTTGGCATCCTTCAGGATGGCAACGCTGTCCATGAAAAAGGGGAAGCCCTCCTTCGGGTAGCCGAATTTGATGTCGGGGTTCTTGATGCGCGAGCGCATGATGGCGCCGTTCCAGTAATAGAC
The DNA here is from genome assembly GCF_006440615.1 of Mesorhizobium sp. B2-6-2. Classification (NCBI taxonomy): domain Bacteria; kingdom Pseudomonadati; phylum Pseudomonadota; class Alphaproteobacteria; order Hyphomicrobiales; family Phyllobacteriaceae; genus Mesorhizobium; species Mesorhizobium sp. B2-6-2. The sequence continues at coordinate 331,536 of NZ_VFUG01000002.1, read as the reverse complement.
GGCCGAATAGTCGCCGGCCGGCAGCTTCTCGGTCACGCTATAATCCATGGCCAGCCATTTCGGCTTGGCCTCCACCAGCTTGTCGCGCACTTTCTTGAGCAGTTCCTTGTCGTCCGTGCACCAGTCGCCGCCCAGATATTTGATGGTGGCGAACAGCACGTCGTTCATTTCCGGCGCGACGTTGATCTTGCCGACCAATTCCTTCGGCGGATCGAGGAAGATGGCCGACGTGTTGATATCGCCGCCATAGACCTTTGTATTGACGCCGATACCGGTCACGCCCCACTGCCACGGAACCGTGTAGTGACGGCCCGGATCCCAAGGAACGTTCACCCAGCGCTCGTCGACATTCTTGAAGTTCTCCATCTGGTCGGGCCGTGCCTCGAGCAGAAGCCCTTCCTTCACCCAGATCTGCACGTAATTGGCGGACGGCACTACAATGTCGAAGCCGTGACCGCCGGCGCGTACCTTGGATAGCGCGGTGTCGTTGGAGTCGTAGTCGGTGATCGTCACCTTGACCTTGTAGGTATCCTCGAACTTCTTGATCATTTCGGGGCTGGTGTAGTCGCCCCAATTAAAGATGTTGAGTTCGCCGTCCGCATACGCGCTGCCCGCAAAGGCAAACAATGCGAATGCCGCCGTGGCGGCCGTTGTCTTCCATTTCATTGCTATTCTCCCGTTTGGCAATCGTTGATCATGGCTTGCGCCGATTGACGAAGTAGAACGCGGTTACGAGCACCACCGACAGCGCCAGGAATACGGTGGCGATCGCATTGATTTCCGGGCTCGTTTCGCGCCGCAACTGGCCGAGCATGTAGGTGGGCAGCGTATCCTGCCCGCCGGATTTGACGAATTCGGTGATGACCACATCGTCGAGCGAAATGACGAAAGCGAGCATGAAGCCCGCGATGATGGCCGGCCTCAAAAGCGGCAGCGTCACGAAACGGAAGGCTTTCCAGGGCGTGGCGTATAGGTCGGCGGCTGCGCGCTCCAGCGTCAGGTCCATGCTCTCCAGCCGCGCCCGGATCGGCAGGTAAGCGAACGGGATGCAGAAGGCGGTGTGCGCGGCGATCAGATAGCCGAGTCCTGAATAACCGGTCCAGACCTTGATGCGCGAGAACACGATCAGGAGCGCGACGCCGGTGACTATCTCCGGCACCATCAGCGGCTGGTTGATGAAGGCGTATTTGAAGGTAAGGCCGGGATAGGGACGCGTGCGGGTCGTGGCAAGCGCAGCCATGGTGGCGGCGATCGTCGACAGCGCGGCGGCCGAGACCGCCAGCACAAGCGAGCGGATGGAGGCGTCCTGCACCGCCGAATTGTGCCAGGCCGAAATAAACCAGCGCAGTGAGACGCCATCCCAGCGCGAAAGCGAATCCGCCGCGTTGAACGAATAGGCGACGAGCGCCGCGATCGGCAGATAGAGCGCGAAGAAGGTCAGAAGCGCCATGAAGCCGAAGCCGGGCTGCGCCTGGATGTCGAACGGACGCTTAGCCATGGGCGCCCTCCGACCCGGATGCGTTGCGCACGTAGAACAGCAGCGCGATCATCACCAGCACCATGAGCGTAATCGAGATGGCCGCGCCCAGCGGCCAGTTACGGCCCGCGCCGAATTGCAGCTCGATCAGATTGCCGAGCATCATGTTCTTGCCGCCGCCCAGCACCCGCGGAATGACATAGGCGCCAAGCGAGGGAATGAACACCAGTATCGAGCCGGCGATGACGCCTGGCTTGATCAACGGGAAGATGATGCGGCGCAGAACCTGCCAGCGGCCGGCATAGAGGTCATATCCGGCCTCGACCAGCCTGAAATCGAGTTTCTCCATCGAGGCGTAGATCGGCAGCACCATCAGAGGCAGGTAGATATAGATCATGCCGAGCAAGATGGCGGCGTCGGTATTCATGATTTGCAGCGGTTGCTTGATGATGCCGAGCGCCATCAGCGCCGTGTTGACCAGCCCTTCGTTGCGGATCACCTGCTGCATGGCGAAGGTGCGGATCAGGAGATTCGTCCAGAACGGAATGGTGATGAGGAAAACCCAGACCTCGCGTGTCTTCGGCGGTCGCGTGGCGATGAAATAAGCTGTGGGGAAGCCGAAGAGCAACGTCAGCACGGTGGTGTAGAAGGACAGGCTTATCGAACGCCAGAAGATGGACAGATGCGCGTCCGCCAGGCCTAGCGTGTCGTCGAAGATGTCACGCTGGAACAGGACCGATGTCCATCCGTCCAGCGAGAAGGTGCCGAACTGCACGTCGCCATAGTCGCCCTTCAGCATGAAGGAATAAGCCAACATCACGAAAAGCGGCCCAGTGGCAGCCAGAAGGATGATGACGAGCGCCGGCGCCGAGAGCAGCCAGCGGTCGCGTATGTCCCTGGCGTCGGCGGCGCGAGCAATTTCCTCGGCGTTGGCCATGATTGTCCTCTAGTCCTTCAGCGCCTGAGCGGCATTCGGGCCGATCGCGACGCCCACGCGGTTGCCCGGCGCAAGCGCTTCGCCACCGCCGCGGCTGTTCTGCCGCCGCACGATGAAGGCGCTGCCGTCGTCGAGCTTGAGATGGAGATGCGTGTCGGTGCCGAGATAGACGACGTTCTCGACCGTGCCCCTGAGCGAAGCGTTGGCGTCGGCCGGACCGATCTGGGCGTGCTCCGGCCGCACCACGAGCGTAACGCTGCCCGACGGCGTAAAACCTTCCGGCAGCGATGCCGGGATTTCCGCGCCGGTCGAGAGCCTGACGGTGGCGCTCCCGTCGGCTGCGCTTTTCACCTCGCCTTCGAGGAAATTCGTCTCGCCGATGAAGTCGGCGACGAAGCGTTCGGCCGGCCGATCGTAGATGTCGCGCGGCGTGCCGACCTGCAGGATCTTGCCGGCCGACATGACCGCGATGCGGTCGGACATCGTCAGTGCTTCCTCCTGGTCGTGGGTGACGAAGATGAAGGTGATGCCGGTTTCGTGCTGCAGACGCTTCAGTTCGATCTGCATCTCCTTGCGCAGCTTGTAGTCCAGCGCCGACAACGGCTCGTCGAGCAAGAGCACCTTGGGCTGCGGGCCCAGCGCGCGGGCCAGCGCCACGCGCTGCTGCTGGCCGCCCGAGATCTGGCTGGTGCGGCGCGCCTTCAGCGCCTCCATCTTGACCAGCTTCAGCATCTGGGCGACGCGCGCCTCGATCTCCCCTTTCGGCTTCCCGAGCATCTCCAGCCCGAAGCCGATGTTCTGCGCCACCGTCATGTGCGGGAACAGCGCGTAGCTCTGGAAGACGGTGTTGACCGGGCGCTTGTAGGGCGGCAACGGCGCGATGTCCTGCCCGTGCAGCAGGATCTCGCCGGCGGTCGGAAAATCGAAACCGGCAATCAATCTCAGCAGCGTCGTCTTTCCGCATCCGGACGGGCCGAGCAGTGTGAAAAACTCGTTCTCGCGGATCGACACCGACACGGTATCGAGAGCGGCTACCTGGTTCTCGCCTGTTCCAAAGACCTTGCGAACACCGCGAACTTCGATCGCGTTCTTACCCGGTTGTTCCGGCACGATTACCCCATTGAGAGCGCCTGCTCTTGTCGGCAGGTGTGTTCCTGTTTTGATTGTCACCATAAGCCGGTCGGCTTGGCAACTGCGCGGCAGTGACTCGATCCGAGTCCCCGTTCAATTAAGCAATTCCTATGCCATCGTTAGGCTTGGTAGGTGATCCTCCCCCCACAGATGGTGGTCACCGGATGCACGGTGTGCAGCGCTTCCGGCGCGGTCGCCTCGACATCGGCCGACAGGACGACGATATCGGCGAGATATCCGGTTTTGAGGCGGCCCTTGCGATGTTCGTTGAACTCCGCATAAGCGCCCTCGACCGTGTAGCCCTCTATTGCTTCCTGCAACGAGAAGCTCTGGTCCAGCATGCCTTCTGCCCAAGGCTTGCGCATCACTGCCGCCTGGATCGACAGGATCGGATCGACCGGCGAGACCGGCCAATCGGATGCGAACACCACGCGCGCGCCGGCGTTTTTCAGTGTGCGACAGGCATAGCTCAACGGCCATTTGTTCCGGCCGATGCGCGAGATCGTCGGTTCGAGCGGGAAGTTCATGGCGCCGGGCGGATGCGCCGGCTGCATCGACGCCAACATGCCGAGCTCGGCGAAGCGCGGCACGTCGGCGGCCGTGATCACCTCGATATGCTCGACGCGATGCCGGCTGTCGCGCCGACCGTTCTTCTTCAGCGCCGCCTGGTAGCCGTCGAGCACTGCCCGCACGGCGCCGTCGCCGATCGAATGCACGGCAATCTGCAGGCCGCGCCTGTCGGCCTCGACCGCCAGCTCGGCGAAATGCTCCGGCGAAAACAGCGGCTCGCCGCGCCATCCGGGCCGATCGGCATAGTCGTCGACCATCACCGCCGTCCAGGAATCCAGCACGCCGTCATAGAAGAGCTTGACCATGCCGGACGACAGCCACTCGGAATTGTAGCTCGCGGCCATCCGCGAGGCTTTCTCCAGCATGTCCAGCTTCATGAAGTTCTTGAAGTGGAACGGGATCTTGGTGCGGCAAAGGAGCCGCCCCTCTTCTTCCAGCCCGGCCAGCAGCTCGAGCTGGTAGAGATTGCCGTCCATGTTCTGGATCGAGGTGATGCCATGCTTGGCGCACCATTCAAGGCCGCGATGCATCAGATCGCGATCGGCCGCCAGTTCCTTCTCCGAAGGATACGGATCCGGCTCGGCACCCTCGACGCCAAGCCGCGCCCGGCTCGCCCCGTAATGGTCGAGGACCGGTCCGAATGCCTCGCTTTCGCGCAGCTCGCCGGCGGCAAGCCCGTCGGCGCCCATGACGATCTCATTGCCCTGTCCGACCTGCCTGCCATGAAGCAGGCCGGCCTCTTCCAGCGCCTTGGTGTTCGCCCACATCGTGTGGTGGTCCGAAGCCGACATGGCGAAGGGGCGGTCGGGAATGATGCGGTCGAGATCGTGGCGCGTCACCGGCTCCGGCAGGATGGCATAGTCGACGCCGGCCCCGATCAGAAGCCTGGCGTCCGGGCGCTTCGCCGCGAAATCCTGGATCGCGTCGCGCAGCGCCTCGAAGCCGTGCACGCCCGCCAGATGCAGATTGTCGAGTTCGGCCGCGCCGCCGAACAGATGCATATGCGCTTCGATGAAGCCAGGCAGCACCGAACCGCCCTGGGCGTCGACAACCTTCGTTGCCGGTCCCTTGAGGTCTTCTATGGAAGCGCGGCTACCGATGGCGATGATGGCGCCGTCCTTGACGGCAATGGCCTCGGCAGCGGGATTGTCATTGTCCATGGTCAGCACGCGGCCGTTGACGACCACAAGATCCGCACCACCATCCGCAACCGACATCGCGACTCCACATTTTGCTGAGTGATCGACAGCGCACGTCCAACGAGCCGCCGCTCCACCGGGGCGGCGCCATGGGACAAAAATCGATGCCGATGCGCCGTCTTCGAAATTCCCCTTGTTATCATTGAAGACAGCGTGGATAAAGAATGCGACTGTTTATTCGCGTTTGTCAACAGCCGGAATTTGGAATGTATAGTGGACGGCACCGCGCGCCGATGGTGGGGTCGAGCGGGGAACGGGGGCGACGAGCAGTGAAGCGCAGTCTCGACCGCAAGACCAGGATAGCGCTCGAACCGCGCAAGCAGCCGCGGCAGCAACGGTCAAGCAAGGTGGTCGACAGGATTCTCGATGCGGCCCTGATCCTGACGCGAGAGCAAGGAACCAGAACGCCGACGACGCTCGCCATCGCGCAGCGCGCGGGCCTGTCGGTCGGTTCGGTTTATCAGTACTTTCCCAACAAGGAAGCCATTCTTCTGGACCTGGCCCGGCGCTGGCTGTCGTCTTTTCCGGAGGTGATCCGGAAACGCATCAACGTCCCCCGCCCGACCAACCGTGACGAGTTTCGGCGCGAGGTGCGCAAGCTCTTCGCCGACACATCGAGGCTCTATCTCGAAAACGCCACGCTGATGCCGGTGATCGAGGCCATCTCCGGCAACGCTGACCTGAGGCCGATCCAGGACGAATATGACAAAGAGATCGTCGCCCTTTACGCCGCGTGGCTGCGGCATGTGAATCCAGCGCTTGAAGACAAGATCGCAAGTCGGCTCGGCGTGCTGATGATGGAAGTCGGCCATGTCTGCCGGCTTGTCGGGCTGAAGAGGGACCGCAGGACCTACGACCTCATCGAGGACGATGTGGAAACCATGTGGCTCGCCCTGGTCAGCCCCCATCTCAATCTCGAGTGATTTCGTCCTTCCAACCGATTTCGCACTTCCAGGGGAGTTTCCATGAAAACTGTCTATTCGCCACTTCATGCCGGCCATTCAGGCCAGATGGAACTGGTCACGTCGGCGATCGTGCCGGGTTTCGAGAAGCCGTCGCGGGCGGAATTCATCAAGGCGCGGGTTGAGAGCGAAAAGCTCGGGCCGATCATCGGACCGGCCGAGCATGACCTCGCCGCCGCAAAGCGTGTCCATGAGGCTCACTACATCGACTTCCTGCCGACGGTGTGGCCGCAATGGGTCGCCGCCGGCTTCACGGGATCGGCGATGGGGTTCACCTGGCCGACGCGCGGCCTGCGCGGCGATGTGCCGCCGAAGCGCGTCGATGCCTTGCTCGGCTATTATTCCTTCGACGCCGGCGCCACCTTCGTCGAAGGCACCTGGGCGGCGATCAAGTCGTCCTATGATGTGGCGCTGACCGCCGCCGCTTTGGTCAAGGACGGCGAGCGCAGCGCCTTCGCGCTTTGCCGCCCGCCCGGCCATCATGCCGGCGCTGCCTTCATGGGCGGCTATTGCTTCATCAACAACGCCGCCGTCGTCGCGCAGTGGTTCCGCGACAACGGCGCCAGCCGTGTCTCCATTCTCGATGTCGACTACCATCACGGCAACGGCACGCAGGAGATCTTCTATCGTCGCGGCGACGTCCAGGTCCTTAACCTGCATGGCGATCCGATGGTCGAGTATCCCTTCTTCCTCGGCCATGCCGACGAGCGCGGCGAAGGCGACGGCGAAGGTTTCAACATCAATTACCCGATGCCTTTCGGCACCGATTGGGACGGCTGGAGCGCGTCGCTGGAGGATGCCTGCGCCAGGCTCGCGGCCTACGCCCCCGATGTCGTCGTCGTCTCGCTCGGCGTCGACACTTTCGAGAAGGACCCGATCAGCCAGTTCAAGCTGAAGAGCGTCGACTATCCCAAGATCGGCCGCCGCATCGCCGGGCTCGGCCTGCCGACGCTGTTCGTCATGGAAGGCGGCTACGCCGTCGAAGAGATCGGCATCAACGCCGTCGGCGTGCTGACGGGTTTCGAGGATCGCTGAACCAATCCCGTTCACGGAACATACGCCCTCGGATGCAACCGCGGCCGTATTTCTTGCGACCCCGTCGGGAAATCCGCCCAATTCGGCGTTGAAAGCACCCCCCAGCAACGCGAACGTCGGCTGCTGAGTCGCAATGCGAGTCCATCAGATTCGATTTTGTCAAATCGCGTTTGATGTCGGATTCATCTGCGGGTAGATTAGACCCGAATCAGCCGGTCCATGGGGGGCGCGGCGACCACCCAAAGTCTCAAGTTCCGGCGCCAGGCCGGTACCAGACGCGGACGGTTTCGCGTTCCCTAGAGGGATTCGGCGCGGTTGGGCGCCGTTCGCGCCCGTGGGTGTGTCTTCGTAAACGTGACGCGTTTCGGGTCCGGCCGCTGGCTTCGCCAGCACCGGGCACAAGGATCGATTCCGGCAAGAATCCAAGAATAAAATGAGCAGTCCCGCCGCGCTTCTCCAACCCGACGCTTCAGGCTCGCGCCTGACGTCGCGCGGCGATCTCACCAGTTTCTTCATGCAGCTCGCCGCCGATATCGGCGCCGACAGCTACATGCTGGTCGCCATCGTGCATGACCAGGACCGCAACGATGCGCGCATCGTCTCCTCCAACTGGATCTTCGACGCCATCGAGCTGATCGGCAAAAGGCTGATCGCCAATTTGGCGCTGGGTCCCTTGACCGTGGCGCCGGGCGTACGCCCGAAGCCGTTGGTGGCGGCGCACGCGCCCGACGCCGGCGCGTTGCTGACCGGCGAGGAAGCCCGCCTGCTCGACGTGCTCGGCCACGCCGAGATCTATTCGCTGCGGCTCAATGTCGGCCGGCAGCGCCTGTTCGTGCTGTTCTCGGCCGCCGAGGCAGGCAGGATCGATCTGGCCGCGCTAATGAAGGCACAGCTCAAATGTTGCTATGCGCTTTCCAGCATCCCGCAGCTGATCGCGGCGGCATCCATGCAGGACCCGCTGTCGGACCGCGAACGCGAATGCCTGTTCTGGGTCTCGGAAGGCAAGACCACCGATGAGGTGGCCGTCATCCTCGGGGTCTCGTCGAACACCGTCAACAGCTACATCACGCACGCCATCCAGAAGTTCGCGGCCAGCAACCGCGCGATGGCGATCGCGACCGCGATCAGGAGCGGCATCATTTGAAGCACGCACAGGTCAAAGAGGCGGCCGCCGCCCTTTTCAACGATCAGCGCAATCCGTTCGGCGCCTTCTCGCTCGGCTCGGAGACCCATCAAGCGGTCACCATTCCGGATGCCGTGCGTCGCTGCCGCTGGATCGCCGTCGATATCAATGCCTCGGCGTTCGGCCTCTATTTCGTCAGCCCCTCGCCCGAGCGCGCGCGTCTCGTGGCGTGTTTCGATTCCGACTATCCCGGCACCGCTGTCGCGACCAAGTTCATCTCCGGCGCCAATGGCGAGGACATGGTGCGCCACAGCCGCCTCTCGACGGCGCCGCGCTGGTGGGCCGACGACGGCAGCGACGGATCGCGGCAGGTCTTCCAGTCGCTCGCCTGGGCCGAGCCGACCACGCCGCTGGCGCCCGGCACCAACGGCATCGCCTTTCCGGTGCATGCCGATCGCGGCCAATGCGGGCTGGTCGTCTTCCTCGGCTCGGAGATCGCGCTGTCCGACGAGACGCTGTGCGAGATCCACGCCCGCTCCTTCGCGCTTTTCGCGGCGGTCGCCCGCATCCGCCCCGGCGACACCGGCAGGGCGCGTTCGATTTCCAAGCGCGAGCTCGAATGCCTGAAGCTGACCGCCAACGGCAACACCAGCGAGGAGATCGCCAAGCTCCTCAAGCTCTCGGTGCATACCGCCAACCAGTATCTCACCCAGTCGACGCAGAAGCTCAACGCGGTCAACCGCAACCAGGCGGTCGCCAAGGCGTTGCGGCTCGGCTTGATTGAGTGACGTCACGCCTGCGACGCTGAACGTGCCGCGGCTAAAGCATGTCTCCCGAATGTGGGAACCGGTTTCGGGGCAAAGACATGCGCAAAATCAGAAGCCTAAAGCGCAGGGAGCGAATCTAAAAGATCGCGACGCGCTTTAGGTCGGCTCGCCTGCTATCAAATCTCAGGGGAATGCCAGCGGCTCGGTCCTGCGGATGCGAGCCTCTTCGATCGCGTCCTCGAGCAAGGCCGTGTTGTGCTCGGGCGTTTCGCCGGGCTTCTCGAACGACACGTAGTTGACCGTCACGGATGCCTCGCGCTCGGTCAGGGTGAGCTGGAAATAAACCGTCACGCCGCGCGGCCGAAGCTCGAGGTCGAGCACGATGCGCGGGCTGCCGCTCCAGTCGACATGCGCCTCGCCGCCATGGCCGAGCCGCAGCGTGCCCGGCCGGAAGTAGAGCTCGGCCGCCGAATCCACCAGGTCCGAGAGGCAGGCGAAATGCTCGAGCCGGATGAAGGCGATATAGTCGGCAACGTCGATGAGCCTCAATTCGCCCACCACAGGCTCAATGGCGCTGGCGACGATCAGCTCGCGGGAATTGGCGTGTGGTTGCCGGTCCATGGGTTAGCGGCGTCCGTTCATCGGGTTGCTTTTCGCGCTGCCTTCTTCGAGTAGACGATCCGCACCAACTCGGCGACCGCCTGGTAGAATTGCGACGGGATCACGCTATCAACCGAAACTTGCTTGTACATGGAGCGCGCGAGCGCCACGTCCTCGAAGATCGGGATGTTGTTCTCCCTGGCGATCTCGCGGATCTTGAGCGCCACCAGGTCCTGTCCCTTGGCCAGAACGATCGGCGCGGAATCCTCCTCGCGCACATATTTCAGCGCGATCGAATAGTGCGTCGGATTGGCGATCACCAGCGTCGCGCGCGGCACGGCCGTCATCATGCGTTTGCGCGCCCGGTCGCGCGCCAGCGAGCGCAGCCGCGACTTGACGATCGGATCGCCTTCCGACTGCTTCAGCTCGTCCTTGACTTCCTGCTTGGTCATGCGCAGGTCGCGCCGCCAGTGGAAACGCGACCAGACGATGTCGACCACCGCGATCAGCCCCATGACGAAGACGATCGCCACCAATATGTCGACGAAGATGCCGCGTATGACCAGGCCGAACGAGGCCGGATTGGTGATCATGCCGGCGAGCAGCTTGCGATGATCTTCCGAGAGCGTGAAGGTCAACACCGCGATAGCGAAGCCGAGCTTGGCCAGCGACTTCAGGAATTCGACCCAGCCCTGCACGCCGAACATCCGGCTCCAGCCCTTGGCGATCGAGATGCGCGACAGCTGCGGCCTGATCCGCTCGCCGACGATTTGCGGCATGTTCTGGAACACCGAGGCGCCGATGCCGGCAACCGTCAGCAACACCAGCAGGCTGACGACGGCGCCGCCGATCTCGACCAAGACCTGCTTGTAGAGCGAGATGACGTCGGTCTCGGTGTCCATCGGCCAGGCTTCCGGCTTTTCCAGGAACGTCGACAGGAACATGCCGAGATCGACGATCGCGTCCTTGGCGTAGAAGACGGCGAAAACCAGTATGGCGACGAAGGACGCAAAGGTCGCGGTCTCGCGCGAATGGGGCAGCTTGCCCTGTTCGATTGTGTCGCGGATCTTCTTTTCTGTGGCTTCCTCTGTTTTGGAATCCTTGTCGACCGCTTCAGCCATGGCGTCGTGACCGGGCTATGATCGTCAGGCGGCTTCGGCGGTGGCGGTCTGCGTCGAGGGCAGCTCGAAAGCCCCTTCGCGCGACAGCCGGATGGCGGCGACCGATATGCTCTTGCGCGCCGCCATGATGTCGGCAAGGGCAATGCCTTCCGAACCTTGTCCGAGTTCGGATTCGATCATGCGGCGAGAGCGCGCGCCGATCGCCGACAATGCGGATTCGGCGAGTTCCGGCGACGCGCCGCGCAGTGCCAGCGTGACGAGCTCCGTCGACAATCCGTCGAACAGCAGAACCCGGGCTTTCTGCGGCAGCAGCGGCAGGTCGTCGAAGGCGAACAGCCGCGACTTGACGCCGGCGAGATCTGGCGTGCCGGCGTCCTCCAGGTCCTGCATGAGGTCGTCCAGCTCCGGCTTTGCCATTTCGTTGAGCATGCTGGCGACGCGCTCCTGGCCGGCAGTGGTGTCCCGGCTGGCTTTCTGCGACAGCACGCTCACGCGCAGTTGGTTCTCGACGATCCGCGATGCCGCGTCCGGGATGTTGGCCATTGTCACCATGCGTTTGATGATCTGGCTGCGCATCGGTTTTTCCATCGTGAGCAGCACGTTGGCGGCTGTCTGCGGCGCAAGCTTCGACAGCACCATGGCCGATGTCTGCGGATGCTCGCCGGCAAGGAAGCTGCCAAGGCGCGACGGCTCGAGCTTCTCGAGGTCCGGCCATATCGGCGCAGGTCCTTCCGGGACCGGCTCGAACTTCTTGTCGCCCATGATGGCGCTCATTTCCTCGGGCGACAGCGATTCGTTGAGGATCGTGTCCATCCGGTCTGCTGAATCGAGCAGGCCGGCGCCCTCGGTGAACTCGGCTTCGAACTCGGCGACGATGCGTTCCAGATCGGCCTGCGGAATGGTGCGTAACAGACGCGCGCCCTCGATCAGCGCCTTCAGCTCGTCCTGTTTGAAGAATTTGAGCAGGCGGCTGGCCGCGGGCTTGCCCATGGCCACCAATATGGCCGCCGCCTTTTGCGGACGTGTGAGCGCCAATGCCGTCGTCATGCGTGTTGCCCTCTCTGCCGATTGGTCCGCCCGCCGGCCATTCTCAGGCGCTCTTCGTCGCGGCGATGATTTCGGTGAGCCGGATGCCGAAACGCGTCGGATCGCTTTCCAGCACCGTGATCTCGCCGCGCGCTATTCTGCGGCCGTTGACCACGACGTCGACCGGCTCGCCGATGCGGCGGTTGAGCGCGACGGTGGAACCCTTTTGCAACGCCATCAGCTCCGACACGGGCATCTCCGTGCTGCCGAGGATGATCTGCACGTCGACCGGAATGGTCATGATGATCGAGGAATTGGCACCCGAATACAACGCGCCATCCGGGCGCTTTTCCTCTTCCCGCAGCACGCCGCGCAGTTCCTCGATGGCGCGGTCGAGCTGTTCGTCGGGCTGATCGGGTTCGGCTTCCACCTTGGTTTTTGCCATCTGTCGTCTCCATGAATCCCGTGCCTGGCGTCAGCCCGGCAGCAGTCCGTCGATGAAATCCTGCCCGGCATCATGCGGATGGCTGATGCGGACGGTGTAGTTCTGCCCCAGCTTGCCGAACTCGCAGACAAACAGGGTCTTGTCGCGGGCGCTGAGCTTGGCGTTGATCTGCGCGTTCTCCTCGAATTCGATCACCTGGCCGGGTTCAAACGCGGCGAGGTCGCCGAGCGTCAGCCGGGCGAGCGGCATCGTCGCTTCGAGCCGGACGGTCGAGCGCATCACTTCTTCGGAGAAGCGGGCCCGCCAGTCGAATTCGGTGGTCTCGCCGTCCTCGCCCGCCGCGACGTCGCCGCTGCGCGAGGAAAGCAGCAGGCGCTGCGGGATCATCACGGTGAGTGTGCCGCTGTCGGACGGTATCGACAGGCCAAAGACGATGCGCACGGCGGCGCCGTCGCGCAGCACGCGCCGCCTCGCATCGTTGCCCGACATTGCTTTCGGCACCGGCAGCCGCAGGTCGAGCGAACGTTTGCCGGAACCGTTGAGCGCCGTCGCGACCTCCTGGAACACGCTTGTCGCGACATCGGCCTCGATCTGCGACAGGTCGCGCTCGATCGGCGCCACCGGCTGGTCGGGATCGCCGCCGAACAGCGCGCTCACCATGACGGCGACCGCTTGCGCATCCATCACCAGCGTCATGGCGTCGGCTGAGGTCGGCGAGGACACGACGGTCAGCGCGAAGGCAGCGCCGGCGCGCGACCGCGCCTCGGGAACGCGGCCGACCTCCACCACTTGCAGATCGACGGTCACCGGCGCGCCCAGCTCGCCTATAAGCGCCTTCTGCAGCACCGGCAGCGCCCGCTCGGCCATGCCGCGGCCGGCGCCGATCACCTGCGCCGCCTCGCCGCTGTCGCCGACGAGCCGCTCAATGATGAGCTCCCGGGTTTGCGAAGGACTGCCCGGACTTGTCATGACGGCAGGCGGCCCTGTCTGCGCTGCTGCATGCTCAGGCCGCCTTCTTCTCGGCGTTGCCGGTGTTCATGGTGCTCTGCTCGACGGCATCGATCGTCGGACGCTCGTAGGAGGATATCGTCTTGCGGCCGAATTCGATCGCCACCTGCGGCAGGGCGCCGTTCATGTACGCAAGCAGCGTCTGCTTGACGATGATGTAGAGGCGGTTCTTCTTTTCGCGCACCGTCTTGATCTTGGTGGCCACCGGACCGACCACGGCATAGGACAGGAAGATACCGAGGAAGGTACCGACGAGTGCCGCGCCGATCAGGCCGCCGAGGATTTCCGGCGACTGGTCCAGCGCGCCCATCGCCTTCACCACGCCGAGCACGGCCGCGACGATGCCCAGCGCCGGCAGGCCGTCGCCGACCGCGACCATCGCGTGATACGCCTTCAGCTTGTCGGTACGGATCGTCTGGATCTCCTCGTCCATCAGCGCCTCGATCTCATGCGAGCGGGCGTTGCCGATGATGATGATGCGGCAGTAGTCGCAGATGAAATGGGTCAGGTCGTGGTTCTTCAGCACGGTCGGGAAGGCCTGGAAGATGGCCGACTCCTCCGGATTGTCGATATGCGCCTCGACCTCGCTGCGCGACTTCGAGCGCAGTTCGCGCATCAGGCTGTGCAGGACGCCCAGCGTCTCGAGATAGTCGCGCTCCTTCGGCACCGCCTGCTTGAAGGCTTCGAGAATGCCCTTGCCGGTATCCTTGACCGTCTTCATCGGATTGGCGACGAGGAAGGTGCCGAGCGCCGCGCCGCAGATGACCACCGCTTCCCACGGCTGCAGCAGCACATGCAGATGCCCGCCCATGGCCATGAAGCCGCCGAGAACGCAGCCGAGCGTCACCACAAGTCCGATCAGAATACCCACGACAGGTCCTTCCGCATGTCACATCGTGGATCAGGGATAGTCCCCGTGCCTTGTGTGAGGCTTGAATCGAAGGCATCGAACGCGATTCAGCTTCGCGCAAGGAAGTGACGCTATTGTGCGGGGATAGCTTCGGCCGGAGGCATGCCCTTTGCTTAGCACCTACATCAGCTACCAGTTGATCGCCAAAGACATCCCTAAGTCTATCGCCCGCATCGAGCAGCAGCCGACGGTCGATCGCGACACCCAATACTATCTGGCCAACATCACCAAGGTGAAATCGATCGACGATTTCGTCAACAACGACCGCCTGTTCAAATACGCCATGAAGGCTTACGGGCTGGAGAACATGGACTATGCCAAGGCCTTTATGGTCAAGGCGCTGAAGGAAGGCGTCTCCAATCCCGACAGCTTTGCCAACAAGCTGACCGACAAGCGCTACGCGCAGTTTGTCGCCGCATTCAACTTCGCGGCGGACGGCGCCGCTGCGACGGTCTACAACCCGGCGCAGCAGCTGGTGACGAAGAACTACGCCACGCAGGCTGAGATCGCCGGGCTCGATCCGGATTCGGATTATGTGAAGGGTGAGACGACATATTATCTCGCCAACATCACCAAGGTGAAATCGGTCGACGACCTGATGTCGAACGGCCGGCTCTACACCTACGCGCTGGCCGCGTTCGGTCTCGACTCCGCCACTGAAGACAAGGACCTGATCAAGCAGGTCCTTGAGGGCGGCGTGCGCGATCCGGACAGCGTTGCCAACAAGCAGACCAACAAGGCCTATGCCGGGCTGGCTGCGGCCCTCAACTTCGAGCAGTACGGTGCAAACGCTACCAGCTATGTGCCGGCGCAGCAGCCGACCGTAGACATGTACATGCGCCAGACACTGGAGGAGGATGCCGGCAAGACCAATGAAGGCGTGCGGCTGGCGCTCTATTTCCAGCGCAAGGCACCCGACATCACCAGCTGGTACGATGTTCTCGCCGACACCGCTTTAGCCAGCGTGGTCCGCACCGCGCTCGGCCTGCCCGATTCCTTCGCCACCGCCGATATCGACAAGCAGGCGCAGCTCTTCGAGCAGAAGCTCGACATCAAGGACTTCACCGACCCCGAGAAGCTCGGCAGATTCCTGACCCGCTTCACCAGCATGTACGAGATCAACCATCCGACCTCGACGGCGGTGACGTCTGTCAGCGTGCTCTTCGCGCAGCCGACCAGTGTCGGCATCTCTACCGATCTGATGATGGCCATGCAGCAGTTGAAGTTCTGAGAAGATCATGCAGGATAGCCTTTACGTCGCCCTTTCCTCTCAGATCGCGCTTGAGCGCCGTCTCGACACCATCGCCGACAACGTCGCCAATGCCTCGACCATCGGCTTTCGCGCCACCGGCGTGAAGTTCGAGGATGTGGTTTCGGGCACCGGGCCGAAGTCGGTTTCCTTCGCCTCCTCCGGCAAGACCTATCTTTCCGGCGCGCATGGCGCGCTGACCGAAACCGGCAACCCGTTCGACTTCGCCGTCCAGGGCGACGCCTGGTTCGCCATCGAGACGCCCGCCGGCACGGTGATGACGCGCGACGGCCGCTTCTCCATGAACGAGAACGGCGAATTGATGTCGATCGAAGGCTACCCCGTCCTGGACGGCGGCGGCGCCCCGATCCAGCTCGATCCGCGCAACGGCCCGCCCAAGGCGGGCGCCGACGGCTCGCTCAGGCAGAACGATCAGCTGGTCGGCGCGATCGGCCTCTACAATTTCGACCCCGGCGAGAATTTCGTGCGCTACGGCAATTCGGGTGTCGTTCCGGCGCGCACGCCCGAACCGGTCACCGACCGCTCGGACGTCGGTATCGCTCAAGGGTTTCTGGAAGAGTCGAACGTCAACCCGGTGCTGGAAATGACTCGGCTGATCCAGGTGCAGCGCGCTTTCGAGAACACGGCGGCGCTGATGCGGCAGACCGATTCCTCCACCGACGACGCGATCAAGACGCTCGGCTCGAAGTGACGGCATGACGACCGGATCGTCCCTTTTGCGCGCTTCCGACAGTCCGCCGGCCACCGAACGGCCCGACAGGCTGGCCGCGCTCGAACGCGTCTGGCGGCGGTTCGATGATCCGCAGGCACTGCTTTCGCACGGCGGCCGCGTCGTCGAGATATCGCCGACGCATTACAAGGTCCGCGGGCTGTCCGGGGTTGCCAGGCTCGGCGACATCGTCGAGCAGCGCGGCAAGGCCGGCGCACGCCGCGGCGAGATCGTCAAGATCGGCAGCGACGAGGTGGTGGTCGCGCCTTTCGAACGCAGCGCCGACGCCGGCATCGGCGATGCCGTCTTTCGCCGCGGCCCGCTCGCGGTCGCGCCGCATGTCTCATGGCGCGGGCGCGCCATCGATGCCTTGACGCGGGTCATAGACGGCGGACCGCCGCTGATCAGGCCGAGTGCCACCGATGTCGCGCATGGCGCGACGCCCGGCGCCCTGGCGCGTCAGCGGGTCGGCACCGGCTTTCTCACCGGCGTCAGGGTCATAGATATCTTCACGCCGCTCTGCTTCGGC
Organism: Mesorhizobium sp. B2-6-2; assembly: GCF_006440615.1. NCBI lineage: Bacteria > Pseudomonadati > Pseudomonadota > Alphaproteobacteria > Hyphomicrobiales > Phyllobacteriaceae > Mesorhizobium > Mesorhizobium sp. B2-6-2. Next base: position 314,717 of record NZ_VFUG01000002.1, on the reverse strand, counting down.
CAGCGGCTCGGCATCTTCGCCGGCTCCGGCGTCGGCAAGTCGACGCTGCTTGCGATGCTGGCCGGCGCCGAGGCCTTCGATACGGTGGTCGTGGCGCTGATCGGCGAACGCGGTCGCGAGGTGCGCGAATTCCTCGAAGATACGATCGGCGCCCAGAGCATGGCCAAGACCGTCGCCGTCGTCGCCACCAGCGACGAAAGCGCCATGATGCGCCGGCGCGCGCCCGATACCGCCATGTGCGTGGCAGAGCATTTCCGCGACCAGGGCCATCGCGTGCTGCTGGTGCTGGATTCCATCACCCGCTTCGCCCATGCGCTGCGTGAGGTGGCGACGGGAACCGGCGAGCCGCCGGTCGCGCGCGGCTACCCGGCCTCGGTCTTCACCGACCTGCCGAAGCTGCTCGAACGAGCCGGGCCGGGGGCCGAAGGCAAGGGTTCGATCACCGCCATCATCTCCGTGCTGGTCGACGGCGACGACCACAACGATCCGGTCGCCGATTCGGTGCGCGGCATCCTCGACGGCCACGTCGTGCTCGACCGCGCGCTTGCCGAGCAGGGTCGCTATCCGCCGGTCAATCCGCTGTCGTCGATCTCGCGCCTCGCCGACAAGGCATGGAGCGCGGAGCAGCGCATGCTGGTGACAAGGCTGAAATCGATGATCGCGCGCTTCGAGGACACGCGCGACATCCGCCTGCTGGGCGCTTACCAGAGCGGCGCCGATGCCGAGCTCGACGTCGCGGTGCGCCAGGTTCCGCTGATCTACGAGGCGCTCGCGCAATCGCCGAGGGACCGCGCATCGGCCGATCCGTTCGCCGACCTCGCCCGCCACCTCAAGGGAAAGCTGAATGGCGATCATGGAGACTGAGCTCCAATACACCGAGCGCATGTTGCGCGACATGCTTGCCGAGGCCGAGGCGGCGGAGAAAGCCGCTGCCGATGAAGCAAGAATTGCCAGCAACAAAGCCGCGCGTGCCAGGACGGAGAAGGCGGCGGCTCTTCTAAACAGGGCCAACAGGCCGCATCCGCCGAGGGCGACCGCCGACATTGCACAGGCCAGCCGCGATTCGTTGCTCGACGGGCTTTTTCCTCACACCGAGTGGCCGGAGCCGCCGAAAGCCCAGTTCCCGCGCCTCACCGACAAGAGCGCGGACCGCCGCAGCGATTTCGTCATCGCCGCGCTCGGCATCACGCTCGGCCTGATCTGCGCCTTGTTTCCCTGGTACATCTTCTTCAACCAGGAGCAGTTCGGGGTTCAGGCCATCAAGTTCGGCGGCAGCGGCAGCAATTCCGGACGCGAAGGCGGCGGCGTTGTGGCCGAACGCAGCGGGCCGCTGACGGTCAAAGACATTCCAAATGCCGATGTCGACCTGTTTGCCACCGGAACGGTGCAGGACGACCCCGCGCCGGCGCCCGGCGACCAGCCCTTCCCGGCCGCCGCGTCGGAATTCAAGATGGTGCATGTCGCCAACGGCCGCGCCATGATCGAGGACGATACCGGTCTGTGGATCGTGCAGCGCGGCTCCGTCCTGCCGGATTCCAGCCGCGTCGCCTCGATCGAGCAGCGCGGCGGCAAATGGGTGATCGTCACCAGCGCCGACAAGGTGATCCAGCTCTCGAGGTAGCCGCTAGAGCATGATGCCGAAAAGCGTGAAGCGGTTTTCGGACGACATCGTGCTCTATTTCTTGATTTAGAAGCGGATTCGGATTTCGGGTCCATAGACCTGAAATCATCCGGCTCCAGGGCGCAAGCCCACCCCGCGCAAGGTCCACGCAAGACTGGCCGCCTAGTCTTGCGCGTACTTGCCCGGGAGATTCCCATGGAACCCGTAAATCTTTTCGATCTCGCCACGCGGCAGTCGCAATGGCTGGCCGTACGCCAGTCGGCGATTGCCTCCAACATCGCCAATGCCAACACGCCCGGCTACACCGCCAATGACGTCGAGCCTTTCGAAAAGCTCCTCGACCGGACCGCAGTGACGCTTGCCGCAACGCAGACTGGCCACCTTGGCGCCGAGGCGGCCAATGCCGGTTTCAATGTCAAGCCCGAGGACCCTGACGGCGCGATCATGCCGTCGAAGAACACCGTGGTTCTCGAACAGGAATTGATGAAAGCCGGCGAGGTCCGCCGCTCCTTCGAGCTCAACACTGCGATCGTCAAGGCCTTCCACTCGATGATGACCATGGTGGTGAAGAGCTGATCATGGACGCCCTCACTGCAGCCCTCAAAGTCGCGGCTTCCGGCCTTGGCGCCCAGTCCGAGCGGCTGCGCGTGGTCTCGGAAAACCTTGCCAACGCCCAGTCGACCGGCAGCACGCCCGGCGCCGATCCCTATCGCCGCAAAACCATCACCTTCCAGTCCGAGGTCGACCGCGCAACCGGCGGCTCGCTGGTGGAAGTCAACGCGATCTCCCGCGATCCTTCGGACTTCCCGATCGAATTCCAGCCCGGCAACGAAGCCGCCGACGCCAAAGGGTACGTCAAGATGCCCAACGTCAACACGTTGGTCGAAATGGCCGACATGAGCGAGGCGAACCGCTCCTATGAAGCCAACCTGCAGGTCATCAAGCAGGCTCGCGATCTGATTTCCATGACCATCGACCTGATGAGGAACCAGTAATGATCGGCGGTATCGGAGCAATACAATTCAAGACGGCGATTGACGGGGCGGGGCAAGCGTCACCGAACCTGCTGCAGGGCGGCGTCGGAACGCAGGCCGGCGAAAGCGTCGGCAGCAGCTTCGCCGAGGTGCTCAGCCAAGCCGCGACGAAGACCGTCAACACGCTGCAGGGCGCCGAGCAGATGTCGATACAGGCCCTGAAGGGCGACGCCGATACGCGCCAGGTCGTCGATGCGGTGCTGAGCGCCCAACAGGCGCTGCAGACCACCATCGCGATCCGCGACAAGGTCGTCTCGGCCTATCTCGAAATCAGCCGCATGAGTATCTAGCGTCATGAAAGCCCTTGCCATCGCCGCCACCGGCATGAACGCCCAGCAGACCAACCTGGAAGTCATCGCCAACAACATCGCCAACATCAACACCACCGGCTACAAGCGGGCGCGGGCCGAATTCTCCGACCTGCTCTACCAGGTCGACCGCACCCAAGGGGTGCCCAACCGCTCCAACACCTCGCTGGTGCCGGAAGGCGTCTCGATCGGTCTTGGCGTCAAGACGACGGCGGTGCGCAACGTCCACACGCAAGGCGAGCTGACCAGCACCGGCAACAGCTTCGACCTGGCGTTGACCGGCAGGGGCTGGTTCCAGATCGAAGGCGCCGATGGAGCCACGCTCTACAGCCGCGCCGGCGCCTTCAACACCAACGCCACCGGACAGCTCGTGACGGTGGACGGGGCCAATGTCGTTCCGGCCATCACCGTGCCGACCGACGCGGTCGAGGTGATCGTCAACAAGACCGGCCAGGTCTTCGCCCGCATCCAGGGCCAGACCGATCTCCAACTGCTCGGCCAGCTTCAGATCGCCAACTTCGCCAACGAAGCGGGCCTGGCGCCGCTCGGCGACAACCTCTTCCAGGAAACGGCCGCGTCAGGCCCAGCCAATGTGGGCGTGCCCGGCGATCCGGGCTTCGCCACGATCCAGCAGGGCTATCTCGAATCCTCCAATGTCGATCCGGTCAAGGAAATCACCGAGCTGATTTCGGCGCAGCGCGCCTACGAAATGAATTCCAAGGTCATCCAGGCCGCCGACGACATGGCCTCGGTGGTCTCCAAGAACATCAGGTAACGGATGATGGCCTGGCCGATCTCCTCCGCACTCCGTCGCGCCGTGCTGGCCGCCGCCCTGGCGGCCGCCGGCACGCCGGCCTTGGCGCAGGAAACGACCGGCCAGTCGGCGACCCAGATCGCCGCCGGCCAGGCCGTCGGCGAGGCCGTGCTGATCCCCAACCGGGTCATCTATCCCGGCGAGACCATCGAGCCCGCCTCGCTCAAGCAGGTGACGCTCATCCCCGGCAAGCACAAGCCGGACGGCATGGCGACGCGCTTCGAGGAGCTCCGGGGCAAGGTTGCCAAGCGCACGCTGCTGCCCGGCCGCTACATCCCGGTTGCGGCTATCCGCGACGCCTGGCTGGTCGAGCAGGGCGCTTCCGTGCAGGTCTATTTCACCGCCGGCGCGCTCACCATTTCGGCCGCCGGCGTGACGCTGCAGCCAGGTGCTGCCGGTGACCAGATCAAGATCCGCAACACCGACAGCGGCAAGATCATCTCGGGCACGGTGATGGCCGACGGCACCATCAAGGTCGGCGCTTCGTGATGCGCGCCTTTGTTCTTCTGCTGAGCGCCGCCATTGGCCTGCAGCCGGCATTGGCGGATGGGCTGACGCCCAAGGCCAAGCGGGAACTCGCGCAGAAAAACGGCGGTGTCTACGACGATCCGGAATACGATCCAGCCACCACCCAGCGCATGTTCCGGGTCTCGACCGGGCCAAGCACGCTGCCGCCCGGCCAGGTCGCGGCGCGCATCAAGGACATCGCTCAGCTGCAGAGCGCGCGCGACAACCAGCTCGTCGGCTATGGCCTGGTCATCGGCCTCGCCGGAACCGGCGACAGCCTGCGCAACTCACCGTTCACCGAACAGTCGATCCGCGCCATGCTGGAGAATCTCGGCATTGCCACCGAAGGCGGCAGCGCGCGCGCCAAGAATGTGGCCGCCGTCATCGTCACCGCCAACATGCCGCCCTTCGTCCAGTCGGGCAGCCGCATCGACATCGACGTCTCCTCGATGGGCGACGCCACCTCGCTCGCCGGCGGCACGCTGGTAATGACGCCGCTGAAGGCGGCCGACGGCGAAATCTATGCCGTCGGGCAGGGCTCGGTGATCGTCGGCGGTTTCACCGCCCAGGGCCAGGCCGAGCAGTTGACGCAAGGCGTGCCGACCGCCGGCCGCGTGCCGAACGGCGCCATCGTCGAGCGCTCGGTGCCGGCCGAGTTCGACGACCAGGGCGTGTTGACGCTGCAATTGCGCAATCCCGATTTCTCGACCGCCATCCGCATCGCCGACGCCATCAACGACTACACCTCGCAGCGCTTCGGGATGCGGGTCGCCGCCGAACGCGACGCCCGCACGGTGCAGATCAGGCGGCCGAAGAATGTCTCCGCCGCGCGTTTCTATGCCGAGATCGAAAACCTCGTCGTCGAATCCGACGCCCCTGCCCGGGTCGTCATCGACGAGCGCACGGGTACGATCGTCATCGGCAGCAATGTCAGGATCTCGCGCGTGGCGATCAGCCACGGCACGCTTACCGTACGCATCACCGAAGCGCCGAAGGTGGTTCAGCCGGAACCCTTCTCCAGGGGGCAGACCGCTGTCGAGCCCTTCACCGCCATCGAGGCGAGCCGGCCCGACGCGCGCGTCGCCGTGCTCGACGGTCCCGACCTCGAAACGCTGGTCTCGGGCCTCAATCGCCTCGGCGTGAAGCCCGACGGCATCATCGCCATCCTGCAAGGCATCAAATCGGCCGGCGCCTTGCAGGCCGATCTGGTTCTCCAATAGGCACGCCGATGATCGCGCTTTCCTCCCCAACACCCCGCCGTCACCCGAGTTTCCGCGCCATTGCAGCAATGGTTGCTCTGCTTGGCGGCACCGCTGCCCACGCGGACGAAGTGCGGCAGGTGTTGCCGGGCGGTCAGGCGCCGGTTCAGCAGGCCCAGCTCACACACGAGGGCGCGCCGCTTCAGCCGGCTGCGCTCGCAGGCGGCAAGGCGCCGGACGAAAGCGAGATCCAGCGCTTCTGCTCCAACATCGCGGATGCCGCGCGCGACCGCCGCTACGCTCTCCAGGCCGCGGAATTGAAGCAGCTGCAGGCCGGCATCGATGAGCGCATGAAAGCGCTGGAAGCAAAGCGGGCCGAATACGAGGAATGGCTGAAGCGACGCGAGGTGTTCCTGGCGCGTGCCGAGGACGGCGTCGTCAAGATCTATGCCGGCATGAAGCCCGATGCCGCCGCCGAACGTCTGGCGATGGTCAACGCCGAGCTCGCGGCGGCCATCCTGATGAAGCTCGATTCGCGCAAGGCCGGCGTCATCTTGAACGAAATGGACCAGAAGGCGGCGGCGACGCTCACCGGCATCATGGCCAGCGCGGCGCGAAGGGTTGATCCGTCATGACGTTGAAATTGCTGGCCCTGATCGCCCTCGCCACCCTGGCCGGCTGCGGTACCGATCTCAAGGAGGTCGGCAGGGAGCCAGCTTTGTCGCCCGTCGGTTCCGGCATCGGTGAAGGCGGTCCGGGCCCTTACAGCTATCCCGAGCCGCCTGCCTCGCGGCCGAAGAAATTCTCGCTGTGGGACGATCGCCAGAGCCGGCTGTTTACCGATCCGCGCGCGCTGAGCGCCGGCGACATCCTTACCGTCAACATCAAGCTCAACGACAAGGCCAATTTCAAGAACCAGAACGACCGCAGCCGCACCGCCGCGCGCAAGCTCGGCTACGACGTCAATCTCGGCTGGGAAAAGGCAAGCACCAGTGGCAAGGGTGACGCCGGCCTGAGCTCCAGCACCGAGACCAATGCCGACGGCGAGATCAAACGCTCGGAAAACCTCGAGCTCAATGTCGCCGCCGTCGTCACCGAGGTGCTGCCCAACGGCAATCTGATGATCAGGGGCTCGCAGGAGGTCCGCGTCAACTATGAGCTTCGGGTGCTGACCATCGCCGGCATGGTCCGTCCGTCCGACATCGGCGCGGAAAACACCATCCCCTACGAGCGCATCGCCGAGGCGCGCATTTCCTATGGCGGCCGTGGCCGTGTGAGCGAGGTCCAGCAGCCGGCCTATGGGCAGCAGATCCTCGACCAGGTTTTGCCTTTCTAGGACCGGGAGAGCGCTGCCGTGGCAAATGTCGAGCAAGTCCAGCCGAAAAAGGGACCTTCCCTGGCGATCCAGCTCGCCATGCTGTTGGCCATGACCGGCGCGGCCGTCGGCATGGGTTGGCTCTCCGGCGGCTATCTCAAGCAGGGCGAAACGCCGGCACCGGTGCCCGCGGCGCCGGAAAACGCCGGCGCCGCGGAAAAACCCGCTGAAGGCGGCAAGGCGGTCGCCGGGCCGACGCTGGTTCAGCTGGCGCCGATCACCACCAATCTCGCCTCGCCGTCGGAAGTCTGGATCCGGCTGGAGGCGTCGCTGCTCTACGATGCTCCGCAGTCGCAGGAAGTGACCGAGCAGATCCACCAGGACCTGCTCGCCTATGTGCGCACGCTCAAGCTGCATCAGATCGAAGGCGCCAGCGGCTACCAGCATCTCAAGGCCGATCTCGAGGAGCGCGCGGCGCTGCGCAGCGGCGGCCACGCCAAACAGGTTCTCGTCAGGACGATGCTGCTCGAATGAGAAAGTTCCTCATAGCCACGGCGGTCATCGTCGTCACCACGTCCGTCGCCGCGGCCCAGCAGCTCGATCTCGGCGGCATCGGCAAGGCCGACGGAACGACCGTCGGCTATCTGATCCAGATGTTCGGCCTGCTCACCGTGCTTTCGGTGGCGCCGGGTCTTTTGATCATGGTGACGAGCTTCACCCGCTTCGTCATCGCCTTCTCGATCCTGCGCGCCGGCATCGGCCTGCAATCGACGCCGGCCAACCTGATCCTGATCTCGCTGTCGCTGTTCATGACCTTCTATGTCATGGCGCCGACCTTCGATCAGGCCTGGAACACCGGCGTCAAGCCGCTGATGGACAACCAGATCACGCAGGGCGAGGCGTTCGAGAAGATTTCCGGCCCGTTCCGCGATTTCATGCTGCACAATGTGCGCGACAAGGATTTCGACCTCTTCGCCGACCTCGCCCGGGAGCGCGGCCAGACCGTCTCGCGCGAGACCGTCGACCTGCGTATCCTGGTGCCGGCCTTCATGATCTCGGAGATCCGCCGCGGCTTCGAGATCGGCTTCCTCATCGTCCTGCCCTTCCTCGTCATCGACCTGATCGTCGCCACCGTCACGATGGCCATGGGCATGATGATGCTGCCGCCGACGGTGGTATCGCTGCCGTTCAAGATCCTGTTCTTCGTGCTGATAGACGGCTGGAATCTTCTGGTCGGCAGCTTGGTGCGATCCTTCACCTGATCGCCCCGCCGGACCGCGCGAGCGTTCCGCGCCAAGCCTCGACGGCTTGAGCAAACTGCGCGCAAATCTTCCAACATTATTTTCGATTAACCGTCCGATTTAGGTCTTTGGTAGCAACTTGCCGCCATAGTCGCCTGCAGATGGCGGGTGACCCAATCGAGCGGTCATTGGCATGATGCCGCACCGTCATACCGGACATGCCGGTATGCCAAAAAAATCCGTGTAAAAATAAGGTACGAGTACCATGGCCAGTATCATGACCAATGCCTCGGCGCTGACCGCGCTGCAGAGCTTGAACGCCACCCAGAAGAACCTCGACACCACCCAGGCCCGCATCTCGACGGGTTATCGCGTATCGCAGGCTTCCGACAACGCCGCTTACTGGTCGATCGCCACCACGATGCGCTCCGACAACCAGGCCATGTCCACCGTCTCGGACGCGCTCGGCCTCGGCGCCTCGAAGGTCGACACCGCCTACACCGGCATGGACAGCGCGATCACGACCATCAACCAGATCCAGCAGAAGCTGACCGCTTCCTACGGCCAGACGGATGCTTCGAAGGAAAAGACCCAGGTCGAAATCGCCGCTCTTCAGAATCAGTTGAAGGCCTATGCCGACGGCGCCACCTTCTCGGGCACCAACATGCTGTCGGTCAACAGCGGCGCCACCGCCACGACCGCGGCCGACGTCAAGATCGTTTCGGCTTTCAACCGCAGCTCCACCGGCGCGGTTTCGATCTCCACGATCGACGTCAACGTGGAAAGCATCAAGCTGTATGAAGCCGGCACCGCGGCAACCGTGTCGAAAGGTATCCTCGACGCCAACCGTCTCGGCACCGATGGCAGCGTCGTGACCGCGGCCTCGGCCCCGACGCTCGGCGCTGCTGCGGCGGCCACCGACACCTACACGGTCGCCAGCCTGAAGATCTTCTCCGGCACCACCGCAGCCAGCGACACTCAGATCCAGGCGATGATGAACGTCGTCGATGCCGCGCTCAAGTCCATGACGAACGCGGCCACCAAGCTCGGCGCCGCCAAGAGCTCGATCAACCTGCAGAAGACCTTCACCTCGAGCCTGATGGACTCTATCGATCGCGGCGTCGGCCAGCTCGTCGATGCCGACATGAACAAGGAATCGACCCGCCTCCAGGCGCTGCAGGTTCAGCAGCAGCTCGGCGTCCAGGCGCTGTCGATCGCTAACGGCTCGTCGCAGTCGATCCTGTCGCTCTTCCGCGGCTGATCGCTCCGTACTGACCGGACCAAAGCATCGGGCCGCGCCAAAAGCGCGGCCCGATTCGCGTTTGCTCAAGGCTCGCGCAACCCTCGTTCCCTAGCCTCTCGGAAGCCTACTTTTAACAGGCCATTAACCATATCGCGCTAGGTATGGTTAACCAATCACTTAGGTTGTCGAATCGGCCCGACCGGCACGATCGCAACCCATGGGCAGGTCGAGACCCGGCCTGTGGCATGCCGGCTTTTGAGAAGGAGCGAGTTTCTTGGCGAGCATCATGACGAACGCTGCGGCGTTGACTGCACTTCAAAGCCTCAACGCCACCAACAAATCGCTCGAGCAGACGCAGGCCCGGATTTCGACCGGCTATCGGGTTTCCGAGGCGGCCGACAACGCCGCCTACTGGTCGATCGCCACCACCATGCGCTCCGACAATCAAGCACTCTCCACGGTTCAGGACGCGCTCGGCCTCGGCGCCTCGAAAGTCGATACAGCCTATACCGGCATGAACAACGTCCTTTCGACGATCGGCCAGCTCAAGACCAAGCTTCTGTCGGCCGTCGGCCAGTCGGATGCAAACAAGGCCAAGACGCAGACCGAAATCACCACGCTTCAAGCGCAGATGAAATCCTTCGCCGATGCCGCCACCTTCTCCGGCTCGAATTTCCTTTCGGTGACGTCAACCCAAGTCGCCGCCGCCAATGACGGCGTCCAGCCCGACGCCCAGATCGTCTCCTCGTTCAACCGCTCCTCGTCCGGCGCCATCTCGCTCGGCACCATCGACATCAATGTCGAGAGCACCAAGCTGTTCGATTCCGGCCTCGCAACGGCCGTCAAGAACCAGGGCATTCTCGATCGCAAGACTTCGATTTATTCCACCGCAGCGGACCAGTCGGCATATGATGCCGCCTACGCGGCCTCGATCGCCGGCGGCGCCACCGACATCGCCGCCAACACCGCGGGCCAGGCCGCTGTGTCGGGCACGCCCGTCAAGATCGACAACGTTTCCGCCTTCAATCTCGACATCACGGCAGCGGGCGTGACCGATGACATCATCACGCAGATGGTCACCAAGATCGACAACGTCATGAGTCAGCTTACCGACGCCGCCACCGTGCTCGGCGCCGCCAAGAGCTCGATCGACCTGCAGAAGACCTTCACGCAGAGCCTGATGGACTCCATCGACCGCGGCGTCGGCCAGCTCGTCGATGCCGACATGAACAAGGAATCGACCCGCCTTCAGGCGCTGCAGGTGCAGCAGCAGCTCGGCATCCAGTCGCTGTCGATCGCCAACAGCTCCTCTCAGTCGATCCTGGCGCTGTTCAAGAACGGCTAATCGGCAGAAATATTCCGACCGGCGAAAGGCCGCGCCTCGGGCGCGGCCTTTTTCGTTTTTCGATAAGAGGCCGGGTCGACGCTTTGCTGGACCTTCGGCGGCACGCCTATCATCCTCGCACAAGCTTCGCGGTCTAGTCTTCCGGCGGACAGTCATGCTGGGAGCGGTTGAATCGTGCCGGAACAGATCCAGAGCATCATCGCGAATTTGAAGAGCTTCGGCGTGAGGCGTCTGGCGCTCATGGGCGGCATCGCGGCCCTGGTCATGGCCGTCATCGGCATCGCGTCGGTCTATCTCAACCGTCCGGCCTATGAGACGCTCTATGTCGGCCTCGAGCGTTCCGACGTCAACCAGATCGGACTGGTGCTGGCCGACGCCGGCATCGGCTTCGATGTCGGCTCCGACGGCACGTCCGTGATGGTGCCGGCCGGCACCACCGCGCAGGCGCGCATGCTGCTTGCCGAGAAAGGCCTGCCGACCAGCGCCAATGCCGGCTACGAGCTGTTCGACAATGTCGGCTCGCTCGGCCTCACCTCCTTCATGCAGCAGATCACCCGCGTGCGCGCGCTGGAAGGCGAGATCGCGCGCACCATCCAGTCGATTTCCGGCGTCAAGGCGGCTCGAGTCCACATCGTCATGTCCGAGCGCGCCAATTTCCGCCGCGACGAGCAGCAGCCCTCCGCCTCGGTGGTCATCCGCTATGCGGGCAGCGATGCCGAGAAGAGCGCCATGTCGATCCGCCACCTCGTCGCCGCGGCCGTTCCCGGCCTCTCGGCCGACAAGGTCACCGTGCTCGATTCCAACGGCAATCTTTTGGCCGCCGGCGACGACCCGTCCAACACGAGCGCCGCGCGCACGCTGGGCGTCGAGCAGACGGTCGAGACGCAGATCGGCGACAACATCCGTCGCGCGCTCACCCCTTATCTCGGCCCGGACAATTTCCGCGCCAGCGTCAAGGCCGACGTCAATACCGACACGCGCCAGACCGAGGAGACGATCTTCGATCCGAACTCGCGCGTCGAGCGTTCGGTGCAGTCGGTGAAGACCAACGAGGCCAGCAACCAGAAGCAGGCCTCGACCCCGACCAGCGTCGAGCAGAACCTGCCCGAGACGCAGACCACCAGCACCGAGGGCCCGCAATCCACCTCGCAGAACGACCGCAAGGAAGAGATCACGAATTACGAGATCAATTCCAAGAAGATCGCCACCGTCTCCAACGGCTACACGGTCAACAAGATGTCGATCGCGGTCGTCGTCAACCAAGATCGCCTGAAGACCATCCTCGGCAAGGACGCCACGCCGGAACAGATCGCCAAGCGCGTCGCCGACATCCAGAAGATGGTCGCCTCGGCCACCGGCTTCGACGACAAGCGCGGCGACATCATCGATGTCTCGGCGGTCGAATTCATCAATGGGCTCGACGGCGAGCCGATCGATCAGCCTGGCGTCCTCGCCTCCATCGGCACCTACACCGGCACGCTGATCAATGCCGGCGCCTTCATCGTCGTCGTCTTCCTGGTGGCGTTCTTCGGCCTCAAGCCGATGGCCGCCGCGCTGACGGCGTCGGCGAGGCCCGCGGCAATTGCCGGCCCGAGCTTCGACGACGTGCAGCGATCCCTGCCGACGCCCGATGCGCCGGTCGCCGCGATCACCGCCGAGACCCCGGCCGGCGCCCTGCCCGGCGCGCGCGCCGGTGCAACCCCGCTCGATGACCTGCGCCAGAAAATCCGGCCGGCGCCGCAGGACCGGCTTGCCCGCATGGTCGACCTCAACGAGGAGCGCACCGCGCAGATCCTGCGCAAATGGGCAGCCGTTCCGGAAGCCGTGGGTTAGGCCATGGCCTCGGTAGCCCTCTTCGATCTCCTGCCCGATTTTGGTTCGCGCACGCCGCGTGCCAATCAGGCGCCGACCGCACGCGACGCCGAGCATCTGCCGGCCGCGCCGGAGCCGCAGGCCGACATCGGCGCGCTGATCGCCGAGGCCGTGGCCGACGCGGAGGCAGCGCTCGAGGCGCGCCTCGCGCTCGCCCATCAGGCAGCGCTCGACGCCGAGCGCCAGGCCAGCGACCAGGCCGCGCAAACATTCCTTGAAAGCTTCGGCGGCGATCTCGGCACCGCTGTCGCCACGCGCATCGAGGCCATGGAGCAGCGCGTTGCCGAGCTTGCCGGCGCAACCGTCGCCCGTATCGTCGGCGGCCTCCTCAGCGACGACCTGCAGGAGCGTTCGCTCGCCGCCCTTTCCCGCGCCATCAGTGCGGCGGTTGCCGACAGCGAGGCCGTGCGCATCGCTGTCCGCGGGCCGCTGTCGCTGTTCGAACCGCTGCAGGCGGCGCTCGGATCCCGCGCCGCCAATCTCGACTTCAGCGAGGCGCCGGGCTTCGACCTGACCGCCACCATCGACGAGACCGTGTTCGAGACGCGTATCGCCGAGTGGTCGGCGTCCTTGTCGGAGGTCCTGTCATGAGCGCCGTCGATCATGCCGACACCCGGCACGAGATCATCATCGTCAAGCGCAATCACGACGGTCATGACGAGGGTCACCATGGCGGCGTGTGGAAGATCGCCTTCGCCGACTTCATGACGGCGATGATGTGCTTCTTCCTCGTCATGTGGCTGATCAACGCCGCCAACGAGCAGACCAAGGCAGCCGTCGCCAGCTATTTCAATCCGGTCGAGCTGATCGATCGCAACTCCAGCCGCAAGGGCCTGGAAGATTTGGGCGACGGCCCGAGCAAGGTCGGATTGACCGCGGACAACCCACAGCAGGGCGCGACCAAGGCGGGCGATGACGGCAAGGGCGGCGCCGGTTCATCCGAACGCCGCCAGACCAAGGACGGGGCGCAGGATACCCAGCTCTCCGACGAAAAGCTGTTCGCCGATCCCTACGCGGTGCTGGCGGAGATCGCCGCCGACACAGGCGTGATGCAGAACGTCGGCGCCAAGGGCGAAGGCGGCGCCCAGGCGGCCGGTCCGGCAACCGGCGCATCCGGCGGCGAATCCTATCGCGATCCGTTCGCGCCGGATTTCTGGTCGCAGCAAGTGGCGGCGCCTGGCGCCGAGGCCACCGCCGAACGCGCCAGGATCGAAGGCGACCCGATCAAGCCCGGCGAGAAGGTCGCCACGATCGCGGTGCCGAAGGTGAAGGTCGTTCCCGCCGCTCCTGCGCTGACGGCCGCGCCGCTGGAGCCGCTGGCAACCCCAGAAAAGTCCGACGCCAAGAGCGGGCCAAAGGCCGCGCAAGCCGGGGCCGAGACGCTGTCGGGCGAAGCAGACAAGACCGAGAAAGCCCAAGGCGGGAAAGCTGAAGTCGACAAGCGCGAGGCTGCAGCGGCCGAAACCGCGAAGGCGGAAAAGACTGAACTCGAGCAGGCCGCCGACAAGGCGCCGAGCAAATCCGCTCTTCAGGAAGCGGCGGATATCAAGAAGGAACTCGCCAAGGCATTCCTGCCGGGTGAAAAGCTGGCCGACGGCGTCTCGGTCGAGGCCACAGACAAGGGCGTCGTCATTTCGATCACCGACCAGCTCGATTTCGGCATGTTCGAGATCGGCTCGGCCATGCCGCGCCGCGAGCTGGTGCTGGCGATGGAAAAGATCGGCCGCATCGTCAACGAGAAGAAGGGCACCATCACCATCAGCGGCCACACGGACGCGCGGCCGTTTCGCAGCGACACTTACGACAACTGGCGGCTGTCCACCGCGCGCGCCCATTCGGCCTACTATATGCTGGTGCGCGGGGGCGTCGACGAAAGCCGCATCACCGAGGTCGCGGGGTTCGCCGACCGGCAGCCAAAGATCGCCTCCGATCCGATGGCTGCCGCGAACCGACGCATCGAAATCCTGATGGCGGCCGGCGGATGAGGGCCAGGACCGTCATCGGCCATGCGATGGAGCGCTTCGCCGTTTCAGCGAAACAGCGAACTGCTCCACCTCTTCGCCTTGGCGCAATTCCGAACGGAAAGCCGCGTCACGCTTTTCCTGGGATGGCGCTGGCGCTGGCGCTGTTCGTCGCCGGGCCGTCATCGGCGGCCTTCGCGCAGGACGCCCTGCAACCCTATCAGCTGGTGCGTTCGCTGCAGCTGATCCAGGATCGCATTGCCGGCGGCGATCATGCTGCGCTGCCGATGCAGGCAAAACTCCTCGAAATGATCGACGCCCGGATGCGCAATGCCGATGCCGAGGATTTCAAGGAGCCGAAGAACTTCCGCGCTTTGCTCGTCTACGGCATGAGCGGCGGCAACCCGGTGACGGTCGCGGCGGCGGCTTCGCGCGCGGCAACCGATCCGCAAAGCTTGGCCATCGCCAAAGGCGTCGTCGCCTATCTGAGCGGCCGGCCGGCCGAGGCGATCGAAATGCTGAAGCCGATCGATCCGATGGGCGTGCCCGCCGACCTCGGCGCCTTCCTGGCGCTGGTAAAGGGCTCGCTGCTTGCGACCGATGATCCTGCGGCAGCGCTGAACCTGCTCGACGAGGCGCGCCTGCTCAGCCCCGGCACGCTGGTCGAGGAGGCGGCGCTTCGCCGCTCCGTGGGCATCGCGGCCGCGCAGGGCGACGCCGCCCGTTTCGCGCTGGCTTCGACCCAGTACGTCGCGTCCTACCTTTATTCGCCTTACGCCAGCCAGTTCGCCGATGCCTTTGTTTCCGGCGTCATCACGCTGCACATGGCGATCAGCCAGGACAAGATCGCCGACATCACCTCGATGATGGATCCCGAGCGCGAAACAGTGATCTACCTGCGCATCGCGCGCCGTGCCGCGATCGACGGGATGACGGAGCTCTCGGCTTTCGCCTCGGCGAAGGCCGAGCTGGGCCGCAACGGCAACGGCAACCGGGACGACCCGCGCACTCAGCTCTATTCGAGCCTTTCCACCATGACATCGGCCAGTGTCGATGAAGTGCGCGCCAAGCTCGGCAAGATCGATCGCGGCAAGCTTTCGCAAAGCGACCGCGACCTGCTCGACGCCGCGCAGGCCGTGGCGGGCGAAGTGATGGCGCCGGTGAAAGCGCCCGCAAGTGCCGAAGCCGCACCGACAATCATTGCAAGAGGCGACGGAGGGAAATCCGCGACCGAGGCCTCAGCCGACCCGGCCAATGCGGACTTGCCTCCCGTGGAAGGAGCAATGCCCGAGCAGCCACCGGTCGCGGCACGCGATCCAGCGGTCGCGGTGGGCGATCCGCCGGTCGCGGCGAGTGATCAGGCGAAAGACATGCCGCCCGCCGCTTCGCCCCCGTCTGTGCAGCGGCCGGCGCAAGCATCAGCTGAAACCCCGGCGGCCGCTCTGGCTCCGACCGGCGGCGCGCCGGTGGTACAGGCATCCGCGCCGGCGACGCCCGTTGCACAAGACCCGATCGATGCGGCGGTGACCAGCACGCGGCATCAGCTCGACCAGATCGACCAACTCCTCGGAGCAGCCCCAAAATGACCAGCGTCAACCCGACCTTGCCGGGCTTTGCTTCGACACAGTCCCAGCCCCGGCAGCACACTGCCGGCGGCAAGGATGGGGATCAGAATTTCGGCAAGATGGTGCATGGGACCGAGAGCCCACAGGACAAGCACGCGACCGGACCGGTGATGCCGGACGCGCATCCGCCAAGGCGCTTGCCGACCAATGTCGGCAAGCATGAGCCGGACCAGGACCCGCACGGGAAAACCGGTCCGCAGAAGGCGACGGGAAAGTCCGCGAAGACCAACGGGCAATCCTTATCCGCGAAGCAGACCACGGATAAGGATACCGCGGCGCAATCCGACGACTCCACACCGCTGCAGGACCGCTTGCCATTGCTGATAGCGCTAGGCGACATGAAGCATTTCGCGCAATCGTCAGGCGCGGGCGGCGCTGACGGTGAAGAAGCCGCCGGCGACCACGGATCGCTGGAACTTCGGCTGCGCGCCGGCAAGCGCGCGGCGGTCGGCAGTTCCGCCGAGCCGCTGTCGCGATCCACCCGTTCGACGGCAGCGGACGATTCCGGGCCCGATTTTGGGCAGAAGCCGGTGAAGGCGCAAATGGCTCTCGATATGCCGGGCCGGCGTGATGCCGATGCCTTGCCGGTGCAAGGGGATGAGCCGGCGGCCGACACCCCGTTGCCGCCGCAAGGCTGGCAGCCGGCTTCCGCATCCAAGGCTTCGCTGCAATCGCAGTCGGCCGCGCAGCAGGCTCCGGGCAAGCCGTCTTCTTCCGCCGGACGCATGGAGGTCGTCAGCCAGCAGAGCTTCCCGGCGCCGGCGCAAAACCCGATCGGCCAGACGGCATCGGCGCTGGTTGAAGGGCTTGCCTCCGACAATGGCGTCCAGCAAGCCTTTGCAAGCGCCTCGACGGGCTCCCAGACGACCAATTCTGTTGCCGTTCCGACACATGTGCTGAAGATCGAGCTGCACCCTTCGGAGCTCGGATCGGTTGTCGCCAGCCTGCGGCTCTCGGGGGAGCGACTTTCGATTGAGATGAAGCCCGAGACACACGAGGCATACCGCCGTCTCACCGCCGACAGCGACGCCGTCGTCAAGTCGATGCGCAGCCTCGGCTTCGACGTCGACAAGGTCACCATCCTGCAACCCTCGATAGCGACGCATGCGGCCAGCCACGCCGACGCAACCAGCGCCATGCCGATGTCGACAGGCCGCGACCAGCCTTCGTTCCAGCCTGGGAACTCGGGCGGCCACGGCGCGGGCGGCGGCCGGCAACCGGGAAGGAACAATGGCGATGGCGCACAGGAATTCGGTCGAGCCGCTTCGCCTCTTCGCGAGCGTGCTGACGACGATATGTATATCTAGTTTCGCTGCCGGCCCGGCCAGCGCCGCAGCCAATCCCTGCGAGCCGGAGATCCTGCGCGCCGCCGATCGCTACGGAGTGCCCGCCGGAATCCTGTACGCCGTCGGCCTGACCGAGACCGGAAAGAAGGGTAGTCTTCAGCCTAATGCCTTGAATATAGAAGGAAAAGCCGTGTTTCCTCGCAGTCGCGGCGAAGCGCTCGCCGCATTCAAGATTGCGCGTCGCGAGGGCAAGACGCTGATCGATCTCGGCTGCATGCAGATAAACCATCGCTATCACGGCGCGCAGTTCCGCAGCGTCGAGGATATGCTCGACCCGCATCGGAATGTCGACTACGCGGCGCGCTTCCTGGTCAGCCTGCATGCCCGGCACATGACCTGGTCGATGGCCGTCGCCCGCTATCATGCCGGCCCCGACAACGACCCGGCGCAGAAGGTTTATGTCTGCCGCGTCATCGCCAACATGGTCGCCACCGGCTTCGGCAAATGGACGCCGAATGCCAGCACTTTCTGCAACCAGTAGTTGTTGGACCTGAGAGCCGGCCGACCTTCGCCAGCCTATCCGCCGGCGCCGATATTCGTCAGTCAGCAGCTGGCGCGAATACACCAGCGCAACCGCTTTTATTACGGTTCCCAAAAAAACTCCCAAGAAAATAGCTACAAGAAATGATGGTTTTTCAGGATTCATCGAGCCGGGTACCCCTTTCCGCACGGGGCAAGTGAAATGATTCGGAGGGCGGGCCGATGATCGTGATCGTTGACGAGCGAGAGCTCGTGACAGAGGGCTACTCTTCACTTTTCGATCGCGAGGGAGTGGCCACTGCCGGCTTCGCGCCGGGCGAATTCGGCGAGTGGGTGAGTTCCGCCGCCGACGCCGATCTCAGATCCGTCAGGGCCTTTCTGATCGGCGACTGCCGCGAAGGCGCGATATCGCCGCGCCAGATCCGCGACCGCACCGGCGCGCCGGTGATCGCGCTGAGCGAACATCACTCGCTCGAGCACACGCTGCGGCTGTTCGAAAGCGGCGTCGACGACGTCGTTCGCAAGCCGGTACATATCCGCGAGATTCTCGCCCGCATCACCGCCATTCGCCGCCGCGGCTCCGAAGAGGCCGCCTATACCGAGGTCGGGTCGATGCGGATCTTCATGGACGGCCGCGATCCGGAGATCAACGGCGAGCCGCTGCCGCTGCCGCGCCGCGAGCGGCGCATCCTGGAATATCTGGCCGGCAACCGCGGCCGGCGCGTGACCAAGACCCAGGTCTTCAACGCCATCTACGGCATCTTCGACGAGGAGGTCGAGGAGAACGTGGTGGAGAGTCACATCTCGAAGCTGCGCAAGAAGCTGCGCGAGAAGCTCGGTCACGATCCGATCGATTCCAAGCGGTTCCTCGGCTACCGGCTGGTGTTTTGATGGCCGCCCTCGAGCATGATCCCGAACCGAAGGTCAGCGAAAGCAAAAAGTGGGAACCTGTTTTCGGACAAAGATCATGCTCCAACAAAGAGTCAGAGCGTGATGGCGATTCAACGAAGCGCCATCACCGTCTAGGCCCATCGCGCGCCAGCCTCGCGCAAGACACGAGGCATAATTTTATGGCCTCCTACCCGGGCAATGCGGAGATGTATCGATGAGCCTCTACGGAATGATGCGGACCGGCGTTTCCGGTATGAACGCGCAGGCCAACCGCCTCTCCGCGGTGGCCGACAACATCGCCAACTCCGACACCACCGGCTACAAGCGCTCTTCGGCCGAGTTCTCGTCACTGATCATGCCCGGCACCGGCGGCGCCTATAATTCCGGTGGCGTGACCACCACGATCCGCTCGGCCGTCGGCACGCAAGGCGTCATGACCTACACCACCTCGGTGTCCGACCTTGCCGTCAACGGCGACGGCTTCTTCGTCGTCCAGGATGCCGGCGGCACGCCCTATCTCACCCGCGCCGGTTCCTTCGTCCCGGATGCGCAGGGCCGGCTGGTCAATGCCGCGGGCTACCAGCTCATGGCCTACGACTACGCCAATGGCGATCCGGCAGCGACCGCCAACGGCTTCGAGGGTCTCGTGCCGGTGCAGATCTCCGATCAGCAAATGACGGCGACGCCGAGCACCGAGGGCCTGTTCTCCGGCAATCTGCCCGCGGGCGCGACGCCGCCCTCCGGCCCGCTGCCGTCCAGCAATAACGCGACCGCCGAGTACACGTCGAAAACCTCGCTGGTCGCCTATGACAATCTCGGCAACAAGAAGCTGCTCGACGTCTATTTCACCAACACCGGCACCGGAACATGGGAAGTCTCGGTCTTCGATCAGTCGAAGGCGACCCCCGGCACGTCCTTCCCCTATGCCGGCGGCTCGCTGGGATCGGCCAACCTCACCTTCGACACCACGACAGGCAAGCTCACCGGCGCGACCACGGGCGTCTCCTTCACCGTTCCGGGCGGCCAGACCCTCAACCTCGATCTCTCCAAGCTGACCCAGCTCGGCACCGGCTTCACCGTCGCCGACGCCAAGGTCAACGGCAACGCGCCGAGCTCCATCCAGAAGGTCCAGATCGGCCAGGACGGCGTCATCTACGCTCAGTTCGCGGACGGCTCGACCAAGGCGCTTTACAAGATCCCGCTTGCCGACGTTCAGAGCCCCGACAACCTCACCGCGATGCCCGGCAACGTCTATGTGCAGAGCACCGACTCCGGCGCCGTCCACATCGGCTTTGCCAATGAGGGCAAGCTCGGCTCCATCGTCTCCGGGGCGCTTGAAAACTCCAACGTCGATATCGCCGAAGAACTGACCAACATGATTGCGGCGCAGCGCAGCTACACCGCCAATTCCAAGGTCTTCCAGACCGGCTCGGACCTGATGGACGTCCTCGTCAACCTGAAGAGATAAACGACGGGCGCCGCCCGTGAAAGATCAGCATGTCGCTTTCCTCCGCACTAAGCATTGCCCAATCGGCGCTCCTGGCCACGTCCAAGCAGACCAGCGTCGTATCGCGCAATGTGGCCGACGCGTCGAATCCTGACTATACCCGCCGCATCGCCGTGGTGACCAGCACGGCGCCGGGCGCCCGGGCGGTGGAAATCCAACGCGCCGCGAACGAGCTCCTGTTCCGCCAGAACCTTTCGGCGCTGTCGGCATGGAGCGGCCAGAGCGCACTCTACAACGGCATGGATCAGCTCGAACTGTCGGTCAACGGGGTCGACAACGCGTCGTCCCCCTCGACGGCGATCGCCAAGCTGCAGCAGCAGTTGCAGCTCTACGCCACGACGCCATCGAACCAGAACCTCGGCACCAGCGTCATCGATGCCGCCAAGCAGGTGGTGAATTCCCTCAACAGCGGCACCAAGGCGATCCAGGACTTCCGCACCCAGGCCGACAGCCAGATCGCCACCGCCGTCGACGACCTCAACTCCCTGCTCGGCCAGTTCCAGGATGCCAACAAGGCCGTCATCTCCGGCACGCGATCTGGCACCGACGTGTCCGACGCGCTCGATCAGCGCGACGCCCTCCTGAAGAAGATATCGGAATATGTCCCGGTATCGACCTTTACGCGCGGCGACAACGACATGGTCGTCACCACCAAGGACGGCACGACGCTGTTCGAGACCGTGCCGCGCTCGGTGACCTTCGCGCCGTCGGCCGGCTATTCGGCCGGCACGCCCGGCAACACAATCTACATCGACAACGTGCCAGTCTCGGCCGGCACCGGCGACAACGCCACCGCCGACGGCAAGCTTGCGGGCCTGCTGAAGCTGCGCGACGGCGTCGCTTCGACCATGCAGAGCCAGCTCGACGAGATCGCGCGCGGCCTTGTCACGGCATTTGCCGAAACCGCGCCATCGCAGCCCGATGCGGCCGGCCTGTTCACCTGGTCCGGCGCCCCGGCAATACCGGCCGCCGGCACCCTGGTCGACGGCCTCGCCGGATCGATCGGCGTCAACGCCGCCTTCGATCCGAGCGCCGGCGGCAATCCCGCGCTGTTGCGCGACGGCGGCGCCAACGGCGTGGCCTATGTCGTCAACACCGGCGGCGCATCCTATTCGGACCTTCTGATCAGCTACGGCAACAAGCTCGATCAGCCGATGGCCTTCGATGCCTCGGCCGGCATCGCCGTCAGCTCCGGCGTCTCCGACTACGCGGCCAATGCCATCGGCTGGTTCGAAGGCGTGCGCCAGCAGGCCTCGACCAATGCCGACAGCAAGCAGGCGCTGGCAGCGCGAACGGCCGAGGCGCTGTCCAACGATACCGGGGTCAATGTCGACCAGGAGATGTCCCTGCTTCTCGATCTCGAGCACACCTATCAAGCCTCGGCGCATATGATGAAGACCGTGAGCGACATGCTGGACGCCTTGATGAACGCGGTAGGATAATTCATGAAAGCGACAGCCGTTTCCTCAGCCGCCATCTCCAACGCTCTGCGTTACCAGCAAGCAAAAATGCAGGCGGACCTTGTGAAGGCGACGACGGAATCCACGACCGGCAAGGTCGCGGATGTCGGTCTGGCGCTTGGCGGGCGCACGACCCAGGCCGTCACCTTCCAGCGCGACCTCGACCGGCTGAACGGCATCGTCGATTCCAACGCGCTCGTCACCGCGCGCCTGACATCGACCCAGGATTCGCTCGGCCAGATCGCCGGCGCCGCGCAGAGCTTCCTGTCGGCGCTGACCAGCGGCGTGTCGGGCGACTCCTCGACCAGCATCCTGCGGACCGCCGGCGCCTCGGCGCTGCAGCAGATGACGGGTATTTTGAACACCAGCGTCAACGGCGAATATCTGTTTGCCGGCACCAACACCGACGTCAAGCCGATCGACGATTTCAACGCCACGGGCTCGCCGGCCAAGGCCGCCTTCGATGCCGCCTTCTCGAGCTATTTCGGCTTTGTCCAGACCGCCCCGGCGGCGGCCAACATCACCGCCACGCAGATGGACGACTTCATCACCACCAAGGTCGAGCCGCAATTCCTGGGCGCCGGCTGGCAGGCCAACTGGTCGAGCGCCACCGATGAGCAGATCACCAGCCGTATCTCGCTCAACGAAACCACCCAGACCTCGGTCAGCGCCAACGAACAGGGTATCCGCAAGCTCGCCATGGCATCCGCCATGGTCAGCAGCCTGCTTACCGGCAGCATCAGCGAGGCCGCCCAGAACGCGGTCGTCAGCCGCGCGCAGGCGCTGGTCGGCGAAGCCATCGGCGGCATTACCCAGGTGCGGGCCGAAACGGGCCTTGCCCAGCAGCGCGTATCCGATGCCAGCGACCGCATGAAAACCCAGGTCGACCTGTTCGAGAAGCATATCGTCGATCTCGAAGGCGTCGATCCCGCGGAAGCCGCTACCCGGGTCGCCGACCTGACGCAGCATATCGAGACCTCCTTCGCCTTGACCGCGCGTCTGCAGCAGCTCAGCCTGCTGAACTATCTGACTTGAACACGTAAACCGGAACGCCAGAGCGCCGACGATGTATCAATTCTCCTACGCCGACATCCAGACCGACTCCGTCGCCGATGCCAAGGACCGCGAGCGGCAATTGCTCACCCGTTCGATCGACATGCTGGCAGCGGCAGCAGCCGTTGGCACCGAGTCGATGGAAGCCGTCGAGGCGCTGCATTTCACCAACCGCATCTGGACCACCTTCGTCGAGGATCTCGGCTCCAGCGACAACGCCCTGCCCAAGGAGCTGCGCGCCAACCTGATCTCGATCGGCCTATGGCTGCTGCGCGAGACGGAAGACATCCGCCAGGGCCGCACCAACAATTTCGAAGGACTGATCGAGGTCTCCCAGATCATCCGAGACGGCATTCAATGACCAACACGCTGAAGATCTCGCTAAAGCCCAACGAGAAGATCTATATCAACGGCGCGGTCATCCGCGTCGACCGCAAGGTCACCATCGAGCTGATGAACGACGTGCAGTTCCTGCTCGAAAGCCACGTCATCCAGGCCGATCAGGCCTCGACGCCGCTCAGGCAGCTTTATTTCATCGTGCAGATCATGCTGATCAACCCGCTCGGCGCCCCCGAGGCGCGCGAGATGTTCCGCCGCTCACTGCCGATGCTGATCGCAAGCTTCGACAACCAGGACATCTGCAAGGGCCTGAAGCAGATCGACCGGATGGTCGGCGAGGATGAGATCTATGAGGCGCTGAAAGCGATCCGCGCGCTCTATCCGCTCGAGCGCAGGGTGCTCGAAGACAATGACGACATCCCCCAAACGCCGCGCGCACTGGCTGTAGGAGCATAAGATGGCCGTGGACATGACGACAACGATCCCGGTTGGCGCCAACCAGGCCAGCCAGCAGACTTCGAAGACAGCCGTGGACTACCAGTCGTTCCTGAAGCTCCTGATCGCCGAGATGAAGAACCAGGATCCGACCAAGCCGATGGATTCCACGCAATATGTCGCGCAGCTCGCCACCTTCTCCCAGGTCGAGCAGTCGGTGCAGACCAACACCAAGCTCGACCAGATCATGCAGTCCTCGGCATTGTCGCAGGCCGATGCGCTGATCGGCCGCTCGATCACCTCGGCCGACGGCAAAACAACCGGAACAGTGGCTTCGGTGACGCTCTCCAGCAGCGGCCTGATCGCCGTGCTGCAGGACGGCACCCAGGTCCCTGTCGGCGCGGGCGTATCGATCAAGCCGGCCGCCTGAGCATGTCTCCCGAAAGCGGGTCCGGTTTCGGGACAAAGACATGCTTAAAATCAAAAAACCTAAAGCAGGTCGCGTGAAACTTTCTTCACGCGACCTGCTTTAGCCGGTTCGCATAAGGGTCAGCCATGAACGAGGCCGATGCCCTCGATATCGTCCAGTACGCCGTGTGGACGGTTCTTACCGCTTCCGCCCCCGTGGTGCTGGTGGCGATGGTCGTCGGCATCGGCATCGCGCTCATCCAGGCGTTGACCCAGATTCAGGAAATCACGCTGACCTTCGTGCCGAAGATCGTCGCCATCATGCTCGTGGTGGCGCTGACCGGCCCTTTCATCGGCGGCCAGATCTCGGCCTTCACCAACGTCATCTTCGAGCGCATCGAGCACGGCTTCTGACGCAAGGCGGCGAGCGTCGGGTGGCCTCCGCCCCGACCCGGATGATCTCTTGCGGCGGCATCTGTAGCAGCTAGATTGTAAGCCGCGCCGGCATCGGCCGGTGTCCTTGTCCTAAGCCACTTTCAGGAAGCGATGCATCAGGCAGGAACGGCCGGCGGGCCATGTGCGCAATAGCCGGCGTCTGGCGAAAGCGCGATCCGATCGGCAGCGGCGATCGTCGCGACGTCGCGCGCATGATGCAGGCACTGGCGCATCGCGGTCCCGACGATCACGGCAACTGGAACGACGCCCGCCTGGCGCTCGGCCACCGGCGGCTGGCCATCATCGACCCATCGCCCGCCGCGCGCGAGCCGATGTTGACCGCGTCCGGCGACGGTGTGCTGTGCTACAATGGCGAGGTCTATAATTTTCGCGCGCTGCGCAGGTCGCTGGAGGCGGAAGGCCTGACGTTCCGCACGGTGTCCGACACCGAGGTGGTGCTTCAGGCCCTGCATCACTGGGGCCCGCAAAAGGCGGTGCCGTTGTTCGACGGCATGTTCTCCTTCGCCTATTTCGATTCCCGCGCCGGCGCCTTGTGGCTTGCCAGGGACAGGCTGGGCATCAAACCGATGTCGGTCGCCGAGACCGGCGACCGCCTGCTGTTCGCCTCAGAGGACAAGGCGATCCTCGCCTGCCACGACTTTGCCCGCCGGATCGACACGCGCGAGCTGACGCTGCGGCTGGCCTGGCAGAGCCGCGATTCGAGCTATAGCGTCTTCGACGGCATCGAGCGGCTGCCGCCGTCCGGCCTCTGGAGGATCACGGCGGAGGGCATCGAGAAGCGCCGCTTCTGGCATGTCCTCGACGTCCTCGAGACCGCGCGCATCGCCAGCGACAAGACATCCGACGCCGAACATATGGCAACGCTCCAGACGCTGCTCGAGGAGAGTGTCGAGCTGCATTGCATCGCCGATGCCAGCCTTGCCGCCGCCTGCAGCGGCGGCATCGATTCCGGCCTGATCACCGCGCTTGCCAAACGCTTCAGGCCTGAGATGCACGGCTACATCGTCGACCCGAAGCTCGGCCGCAGCGAGGCCGAGGATGCCGAGCGGACCGGTCGGCATATCGGCGTCAGCCTGCGCCGGGTGCCTTTGGACAAGGACCGGTTCCTCGAGCTCTGGCCGCGCGCGGTCTGGCATCTCGAGACCGACGGCTGGCATGCCAGCCACGCGGCGCTGCTGGCGCTTGCCGAGCAGTGCCGCGCCGACGGCATCAAGGTGCTGCTGACCGGCGAAGGTTCCGACGAGCTTTTCGGCGGCTACAAATGGCAGGCATCGACGATCAGGCTCTGGCGCCAGTCCTGGCTGCAGCGCCTGTTCCGGTCGAAGGCCGGGCGTGACCGCAAATTCGCTGAATTGCGCCGCGCCCCGTTCCGCAACTCGATCGGTCGCGGCTCGCCGACGGACCGCGCCATGGCGCTCAGAGCCCTGTCGCCCGAGCTGAACTTCCTGCAGACCAAGCTGTTCGACAGGCTGGACGGCGTCGCGCCGCCCGGCGATCGCGCCTTCCTGGCAAGCTGCCTTTACGACCTCTACTCGCATCTGCAGGACCTGCTGCACCGGCACGACCGGTTGAGCATGGCGGCGTCCGTCGAGCTCAGGGTGCCGTTCCTCGAGAACCGGCTGATCGACTTCGCCCTTCACCTGCCGCGCCGGCAGAAATATCGCGACGGGACCGGCAAGTGGCTGCTCAAGAAGGTCGCCGAACGCCATCTGCCGCGTGAAAACATTCGCGCCGCAAAGAACGGCTTCGAGATGGATGCAGCTTTTTCGGCCGGCACGCAGGGTCTGCTGCGCGGTGGCCTGCTGCGCGACGCGATGAAATGGTCTGCTTCCGAACTGGACGACTTGATCGACATGGCAAGGAGCCAGGAAACGTCGCGCCTGCGTCTCGTCGGCATGGAAATGCTGCTCAGGCTTTACATGAATGGCGAGACAACAGGCGCGTTGACCGAGGCCCTGCATGCCGAGGAGAGAGGGGCGAAATAACCCAAAGTTGGTCCAGACGGCCGAGATGCTTGGCTTAAAGCTTCGCCGACGCATTTTCGCCTTTGCCATCCTATTGTTGGGTCGCACTCTTTGGCGAGTCGCCCGCCTCCGCGGGCGCGGCGAGCCTCTATAGCGAACGAAGGCGCAACCATGATCGACGACGAGCCGGAAAGCGAACGCGTCTCCGCGCTGGCGCCGTTCCGGCACGGCATCTTCCGCGCCGTCTGGTCGGCCAGCCTGGTGTCGAATTTCGGCGGCCTGATCCAGGGCGTCGGCGCCGCCTGGATGATGACCACGATCGCCACCTCGCCCTACCAGGTGGCGCTGGTCCAGGCCTCGACCACCTTGCCGATCATGCTGTTCGCGCTCGTTGCCGGCGCCATCGCCGACAGCTTCAACCGCCGCAAGGTGATGCTGGTGGCGCAGACCTTCATGCTGGTCGTCTCGGCGCTGCTGACCTTGTTCACCTGGCAAGGCTGGATGACGCCGTGGACGCTGCTTGCCTTCACCTTCTTGATCGACAGCGGCACGGCGCTGAACAGCCCCTCATGGCAGGCCTCGGTCGGCGACATGGTGCCGCGCGCCAAGGTGCCGGCGGCGGTCGCGCTCAATTCGCTAGGCTTCAACATCACCCGCAGCGTCGGCCCGGCGATCGGCGGCGTCATAGTCGCTGCCGCGGGTGCGGCGGCCGCCTTCGCCGCCAACGCCGTCAGCTATGTCGGCCTGATCGTCGTGCTCGCCCGCTGGAAGCCGGCGCTGCCCGAGCAAACCCTGCCGCGCGAGTCGCTTGGCGCGGCGATGGGCGCCGGCCTGCGCTATGTCGCCATGTCGCCCAACATCGCCAAGGTGCTGGTCCGCGGCTCGGCCTTCGGCTTCAGCGCCGGCGCGGTGCTGGCGCTTCTTCCCCTGGTGGCGCGCGACGTCGTCAAGGGCGATGCGCTGACCTACGGCATCATGCTCGGCGCCTTCGGCATCGGCGCGGTTGGCGGCGCGCTGATCAGCGTGCGGCTGCGGCAGCTGCTGTCCAGCGAGACGATGGTGCGCACGGCCTTTAGCGGCTTCGCGCTATGCGCCTTCAACGCCGCAGTCAGCCACAATGCCTGGCAGACATCGGCGGGCCTGCTCATCGGTGGCGCCTGCTGGGTGATCGCGCTCTCGCATTTCAACGTCACGGTGCAGATGTCGACGCCGCGCTGGGTGGTCGGCCGCGTGCTGTCGATCTACCAGACGGCGACCTTCGGCGGCATCGCGCTGGGCAGCTGGATCTGGGGTGTCGTCGCCGACGCGCATGGGGCGGAGACCGCGCTGGCCGCTGCGGCGGTCGCGATGCTCGCCGGCGGCGCCATCGGCTTCGTCCTGCCGCTGCCGCGGCAGACGGTGCTCAACCTCGATCCGCTCAACCGCTTCAAGGAGCCGATGCTGGCGCTCGATCTCAAGCCGCGCAGCGGCCCGATCGCCATCATGATCGAGTACATCATCCGCGAGCAGGACGTACCGGAATTCCTGGCGACCATGGCCGAGCGCGGCCGCATCCGCCGCCGTGACGGCGCCCGCAACTGGACTTTGGCCCGCGACCTCGAAAATCCGGCGGTGTGGATCGAGCACTACCACACGCCGACCTGGGTCGAGTATGTCCGCCACAACCGACGCGCCACCCACGCCGACGCCGTGGTCGGCGAACGCATCCGCGCGCTGCACAGCGGCGAGAACCCGCCGCGCGTGCGCCGCATGATCGAGCGTCCGACCACCGCCGGCACGACGCTTGTCTCGCCGAAGGGGCCGATCGATCACTGACGGCACGTCGCCCGAAGCGTGCTTCAGGCAAACGACATGCGCCGAAGGATCAAGGATCAGCCGGCACTCTGGATCATGTAGAGCTTGCGCGTGGTCTCGTGGATGCGCCATTCGCCCTTCCGAAAAATCGATCAAGTCGGATCCCATGAACAACGGCTTGTGATGGCAAGTGGGGAACGCGGGTTCCCACCGTCCTGCGGTCAGGGACGGGAGCCGACAAATAATTAAGCATTCAACGGCAGTATCGATTGTCAGCCGGCAAGATGTTGAACGGCAAGGACCCGTTGTTGGTCTGCTGGTCGGGAAGGGATTGCGATATGTCATCCTTGCTAAGGAAAAGTCCGCCAACGCTCGTGCGCAGCTTGCTGATGCTGGCTGTCCTGGCGGCCGGCACTCTGCCGGCACGGGCGCTGGAACCGGCCAGCTATCCGGAGCCGCCCGACTCCGTAGCTTTCACCCTTCAGAAGGACGGCAAGTCGGTCCCGGTCACATTGCGGCAGCTGGAAAAGCTCGGCCTTTACAAGGTCGTTACCACAAGTCCTTTCGAGGAAGGGCAACTGACGTTTCAAGGCGTTCTATTCCGGGACATGCTCAAATCCATGGGATTGGAAGACAGGGATTCCGTCACCCTGCGGGCAGCGGACGAATACGTGCAGGTAATTCCGCACGAAGATTGGACGGAAGGCCCCCTGCTTCTCGCGACGCGCCAGGACGGGGAATTGCTCACCCGACGAACACAAGGCCCGACCCGCCTGATCTACCCGCTCAAGGACTACCCGGCCTTCGACACGCCGATCCGCAAACCGCGGTGGATTTGGCTGATCAAGTCGCTCGAGTCCGGCAACTGATCGGCTGTCGACCGCCATGCTGCGATCTCGCCTGAGAGGCTGGCAAATTCCGCTTACCTACGGCAGCGCCATAGGGCTGGCGGCGATCGGTTCCGCGATACTGATCGTCATGTTGTTTGTCAGCATCAGCAAGATCGAGTCTTCTTTGCCCCGGTTCGGCTTCTTCGCCATCCGCGAATTTCATATCGCGATCCGCGACGTGACCCATCTGAGGGATATGATCTCGCTCGCCGAGGGAGCGCCCAACGCTCAGGAGAGCCTTGATCGGCTGTCCGCTGCAAACGACCTGGTTTACATTCGCTTCGAGCGCATCGACGGCAGCGAAACAATCAGCGCGATTCCGGCTTATGCAGGCATCGTGCCGCGCGTGAACGACGCGGTAAAGCGGCTCGACGCCGTTAGTGCGGCGGGTCTTCCGCTCGATCAGAAAAGCTTGAAGGAACTGGGTCTGGAGCTTGAGCAGATCATCGGCCGAATGAACGACGAGTACTACAAATATGGCGAGGAAGTTAACGCCGATCTCTATTCGTCGGAAGTCAGCCTGAAAAGGTTCAATTATCAGATAGCCTTTGCCTTGACGATTCTGTCGCTGCTGGCGATCGGGACGGCGGTTCTGTTCATCGGGCGCCGGGAAACGATAGACAAGCTGGAATTCCTTGCCTGGCGCGATGCAACGACCGGACTGAAGAATCGTGCCTGGATGTCGGCCAACAGGGACGCCATGCTGGATCGCGCGAGGCAGACCGGCAAACAGCTTCAGTTGCTCCTGGTCGACCTCGATCATTTCAAGAGCGTGAACGACACCTTCGGGCATCATGTCGGGGACTTGCTGCTGAAAGCAGTTGCCGAGGTCCTTGAGTCGGTCGAATGGGCGGGCGACGTGGCTGCCGTGCGATTGGGCGGAGACGAATTTGCCGTCATGGCTATCGCCGACCGGAACGCCGACGACGATCTGGGCGAACGCCTGCGCGAACGCTTGAACGGATTTACCGAATTGGAGGGCCACCAAGTGCGCATTGGCGCAAGCATCGGGATGGCATGTTTCCCTCAGCATGGCTCCGACATTTCCACCTTGCTGCGCAATGCCGATAGGGCTCTCTATACGGCGAAGGCCGAAGGGCGGTCCGGTTTCGTGACGTTCTCGCCTGCGATCCTCAGTCAGATCGACATGCAGCTTGGTGAAGAAGCGGGCATCAAGCGGGCGCTCAATTGCGACGAGTTCTTTCTGGTCTGGCAACCCCAGTTCGAGCTGGCGACCGGCCGCATGATCGGCGTCGAGGCGCTGGTGCGCTGGCGCGATCCGGTCTCGGGAGCAATTCGGCCGCCGGCATCGTTTATTCCAATCGCGGAACGAAGCGATCTGATATTGGAACTCGACAAGGTCGTTCTGGGCAAGGCTTGCGCCCAAGCCGCCCGGTGGATGCCTGTTTCCACCGAGGAATTCGTGTGTTCAGTCAACGTCTCTGGAAAAAGCCTCCAGGCCGATGCCTATCTGACGCATCTCACGCAGGTCTTGCAGCAAACGGGATTGCCGCCGTCGCGCCTGCAGCTGGAGATCACGGAAGGGATATTTGTCCAGAACAGCCGCAACGCCCTGGAGAGTATCGGCAAGATTCGAGACATCGGGGTGAGCCTGGCCCTCGACGATTTTGGGTCGGGCTATGCAAGCTTCGGATACCTTGCCGATTTCAACTTGAATCAATTGAAGATCGATCGTTCGTTCCTGAACGACCTGGCTTCCTCAACAAAGAAGCAGAACGTGGTGCGAGGGATCATCGCATTGGCCAATTCGCTAGGGCTGACGGTTGTCGCGGAAGGGGTGGAGAACGAAGCTCAACTCGACTTTCTGATCCGCGAGCGTTGCTACGGCGCTCAAGGGTTCTTCATGTCGGAGCCTGTTGAGGAAAGACTTATGACAAACTATCTCGCCGCAAAGCGCGGCGGCGCCAAACGTATGACAAAGTTCAGACTGGATCTCTCCGCCTGAAGCATGTCTCCTTTGGAACAAAGGCTTGCGTAATCGAAAGCCTCAAGTGCCTGAGAGATCGCGACGCGCTCGAGGCCATCCCTGCCGCGAGATCGCCGTAGTCGCCAAGCAGATCCAGAAAATCGCGAATTAGCGTCTAGCCCTCGCCGGAAAGATCCCGCCGCGCCTTGTCGAGTTCTTCGGCATAGCGGCGCATCAGATGGCTCTCGGTGAGCAGGCCGAGCACGATGCGCTCGTCGAAATCCTCGACCACCGCCAGTTCTTCGGCCCCGGTGCGCTGGAAGGTCTCGGCCGCGGTCTGGACATTCATCGACGGCACCAGAACCGCGTCCTTGAATTGGGCGAGCGTGCTCACCGGCGTTTCGCCATCGGAGCGATCGCTGTGCAGTTCCGGCACCAGCAGCATGCCGACATATTGGTCGGCCTGCTCGACGGCGATGACGCGCTGTCCGGAGCCGAGCGGCACCTCCTTGCGGAATTCGGAGAGCGTGGTCGAGGCAGGGATGGTGCGGACGTCCTTGCGCATCATCGAGCCAACGGTGAGGCTGCGCATCCAGCCGACGTCATGGGCGCTGCGGATCGTTTCGCCGCGCAGGTGGAAACGCCAGGTCGAGAAGGAGTAGCCAAAGGTCTCGCGCACCAGGATCGCCGACATGATCGAGGCGGCCAGCACCACGCCGGTGAGCGTCAGGTCGCGGGTGGATTCCAGCGCCAGGAAGGTCATGGTCAGCGGACCGCCGACGACGCCCACCGCAAGCGAGGTCATGCCGACGACGGCGGCGACCGCCGGGTCGACGCCGGCCGACGGCGCGGTCAGCGCCATGACGCCGGCAAAGACCTTGCCGAGCAAGGCTCCCAGGAACAGCGAAGCGAAGAACAGGCCGCCGCGGAAGCCCGAGCCGAGCGAGATGGCGGAGGCCGCCAGCTTCATCACGAAGACGCTCGCCACCACGGGAAGGGCATAATTCATGGCGAACTCGCGGTGCAGCGCGCCATGGCCGCTGGAGAGTACCTGCGGCGTGACCAGCCCGAGCAAGCCGACGAAGATGCCGCCGATGAACGGCCTGACCGACACGTCGATCGACAACCGCACAAAGAGCCGCTCGACGATGCTCACCAGATGCATGATGGCGATCGAGGCAGCCCCGCCGAGCAGCCCCAGCAGCAGGAACGGCACATACTCGCCGGCGGTCAGATTCGGCAGACCTGAAAGTTCCAGCGGGAACGGCACGCCGCCGAACATTTCCGCCGTCAGCGAAGCGGCTATCGCCGCCGCCATCACCGGCGCCACATTGGCGACGGAGTAGATGCCGATGACCAGCTCGAAACCGTAGAAGGCGCCGGTCAGCGGCGCGTCGAAGGCGGCGGCGATCGCACCGGCCGCGCCGCAGCCGACCAGCATGCGGACATCGTTGCGGCGCAGCCGGAAAGCGCGGGCAAGTCGGGAAGCTACGCCGGAGCCGATCTGCGTATAGCCGGCTTCCAACCCGACCGAGGCGCCGAAGCCGCTTGAGATCATCGTCTGCGCCACGATGATGAAAGTGTCGGTGAGCGACATGCGCCCGCCATAGAGGGCGTTGGCTTCGATCGGGTCGACAGGTGTGCGGAACTTGCGCTTTCTGAGCCAGATGACGGAAAGGCCGAGCAGCAGGCCGCCGATCGCCGGAAACATCGCCTGCACCGGATCGGCGAGCGAGAACATCGCCGAAAGCCTGCCGCCCGGCTGCACGTCGAACAGCAGGTAATGCATGCCTTGCACCAAGGCGCTCATGCCGGTGACCAGCGCGCCGGCGATGACGCCGACCATGCCGGCCATCAGCACGATCACGATGCCGCGCGCCTCGAGCACGGGGATCGAGCTGATCAGCACCGCGCGAAGCCGGCGGGCGTAAACTTGTGGGTCGTTTCTGGCAGGCAACGAAGCGGCTCGCCGGTGTGCGATAAGATAAACAACTGCCGTGCCTGATACGCGCGGCGGCTTTGCGTGGCAATCGCAATGCCGACCGCATGTGGCGCCATTTTGGCGTTGCGCCAAATAGCGTTACGAAAGACGTGTCGCCGCGACCAAGGAGACAGACTCAGTCAGGCACCAGAATGGTCAGCGCGGTGCCGAGCAGTCTCGGGAAGCTAAGGTCACGACGACAACTCCTTCATTATGCCAGGCGAAAGCCGGCGCGCCAGCCGAGCTCGCCGACGGCCTTGTCGGTCGCGATATGGCGGTTCGGCTCCGCGACATTGAAGGCGCCCTGCGCGTCCCGTTCAACGGCAAGCAGCGCGGCGTAAGCGGCGGCGTCGACATGGACGGCCGGCTCCGCGGCGCTTTCCGCACCGGTACCCGGTCCATAGAGATGGCCGTAGCGCAGCACGATGCCGGTGATCGGCGAGGCGCCGAGCACATGCTTCTCCAGCGCAATGACGCCGCCGACGCTCACGGCGCGGCCGCCTACCGCATTGCTGTCCAGCGCATCTGTCTCGGCATGCGGCTCTGCACCCGGTGCATAGACCCAGGCGATGCTTTGCGCGATCAGCCGGTTGGCACCGGCCGCCTTCGCCGCCTCGACGAGATTGCGGGTTCCCTCGTCGCGAATGCGAGCGTTGCGTACAGTTGCTTCAGCCATCTTGGATGGATCGAGCCCGGCCGGCAAGTCTGTGAGCTGGTGGATGACGATCTCAAGCTTCGCCGCCACGACGGCGGCGCGCAGAGCGGTTGCATCAAATACATCGACCACCACCGGATCGGCGCCAAGCCTGCGCAGGTCCGCGGCTTTTGCCTCCTGGCGCGTCGTCGCCGTCACCTGATGACCTGCCGCCACCAGTTGCGGCACCAGCCGGCGGCCGATAGCGCCCGAGGCGCCCGCAAGAAAAATACGATGGCCCATCGTCTCTCGCTCCTTGCTGCTATAATATCAGAGTACGAACAACATATAAGAGCTATGACATCATGCGCAAGGGGAACCCATCCATTCCGTCCGCCGGTGAAGGCAAGCGCGGCGAGCAAGGCTATCTGGGCTATCTGCTGCGCCAGGCGGCCGGTGCCTATCGTCTGAAGGTGGAAAGGGCGCTGGATGAATTCGGCGTGACGCAGGCGCAGTTCGCGGCCCTCACCATGATCTCGGCCTATCCCGGCCTGTCCAATGCCGATCTGGCCCGGCTCGCGGTGCTGACGCCGCAGACGGTGAGCGTGATCGTCGGCAATCTGGAAAAGGCCGGATCGCTTATCCGCCGGCCGCATGCCGTCCACGGCCGCATCCAGCATCTCGACCTCTCGGACAGCGGCCGCGCCCTGCTGAAGAAATGCCGCGAGCGGGTTTATAAATTGGAGGGCGAGCTGACCGCCGGCCTCTCCGCCGAGGAGGAACGCGCCGTGCGGCGCTGGCTGGTCGCCGTCGCGACCGCTGAGGCGGCACAGCTGTAGACACCTCAGACGATCAGGTCGGCGCGCCGCCGTCCGTCTCGAAAAGCGTGAGCTTGCGCTCGCCGATGCCAAGGTCGGCCCAGCTCGCGCGCCATTCGGCGATATGCGCCGATTTGAAATGGGTTTCGAGCGCGGCGCGGTCGCTCCAGGCCTCCGAGACATGGATGAGCCCGGCATCCAGCACATCCTGCGCGTAGGAATAGCCAAGGCAGCCCGGCTCGGCGCGGCTCGCCGAGATCATTCGCTGCATCGCCGGCTTTGCCTGGTCGAGCCTGTCGGGCGGCAAGCGGATCGTGCCGATGATCAGGAGCATTCGATTTCCTTCCGATAGGTGGCTAAGGCGCCGTAGCCGCTCTCCCACTTTCGCGCAAGCTTGGAGAGTTACGGTCAACGGCCTGCCCTGTGCGTGGCGGCCCTGGATTTGAGGACGACATGGCGATCAGCGAAACACTACCGTCCGGCCTGGCGGTCAAGAACGGCCGCGACGTCTTCTTCGCGCTGGGCATCGTCTTCATCCTGGCGGTGCTGTTCCTGCCGATCCCCGCCTTCCTCATCGATATCGGCCTCGCCTTCTCGATCGCACTTTCGGTGCTGATCCTGATGGTGGCACTGTGGATCCAGCGGCCGCTCGACTTCTCGTCCTTCCCGACCGTGCTGCTCATCGCCACCATGCTCAGGCTATCGCTCAACATCGCCACCACGCGCATGATCCTGTCGCACGGCAACGAAGGCACGCATGCCGCCGGCTATGTCATCTCGGGCTTCTCGAAGCTGGTGATGTCGAGCGACTTCGTCATCGGCCTCATCGTCTTCATGATCCTGATCGTGGTGAACTTCATCGTCATCACCAAGGGCGCGACCCGTATCGCCGAGGTCGGCGCGCGTTTTACTCTCGACGCCATTCCCGGCAAGCAGATGTCGATCGACGCCGACCTTTCCGCCGGCATGATCGACGACAAGACCGCGCAGCTGCGCCGCCGCGAGCTGGAGGAGGAGAGCTCCTTCTTCGGCTCGATGGACGGCGCTTCGAAATTCGTGCGCGGCGACGCCATCGCCGGCCTGATCATCACCGCCATCAATATCGTCGGCGGCATCGCCATCGGCTATCTGCGCCACGGCATGGGCCTTGGCCAGGCGGCCGACGTCTTCATCAAGCTGTCGGTCGGCGACGGCCTCGTCACCCAGATCCCGGCGCTCATCGTCTCGCTCGCCGCGGGCATGCTCGTCTCCAAGGGCGGCACGCGCGGCTCGACCAACCAGGCGGTGTTCGGCCAGCTCGGCGCGCATCCGCGCGCGCTCTACGTCGCGGCCTCGCTGCTGGTCATCCTCGGCCTGATGCCCGGCCTGCCCCTGTTCCCCTTCTTCGCGCTTGCCGGCGGCATGGCCGGCCTCGGCTACATCATCCCGCTGCGCCTGAGCCGCGAGCGCGCCGCCGCCGAAGCCCTGAAGACGCAGGAAAAGGCGAACAAGGTCGAGGAGGAGAAGAACTCGGTCAAGGCCTCGCTGGTCACCGCCGAGATCGAGCTTCTGATCGGCAAGCAGCTTTCGACCAGGCTGATGGTGGCGCACCAGGAACTGGTGTTCCGCATGTCGAAGATGCGCAAGAAATTCGCCCAGCAATATGGCTTCGTGGTGCCGGAGGTGCGCGTCGCCGACGACTTCGCCATCCCGCCGAAGAGCTATCAGATCAAGGTGCACGGCACGGTGGTCGCCGAATACCAGATGCGCGTCGGCGAGATCATGGTGCTGCTCGGCACGCGCGGCGTGCCGGAAATCCCCGGCGAGGAAATTCGCGAGCCGGCCTTCGGCATGCGCGCCTATTCGGTGCTCGAAACCTTCGCCGAGGATCTGAGACGCGAGAACTTCACCTTCGCCGACAACATGTCGGTGCTGCTCACGCATCTCTCCGAGGTGATCCGCAACAACCTGCCGCAGCTCCTGTCCTACAAGGACATGAAGGCGCTCTTGGAGCGGCTCGACCCGGAATACCGCAAGCTCGCCGACGAGATATGCACCTCGCACATCTCCTATCCGGGCCTGCAGGCCGTGCTGAAGCTGCTGCTCGCCGAGCGCGTCTCGATCCGCAACCTGCATTTGATCATCGAGGCGATCGCCGAGATCGCGCCGCATGTGCGCCGCACCGAGCAGATCGTCGAGCACGTGCGCATCCGCATGGCGCAGCAGATCTGCGGCGACCTCTCCGAAGGCGGCACGCTCAAGGTGCTGCGCCTCGGCAACCGCTGGGACCTCGCCTTCCATCAGAGCCTCAAGCGCGACGCCAAGGGCGAGGTGCGCGAGTTTGACATCGATCCTCGTCAGCTCGAGGAGTTCGGCCAGGACGCCACCAAGGCGATCCGCAAGCATCTCGAGGCCGGCGAGCGCTTCGTTCTCGTCACCGCGCCCGACGCCCGTCCCTATGTTCGCATGATCATCGAGCGGCTGTTCACGACGCTTCCCGTTCTCAGCCACGTCGAGATCGCCAAGGGCGTCGAGATCAAGGTGCTCGGAACAATCTCGTGAACGCGCTCTCGCAAGGCGTCGTCATCGCCGCCTTCCTCGCCTTCTGCCGTATCGGCGCCTGCTTCATGCTGATGCCCGGCCTGTCCAGCGCCCGCGTGCCGCTGCAGGTCCGGCTGTTCGTTTCGCTCGCCGCCACCGGCGGCCTGCTCGCTTTCCTGTGGGACCGCATCTACCCGTTCGTCGATCCGCGCCCGCAGGTCCTGGCGCCGATGATCGTCTCCGAGCTCCTGGTCGGCGGGCTGATCGGAGCCATGACCAGGCTCTACATGGAGGCGCTGCGCTTCATGGGCTCGGCCATCGCCATGCTGATCGGCTATGGCGGCTCGGGCGGACCGGCGATCGAGGAACCCGAGCCGCAGGCGGCCCTTGCCGCCATCATCTCCTTCTCGGCGCTGCTTCTGCTCTTCGTCTTCGACTTCGACCACGAGATCGTCAAGGCGCTCGTCGCCTCCTACACGGTCGCTCCGGTCAACGTCTTCTTCAACCCGCAGGCGGCACTGGTCGACGTCACCGACACCGTGTCGGATGCCTTCTTCCTGGTCATCCGCCTCGGCAGCCCGTTCGTCGCCTATGCCATCCTGGTTAATCTGACGATCGGCTTCGTCAACAAGCTGACGCCGCAGATCCCGGTCTATTTCATCTCGCTGCCCTTCGTCATCGCCGGCGGCATGATCATCTTCTATTTCGCCGTCGGCACCTTGCTGTCGCTGTTCGTCGACGGCTTCGTCGATCTCACGCTGGCGAGATAGGCTTCATGACCGCGCGAAAGGACCGCCTGAAGAAACTGGTCAAGGTGCAGGAACAGTTGAAGGCGCTGCACGAGACCCGCCACGCCGGCTTCCTCGCCGCCGCCGTCAAGGCTGAAGTGGAGGCCAAGGAGCTGATCGAGCATTTCGACACCGACAGGTCGCTGGCTGGCCTCTTTCCCGCGCTTTACCACAAGCGCATCACCGACGCGCTCGGCCGGCAGCAACAGAACCTCGATAATGCGCGCCAGGAAGCGGCGCTGATCGCCGCCGCGACGGCGCGCACCAACATGGTCGAGCGTGCCTACAAGGACGAGCGTCGCCGCGACGAGCGCGAGCGATCCGACCGCGAGCGCCTCGATCTGATCATGCAGAAGCGAACCTCCGACGGCTGATCATCGCAAGCCTGCCACAAGCTTCTTCAGTCATTGTGCAACTAACAAAACCGGCAAAGGGCGGACTTTCTTGGCCATTTCCCCACCCAGCGACATCGTCATGGACGTCGTCCGCGCAGCGGAGCCGGCCGATGTCGAGGCCGCGCGGGCAGCGCTCGCGAGAAGGGCGAATGGCGCCTCGGCACCGTTCTCTGTCGATCCCTCCGCGACGGTCGATGCCGGCTCCATTCTCTCGCGTGCGACGGCGGACAAGGCGGAAGCAGCTAATCCGGCGAAGAAGTTCCAACGCTTCGAGGCGATGGTGCTGACGACCTTCATCCAGAACATGATGCCCAAGGACACCGAGGGCGTTTACGGCAAGGGCCTGGCCGGCGACATGTGGAAGTCGCAGCTGGCCGAAAAGGTGGCCGATGTCATGGCCGCGCATGGCGGCATCGGCATCGCCAGATCCATGCTTGCCGACCATTATCTTGACGGCAAGCACAAGGTGCCGGTCGGCCCCGTCGCCGGCGGAGCGCAGAAAACCGAGATCGACCGGCAGACCCGGCTTTCGACCTCGATGATCGAGGAGCTTGAGCGCAAAGCAGCACGGTCGATGACCGGCGACGAGACGACCATAAAAACAGATATTAAGATCTAGGGACCTACATGGCCGACCAAACGGACCTTTCCAACCTTCCCGCACGCACCAGCGCAATGGAGGCGCCCGCCGCCGCGCGACCCGGCAACCTCGCCGCCATCATCGGCCGCATCGAGGAAGTCGTGGACGAGGAAACCGCCGGCATCCGCAGCGGAACGGCCTATGATCTCAAGGCCTCGAACGCGCGCAAGAGCCGGTATCTCTACGAGCTGAACCGCGCCATGAAGGGCGCCAACGAGATCGAATTCCTCGAGCAGCATCGCGAAGGCCTGCTGCGGCTGCGCCAGAAGCTGGCCAGGAACGAGGCGGCGATCCTTGCCCATCTCAACGCGGTCAACGAAGTCGCCACGCTTTTGAGGAACGCCATCCAGCGCGCCGATACCGACGGCACCTATTCGGCCGGTGAGTTCGGAATGGCGCGAGCCTGATTGAGATGATCGAGGCGCAAGGACAGACCCGGTGATAAAATTCATCGCCGCCGCGCTGTGGATCTGCGCCGTGACGCTCAGCGCGGTCTTCTATTCCTTCCAGGCGGCGGGCCAGCGCGGCGCGGCCGAGCCGCCGAAGCCGATGCTGGGCGGCCTCGACTATGTCAAGACCGACATGATCTCGGTGCCGCTGCTGCGCGACGGCACGATCGAGGGCTATTTCCTCACCAAGCTCGTCTACACGGTGGAGCCGGACCAGATAAAGAAGCTGTCGATCCCGGCGCAGGCGCTGATGACCGACCAGGTCTATTCCTATCTTTATTCCAACCCGCAGATCGATTTCACCAAGAAGGAATCGATCGATCTCGACGCTTTCCGCAAGTCGATCCGCGACACCATCAACACCCGCGTCGGCGTCGAGCTGGTGCACGAGGTGCTGATCGACCAGGTCAACTTCCTGTCCAAGGACGATATCCGCGACAACGCGCTTCGGCGCCGCAAGAATGCTGGCGACACCGCGGCGGCGATGACCAAGCCTTTCCAGGCAGCGCCGGAGCATTGACTGCCTGGCCGCGTCCGGCGGCGATGGACATGACCCAGTTCCCTTAAGCGATATGACGCATGGTGACCGCGTTGACGTAAACGTCAACTCGAAGCTATATGCGCCTGTGGTCGCGCTGGAGCGCGGCGCGTCTACCTCGCCCAGCGGCCAAGCGCCGGTGCGCGTCAACGCAACCAACGAGGAGAACCGCCATGGGCGTTCAGGAGATTGCCGACAAGATCAAGTCGCGCGTGGCAAGCGCCGGCTTCGAGCATTCGGTCAAGTTCGACACCGGCAGCGACGGCGTCATCGTCATCGACGGCGCGACCGTCTCGACCGCCGATGCGCCGGCCGACTGCACCGTCAAGCTGTCGCTCGACGATCTGGATTCGCTGATTGCCGGCGACCTCAACCCGACCATGGCCTTCATGTCCGGCAAGCTGAAGGTCGAGGGCGACATGACCGTCGCCATGGCGCTTAGCCAGTTGCTCGGCTGACCCTTTGCAAAAACAGCAACGCCGCCCGATGGGCGGCGTTGCTGTTTTTGTCGAACCTAAAAGCCATTCCAGGAAAAGTGCGTAGCGGTTAGGCTCGGCGCCTTCGCCGTAGCCTTCCGTCCGGAATTGCGTGAAAACAAAGGCTTCAGGCGACGAAGCCCAGCGCCTGTCCTTTGATCTTGCGGCCGGCGGCCTTGATCGTGCCTTTGGCGCCGTCCAACGCGCCGTCCTGCAGTTCCAGCGCCAGAAGCCGGTGCCGCTCATAGGGGCCGGGCATGGCAAGCGCTCCCGTGCGGTCGGCTGAGAAGCCGAACCGCCCGTAATAGGGCGCATCGCCGACGAGCAGGATCGCGCCATGGCCGAGCCGCGCGGCTTCGGCGAGTGCATGCCGCATCAGCGCCGAGCCGATGCCGCCGCTCTTGAAACCCGGCTCGACCGCGAGCGGGCCGAGCAGAAGCGCAGCCGGACCGCCCTCGCCCAATCTCACATCCCACAGCCGCACCGTGCCGACGACCGCGCCCGACGCATCGCGGGCGACAAAGGCCAGGCCTTCCGAGGGCCGGCGGCCGCGCCGCAGCTTCTCGGACGACTTCTTCTTGCGCTTCGGCCCCATGGCGCGGTCGAGCAGCGCTTCGCGCGCCGCGGCGTCGCCCGCGCCTTCGCCAAGGATGACGAAGGCAGGCGCCTGGGCGGCCCCCTCGTCCGGCGCGCCGCGCGAGCCAGCCTGTGCCCGCAGGGCCAGGGAGGGCGCAAACGCATTTTCAGGCGAAGTGGAAACCGGTTCGCCGTAAGAAAATGCGCCAAGAGGCGCTGCCGTCGAGCCGTTCTCCCCCGCGGAGAAAAGCTCAGCCAACGGTCCGGACGAGGGGGCAATTTCAGTGGCCGCGAAGGCCGATTTGGTCAGGTATTCCATGTCCGCGATCCTTCACGAGCGGAGATCTGTCCCACAAGCGAGCCCGGGCGGGCGACAGGCGCCCGCGCCGATTTGATCTGAGCGGTTTCTTGCGAACTGCTCAGATCACGTAGGATCGGAGAGGTTCGAAGCCGTTGAAGGCGACCGCCGAGTAGGTGGTCGTGTAGGCCCCGGTGCCTTCGATCAGCACCTCGTCGCCGATGGTCAGCGACAAGGGCAGCGGATAAGGCGTCTTCTCATACATCACGTCGGCCGAATCGCAGGTCGGGCCGGCGAGCACACAGGGCGCGGTCTCCGAGCCGTCATGGCGGGTGACCAGCGGATAGCGGATCGCCTCGTCCATTGTCTCGGCGAGACCGCCGAACTTGCCGATGTCGAGGAACACCCAGCGCACATTGTCGTTGTCGGCCTTCTTCGAGATCAGCACGACTTCCGACTTGATGACGCCGGCATTGCCGACCATGCCGCGTCCCGGCTCGATGATCGTCTCGGGCAGCGCGTTGCCGAAATGCTTGCGCAGGGCAGAGAAGATCGCCCGGCCGTAGGCCTGGGCTGCCGGCACGTCCTTCAGGTAACGGGTCGGGAAACCGCCGCCCATGTTGACCATCTTCAAGACGATGCCTTCCTCGGCGAGCGTCGCGAACACCTTCCTGGCGTCGCCCAGCGCGCGATCCCAGGCCGACAGGTCGGTCTGCTGCGAGCCGACATGGAACGACACGCCATGGGCATCGAGGCCGAGGCCCTTGGCATGGCGCAGCACGTCGACAGCCATCGCCGGCACGCAACCGAACTTGCGCGACAGCGGCCATTCCGCGCCTTCGCCGTCGGTCAGCACGCGGCAGAACACGCGCGAGCCGGGGGCGACGCGGGCGATCTTCTCGACCTCTTCGACGCAGTCCACGGCGTAGAGGCGGATGCCGAGCTGGTAGGCGCGTGCGATGTCACGCTCCTTCTTGATGGTGTTGCCGAAGGAAATGCGGTCCGCCGGCGCGCCAGCATCCATCGCCATCTCGACCTCGGCAACCGATGCAGTGTCGAAGGACGAGCCCATCGCAGCAAGCAGGCGCAGGATTTCCGGCGCCGGGTTTGCTTTCACCGCATAGTAGATCTTGGAATCGGGCAACGCCTTCTCGAAGGCGCGGAAATTGTCGCGCACGACATCGAGGTCGACGACGAGGCAAGGGCCGTTCGGACGTCGGGTGGCAAGGAAATCAAGGATGCGCTGGGTGGCCATCGGGTCTCTCCATAGCGCCTTTCGGCGCGCAATAAGGCTGCGGGACGCGGGCTGTCGGCCTCGCGAGCACGCGGTGGACAAAGGCGGGACGTCAAATCCATGGGACCAGCCGGTGGAGACCCCGGAACCATGAAATGCCGTCTCGCGGCGATGAACCTTGGCCTTGCCCGGCCTCGGTTCGCTTTGTCTGCCTTGGCTTGGATGGGAAACCCGTCCGCACTGCCGGCAATGAAGGTGTGCCTCTTTAGTAACCCCGGTCTTTGGACAACCGGAAGAGAACCAGAAAGGCCCGCACCGTCGTTGCTTCAAGGTGTCCTCGGTCTTGTGGTTGGCCACTGACCGACTGGAGGGGTTGGCTCCAGTTACCTTACCGATTGCCCTCACCATTCGAGGATCGGCGGACACCCACAGGCACGTGCGACTTTGGGCAAGCGCGATATAGGAGCGAAGGATTTCACAATCAATAAAAATCGTATGCGCAGGTTGTAAAATTTCTGGCATCGAACAATGCTTGCCGCACTGTATCCGGATATCGAACGATGCCAGGAACTCAAGCACCGCTCAACGCCTTCCTCGATCTGCGCCAAATGCCTGTGGCGAATGCGGAATTGGGCCCGCTCGCAGGCCTTCGCCTTGCCGTCAAGGACATCTATGACGTCGCCGGCTACCGCACCGGCTGCGGCAACCCGCAAAAATTCGAGGAGGCGCACGCTGCCTCGAGCACGGCGCAAGCGGTGCAGACGATCCTCGACGCCGGCGCGCGATTCGTCGGCAAGACCCAGACCGACGAGCTGGCTTTCTCGCTGTTCGGCCAGAACGCGCATTTCCCCTACCCGGTCAATCCCGCCGCGCCCGAGCGCGTCACCGGCGGCTCCTCCTCCGGCTCGGCGGCCGCGGTCGCCGGCGGGCTGGCGAACATCGCCACCGGCTCCGACACCGGCGGCTCGATCCGCGCGCCGGCGAGCTTCTGCGGCCTGATCGGACTGCGCACCAGCCATGGCCGCATCCCGCTCGACGGCGCGATGAAGCTGGCATCGAGCTTCGACACTTTCGGCTGGTTCGCCGACGACATCGAAACCTATGAGACGGTCGGCAAGCTTTTGCTTGGCCGCGACCCGCACCTGCACCCGCTCAACCGGCCGCTGTCGATCCGCTGGCTTGACGCCTTCGTCACGGGTCCGGCCGAAGCCGCCGAATATGCGCGCATGAAGGCGCTGGCC
Source organism: Mesorhizobium sp. B2-6-2 (assembly GCF_006440615.1). Classification (NCBI taxonomy): domain Bacteria; kingdom Pseudomonadati; phylum Pseudomonadota; class Alphaproteobacteria; order Hyphomicrobiales; family Phyllobacteriaceae; genus Mesorhizobium; species Mesorhizobium sp. B2-6-2. Next base: position 271,094 of record NZ_VFUG01000002.1, on the reverse strand, counting down.
GCCGGCGTGATCGGCCAGCCGGTAGAGACCGAATACGCCTTCGCCTCGTTCCCCGACGAGCTTTACTGGTGCTTCCGCCGCCTGCAGGCCTTCGAGGCCTGGCGCGAGCATGGTCCCTGGATTTCGGCCGGCGGCCGCCTCAGCCCGGGCGTCGAGGAGCGTTTCGGCTTCGGCCGCACCATCGACGCCAAGACTGCCGCCAGCGAAGCCGCGCGCCGCTTGACGTTCCGGGCCGAATTCGCGGCGCTGCTCGGCAACAACGGCTTTCTGGTGCTGCCCACCGTTCCCGGCGCGGCGCCGCTCGCTTCAAGCTCGCCCGAACAGTTCCAGGCTTATCGCGAAAGGGCGCTGCATCTCTTGTGTCTTTCCGGTCTTTCGGGCTTTCCGCAGATCACCTTGCCGGTCGGCTCCGTCGACGGCGCGCCTTTCGGCCTGTCGCTGCTCGGCCCTTCCGGCAGCGACGTTGCCCTGATACGGCTCGGCCGCAGGATTCTCGACGCGGCACGAAAGGTCTGACCATGGATACATTGACGCGCATGCGCGCCTTCATCGACGTGGTCGAGGCGGAAGGCTTTTCGGCCGCGGCGCGCAAGATCGGCCGCTCCAAGGCGCTGTTGTCGAAATATGTGCGCGAGCTGGAGGACGAGCTCGGCGCGCTGCTGCTCAACCGCACCACGCGCCAGTTCTCGCTGACCGAAGCCGGCCACACCTATTATCAGCGCGCCTCCGAGATCGTGCGCGAGGTCGACAGCCTCGCCGAGGCTGTGCGCCAGTCTTCCGGCGACGTTCGCGGCAGGATCAAGCTGTCGGCCGCCCGCACCTTCGCCGATGCGCCGATCGGCCAGTCGCTGGTCGACTTCGCCAGGCAGCATCCCGACATCGTGCTCGACATCCATCTCGACGACCGCTTCGTCGACTTGGTCGAGGAAGGTTTCGACCTTGCCGTGCGCATCTCGCGACTGGAGAACTCCTCGCTGATCGCCAGGCGGCTGGCGCCGTTCTCGGTCAGGCTTTGCGCGTCGCCGGAGCTGATCGCCAGGCATGGCAAGCCGACACGTCCGCAGGATCTCGCCAACATGCCCTGCATCGTCGACACCAACGGCCGCTCGCTGGCCAACTGGCGCTTCAAGGGCGAAGGCGATGACTCCATCAGCGTCGCCGTTTCGGGCCCGATCGAGGTCAACAGCCCGATCGTGGCAAGAGCCGCCGCGCTCTCCGGCCTGGGCTATGCCATGCTGCCGGATTTCGTCGCCGCCCCCGACGTCGCGTCCGGCAAGCTGGTCACCGCGCTCGACGATCGTCTCCTGGCGGGCACCGGCATCTTCGCCGTCTATCCGCACCGGCGCTATCTGCCGGCCAAGGTAAGGGTCCTCGTTGACTTTCTGGTGCAGTGGTTCAAGACGCGCGACGCAGCGTGATAACCCGCGTCCCAATTTCGCCCCCTTTATGTTAACTCTCGGGCCTCACTCCCGAAGTCGATGGAATCGCGGCCCGGAATGCATCTGAAACGGCAAGCAACCATGCTGGCGTCGGCCATAGTGGCCACGTTCGCCTCGGTCGAGCAGGCCGAGGTGCACCCGCATGTCTTCGCCGAGGCTCGCCTCGACGTGATCCTCAGCCAGGATCACCAAAGTGTGACGGCGCTGCGCCACCTTTGGCGCTTCGACGACCTTTTTTCGAGTACGGTGATGATGGAGTTCGACAAGAACTCCGATCTGAAACTTGACGACAAAGAGCTCAAAGAAGTGGCCGACACCGTCCATTCCTCGTTGGCCGAGTTCAATTACTTCCAACTCGTCACCCAGGACGGCAAGGACGTGCCGATGGTGCCGCCGCCGCATCTGATGGCGAACTTCGACAACGACCAACTGATCATCCTGTTCGAGTCGCAGCCCAAGACCCCGATCAAGCTCGCCGGCAAAGTCGACATCGGCGTCTACGATCCGACCTTCTATACGGCGATCGACTTCACCGACGACGCCAACCTTGCCGTCGAAGGCCTGCCATCGACCTGCACCAAAAAGGTCATCCGGCCCGATCCTGACGAGGCGATCAAGGAAAACCAGAAGACCCTGACGGAGGCGTTCTTCAACGATCCGACAGGCACCAACATGAGCAAGATCTTCGCCACCAAGCTCGAGTTGAACTGCCCGCCGGAAGGATGATTTGGTGATGAAACCGTCGCTGCGCGCAAGCAGGTTCCGCAAAAGTGTCTCACGGTTTTGCGATCGGAACCTGCGACAAACGAGGGAATCCAAACGGATATTCGTGGGGCATCCCATGAATATCCGCTTGGCCCTCGGCCTCTTGGCCGCCGCATTGATGGTGACCCATATGCCTGTCGTCGCGCACGCGCAAAGCTCGCTCGGCATCGGCACCAATGACGGCATGGCGCCGACCACAACGGGTCCGTTCGCCCATATCCTGATGTGGATCAATCTGCGTCAGCAGGAGTTCTACCATTCGCTGGCGGCCGCCATGAAGGCGATGCGCCAGGACGGCAGCAAGCTTTGGCTGCTGATCGGCCTGTCCTTCGCCTATGGCATCTTCCACGCCGCCGGTCCCGGCCACGGCAAGGCGGTGATCTCGTCCTATATGGTCGCCAACGAAGTGGCGCTGAAGCGCGGCATCATGCTCTCCTTCGTCTCGGCGATGCTGCAGGGGCTGACGGCGGTGGTCGTCATGATGCTTGCCTATTTCGTGCTGCGCGGCACCGCGATCTCGATGACCGACGCGGCCTGGTTCCTCGAAATCTCGAGCTACGTGCTGGTGACGCTGTTCGGCGCCTGGCTTTTGTGGCGCAAGCTCGGGCCGTCGATCCTGCGCCTGTTCGGCAGGACGCCTGCCTACAGATTGTCGGCCGCTCATGCCGGTCATTCGCATGGCGGGCATGCGGGCCACTCGCATGCTCATGCGCATGCCCATTCCAGCCATTCTCATGCGCATTCGCACGCCGCTCATGCGCATGCACTGCACGTGCATGACGATCATGATCATTCGCACGGTCACGATCACGCCGATCACGATCACCACGACCACGGCCCAGGCGAAGTCTGCGACGCCTGCGGTCATTCGCATGCGCCGGACCCGGCGATGCTTTCGGGCGACCGCTTCGACTGGCGCACCGCCTGGTCGGCGGTGGCCGCCGTCGGCATCCGCCCCTGCTCCGGCGCGCTGATCGTGCTGAGCTTCGCGCTGCTCAACGGCCTGTGGATCGGCGGACTGCTGTCGGTGCTGGCGATGTCGATCGGCACCGCGATCACTGTCTCGGCGCTGGCGACGATCGCAGTGCTGGCAAAGAATTGGGCCGTCTATTTCGCCGGCGACGGACGCCTCGGCAACCGCATCCATTCCATCGTCGAGATCGGCGGCGCGGCCTTCATCTTCCTGGTCGGCCTACTGCTGTTGTCGGCCAGCCTGTCTGGCGGCGTCTGATCAAAAAAAAGCAGTGCCCGAAGCTTGGTCGAGCTTCGGGTTCAGCCTGCATCAACCGATATCAACAGACGTCAGGCGATCTTCCCGCCGAGCTCGTCCTCGATATACGCGCGGATGATTTCGTCGAAATTCTTCTCGGCGGCAAATCCCAATTCCCTCGCCCGCCTGGCCTCGAACCGCGTCGGCCAGCCTTTGACGATCGCCCAGACGGTCTCGTCGGGCTGCTCGCGGATCCGCTTCGCGACCTCGGCGCCGGCGATGCGCTGCAGCGCCTCGATCTGCTCGCCGACGGTGACGGCGACCCCCGGCATTGTGAGGTTGCGGCGCGGACCAACCTTGTCGCCGTCGATCTCGGCTGCGTGGATGAGGAAATTCACCGCCGAACGCGGGCTGGCATGGGTATGCAGCACCGATCGCGGCACCGGCAGGATCGCCTCCTGGCCGGCGAGCGGCTCGCGGATGATGCCGGAGAAGAAGCTCGACGCTGCCTTGTTCGGCTTGCCGGGGCGAACGCAGATCGTCGGCAGCCGGATGCCGATGCCGTCGAAGAAGCCGCGCCGCGTATGGTCGGCGAGCAGCGCTTCGCTCATCTGCTTCTGCGTGCCGTAGGAGGTGAGCGGCGTCGGATGGAATTCATCCGGGATGACGTCCGGAAACGGCGCGCCGAACACGGCGATCGACGAGGTAAAGACGAGGCGCGGCGCGAACGCCGCCAGCCGCACGGCGTCGAACAGGGTGCGCGTGCCGTCGAGATTGACGCGGTAGCCGAGGTCGAAATTAGCCTCCGCCTCGCCCGAGACGATGCCGGCCAGATGGAAGATCACATCCGGGCGTGGAGCCACGAGAGCGGACATGGCGCCGGGCGCGGAAAGATCGCCGGTGTGGATCGAGACATCGACGCCCGCGATCTCCGGCGCCGACGGCGCCACGATGTCATGTAGGTCGAGCGCCGCGATCTTGCGTCCGCGCAAGGCGCCGTCCCTGGCCAGCCGCGCGATAAGCTTGCGGCCGACCATGCCGGCCGCGCCCGTGATCAGAATTCTCATCTTCAGAGACCTTTCTTGCGCTGGCTGCGTCCGCGCAGCCACAGGACGACGAACAGCGCCACCATGAAGATGACGGCAATAACGGCTGCCAACACCGTCGACACCTTGCCCGCGGCCAGCATGATGACCGGCAGGAAATAGGCGGCGAGGCCGAACACGAGCAGTATCACGGCCGCGGCGGTCGCCGCGTTGCGGGTGTCACGATCCATCAGCTGGCGTTCTTCAGTTCGAGGCTGCTCGGGTTCATCATCACGCCGCGATCAGTGATAGTGCCGACGATCGCGCGGCGCATCATGCGCATGGTCGTGATCATGATGGTGGTCGTGCTCGTCATGGCTGTCCGCGCATTGGCCGAATTCGGGTTCGACAGTGGCATGCTCGATGCCATGCTCGGCCGCAAGCCGTTTCTTGATGGCGCTCACCGCGGCATGCGCATCGACGCCGTCATTCAGGCAAGCATGCAGCGTCGCCATGTTGCTGGTCCCGTCGAGCGACCAGACATGCATATGGTGCACCTCGCGCACGCCCTTGACCGCGCCTTCAATGTCCTTGGCGATCAGGTCGCGATCGAGGCTGGCCGGCACGCCTTCGAGCAGGACGTGGGCCGCCTGGCGCATCAGCGACCATGCCGTCGACAGAATGAGCAGCGACACCAGCACCGACAGGATCGGATCGATGGGCGTCCAGCCGGTTGCCAGGATGATGAGGGCTGCCGCGATTGCCGCGGCCGAGCCAAGCAGGTCGCCCAGCACATGCAGGATGGCGCCGCGCATGTTGAGGCTTTCCCGGTCGCCGCCATGCAGCACGAAGAAGGAGGCGATGTTGACCAGCAGGCCTGCCACCGCCACCACCAGCATCGGCCCGCCGAGCACCGGCGCCGGGTTCATCAGCCGCCCCCAGGCCTCGTAGACGATCCAGAGCGCGATGACGAAGATGGCGATGCCGTTGGTGTAGGCAACCAGCGTCTTCACCCGGGCGAAGCCATAGGTGAGACGGCGGGTGGCCGGACGGCCCGTCAGGTGGAAGGCATACCAGGCAAGACCGAGCGCGATGGCGTCGGCCAGCATGTGCCCGGCATCGGCGACCAGCGCCAGCGACCCGGTCAGCCACCCGCCCAGCGCCTCGGCGACCATGAAGCCCGCGGTCAGGAAAGTGGCGATCAGCACCCGTTTCTTGTCGGTCGAGCCTTGCACATGGCCGGCACCATGGCTGTGACCGGCCAACCCGTGATCGTGCGAGCCATGGTCATGCGCCATCGCTGAACTCCTGTCACGCGCCGAAATCAGCGCGGAAATCCTCGAGCCGCCGCCTCTGGCCGCCCTCTCCGTCGAAATTCGCCGGATCGAGCCAGCCCTCATAGGCTTTGCGCAAGGCCGGCCACTCCTTGTCGATGATCGAATACCATGCCGTGTCGCGGTTTTCACCCTTGACCACAAGGTGTTGTCGGAAGATGCCTTCGAACTTGAAGCCGAAGCGCTCGGCGGCGCGCTTCGATGGCTCGTTGCGGTTGTTGCACTTCCACTCGTAACGGCGGTAGCCGAGATCGTCGAAGAGATATTTCGCAAACAGGAACTGCGCCTCGGTCGCGGCCGGCTTGCGCGAGATCAGCGGGCCCCAATAGATGTTGCCGATCTCGCCGACGCCGTTTGCGGCGTCGATGCGCATCAGCGTCTGACGCCCGGCGATCTTGCCGCTCGCTCTGTCGATGACGGTGAAGAACAGCGGGTCCTCGCTCGCTTCGGCCTTGTCCAGCCAGGGCTGGAAGGCCGCGCGGGTCTCCGGCGGATAGTCCGGCAGCCAGGCGAAACGTCCGCCGGCATCCGAAACCGAGGACGCCTCATAGAGGCCATCGCCATGCCTTGCCGCGCTCAGCGGCTCGAGCCTGACCGTGCGTCCCTCGATCGGCCTTCGTTCCGGCCGCGGGCGCGGCTGCCAATTCTTCAGATCTTCCGACACGGCCGCTCCAATCCGTTTGACTTTTACCTGCGGACGGTCACAAAAACGCTCGCTCACAGAAAGAACCACAGGGACGGGAAAAATGCTCCACACGATCGCGGCTTTCGACCGTCTCGGCGAGGAAAATGCCTTCGCGGTGCTGGCGAGGGCCACCGCGCTTGCCCATCAGGGTCGCGATATCGTCAATCTCGGCATCGGCCAGCCCGACTTCAAGACGCCGCAGCACATCGTCGAGGCGGCGATCAAGGCGCTGCGCGACGGCCACCATGGCTACACGCCGGCAAACGGCCTCTTGGCCACCCGCGAAGCCGTCGTGCGCCGCACGCTGGCCACCACCGGCGTCGAGGTGTCGCCCGAGAATGTGATGATCCTGCCCGGCGGCAAGCCGACCATGTTCGCCGCGATCCTGATGTTCGGCGAGGCCGGCACCGAGATCCTCTATCCCGATCCCGGCTTTCCGATCTACCGCTCGATGATCGAGTTCACCGGCGCGACGCCGGTGCCGGTGCCGATCCGCGAGGAAAACGGCTTTGCCTTCTCTGCCGACGAGACGCTGGCGCTGATCACGCCCAGGACCAGGCTGCTGATCCTCAACTCGCCCGCCAATCCGACCGGCGGCGTCACCCCGCGGGCCGAGATCGAGAAGCTGGTCAAGGGCCTGGAGAAGCACCCTGGGGTCGCCATCATGTCCGACGAGATCTACGACGTCATGACCTATGACGGCGAGACCCACTGCTCGCTGCTCAATTTCCCCGCGATCCGCGACCGGCTGATCCTGCTCAACGGCTGGTCGAAGACCTGGGCGATGACCGGCTGGCGCATGGGCTGGTCAATCTGGCCGAACGGCGACAAGGGTGCGCATCTCTACGACAAGGTTCGCAAGCTGGCGGTGAACTGCTGGTCCTGCGTCAACGCGCCGAGCCAGTATGCCGGCATCGCCGCGATCGACGGTCCGCAGGACGATGTCGAGAAGATGATGCGCGCCTTCGACAATCGCAGGAAGATCGTGGTCGAAGGGCTGAACGCGCTGCCGGGCATTTCCTGCATCACGCCGAAGGGCGCCTTCTATGCCTTTCCCAATGTCTCGAAGACCGGCTGGAAGGCCAAGAAGCTTGCGTCGGCGCTGTTGGAAGACGCCGGCGTGGCGCTCATCGGCGGCCCCGATTTCGGCGTTCTCGGCGAAGGCTATATCCGGCTTTCCTATGCCAATTCGGAGGAGAACATCCTGCGCGCGCTGGAGCGGATCGAGGCGTTTTTGGCAAAGTGAGCTCGGTTCCCTCGGTCGGCGATGTTCCCCTCTGGTGAGTGGCCTCGCCCCGAGCCACCATTACTGCATCCTTGCGGCCGGCCGGAGTCCGCCGGCATGGTCTTTGCAAACATTGTCACCGCATCATGACCGGGCGCAGGCAGGTGTTTGATCCAGCGCAAGGTGCCGGACTGCCCCACGTCGTAAGATTACGCATGCAAACGTCAGGACAGATCCCATGCGTAAAAGCTTGATGAAATCGGCGGCCGCAATCAGCGGCGTCTTGGCCCTTGTCCCCGGGGCCGCATATGCACAGGCATTGGATGCCGACAGATATGCCTATGGTCCTGGGATGATGTGGTGGGGCGGAGGTTGGGCGATGATTTTCGGTCCGTTGTTCATGATCCTCTTTTTCGTCGTCCTTGTGGGTGCCGTCACCCGCTGGCAGTGGGGGCCGGGCGCGGTGTCACCCCATCAGACGTCGCCGGGTCGCACGCCTCTCGACATTCTCAAGGAGCGCTTTGCGCGCGGCGAGATCGACAAGAACGAGTTCGAGGAACGCCGCCGAGTGCTCGGCGACTAAAGCAATTCCAGGAAAGTGTGAGCGGTTAGGCTCGGCGCCGCCGGCTCACCCGCGCCCGACAAACGGCATCTTAGTCGCCATCACGGTCATGAACAGCACATTGGCGTCGAGCGGGAGGCTGGCCATGTGCAGCACCGCGTCGGCGACGCGCTGCACATCCATCACCGCCTCGGCGGCGATCGAGCCGTTGGCCTGCGGCACGCCCACCGTCATCGGCTGCGCCATCTCGGTCAGCGCATTGCCGATGTCGATCTGGCCGCAGGCGATGTCGAACGGCCGGCCGTCAAGCGCCAGCGTCTTGGTGAGCCCGGTGATCGCGTGCTTGGTCGCCGTATAGGGCGCTGAGCCCGGGCGCGGTGCATAGGCAGACACCGAGCCGTTGTTGATGATCCGGCCGCCCATCGGCTTCTGCCGGCGCATGGCGCCGAAGGCTGCGCGAGCGCACAGGAACGATCCCGTCAGGTTGACGCCGACGACGTCGTTCCAGACCTCGACCGGGATCTCGTCAATCAGTGTCGACTTGTAGCCCATGCCGGCATTGTTGAAGAGCAGGTCGACGCGGCCGAAGCCTTCGAGCACGGTCTCGAACATGTCGTCGACTTCCTCGGCCTTGCTGATGTCGCAGGCGACGGCCAATGCCTTGGCTTGCGTCTTGCCCGCATCGGCGATCGCCTCTTCCAGCAGCGTCTTGCGGCGGCCGCAGAACACCGTGTTCCAGCCTGCCTTGAGCAGCGCCGTCGCGACGCTCTTGCCGATGCCGGTGCCGGCGCCGGTAACGATGGCGGTCTTCTCTGCTATGGCTGTCATCGCCGTCCTCCGGTCATGGATGGAAAGACGTGGCATCGCAAATGGCAGGGATGATGGCAAGCCGCTGTTGGCAACAAAGAAAAGGCCAACAAAAAGGGCGGCCATTGGCGACCGCCCCGATCTGAACCGCGCTTGGGAGGAGGAAAAGCCGGTCCGACTGATTAGAATGATGCGCTTGCTGGGTTAACGGAAGATTAACGACCGGCAAGGCGTCCCCGAAGGACGTTTACCAAGCCGAATCACCACGGTGAATTGGGCGCCGTTCCGGCCGGCACCTTGGCCGCCGAAACCGTCGCCTCGACATGATCGACCAGGGCGTCCGGCAGGCCGAGGCGGCCGGCGAGCAGGTCGAGATAACCGCGCTCGGTGCGCGTGTCGGGATCGATGGTAAGCCGCGAGGCGGTGTAGAGCTCGAGCTTCTGCGCATCGGTCTTGGCGCCGGCGACCAGCGTGTCGAGATCGAGCGGGCTTTCGAGCTCGGCAAGCAGGAACTTTTCCGCTTCGGCGCCGATGCCCGCGAGCTTGAGCTTGTCGGCGATCTTCTTGCGCTCGTCATCATCGACATGGCCGTCGGCCTTCGCCGCCGAGATCATCGCCCTGACCAGCGTCAGCGTGAACTCGGCCTCGCCCTGCGGCGCCTGCGAGGGGTGGAAGGCCGTGTCGGCCGGCGGTGGTAACAGTTCCGGCTCGCCGGCGGCCGGCGCCGGCTCCTTGCCGGCCTTGTAGTTCTGATAAGCCTTGTAGGCGAGGCCTCCGATCGCAGCCAGGCCGCCGAGCTTGACGGCCGTTCCCGTCACCTGCCGGCCGGTGCCGGTGCCGAGCAGCACGGCTGCCAGCGCGCCGGCGGCGAGCGGATTGTCCTTCGCCATCTGCACCGCCTGCCCCGCCTTGTCGCGGACAGTCGAGCCGGTCCCGGGGATTTGCGAGCCGAGAAGGTCGTCGAGCAGCTTCTTGGGATCGAGCATCAATGCCTCCAGAATGGGCCCGGCCGAACGCGCCCGGGCAGGGTTTCGGACCGGCAAGAGGTAGGCCCCGTGCATCGACATTACAATGACGGGGGCAGCTTTTCGCTCGCAGAGCTGGCCGCTCTAATTGCCGATATGGCGCTTGCCGCCGCGCGCTTGCGCCAGCTCGACCTGGCGGTGGCGTTCGGCATAGCGCTCGCGATCCTCGTCGGAGCGCGCTTCAAAGCAATGCGGGCATGATACGCCGATTGTATATTTCGGCGACAGCCGGTCCTCGACCGTCAGCGGATGCCGGCAAGCCCGGCAGAGCTCCGCCTCCCCCTCGATCAGACCATGCGAGACGGAGACTCGTTCGTCGAACACGAAACATTCGCCTTGCCAGAGGCTCTCTTCGGCCGGCACGTCCTCCAGATATTTCAGGATGCCGCCCTTGAGATGGAAGACGTCTTTGAGGCCGAGCGACTTCACATAGGCCGTCGCCTTCTCGCAGCGAATGCCGCCGGTGCAGAACATCGCCACTTTGCGGCCTTCGAGCTCTCCACGATGCTGCTCGACCCAGGCGGGGAACTCGCGGAAGCTGGTGGTCTTGGGATCGACCGCGCCCTGGAAAGTGCCGAGCGAGACTTCGTAGGCGTTGCGCGTGTCGATAACGAGCGTGTCGGCATCCGATAACAGCGCGTTCCAGTCGGCCGGCGCGACGTAGGTGCCGGCGCTCGCCGCCGGATCGACGTCCTCGACGCCCATGGTGACGATCTCGCGCTTCAGCCGCACCTTCATGCGGTGGAACGGCATTTCGGCGGCGGCGCTGTATTTGATTTCGAGACCGGCAAGGCCTTCGACGGCTTGCAGATGGTCGATCAGCGCGGCAATCGCGTCCTCGCTGCCGGCAACGGTGCCGTTGATGCCTTCATGCGCCAGAAGCAGCGTGCCCTTGATGCCGCGGCCGCAGCAGAATGCGGCAAGCGGCGCGCGAAGGGCCTCGTATCCGTCGAGCCGCGCGAATTTATAGAGCGCGGCGACGCGGACTGGCTGAATTTCCATGGCTGTTGTCATGGTCATGCCACTAGACCGTGGTGAAAGCGGTTTCAAGGCGAAGGAGGCTCAAAGGCCGGCGGCGATCCGTTGCGCGGCATCGCGACACGCCTGCCTTCGTGGACTTGGCATATCCCTTCTGCTAATCGGTTTAAAATGATCGAGATGGAGACCAGCAAATGACCAGCAAGACCGAAAAGCTCCTGTCGCTTCTCAACGGTCAACCGGTCATCCCGGTGCTGAAGATCGCCAATGTCGCGGACGCGGTGCCGCTCGCCCGTGCCTTGTCGCGCGGTGGCCTGCCGGCGATCGAGATCACGCTGCGCACCGCCGACGCGCTTGAAGCGATCCGCCGTGTGGCCGCCGAGGTCGAGGATGCCTTGGTCGGCGCAGGCACCATTCTAGACGCGAAGCAGTTCGACGAAGCAGCCCGCGCTGGTTCGAAATTCATCGTCAGCCCCGGCATCACCGGCCAGCTTCTCGACGCGGCCAAGGACAGCCCCGTGCCGCTGCTGCCCGGCGCCATCACGCCCGGCGAGGTCATGACCGCGCGCGAGGCCGGCCTGCGCTTTCTGAAATTCTTCCCGGCCGAGCAGTCCGGCGGCATCGCTTCGCTGAAGGCTTTCGCCTCGCCGCTCGCCGACGTGAAATTCTGCCCGACCGGCGGCATCACCGCCAGGAATGCCGCCGACTATCTGAGCCTGCCCAACGTCATCTGCGTCGGCGGCTCCTGGGTCGCGCCCGACGATCTCATCAAGGCCGGCAAGTGGGACGAGATCGAAGCGCTGGCGCGTGAAGCGAGCAAGCTCAAGAAGTAATCTGCCGCTTTTACCAGGGCAAAGGGCCGTTCTCGTCGAAATAGCCGCCCGTCGGCCCGCCGGCCTCCAGTGTCGCCAGCCGCACGATGATCTCGGCCGCCTGTTGGACAGTGCGGTGCCCCCTGCCCCCGTTCAGGTCTGTCGCAGTGTAACCGGGAGCAGCGGCGTTGACCGCTATGCCGCGCGGCGAAAGTTCTCTGGCGAAGGCCACCGTGACGGCATTGAGCGCCGTCTTCGAGCTGCCATAACTCATGAGATTGGGCGACTGGCTGTCGCCGGACGCGCGCGCGATCGAGCCCATATAGCTGCTGACCATGACGACCCGGGCTGCGGGCGTTGCCAGGAGCAGCGGCAGAAACGCCTGCGTGACCCGAACCGGGCCGAAGACGTTGACGTCATAGGTGGCTTTCATGTCATCGACACTCTCGCGGCTCGGCGGCCGCTCATAGCGGCCGTCCGGGCCGAGCGCCTCGACATAGCCGGGTGCAATGCCTGCATTGTTGACCAGCACCTCCAAGGCAGGCGCCCGCGCCGCGACTGTCTTGACCGCGGCCGCCACGCTGTCGTTGCTGGTAACATCGAGCTCGAGCCATTCAACGTCCAGGCCTTCGCCGCGCAGCGCCTGCGCCGCTGCCTCGCCGCGCTCGGCGTCGCGAGCACCGAGCCAAACCTTGAATCCCATGGCGGCCAGCCGACGGGCGGTCTCAAGCCCCATACCTTTGTTGGCGCCGGTAACCAGCGCGTTCTTTTGCGTCGTCATTCCAGGTCTCCTTCTTGGCGACCTAGACATGGCATCAACCGACCTACTTCGCGCGCCGGATCCTCGCGTCCTCTTGCCTAATCCTCTCAGGTGCGCGTCTTCGCGTCACCAGGTGCCGCGTCACATGGTTGCGCGGCCTGCATGGATCGCACATGCTGCAACGATGAACGAAGCGCTGCACGAATTGATCGTGATCGCCGGCCGCCATGCGCGCGGACGGCGGACGAAGACCGCTATCCCGCGCGTAACGATCGGCTGCAGCGAAGTCCCGACGCCGCCGCTGCCCGAGCTCTGTCAGCCGACCACGCTCTTTGTCCTGCAGGGAACCAAAACGGTGCTGATCGGCGACCGCACGCTTGCCTACGGCGCCGGCAGCTATTTCGTCTACGCGGTCGAGACACCCGCCACCAGCCAGCTCATCGAGGCGAGCGTCGCGCAGCCTTACATGGCCGTCGCCTTGTCACTCAATACCGAGCTGATCGCCGGCCTGCTCATCGACCATAAGCCAGCGATCGACGGTGATAGCTTCGCGACCAATCAAGTCGACGACTTGCTGCTCGATGCGTGGCGCCGGATGCTGCGGTTGCTCGACAGGCCGGGCGAGATTCCTGTTCTGGCGCCGATGCTCGAACGCGAGATCGCGTTCCGGCTTTTGCAAGGCCCGCAGGGCGAAAAGCTGCGCCAGCTCGCGCGCGCCGACGGCCGCCTTTCGCAGATCCGCCGCGCCACGGCCTGGATCCGGGCGCATTACAACGAGCCGATCGATGTGACGCAACTGGCCGAGCTGTCGCATATGAGCAATGCCGCCTTTCATCGCCATTTCAAGGCGGCGACGGCGATGAGCCCGATCCAGTATCAGAAGCAGCTTCGTCTATTGGAGGCGCGCCATCTGCTGATCGCCCGACCGGGCAGCGCGGCGCATGTCGCCTTCACCGTCGGATACGAAAGCGCCTCCCAGTTCAGCCGCGAATATGCGCGTCAGTTTGGATTGCCGCCCGCGCGCGACGCCGCGCGACTTCTGGCCAAGGGCGAAGCGGCTGCGCTGGAAGTCGACTGAGCATAAAAACCCGGCCGGCTTGCACCGACCGGGAATAGGACTTGGATGCAATCAGTGGCCGCGTTGGGTCTGGCGGGATCGCTATTTCGTCTGGAAGCGCGCGACCGAGAGGAACTTCACCGCGTTGCCCGTGAACCGGCTTGCGTCCGGCACCCCGCCATCCGCCTGGAAGCCGGCCGTATACACTTCGCTCGGCGGCGTATGCACGATGTTGTAGGCATAGCGCGGCGCTGTCGTCGGGTCGGATACCGCGGCAATGTTGACGCCGCTGCCCAACGCCCAGCGCGCGGCTTGCGGCGGCGTCGCCACCACCATGGCCTTGGGCCCGGGCTTCAGATCGTGGGCAGACGCCCTGGCTTCCTTGGCCGTCGTCTTCACGCCGGCGCCAATTGCCTGCGCCGGATCGGCCCCGGCCGGGAGCGCGGCAATGGCCTGGCGAGGCGAGGCCGCATCGACGCCCGACGGATCGTTGAACGCGGAGCGCGGCTCCGGCTCGGTCAGCGACGCAAGCTGGTATTCGGCGCCGCCGACGCCATCGGCCCCGACGGTGGCATTGGCCTGTTCGAGAACGGCTTTGACCTCGTCCTGCTTGCCGGGCTGCGGCCGGGCGGTCGGCAGCACGGAAAACGCGTCGGTCGCGCTCTTGTCCTGCGAAGCGGTTTCGGCCAGCGCCAGAAGCACGTTTTTGTCCTTCGGCGCCAGGTCGGTCGCCATCGAGCGGTCGGGACGCCAGGTCGGCAGCGGGATGTTGTTGACCGCTACTTGCGCCGGGTCGGCGCTCGCGGCCTCGGCGGCACTGGCCGTGCCGAACGGAACCTTGCCGGGCACGGGCGCCTGCGCCGTCGAAACCGCCTGCTCAGTCGTCGCCGAGGCATCCGCCATGGCGAACGGCACGTTCTGCGGCGTCTGCTGGCCGACATCGACCTTCGGACGCGGCGCGAAGTCGGGCAGCGGGATTTCCTTGGGCGGCAGGGCGGCGATGATCGTCTCCGGCGTATCCTGCTGCGGCTGCTGCTGCTCGTCGGCGCTGTCATCCGCGATCTGCGGGATGCTGGCGCGCTTGGCATCCTTCGGCGCGACGATCGCGATGCCCGGAGGATTGCTGTCGCGTGCCGTGGCGGCGCTCGCGACCTGAACCTGCTTCACGGCTTTCCGCTGCGGCGCCGGGGCACTTTCGTCGGCGGCGTCGTCGGCCTCGTCGGCACCGCCGCCGAACAAGGCCGCGAGCAGGCCGCCGGAGCGCTTGGTCGAGCCGCCGGCGCTGGCCAGTTCGATGTTCGGGGTGCCGGCTCCCTTGCGGGCCTGGTACGCTGCCACCGCTTGCTCATAGCCGGGCAGCGGGCGTCCGTCGCTCGGCACATGCAGCGTCTTGCCGTTGGGGAACAGGCTGACCAGTTCCTGGCGGCTGATGCCCGGCCAATGGCGCACGTTGCCGACATCCATATGCACGAAGGGCGAACCGGAAGTCGGGTAATAGCCAACGCCGCCGCCCTGCATCTTAAGGCCGATGTTGCGCAGTTTCTTCAACGGCACGCCGGGGATGTAGAAATCCATCGCCTTGCCCAGCATGTGCTGGCTCTTCTCGGCGACGCCGCGGCTGCGCGAGCGCAACAGCGCGTTGGTCGACGGCGAGCGATAGCCGCAGACGACCTGGATATAGTCGGTCGCGCCGCTTTCGCGATAGGCTTCCCAGACGAGGTCGAGCAGCCGCGGGTCCATTTTGGTCGGCTCGTTGCGGCGCCAGTCGCGCAGGATGATGTTGATCTTGCGCAGGCCTTCGGGATCGTAGCGGCCATTGCGCTTGTAGACGATCTCGGCCTTCTCGTGGGTGTGCAGGTGATAAAGCTTGAGCGTACGAACCTCGGCCCGGGCGCCTGATGTCGCCGCGGACAGAAAACCGACGGCCAAAATCACGAACGTCAGCCACCTCGGCCAGACGCTCATGTGAAAATGCCGCCCGTTTTTATGTCGTTCGACTTCGTTCAAATCAAATGGCCTTGCAGGCTGCCGTTTGTCCCCGGATTTGACCAAACGGATGCGTCGTTTTCACATCCGAATATCGATCCTAATGGTTAATCATCGTTTATTGAAGCCGAAATGCGGTAACACCGTGGCGATATCCCGTCAAAAATGATGCACAGCATTTCGTGGTAAACCGCTGGTTTATATCAACAATCCGGCCTCGCTCAGAACACGATCTGTTACCGTTAGCGTTAATGCGTGATCCTCGGCAACGCCAACCGCTGAAAACCAAGCGTTTTCAGGTCAAAAGCGACAATTTGACTCGATTTTAGGCAGGCAAGCTGGTTCGAGCCTTGCCTGTCACGAGGCAAGCCGGTCGACGCGACCAGCTTCGGGATCAATGCCATATTCCTTCAACTTGCGGTAGAGCGTCGAGCGGCCGATGCCCAACCGGCGGGCGACTTCGCTCATCTGGCCATTGTAATGGTCGATCGCAAGCTTGATCATCTCGAGTTCGACGTCGGCCAGCGCCCGCACATTGCCGCGCTCATCGAGCGCACGGAGCGTTCCGAAACGCGGCTGCGGCCTGGCTGACGCCTCGCCGTCGGACAAGGCAGGCCCCATCGTGTCGGCGACCTCATCCCCATGCAGGGTCGCATCCGCAACCGTATCGGCGATGGCGGATGCCGGTTCCGCTCCGAGATTGACCGTTCCTTCCACTTGCGCCCGGATCTGCGGGAATTCCTCCTCGGTCAGCACGTCGCCCTCGGCAAGCACCGACGCGCGGAAGACCGCATTCTCCAGCTGGCGGATGTTGCCCGGCCAGTCATAGGCCTGGAGCATCGCAAGCGCCGTGGCAGATATGCCGGCAAGGCGGCGGCGCGGATCGGTCGGAGCGACCTTCTCCATGAAATGCCGGACCAGGTAGGGAATGTCGTCGCGGCGGTCGCGCAGCGGCGGCACGAAGATCGGGTAGACGTTCAGCCGGTAGAACAGGTCCTCGCGGAACTTGCCATCCTTGACCTGCTGCAGAAGGTTGCGGTGCGTGGCCGAGATCAGCCTTATGTCGACCTTGACGGTCGATCGGCCGCCGACAGGATCGACCTCGCCTTCCTGCACGGCGCGCAAAAGCTTGACCTGGACGTCGAGCGGCAGGTCGCCGATCTCGTCGAGGAACAGCGTGCCCGAATGCGCCTCGACGAATTTGCCGGTGTGCTTTTCGGAGGCGCCGGTGAACGAGCCCTTCTCATGGCCGAACAGGATCGATTCGACGAGATTGTCGGGGATAGCGCCGCAATTGACCGTGACGAAGGGCTTTGAGCGGCGGTCGCCGCTGCCCTGGATGGCCCGCGCCACCAATTCCTTGCCGACACCAGATTCGCCCTCGATCAGGATCGGGATGTTGGAGGCCGCCGCCTTTTGCCCGAGGCGTATCACACGGTCCATTGCCGGGCTGCGCGTGATCATGTCCTTGAAGGTGAGATGTCCGCCGCCGCGCCGCCGCGACACACGCTTCATCTCGTCCTCGACGGCTTCTACCTTGAGCGCGTTGGAGATCGCGGTCTGCAGCCTGTCGGGCGACGCCGGCTTGACGACGAAGTCGAAGGCGCCGTGCCGCATCGCCGAGACGACGGTTTCGATGCCGCCCTGGGCGGTCTGCACGATGACGGGAATGTTGATGGCCCGCTCGCGCATCGCCTTCAGCACGCCGATGCCGTCGAGACCGGGCATGACGAGATCAAGAATGACGACGGAGACCTCGCGCGCGTTCGGCCCGTCGAGCACGTCGAGGCCGGCGGCGCCGCTGTCCGTGACGATCGCGGTGTGGCCGAACTTGGTCAACGCGGCCTCGACCAGCCTGCGCTGTACCGGATCGTCATCGACTATGAGTATGGAACCTGTCATGACTGTTTGAGTTGTCCGCCCGAGAAAATCCCCATGGATCATCTTGGCACAGGGTTCTAAATAAGGTTTCAAAAAACCCGGTGAACGAATTCCTTAGGATTTGACCGGCTTCTCCTTTCCCCTTGATTCTGGCCCCTTGGTTCAAAGAAGGTATTGTCGATGCGCATGATGTTTGCTCGGCGGCTTGCGGCCCCAGCGTCCGGCCAGGGCGCGGCGGAGCTTGGCGACCTGCCGGAGTGGAATCTCGCCGATCTCTATTCGGGCATGGAAGCGCCCGAGTTGAAGCGCGACATCGCCAAGGCGGCCAGCGACGCCATTGCCTTCGAAGCCCGCTGGAAGGGCACCTTGGCCACCGAGGCCGGGCGCGGCGGCGCCGGCCGGCTCGGCGAGGCGCTCAAGACCTATGAGGCGCTCGAGGAACTGATCGGCCGCATCGTCTCCTATGCCGGCCTCGTCTACGCCGGCAACACCGCCGATCCGCAGCGCGCCAAGCTCTATGGCGACGTCCAGGAAAAGATGACGGATGCCAGCGCCCATCTCCTGTTCTTCGCGCTCGAGCTGAACCTGATCGACGATGCGGCGATCGAGAACGCCTTGGCCGCCGACAAGGCCTTCGGCCACTACCGGCCTTGGGTGCTCGACCTCAGGAAGGACAAGCCCTATCAGCTCGAGGATCGCGTCGAGCAGTTGTTCCACGAAAAGTCGGTCACCGGGCGCGGCGCCTGGAACCGCCTGTTCGACGAGACGATGACCGACCTGCGCTTCGACGTCGACGGCGAGGAGCTGACGCTCGAGCCGGCGCTGAACCGATTGCAGGATGCCAATGGCGAGGTGCGGCGCCGTGCCTCCGAGGCGCTCGCCTCGACCTTCCGCAAGAACCTGCGCACCTTCACCCTCATCACCAACACCTTAGCCAAGGACAAGGAAATCTCCGACCGCTGGCGCGGCTTCCAGGACATCGCCGACTCGCGCCACCTCGCCAACCGCGTCGAGCGCGATGTCGTCGACGCGCTGGCCACGGCCGTGCGCGAGGCCTATCCGCGGCTGTCGCACCGCTACTACGCGATGAAGGCGCGCTGGCTCGGCATGGAAGTGATGAACCACTGGGACCGCAACGCGCCGCTGCCGGAGACGCCGCAGGCGGTGATCCGCTGGGACGACGCCAGGGACACGGTGCTTTCCGCCTATCAGCGCTTCTCGCCCGACATGGCCGAAATCGCCCGCGGCTTTTTCGATCGCAGATGGATCGACGCGCCGGTGCGGCCGGGCAAGTCGCCCGGCGCCTTCGCCCATCCGACGGTGCCGTCGGCGCATCCTTATGTGCTGCTGAACTACATGGGCAAGCCGCGCGATGTGATGACGCTGGCGCATGAGCTCGGCCATGGCGTGCACCAGGTGCTGGCCGCCGGCCAGGGCGCGCTGATGGCCTCGACGCCGCTGACGCTGGCCGAGACCGCCTCCGTCTTCGGCGAGATGCTGACCTTCCGTTCGCTGATCGAGCAGACCGCTGACCGCCGCGAGCGCAAGGCCATGCTCGCCCAGAAGGTCGAGGACATGATCAACACCGTCGTGCGCCAGATCGCCTTCTACGAGTTCGAGCGCAAGGTGCATGCCGAGCGCAAGAACGGCGAGCTGACCTCGGACAGGCTCGGCGAATTCTGGCTGGAGGTGCAGGCCGAGAGCCTGGGGCCGGCGATCAAGCTGCGCCAGGGCTACGAGGTCTTCTGGACCTACATCCCGCACTTCATCCACTCGCCTTTCTACGTCTATGCGTATGCCTTCGGCGATTGCCTGGTGAATTCGCTATACGCCGTCTACCAGAATGCCGAGCGCGGATTTCAGGACAAGTATTTCGAGATGCTGCGCGCCGGCGGCACGAAGCATCATTCCGAGCTTCTGGCGCCCTTCGGCCTCGACGCCACCGATCCCGCTTTCTGGCAGATCGGCCTTGGCGTGATCGGTTCGCTGATCGACGAATTGGAGACGCTCGACAATTGACGACAGCAACGGCGCAGGCATCGACCGTAATAGTTTAGCCGGAACGCATATTAGCAGGATCTATTCTTACCCTAAATAGCTGTTCTTGAATAACTCTCCGGCGCATTTTTCAACTAGCTTTCGACAAGCCATATGATAGCGTCCGGCCTCAAGCTCAGCCGGACGCATCGCGCAGGCCAGAGATGGCTGGTCGCGCCGCCACGGCGAATGCGATGACGGCCGTCGGCTTCGGACAAGGCCAAACGCCGATGGCTCGATTGAAGCCGGCGATTGCGCCGACCACGGAACCTTTGACGATCCCTGGCGTGAGCTCGCCTTTCCGGGCCTCAGCCGACAGATCGGACTGGAGAGGGAAATGAGCACTTTCTTCTACATGCTCCTGGCGTTTGTTGTGGGTGTCCTGGTCGGCTGGTTCATCTGGGGCCGCCTGCGCGGCGAGATCGACAGCCTGCGTGGCGATCTCGACCGCACGCGAGGCGAGCGCGACAGGCTGCGCGCCGATAGCGATCGGTTGAAGGGCGAGCTCGACGCCAGCGGCCGTGCCCGCGCCGATCTCGAAAGCCGGCTGCGCGATACGCCTTCCGCCAAGGCCGGCGCCGACAAGGCCGCCACACCGGCCCCGGCGGCGCTGATGTCGACGACATCGGCGGCGGCAAAGGCCGGGCCCACAAAGCCCGCCGCTGCAAAGAAGCCGGCCGCAACGAAGACTGCAGCGGCACCGAAGCCGGTGGCCAAGGCCGCCGCGCCGAAGAAGGCGGCAGCGCCCGCGGCAAAGAAGGCGGCAGCGCCGCAGGCCAAGTCCGGCAAGGCAGACAATCTGCGACGCCTCATCGGCATAGGTCCGGTCAATGAAAGGCTGCTCAAAGGCCAGGGCGTCACCACCTACGCCCAGATCGCCGCCTGGACCGCCGCCGACGTCAAACGCATCGAGGAGGTGCTCAATTTCGACGGCCGCATCGCGCGCGAAAAATGGATCGAGCAGGCCAAGCTTCTCGCCGCCGGCGATGAAGCGGAGTTTGCCCGGCAGTTCCCAACAGCTGGAACCGCAAATAACACCTGAACATCGAGCCGGCATGGCAAACGCCGTCGATTGGCCAGAGACACCCGCCACTTCGTCATCAACTCTGAAGAATCGTGGCGTCTCTAAGCCTAGCGTTTAGGGTGACGATGATCTTTCGCATGACGGCGGCGATGGCCACCATTGGCTTCTTGCCGTTGGCGATGAGGCGTTTGTAGAAGGTTGCGAACTCGCCCCTTCCGGCAGCGGCATGCAACGCGGGCATGTAGAGCATGCTCCTGATCTCTGGTCGTCCGCCACGGATTTTGCGGTAGCCGTGTTTTTGGCCGCTGTCGTTTGGATGAGGCGCGAGCCCTGCAAGGGCTGCCGCCTTGCGGCGTGTCATGGAGCCCAGTTCAGGCAAGATGGCCAGAAGCTTGGCCGCCACGATCGGGCCAAGACTGTCCATGGCCGTGCAGACGGCTGCCCGATGCTTGAGGGTGGGGCTGTAGGCGATCAACTCGCGTATTTGTGCATCGACGACCTGGATCTGACGTTCGACGACTTTGATTATGGCCTGGAAGGAAGTCGCGAGCTTGCGGCCACCAGGTGCCTTGGCACGGTTCTTCTCCGCGACCTTCATGGTGATGAGCTCCTGGCGGCGGCGGACCAAGGCTCGCAAGCCGGTCTCATCGGCATCCGGAGCCTGCCAAAGCGACAGTTTTGCCCAGCGCTCGCTGCCATAGCTCCAAAGCATGCCGGCATCGATGGCGTCGCTCTTGCCGTGCGTGCCGAAGGAACGGATGAAGCTCTTGACCTTGAGTGTGTCGGCGCGATGGCAGGCGACGCCGGCGCGCAGGCACTCCTCGAGCAGCAGGACTTCATGGCCGCCGGTCGGCTCGCACACGACAAGGTCGATGCGTTTGTAGCTCTTGAGCAAGGCGCGGATGGCGCGCCGCTGATTGGCGATGGTGCCGGTAACGGCGCCGTCGCAGACGGTGATGGTGTTCTTGGCGATGTCAAAGCCGAGGCACGATTGCGGTTGTTGGTGCAAGAAGGCCATGCTGGTGGTATCCTTCTAAAGGCTTCGGATTGTTTGCGGGCGTGGCGCGAGCCAGCGGCCAATCAACTCTCCAAGCGATGGCGGACAAAGACGGCAGGGACCTTGATGACGTCGGGTGTTACCCGGTCCTAAGGGCGGTTGCCTGCCGCCGGGACTGCTGGCTGTGATGGGCCGCAGTCCCGGCCGCCAAACTACCCGATCCTTCTCAAACAATCCTAGGGCGGAGCGAGGAGCGAAGCGACGCAGCGCGGACCATAGGATCCTTTCCGTGAAGTCGAGGCGTTGCCACGCTGCAGAATTCTGCTCCGCAGCACCCTACGATTAAAGTCGCTGAATGGATCCTCGGGTCTGCGCGTCCGCTTCGCTTCCGCTCCGCCCGTGGATGACGAAGTTCGGGCGTTTCGCCAATCCTGCAAAATCGGTTACCGAAAAGCTTCGGCGCCAACGGGACGCCTTTGCGCCGCCCGACGCCGCTCTCTCGATTGCGCCTCGGCGAGCCCCCATATAGAGCGGTCGACGGCGCTTTTGTCCGCATCCGAGGCTCATGTCCCTGCCCGCAGCCATTTTCCGCAACGACGCGATCGCTCGTCAGCTGGTCTTCGATCGGCCGGATGAGATCATCGTCGCGCACGAGGCTGAAGAGTTCGGGCCTGCGCTTGAAAGGGCCCAGGCCGCCTCCGACTCCGGCAAATGGCTGGCGGGCTATCTCTCCTACGAAGCCGGTTACCTGCTCGAGCCGAAACTGGTGCCGCTGCTGCCGGAAGGCCGCCGCGCGCCGTTGATTTGCCTCGGCGTCTTCGACGCACCGCTCGAACAGGCTGTGTCGCCGAACGCCGGGCCCGCCAGCAACGGCCCGATCTTCGATTCCCACGCAGCCTGGTCCGCCGACGACTATGCAAGCCGCTTCGCGCGCCTCCACAACCACATCCGCAAGGGCGATTGCTACCAGGGCAACCTCACCTTCCCGGTCCGTGCGCAGTGGTCCGGCGATCCGCTTGCGGCCTTCGACGCGCTGACGGAACGCCAGCCGGTGAAATACGGCGCACTGGTCTCGCTCGGCGATCCGATCGTCCTGTCGCGCTCGCCAGAACTGTTCTTCGAAATCGATGCCGACGGCATGATCGAGACGCACCCGATGAAGGGCACCGCGCCACGCGGCGCGACCAAGGCCGAAGACGCCCGGCTGAAGGCCTTCCTGCGCAACGACGAGAAGAACCAGGCCGAGAACCGGATGATCGTCGACCTTCTGCGCAACGACATCTCGCTGATCAGCGAAGTCGGCACGCTGGACGTGCCGGAACTGTTCCGCATCGAGACCTATCCGACGGTGCACCAGATGGTCAGCCGTGTGCGGGCGCGGCTTTTGCCCGACATCGGCATCCGCCAGGTCTTCGCCGCGCTCTTTCCCTGCGGCTCGATCACCGGTGCGCCGAAAATCCGCGCCATGGAAATCCTGCATGAGCTGGAAGATGCGCCGCGAGACGTTTATTGCGGCGCCATCGGCTGGATCGCACCGGGCGGCAGGATGCGCTTTTCGGTGGCGATCCGCACCATCTCGCTCTTTGCCGACGGTGAGGCCGTCTACAATGTCGGCGGCGGCGTCGTCTTCGATTCGACCGCCGAGGAGGAGTATCGTGAGTGTCTGTTGAAAGCGCGCTTCGCGACGGGAACGGTGCCGGCTTCGAGCTGATCGAGACCATGCGCTGGGAGCCTGGCTCCGGCTTCCTGCGCTTCGAGCGCCACCTTGCGAGGCTTTATGCCTCCGCCGCCGAGCTCGGCTTCGCCTGCGACCCTGAACGGATCGGCGAGGTGCTTTCGAACACCGTCGGCGGAAACAAGCTTGCCTTGCGCGTGCGCCTCGCCTTGCAGCGCAATGGCGAAGCGACGGCCGCGGCTCAAGTCTATGAACCGCTGCCCGCCGACAAGGTCTGGCGGCTACAGCTGGCGCGAACACGGATCGATTCGGCCAACACGCTGTTGCGCCACAAGACAAGCCTGCGCCAGGTCTACGCGCAGGCGCGCGCCGAATATCTCGCCACCCGCGCCGACGAAGTGCTTTTGGCCAACGAGCGCAGCGAGCTCTGCGAGGGCACGATCACCAATCTCTTCGCCGACTTCGGCGACGGCCCGCTTGCCACGCCTCGGCTCGACTGCGGCCTATTGCCTGGAATATTGCGCGGCGCGCTTCTGGACGAAGGCCGCGCCGTGGAAGCGATCTACAGCTTCGACGATCTGAAGGCGGCGAAGGCGATCTTCGTCGGCAACTCGCTGCGCGGGCTGATCCCGGCGCGGCTTGGCTGACCGCGCCTGAGACATAAATGGATAGCACCCAAACAGGCATGACCGTTCGCCACCCGACCCACACGCCCTATGACGGGTCCTCGAAACTCTTCACCATCGGGCTGAAGCCGCTCGACTTCGATCGCTGGATCGAGGTCGATGAATTGCTGCTGCCGCATCTGGCCGAGAAGCAACGGCTTTACACGGAAATCCCGGAAAAGGTCTTTGTCGAGGAAGACGGCACCCAAGACGCTCAGCGCGAAGTGCTGGACCTGCTCGTCGCGCATCTCGAAGCCGCGCATCCCGGCACGCACCGCCGCAGCGGAGTGGACGTCGAGCCGATCGGTTTCGAGACGGCGAGCGACAGGCTGCCTCCTGCCCAGCGCGAGGCGCCGCTGGCTAAGGCTTCGCTGCTCGTCCAGGAAGATCTGATCCTGATGCGCCGCGACGAACGCGGCTGGCGGCTCGCCGCCGGCTCGCTCTGCTTCCCTTCGTCCTGGTCGCTGCAGGAAAAATTCGGCAAGCCGCTGCAGGAGATTCACCAACCGGTGCCTGGATTCGGACCCGGCACGCGGCCGGCCGAGCTCATCAACCGCATGTTCGACGGCCTGCAGGGCCAGGCGGTCGAGCGCTTCAACTGGTCGATCCAGGCCGGCGACGCGCTCTATCATCCGCTCTCCAATGTCGAGCGCACCGACCGCGCCACGAACCGCCCGAGCCGCTTCGCCGACGGCGATGTCGACGCCCATGCCTTCATCCGCGTCGAACGCCAGACGCTGCGCAAGCTTCCCCTGTCGCGCGACATCCTTTTCACCATCCGCATCCATCTCGATCCGCTCAAGCTGCTCATCCGCCATCCTGACCGGGCAGCCCTCGCCGTCTCTTTCGCGGAGCAACTCCTGGCCCTCGACCAGCAACAACTCGACTATAAGGGCCTGACCGCGGACCGCGACCGGCTGGTCGAATTCCTCAGCGGCATGGCCTGCACGCCTTAACCAAGGTGCCAACCTGGCCGGGCCGGCGGTTGGTGCTTTTCGCTGGTTTATGACAATGATCTGTGGTGTAGCGCTTGGCCGTCGGGCAAAAAGCCCCGGTTTTGCGCGTGTTTGAAGGAGTGTGCGAAAAAATGGCGAACGAAAACTGGCCCGTTTACGGTGAAATCACCGGCCCTGTCGTGATGATCGGCTTCGGCTCGATCGGACGGGGAACGCTGCCGCTGATCGAGCGCCATTTCAAGTTCGACAAGTCGCGCATGACGGTCATCGACCCGCGCGACACCGACCGCAAGCTGCTCGACGAGCGCGGCATCGCCTTCATGCAGGACGCGGTGACCGAGAAGAATTACAAGAAGCTGCTGACGCCGCTTCTGACCAACGGCGGCGGCCAGGGCTTTTGCGTCAACCTGTCGGTCGACACCGGCTCGGTTGACCTGATGAAATTGTGCCGCAAGCTCGGCGTGCTTTACATCGACACCGTCGTCGAGCCGTGGCTCGGCTTCTATTTCGACGCCGAGGCCGACAATGCCAGCCGCACCAACTATGCGCTGCGCGAGGCGATGATCAAGGAAAAGCAGGACAAGCCGGGTGGCCCGACGGCGGTCTCTACCTGCGGCGCCAATCCCGGCATGGTCTCGTGGTTCGTCAAGAAGGCGCTGGTCAACCTCGCCACCGATCTTGGTCTCGAGTTTTCGGAGCCCGCGCAGGAAGACCGCGAGGCCTGGGCCAGGCTGATGAAGAAGGCCGGTGTCAAGGGCATCCATATCGCCGAGCGCGACACCCAGCGCACCAAGAAGCCGAAGCCGATGAACGTGTTCTGGAACACCTGGTCGGTCGAAGGTTTCATCTCGGAGGGCCTGCAGCCGGCCGAGCTCGGCTGGGGCACGCATGAAAACTGGATGCCGAAGAACGGCAAGAAGCACAAGCACGGCTCCAAGGCGGCGATCTTTCTGGAACAGCCCGGCGCCAACACGCGCGTGCGCAGCTGGTGCCCGACGCCCGGCCCGCAATACGGCCTGCTGGTGACGCACAATGAGTCGATCTCGATCGCCGACTTCTTCACCGTGCGCTCGAAGAAGGGCAAGGTCCAATATCGCCCGACCTGCCACTACGCCTACCATCCCTGCAACGACGCCTTGCTGTCGTTGGACGAGATGTTCGGCGCCGCCGGCAAGCCGCAGCCGATCCACCACGTGCTCGACGAGAACGAGTTGGTCGATGGCGTCGACGAGCTCGGCGTGCTGCTCTACGGCCACGACAAGAACGCCTATTGGTATGGCTCGCAGCTGTCGCTGGCCGAGGCGCGCAAGCTCGCTCCCTACCAGAACGCCACCGGCCTGCAGGTCACCTCGGCGGTGCTCGCCGGCATGGTCTGGGCCCTGGAGAACCCCACTGCCGGCATCGTCGAGGCCGACGAGATGAACTACCGGCGCTGCCTCGACGTGCAGTCGCCCTACCTCGGCCCGGTCAGGGGCTACTACACCGACTGGACGCCGCTGGACAATCGGCCCGGCCTCTTCCCGGAGGACCTGGACAAGGACGACCCGTGGCAGTTCCGCAACATCCTCGCCCGATAGCAGCCGGACCCGCCGGAGCAATTCGAGCAAAAGTGTGAAACGGTTTTCCGTCTGGATTTGCGTGAAAACAAGGAGATAGAGCGGCTCGCCGTTTCCGTGAAACGGTGGAGACGCTCTCCCTCGCCGCCTTGCAATCGCCCGGAAATCGGGCGATTGAGTATCGGCGGACTGAGGAGAGGATTTTCAAAATGACCATTGCGCGCAAACTGCTTTCGGCAGGCGCCGCGGCAAGCCTTCTGGCTGCGGCCGCCTGCACCACCACCGGCCCCGCGGACCAGCCTTCGATGGCGGCGCCGAAGGGCGTCGAGGGCAACTGGATCGACGCCAAGGGCACCGGCCTGTCCACCTTCGCGGCCGGCAGCTTCACCACCGTCGCCACCGATACCGGCCAGAAGCTGTCGGAAGGCAGCTACACCATGACCGGAGCGACCTCGGTCGAGATCCACGGCACCTCGCTGATCCGCCAGACGCCGGTCAGCTTCAACTGCCTGATGATCTCCACCAGCCAGCTCAACTGCACCAGCGCCAGCGGCCAGAATTTCGTGCTGACGCGCCGGGCTTGAGAGTTCGCAAATCTTCAGCTGACAGGGCCGGCGGCGCAAGCCGCCGTCCTTTTTTGTGCCGGCAAACATCTCCCTGATTTGTGCTTGCATCGACCGGAACCCGATGTGAACATGACCGGAGCTGACTGTTATTTTCCAGTCAAGCGAGGGCATTAAGCATATTCGAAGTCAGCATATCCGGGAGACGAAGATGAAGAAGATTGCCGCGATCCTAGCCCTGTCGGCCTCGGCGCTCGGCCTGTCGGCGGGCGTGTCTTTTGCCGACTACACGCTGAACATCCTGCATTTCAACGATTGGCACAGCCGCATCGAAGGCAACAACAAATACGAGTCGACCTGCTCCGCCGACGAGGAGACCAAGGGCGAATGCATCGGCGGCGCCGGCAGGCTGGTTACGGCGATCGCTGAGGAACGCAAGAAGCTCGAAGGCCAGAACCTGCTGCTGCTCAATGCCGGCGACAGTTTCCAGGGATCGCTGTTCTACACCACCTACAAGGGTGCCGTGGAAGAGGAATTCCTCAATCAGATCAAGCCCGACGCGGTAACGCTCGGCAACCACGAGTTCGACGACGGCGAGACCGCGCTGGTTCCCTATCTCGACAAGGCGAAATTCCCGATCGTCAGCGCCAATGTCGTCCCCAACGACAAGTCCGGCGCCAAGGACAAGATCAAGCCTTCGATCGTCGTCGAGGTCGGCGGCCAGAAGATCGGTATCGTCGGCGCCGTCACCAACGACACGCCCGAACTCGCCTCGCCCGGCCCGAACATCGCCATCACGGACGACGTCAAGTCGATCACCGCCGAGGTCGAGAAGCTCAAGGCGCAAGGCATCAACAAGATCATCGCGGTGACGCATATCGGCTACAGGCGCGAGCGCGACGTCATAGCGAAAATCCCGGGTGTCGACGTGGTGGTCGGCGGCCACAGCCACACGCTTCTGTCGAACACCGATCCGAAGGCCGAGGGTCCCTACCCGACGATGGTCGACAACCCCGACGGCTACAAGGTGCCGGTCGTGCAGGCCGCGTCCTATTCGAAATATCTCGGCGAGTTCAAGGTCGTGTTCGACGACAACGGCGTCGTCAAGGAGGCGAGCGGCGCGCCGATCTATCTCGACAAGTCGATCACCCCCGATCCCGCCGTTCTTGCCCGCATCAAGGAGCTCGGCGCGCCGATCGAGGCGCTGAAGAACAAGGAGGTGGCCGAGACCACCAAGGCCATCGATGGCAGCCGCGAGAATTGCCGCGCGCGCGAATGCGAGATGGGCAATCTCGTCTCCGACGCCATTCTCGACCGCACCAAGGGCCAGGGCGTCGAAATCGTCATCTCGAACGGCGGCGGCCTGCGCGCCTCGATCGACCAGGGCACGGTGACCATGGGCGAGGTGCTGACCGTGCTGCCCTTCCAGAACACGCTGGCCACTTTCAAGATCTCGGGCAAGGACCTGGTTGCGGGCCTTGAAAACGGCCTCAGCCAGATCGAGGACGGCGCCGGCCGCTTCCCGCAGGTTGCCGGCATCAAATATTCCTTCGACAAATCCGTCGCGCCCAATGCCGGCCGCGTCAAATCGGTCGAGGTGATGGAGAACGGCGCCTGGACGCCGATCAGCCCGGACAAGCAGTACCTCGTCGCCACCAACAATTACGTCCGCCAGGGCGGCGACGGCTACAAGGTCTTCGCCGACAGGGCGAGCGACGCCTATGACTACGGCCCCGGCCTGGAGCAGGTGGTGGCCGACTATCTCGGCGCCCACCGTCCCTACACGCCGAAGCTCGACGGCCGCATCACCGAGCTTGCGGCGGCGGCGGCCGAGCCGGCCAAGCCTGCGGAACCGGCGAAGCCTGCCGAGACCGCCCCCGCCACCCAGGCGCCTGCGGCCGGGGCAGCAAAACCAGCCGAGACGTCGCCGGCAAACGGCGAACCCGCCATGCCGGCTCCGCCTTCCGGTTCCAGCGACATTGCCGGCACGCCGCCGGCGGTTTCTAATGAAACCGCGCCTGCGGCGCCGGCCGCGGAACCGGCAAAGCCCGCCGAGACCGCCCCGGCAACGCCTGCTCCCGCAGCCGAGCCGGCCAAGCCGGCGCAGGCAACGCAGGCCGAAGCGAAGCCGGCCGAGACCAGCCACACCGTCGCCGCCGGCGATACCTATTGGGACCTGGCCAAGAAAGCCTATGGCGACGCCACCAAGTGGAAGCTCATCTCCGAAGCCAACAAGGATTATAAGCCGCGTCGCCTGCCGCTCGGCGCGACGCTGACCATCCCGCCGGCCGCGAAGTAACCCGTCATTCGGAAAGCATGGCACCCGCTCGGGCAACCGGGCGGGTGTTCCTTTTTCAGTAACGCGATAAGGTGCGGCCAGACGCGGCATTGAAACCCGGCAGGGCATCGCTAGTTTCGCGGGCTACCGGAGATTGTTGATGACTCTTGCCAACCCCACCGATGCCAAAGCCGCAAAGGCCGTCGGTCCGCTGTCCGCCGATGCCGCGCCGGTCAGGCCTGGCAAGATCGGCGTGATGCTGGTCAATCTCGGCACGCCCGACGGCACGGACTTCAGGCCGATGTGGCGCTACCTGCGCGAATTCCTCTCCGATCCGCGCGTCATCGAGCTCAACAAGGCGATCTGGTATCCGATCCTGTATGGACTGGTGCTGACGACCCGGCCGAAAAAATCCGGCGCCAACTATGCCCGTATCTGGAACCGGGAGATGAACGAGTCGCCGCTGCGCACTTTCACCCGCGCTCAAGGTCAAAAGCTGGCCGCCGCACTTACCGACCTGCCCGATGTGGTGGTCGACTGGGCGATGCGCTACGGCAATCCCTCGACGGCAAGCGTCACTCAGAAGCTCGTCGACCAGGGCTGCGACCGCATCCTCACCTTTCCGCTCTATCCGCAATATTCGGCGACGACGACGGCGACCGCCAACGACCAGCTCTTCCGCGCCCTGATGAAGATCAGGCGCGCGCCGGCGATCCGCAGCGTGCCGCCCTATTATGACAAACCGGTCTATATCGACGCGCTAGCGCGTTCGATCGAGCAGCACCTGGCGACCCTCGACTTCGTGCCGGAGGTGGTGATCGCCTCCTATCACGGCATCCCCAAGCCCTATTCCGACAAGGGCGATCCCTACGGGGCGCATTGCCTGGAAACCACGCGGCTGCTGCGGGCAAGGCTCGACTGGGACGAGAAGAAGCTCATCGCCACCTTCCAGTCGCGTTTCGGCGCGCAGGAATGGCTGCAGCCTTACACCGATGTCACCGTCGAGCAACTGGCCAAGGACGGCGTGAAATCGATCGCCGTCGTCAATCCCGGTTTCTCCGTCGACTGCATCGAGACGCTGGACGAGATCGGCCGCGAGGCGGCCGAAATCTTCCATCACGCCGGCGGCGAGAATTTCGCGCATATCCCCTGCCTCAACGACAGCGCCGAGGGCATGGCGGTCATCGAAGCGCTGGCGCGGCGCGAGCTTTGCGGCTGGGTATGACTGGTTTCACCGGCTAATGCATGTCGCCCAGAAGTGTGCAGCGGTTCTGGGACAACGACATGCATCAAGACAAAGACTTAAAGCGCGTCGACGGAACCCCTTTCAGCGCGACGCGCTTTAGCTAGAAACCGGTGCGCAAAAGCCTTCGCTAACCAATATTCCCGATCACCTGATTGTAACGCTGCGGAAACACACTTAAGTGATTTCGTGAGGTCGCCGCCTTTTGAGGGAGAAACGAAATGGGCTTCAGCGGTTTCGATATTGCCATCATTGTTCTTGTCTTCCTGGTCATCATCCTTCTTTTCAAAGGCATCAAGACGGTGCCGCAAGGTTATAATTACACGGTGGAACGCTTCGGCCGGTACACCAAGACGCTGACGCCTGGCCTGAACATCATCAACCCCATCTTCGAGCGCGTCGGCGCCAAGATGAACATGATGGAGCAGGTGCTCGACGTGCCGACGCAGGAGATCATCACTCGCGACAACGCCATCGTCGGTG
The DNA here is from genome assembly GCF_006440615.1 of Mesorhizobium sp. B2-6-2. Classification (NCBI taxonomy): domain Bacteria; kingdom Pseudomonadati; phylum Pseudomonadota; class Alphaproteobacteria; order Hyphomicrobiales; family Phyllobacteriaceae; genus Mesorhizobium; species Mesorhizobium sp. B2-6-2. The sequence continues at coordinate 240,066 of NZ_VFUG01000002.1, read as the reverse complement.
TCGACGGCATCGCCTTCTACCAGATCCTCAATGCCGCGCAGGCCGCTTATCAGGTGGCCGGGCTGCAGAACGCCATTCTCAACCTGACCATGACCAATATCCGTACCGTCATGGGCTCGATGGACCTCGACGAATTGCTGTCCAACCGCGACGCCATCAACGAGCGCCTGTTGCGCGTCGTCGATGAGGCGGCGCATCCGTGGGGCATCAAGATCACCCGCGTCGAGATCAAGGACATCAATCCGCCGGCCAATCTCATCGAATCAATGGGCCGCCAGATGACGGCCGAGCGCAACAAGCGCGCCCAGATCCTGGCCGCCGAAGGCCTCAAGCAGTCGCAGATCCTCGAGGCCGAGGGCCGCAGGGAAGCAGCCTTCCGCGACGCCGAGGCGCGCGAGCGCTCGGCCGAAGCGGAGGCCAAGGCGACGCAGGTCGTGTCGGAAGCCATCGCCAAGGGCGACGTCCAGGCGCTCAACTACTTCATCGCCCAGAAATACACCGAGGCGCTGACCAGGATCGGCTCGGCCACGAACAGCAAGGTGGTGCTAATGCCGCTGGAAGCCTCGTCGCTGATCGGCACGCTCGGCGGCATTGGCGAGATCGCCAAGGAAGTTTTCAGGAGTGAAGGTACGGCCGGCGCGCAGCGGCAGGCCGCGCGCCCGCCGCTGGTTCGGCCGAACGAAAACTGAGATCATAGGAGGCTGCTCCCATGTTCGACCGTATCGTTTCCGAACTCGGCCCGTGGAACTGGATGGTTCTGGGCTTCGTGCTCCTGGTGATGGAGATCGTCGCGCCAGGCGTCTTCATGCTGTGGATCGGCATCGCCGCGCTCATCGTCGGCGCCGTGTCGCTGGCGATATGGGACGCCGCTTTCTGGACCTGGCAGGTGCAGGTGCTGGCGTTCCTGATCCTGTCGCTGATCTCGGCTTTCGTCGGCAAGAAACTAACGGCCGGCCGCCACGACGATGCCGACCAGCCGCTGCTCAACCGCCGCGGCGCGCAGATGGTGGGCAAGCTGGCGACGCTGGCCGAGCCGATCAAGGACGGCCGCGGCCGCATCAAGCTCGGCGACACACTGTGGCGTGTGTCCGGCCCTGACCTGCCCGCAGGCACGCAAGTGCGCGTCGTCGGCGCCGCCGACACCGACCTGGAGCTGACGGTCGAGGCGGCCTGAACCGAGACAGGTATCGGACGGACTGAGACTAAGGCAATTCCAGGAAAAGTGCGTGGCTAGAGCAATTCCAGGAAAAGTGTGAAGCGGTTTTCCGTTCGGAATTGCGTAAAAACAAAAAGATAGAGCGGTTCGCCGTTTCCGTGAAATGGCGAACCGCTCTACGCTGCGCCAATGCGCAGCAGGTCGTGGAAGTGAACCACGCCCACCGGCATTTTGTCTTTGGTCACGACCAGCGCGCCGATATTGTGCTCGTTGAGCATGGCGATTGCCGTGCCCGCCAGCGTCTGCGGATCGATCGTCTTGGGCGTGCGGGTCATGACCTCATCGACGGTCACGTCGGCCAGATTGCGATGCAGATTGCGTGCAACGTCGCCGTCGGTCACGATCCCGACCAGGTTGCCGTTCGTATCGACGATGCAAACGCACCCGACTTTCTTCTGCGACAGCGTCATAACCGCTTCCGGCATCTTGGTGCCGAGCAGGGCGAGCGGCACCTGATCACCGGTCCGCATGATCTCCGACACCAGGGTCAGGTTGGCGCCAAGCTGCCCGCCGGGGTGCAAGGTTCGGAAGTGATCCGGCGTGAAGCCCCGCGCTTCGAGCAGAGCGATGGCCAACGCGTCGCCCAGCACGAGTTGGAGAAGCGTCGATGTCGTCGGCGCCAGCCCGTGCGGACAAGCCTCGGGTACGATCGGCAGCAGCAAAACCACATCGGCCGCACGCGCCAGCGCCGAGCTCTCGCCGGAAGTAATGGCGATCAGCGGGATGGAAAAACGCCTCGAATAGGCGACGATGCCCATCAATTCCTTGCTTTCGCCCGACCACGACATGGCGATGATGGCATCGTCCTTGGCGATCATGCCGAGATCGCCGTGATTGGCCTCGGCCGGATGGACGAAAAAGGCTGGCGTGCCGGTCGAGGCAAGCGTCGCGGCGATCTTGGCGCCGATATGGCCGCTCTTGCCGACGCCGGTGACGATGACGCGGCCCTCGATCCGCGAGATGAGGTCGATCGCGGCGGCAAAAGGCTCGGTCAGCCCGTTTGCGAGCGCGGCGGCCAGGGCCGCCACGCCGGTCTGCTCCGTCGCCACCGTTCTCAGCGCCGATTCGATCGCGGCCTGCCTGTCCGGCTGCTTTCTCTCTGGGGACCCCGCATGCATGGGCGAAGCGATTAGCGCTTTGCCGCGCCCCTGTCCAACGGAATTGCCTTCAGCCTCCGATTGGGAGGCTCAGAGGCGGCTGTCTCAACCCTCCGTTAACCATCCGCATTTACGGTTCGGTAAGTATGGCGCAACCGCGCCGCGCAAGCAGTGGTGACGATGTCCGGGGGCCAGCCTGAAACGAAAATCGGTCGGAAGGGCATTGCCGTTGCAGCACTGCTGCTGACGGCAAGCGCGCTTGCCTTGCTGCATCCCGCGCCGGCTTTCTCGCAGGAAACCGAGCTGCGCGGCGAGGTCTCCGATTCTGCCATACTCGCCGACCAGCAGCGCAAGGCCAGGCAGTTGCGGGCGCAGGGATCGCAGGGTCAGACCCCGCCCGCCGCCGCTGCCGTCCAGGATACGGCATCGACGACCTACCAGCCGTCAAGCCCCGGCGCCGTTCCCGATGACGATCAGACGGCGGGCGCGACGGACAGCATCTTCGACCAGCCGCAGGCAACGGACGATCAATTGGCCGACACGAAGGCCCCGGTAAAACGCCGCCGGCCCTCGACCGCGAATCAGCGCGCTCGCGACGCCAAGGCCGGCACCAAGACCGCCGACAAGAAGAAGGCCAAGAAGAAAACCGGCGAAGCGACGGACAGCACGACCACCGCAGCGACCGCCGGCACAGGCAACCGGACCGACGCCACCGCCACCGGCGATGAGGACGGCAGCAACCGCCGTGCCGTTACCATCGACAGCGTCGACAAGCAGAAGCTGGACCCCGGTCAGGAACGCACCGCCTCCATTGAAGGCCTGAAGGTCAAGCCGGAGGATGATCCCTTCGCCGCGCCGGGCGTCAAGGTCGGCACCTTTCTCTTGCGGCCGACGCTCGAGCAGGGCTTCACCGCGACGTCCAACGCCGATTCCAGCAGCACCGGCAAATCGGCGGTTCTGTCCGAGACGGCGCTGCGTTTCACCGCGACCTCCGACTGGCGCGAGAATTCGGCTTTGATCACCGGCTACGGCCAGTTCCGCAACACCGTCTCTGGCCAGAAGATCAACGATGCGCAGGGCCGCATCGAGGGCCAGCTCAATGTCGACCTCGATAACGAGCTGCGCGCCATTGCCAAGCTGGGCTATGAAGCCGCGCCCGAATCGGCCTCCTCGCCGGATGCGATCGCCGGTGTCACCCAACAGCCGCTGCGCCAGACCGTCGACGGCAGCCTCGGTCTCGAAAAGAGTGTCGGCAAGATGCGCTACGCGCTGACCGGCGCGGTCTCGCATGATTTCTACGGCGATGCCGAGCTCTCCGACGGCACCACCGTTTCGCAGAAGGATCGCGACTCCACGCTCTACACCGCGACCTTGCGCACCGGCTACGAGATTTCGCCGGCGCTGACGCCGTTCACGGAAGTCGAGGCCGGGCGGCGCCTCTATGACCTGCGCGTCGACACCGACGGCTTCGAGCGATCCTCGACCAGGCTTGGCGCGCGCGCCGGGCTCGAGCTCGATATGGGCGAGAAGCTGTCCGGCGAATTTTCCGTCGGCTGGCTGCGCGAGGCGATCGACGACAGCCGCCTTCCGGCGGTGGCGGGTCCGAGCATCGACGCCGACCTCAAATGGTCGCCCGAGCGTGGCACCACTATCGGCCTGACCGGCAAGACCAGCGTCGAAACAACCACGACGGCCAATGAGAGCGGCGACATCCTCTACTCCGGGCGTCTGACCGGCGAGCGCCAAATCCGCGCCAATCTGACGGCGAACTCGGCACTCGGCCTCGACTGGCGCGATTACACCGGCTCCGACGGCCACGATTTGATCCTGAGCGCCGAGGCCGGACTGACCTGGTGGCTGAACCGCTATGCCGGGGTCACCACCAGGGTGAGAACGGAGAAGCTGACCAGCAATCTGCCTGGCCGAGACTATACGACCAACAGCGTCTATCTCGGCCTGAAGGTCCAGCGCTGAACGCAGCGACGGCCCAAGCCTATGCCGAAATTCAGGTCAGGCCGAGTCGAGAACGGTGGGTTCCGAGAACCGGCCTACGCCGGCCGAAGCCCTTATAGAGCGGACACACTTTATGAGGCTTCGGCCGGCGAAGGCCGGAAGCGCAGGAACCTGCCGTTCGCAGACCGGCCTCACCTGAATATCGGCATAGGCTAAGACGCGGCGCCGCGCCGCTCTACCGGCTGCACCTCGTCCAGCAGCGTGCGGATGACGCCGGCCATGCTTCCGTTCATGTCGCTGCGCCAGAGCGCGAAGGCGACATTGGCCTCGACGAAACCTTCCGGCGAGCCGCAATCGAAGGTGCGCCCCTTGTAGTGATAGCCGTAGAAGGCCTGCTGTTTCTCCAGCTTCAGCATCGCGTCGGTCAGCTGAATCTCGTTGCCGGCGCCGCGTTCCTGGCTTTCCAGGATACCGAAGATTTCCGGCTGCAGGATGTAGCGGCCGTTGATGAAGAGGTTGGAGGGCGCGGTGCCCTGCTTCGGCTTCTCCACCATGCCGGTGATGCGGAAGCCGTGGTGCGTGTCCTCGCCACGGCCGACAATGCCGTATTTATGCGCCTCGGCCGGATCGCATTCCTGCACGGCGATGATGTTGTTGCCGGTCTCGGCATAGAGCTCGACCATGTCCTTCATGCAGCTCTTTTCCGACTGCATGATCATGTCCGGCAGAAGCAGGGCGAACGGCTCCTCGCCGACCAGCTCGCGGGCGCACCAGACGGCGTGGCCGAGGCCCATCGGCACCTGCTGGCGCGTGAAGCTCGTCTGTCCGGGAGCCGGCTGCAGCCGCTGCAGGCGGGCGAGCTGATCGTCCTTGCCGCGCTGGGCAAGCGTGTCATACAGCTCGAACTGGACGTCGAAATGGTCCTCGATGACTGCCTTGTTGCGCCCGGTCACGAAGATGAAATGCTCGATGCCGGCCTCGCGCGCCTCATCGACCACATATTGGATGACCGGCCGGTCGACGACGGTCAGCATTTCCTTCGGGATTGCCTTGGTGGCCGGAAGAAACCGCGTGCCGAGGCCGGCGACCGGGAAAACTGCCTTGCGAACGCGCTTCATGCTGACACCCCCTGCGTTTCGGCCAATTATCCGCTCGGCAGCACGCTCCGCAATCCCCCCAAACATTTTCACGGCGGAATCATTTTCACGCCGGAATGTCGGATTAAGGGCGAACAGTGAACGTGTCAGCTAAAAGCCGCGACATCTCTTTTCGTTCCCTGCGGCACCTATGGTAAACCAAATGCTAACCCGGTTCGGCGTTGAATGATCCTTCCTGATGTGACGAAGGAGGAAATGATGTCCGTTCGCAACACCGCGAGGCGCCTGACGGCACTGGCGACGGCCGCCGGCCTCACGCTGGCCTTGCTGATGCCCGCCGGACCCGCTTTCGCCGATGCCGGATTCCGCCAGTGGGTCTCGGATTTCCGCGCCACCGCGGTGGCAGGCGGCGTTTCGGGCGCGGTCTACGACCAGTCGATGAGAGGCGTCGAGCCCGACCCGGTCGTGCTGGAAAAGGCCCGCACCCAGCCGGAATTCACCGCGCCCGCCTGGGATTATTTCGATAACCGCGTGCACGACCAGGCAGTCGCCAACGGCCAGGCGATGGCGAAGAAATGGAGGCCGTGGCTGGATCGCATCGAGGCGCGGTTCGGTGTCGACCGCAACATCCTTTTGGCCATCTGGTCGATGGAATCGAACTATGGCGAGACGCTCAAGCGCGACGACATCATGCGCAACGTCGTCCGCTCGCTGGCGACGCTTGCCTATGGCGATCCGAAGCGGTCGAAATATGCCCGTACCCAACTGATCGCGGCCTTGAAGATCCTGCAGACCGGCGACATCGACGAAAGCCATCTGATGGGCTCCTGGGCAGGCGCGATGGGCCAGACCCAATTCATCCCCACCAGCTACCAGCGCTATGCGGTCGACATGGACGGCAACGGCAAGCGCGACATCTGGAGTTCGATCCCCGACGCGCTGGCGACCTCCGCCAATCTGCTCAAGAAGAACGGCTGGCAGGCCGGCAAGACCTGGGGCTATGAGGTCTCCATACCGGCCGGCAAATTGCCCAGCGGCGCAAAAACGATCGCCCAATGGCAGGCGCTCGGCGTCGTCAGGGCCAGCGGCAAGCCGTTCAAGAACCTGACCGACAAGGCGACGTTGAAAGTGCCGGACGGCCGAGGTGGACCCGCCTTCCTGATGATCAGGAATTTCTCTGTCATCAAGGCGTACAACAACGCCGACAAATATGCTTTGGCCGTCGGCCTCCTGGCCGACGAGATCGCCGGCGGCACCGGCCTGGTCCAGGACTGGCAGCGGCCTTTCACCAAGCTCAGCTTCGAGGAACGGCAGGAACTGCAGAAGCGGCTTTCAGATCACGGCTATTATGACGGCAAGTTCGACGGCAAGATCGGCGATGGCTCGAAAGCCGCCATCATGGCCTACCAGGCCAAGGTCGGCTTGAACCAGGATGGCTATCCGAGCCTGGAAGTGCTCAAATGGCTCCGCAAGCAGTAGAGCCTGGGGAAGCGCCAGCATCCTCTCAAAGACGGCAAGGATGCTGTAGCGCTTCGGCTTGCGCATGACTTTCCTACGTCTTCCGGTCATGCGCCAAGGGATGGAGAGATGTTTGGTTTCGGTTGCGCGTATCAGGCAGGGCATTCGCCGGGCGCCGATCCTGATTCTCGCCCTGGCCGTGCTCGTCGTCACCGCCGCCGGCGCCTTCCACGCACCGGCATTCGCGCAGGAGGAGAGCCGCGGCTGGTCGTTGCGTGACCTTCTGTTCCCGCGCCGCAGCGAACGCGTCGAGCCGCCGTTCGAAATCCAGAAATCAAGGCCGAAGCCGAAGAAGAAATCCAAGCCGCGCCCGCCGGCCGAGCCGGAAACGCCGATCGTCGAGAAGACGAACGACGCCCGTGTCGTGCTGGTGGTCGGCGATTTTCTGGCGGGCGGGCTGGCCGAAGGCCTGGACACCGCCTTTGCCGACAATCCCGCCGTCAGGATCGTCGCCCGCGCCAACGGGTCGTCGGGCTTCGTTCGCGACGATTTCTATAACTGGCCGGTCGAGATCAAGTCGCTGATCGAGACCGAGAAGCCGTCGGCCGTGATCGTCATGCTGGGCTCCAATGACCGCCAGCAGATGCGGGTCGGCGAGGTGCGCGAGCAGCCGCGCTCGGAGAACTGGACCAAGGAATACGAGCGCCGCGCCGATGCGCTCGGCAAGGCCATCCAGGACACCAAAGTGCCGTTCCTATGGGTCGGCATGCCGGCTTTTCGCGTGTCGAAGATGAACTCGGACATGCTTGCCTTCAACGACATCTACCATTCGGTCGCCGAAAAGCATGGCGGCGAATTCGTCGATGTCTGGGACGGCTTCGTCGACGAAAACGGCGCTTTCGTCACCTCCGGCCCGGACATCAACGGCCAGCCTGTTCGCCTACGCTCCGATGACGGCATCAACGTCACCAAGGCCGGCAAGCGCAAGCTCGCCTTCTATACGGAAAAGCCGCTGGCGAAGATCCTGGGCTTGGCGGCGCCGGGAAGCGTCACGACCGTGTCGGCGCCGGCCGGCGCTCCGGTTGAGGCGCCGAAGCCGGCCGCGGCGCCCGTCATCGTCGACCGCACCGCGCCGATGCTTCTCGGCGACCCGGCGCTCGACGGCGGCACCGAGCTGCTCGGCGCCGCGCAGCCGGCCAGGGCCGATCCGAACCTGCCAGGCGAAAAACTGATCGTCGAAGGCAAGGCGCCCGCCGCCTCGCCCGGCCGCGCCGACGATTTTTCGTGGCCGCCGAAGACGCAGCCGGCGACAGCAGCTGTCGAGTCGGCCCCTACGCCCACCAGCCCTTAATCGACGTCCATCGGATTCGTCGGGATATCCGTTAAGGAGATCCCCCTTAGATCGTCCTGCGTGAAAGGATTTCACGCCAGGCCGAACAATGGCATTGTTCTATTCCGCTGGGATTACAGGGGGCGAACATGTCGGCGACGGGCTATGCCTTGCTTGGCTTCGTAACTTGGACCCTCCTCCTGCTTGTATGGATGGAGATCCTGCGCACCCATCTTGTGGTGAGCGGCCGCATCCCGGCAAATGGCTTCACGCCGGATAACGCAGGTCTTTCGCCCTTTTTGCAGCGGCTTGCGCGAGCCCACGCCAATTGCATTGAGGGACTCCCGATATTCGGGGGCCTCATGGGCGTGGCCATGATGACTTCGCGGACGGGGATCACCGACCCCCTTGCATACTGGTTTATCGCCGCGCGGCTAATCCAGTCGGCCATTCATCTGGCGTCGACAAGTCCAAACGCGGTCAAGGCTCGATTTTCCGCCTTCGCAGTCCAGATGGCCATCGGCCTCTACTGGGCGGTAAAGCTGCTGGCCAGTTAGGCGCTTCAAGAAGCTAAAGCATGATCCCGAGAAGTGGGAACCGGTTTTCGGATAAAGATCATGCTCCAACAAAGAGTTAGACCGCGATGGCGATTCAACGAAACGCCATCATGGTCTAACGGCTGACTGCTTTGAAGCCTTACCGCGGAAGCACCGTCGATCCCATCAGCGCCTCGTCGATCGAGCGCGCCGCCTGGCGGCCCTCGCGGATCGCCCACACCACCAGCGACTGGCCGCGGCGCACGTCGCCCGCCGCATAGAGCTTGTCGACGCTGGTCCTGTAATCGCGATCATTGGCCTCGACATTGTTCGAGCGGCGGCTGTCGGTGACGACCTTGATCTTGCCGTCGAGCTCCTTCATCAGGCTGTCGCCCGCCGGGCCGGCGAAGCCGATGGCGATGAAGGCGAGATCGGCGCGGATGACGAACTCGCTGCCGGCGATCGGCTTGCGCTTGTCGTCGACCTCGCAGCAGCGCACACCGGTCAACTGGCCTTCCTCGCCGATGAACTCGAGCGTCGCCACTTGGAATTCGCGCTCGGCGCCCTCGGCCTGCGAGGAGGACGTGCGCATTTTCGTCGCCCAGTAGGGCCAGACGGCAAGCTTGTCTTCCTTCTCCGGCGGCTGCGGACGGATGTCGAGCTGCGTCACGCGCACCGCGCCCTGGCGGAAGGCGGTGCCGATGCAGTCGGATGCGGTGTCGCCGCCGCCGACGACCACGACATGCTGGCCGCCGGCAATGATCGGGTGCGAGGGCCAGGCGACCGACTGGATCGGCTCGCCGCCGACGCGGCGGTTCTGCTGCACCAGATAGGGCATGGCGTCATAGACGCCGCTGAGATCGCTGCCCGGAATGCCGGCCGGACGCGGCGTCTCCGAACCACCGCAATAGAGCACTGCGTCGAATTCCCCGAGCAGATCGGCCGCTTTCATGTCCACGCCGACATTGACGCCGCAATGGAAGGTCACCCCCTCGCCCTGCATCTGCTCGATGCGCCGGTCGATATAGTGCTTCTCGATCTTGAAGTCCGGTATGCCGTAACGCATCAGCCCGCCGGGGCGGCTCTCGCGCTCATAGACATGCACGTCGTGCCCGGCGCGGCCGAGTTGCTGCGCCGCCGCCATGCCGGCCGGGCCGGAGCCGATGACGGCAACCCGCTTGCCGGTCTTCCTCTCCGGCGGATAGGGCCGGATGTGGCCGGTCTCATAAGCCTTGTCGGCGATCGCCTGCTCGACCGTCTTGATAGCGACCGGAATGTCCTCGAGGTTCAGCGTGCAGGCTTCCTCGCAGGGCGCGGGACAGATGCGGCCGGTGAACTCCGGGAAATTGTTGGTCGAATGCAGGTTGCGGATCGCGTTGTCCCAGTCGCCATTGTAGACGAGGTCGTTCCAGTCCGGGATCTGATTATGGATCGGGCAGCCGGTCGGCCCGTGGCAGAACGGAATGCCGCAATCCATGCAACGCGCGGCCTGTTTCTCGACTTCCTTGTCCGACATCGGCAGCGTGAATTCACGGAAGTGCCGGACGCGGTCCGAGGCAGGCTGGTACTTGTGCACCTGCCGGTCGATCTCGAGAAAGCCTGTTACCTTGCCCATAGTCCAGTCCCTGCTGTCCGAAGGCATGCTTTTGTCGCGCACCCGTTAACCCCATAAGGCTGCCATGGCAACCTTCGTTCCGAGGTCAGGATTGTTGGTGAGGATGCCGGCCGGAAAGTCATCTTCCCGGCCGTGCCCGAAACCTATTCCGCCGCCACGCTCATGCGCATGCGTTCCATCTCGATCAGCGCGCGGCGATATTCCACCGGCATGATTTTCCGGAATTTCGGTCTAAAATTCTGCCAGTCGTCGAGGATCTCGCGGCCGCGCACCGAACCGGTGAAATGCACGTGGTTGGAGATCAGCTGGTAAAGCCGCTCCTCGTCATGGCTGGTCATGTCGCCGGAGACGTCGACGCGGCCCTTGTGGTCGAGGTCGCCGCCGTGATGGAGCAGCTTCTCCATCAGGTCGTCCTCTTCCGGGACCGGCTCCAGCTCGACCATCGCCATGTTGCAGCGCTCAGCGAAGTCGCCCTTCTCGTCCAGCACATAGGCGACACCGCCCGACATGCCGGCCGCGAAGTTGCGCCCGGTCTTGCCGAGCACGACGACAATGCCGCCGGTCATGTATTCGCAGCCGTGATCGCCGACCCCTTCGACGACGGCCGCCACGCCGGAATTGCGCACCGCGAAACGCTCGCCGGCGACGCCGGCGAAATACGCCTCGCCTTCGGTGGCGCCGTAGAGCACCGTGTTGCCGACGATGATCGAGTCCGCCGCGACGATCTTGGCCTCTTGCGGCGGGCGGATGACGATGCGGCCGCCCGACAGGCCCTTGCCGACATAGTCGTTGCCGGCGCCGACCAGCTCGAAGGAGACGCCGCGCGCCAGGAAGGCGGCGAAGGACTGGCCGGCGGTGCCGGTCAGCTTCACCTTGATCGTATCCTCGCGCAGGCCCTTGTGCTTGAAACGCTTGGCGACTTCACCCGACAGCATGGCGCCGACAGATCGGTCGACATTGCGGATCGGCAGCTCGATGGTGACCGGCTGCTTGGCGTCCAGCGCCGGCTTCGCCAGCTCGATCAGCTTGCGGTCGAGCACGTCGTCGATCGGATGCTTCTGCCGCTCGGTCCAGTGCAGCGCCACGTGCGGCGCATCCGGCTTGAAGAACATCTTGGAGAAGTCGAGCCCGCGCGCCTTCCAGTGTTGGATGACGTCGCGCTTTTCCAGGAGATCGGTGTCGCCGATGATCTGGTCGATATGAGTGAAGCCCATGTCGGCAAGCAGCGCCCGCACCTCTTCCGCCACGTAGAAGAAGAAGTTGATGACGTGCTCGGGCGTGCCCTTGAAGCGCTTGCGCAGCACCGGGTCCTGCGTCGCCACGCCGACCGGGCAGGTGTTGAGGTGGCACTTGCGCATCATGATGCAGCCGGCCGCGATCAGCGGCGCGGTCGAGAAGCCGAACTCGTCGGCGCCGAGCAGCGCGCCGATGATGACGTCGCGCCCGGTGCGCAGGCCGCCATCGACCTGCAGCGCGACGCGCGAGCGCAAGCCGTTGAGCACCAGCGTCTGGTGCGTTTCGGCAAGGCCCATTTCCCACGGGCTGCCGGCATGCTTGAGCGAGGTCAGCGGCGAAGCGCCGGTGCCGCCGTCATAGCCCGAGATGGTGATGTGGTCGGCGCGCGCCTTGGCGACGCCCGCCGCAACCGTGCCGACGCCGACCTCCGACACCAGCTTGACCGAGACGTCGGCCGCCGGATTGACGTTCTTCAGGTCGTAGATCAGCTGCGCCAGATCCTCGATCGAATAGATGTCGTGATGCGGCGGCGGCGAGATCAGGCCGACGCCGGGCGTCGAGTGCCTGACCTTGGCGATGGTCGCGTCGACCTTGTGTCCGGGCAACTGGCCGCCCTCGCCGGGCTTGGCGCCCTGCGCCACCTTGATCTGCATGACATCGGAATTGACCAGATATTCCGCCGTGACGCCGAACCGGCCGGAGGCGACCTGTTTGATCGCCGAGCGTTCCGGGTTCCTGCCGCCGCCAGGCAGCGGCAGATAGCGGTCGGCCTCTTCGCCGCCCTCGCCGGTGTTCGACTTGCCGCCGATGGCGTTCATGGCGCGCGCCAGCGTGGTGTGCGCTTCCCGGGAGATCGAGCCGAACGACATCGCCCCGGTCGAGAAGCGCTTGACGATCTCGGCCGCCGGCATGACGTCCTCGATCGCGACCTTCTTGCGGCCGGTCTCTTCCGCTGTTCTGATCTTGAACAGGCCGCGAATGGTCTGGGCGCGCGCGGTCGCGCTGTCGATCTGCGCCGAATAGTCCTTGAACGTGTCCCATGAGCCCTGCCGCACGGCGTGCTGCAGGCTGGCGACGGCATCGGGCGACCACATATGCGCCTCGCCGCGCATGCGGAACATGTATTCGCCGCCGACCTCGAGATTGTTGCGCAGCACCGGATCGCTGCCGAAGGCGTCGCTGTGGCGGCTGAGCGTCTCGGTAGCGATCTCATCCAAGCCGACGCCTTCGATCAGCGTCGCCGTGCCGGTGAAATACTTCTCGACGAAGTCCGACTTCAGCCCGATGGCGTCGAAGATTTGCGCGCCGCAATAGGACTGGTAGGTCGAGATGCCCATCTTGGACATCACCTTGAGGATGCCCTTGCCGATCGACTTGATGTAGCGCGAGACCACCTCGTATTCGTCGACCTCTTCCGGCAGCTCGCCGCGCTTGTGCATGTCGAGCAGCGTATCGAAGGCGAGATAGGGATTGATCGCCTCGGCGCCGTAGCCGGCCAGGCAGCAGAAATGATGCACCTCGCGCGGCTCGCCGGATTCCACCACGAGGCCGACCGAGGTGCGCAGGCCCTTGCGGATCAGGTGGTGGTGCACGGCCGCGGTCGCCAGCAGCGAAGGAATGGCGATGCGGTCCGGCCCGACCTGGCGGTCGGACAGGATGATGATGTTGTAGCCGCCGGCGACCGCCGCCTCCGCCCGCTCGCAGAGCCGGTCGATGGCGCCCTGCATGCCGGCGGCACCCTCGTTCGAACCATAGGTGATGTCGATCGTCTTGGTGTCGAACCTATCCTCGGTGTGGCCGATGGAGCGGATCTTTTCCAGATCGCCATTGGTCAGGATCGGCTGGCGCACCTCGAGCCGCTTGCGGCGCGACGTGCCGACCAGGTCGAAGATGTTCGGCCGCGGCCCGATGAACGACACCAGACTCATCACCAGCTCCTCGCGGATCGGGTCGATCGGCGGGTTGGTGACCTGGGCGAAATTCTGCTTGAAATAGGTGTAGAGCAGCTTCGACTTGTCCGACATCGCCGAGATCGGCGTGTCGGTGCCCATCGAGCCCACCGCTTCCTGGCCAGTGGTGGCCATCGGCGCCATCAAAAGCTTGGTGTCTTCCTGCGTGTAGCCGAAGGACTGCTGGCGATCGAGCAGGCTGACATCCTTGCGCAGCGCGCGCGGCTCGACCGGCTTCAGGTCTTCCAAGATCAGCTGCGTGTTGGCGAGCCAGGTCTTGTAGGGGTGCCTGGTCGCGATCTCCGACTTGATCTCCTCGTCGGAGACGATGCGGCCCTTGGCGAGATCGATGAGCAGCATGCGGCCGGGCTGCAGCCGCCACTTCTGCACGATCTTTTCCTCCGGCACCGGCAGCGCGCCGGCTTCCGACGCCATGATGACGCGGTCGTCGTCGGTGACGATGTAGCGCGCCGGGCGCAGGCCGTTGCGGTCGAGCGTGGCGCCGATCTGGCGGCCGTCGGTGAAGACCACCGCCGCCGGTCCGTCCCACGGCTCCATCAGCGCCGCATGGTACTCGTAGAAAGCCTTGCGGTCGGCATCCATGAGCTTGTTGCCGGCCCAGGCTTCCGGGATCAGCATCATCATGGCGTGGGTGAGCGAGTAGCCGCCCTGGAACAGGAACTCGAGCGCGTTGTCGAAGCACGCCGTGTCCGACTGGCCTTCATAGGAGATCGGCCAGAGCTTCGAGATGTTGTTGCCGAACAGCTCGGAATCGACCGAGGCCTGGCGCGCCGCCATCCAGTTGTTGTTGCCGCGCACGGTATTGATCTCGCCGTTGTGCGCGACCATGCGATAGGGATGCGCCAGCTTCCATGACGGGAAGGTGTTGGTCGAGAAGCGCTGGTGGACGAGGATCAGCGCCGTCTCGAAACATGGATCCTTGAGGTCCCTGTAATAAGCGCCGACCTGATAGGCCAGGAACATGCCCTTGTAGACGATGGTGCGCGCCGACAGCGACACGCAATAGGCGCCGATGTCCTTGTTGTCGTTCTCGGCATAGATCCGGCCCGAGATCACCTTGCGCAGCAGATAGAGCCGCGCCTCGTACTCCTCGTCGTCCGTGATGTCGGCCGTGCGGCCGATGAACACCTGCCGATGGAACGGCTCGGATGCCACGATATCCGGCGCCTTCGACAGCGACGAATTGTCGACCGGCACGTCGCGGAAGCCGATAAGCGGCAGCCCTTCCGACTGCGCCGATTCCGCGATGATCTCTTCAATATGGGCACGCAGTGCCGCGTCCTGCGGCATGAACCAGTGGCCGACGCCGTATTGGCCGGCCGGCGGCAGCTCGACGCCCACGACCGCCATTTCCTCGCGGAAGAAAGCGTCCGGGATCTGCACCAGCACGCCGGCGCCGTCGCCGACCAGCGGGTCAGCGCCGACGGCGCCGCGATGGGTGAGGTTTTCCAGCATCGCCAGGCCGTCCTCGACGATCTGGTGCGACTTCAAGCCCTTCATGTTGGCGATGAAGCCGACGCCGCAGGCGTCGTGCTCGTTGCGCGGATCATAGAGGCCCTGCGCGGCCATGCCGTTGGCAGTTCGCAGCCCTTTGGTCAGGACGGTATTTTTAACGGCTGCCGCTTTCGTCTGCGCGGCCTGGCCGTTGATCGCAGATGGCGTCAGTTCCGTCATCGTCCTATCCTCCGTTCTTCACCTTGGCCCCGACTGTCTCAGGGCGCTGGTTTGCCTTGGGAAGCGAGAGTGCTTCCCCTTCATGTTGCTGCACGTCTCGCGAAATCCATCGAACCATACGGCTATACGCCCGGTTCGCATCCGGTATCGTACAGGCCAGAGCCGGGCCGTCTACCCGCCGCTCGCGACAATGGCCGGAATGGCAGCAATGATACGCCAGTCCGGCCTGTTTTGTGCGACAAAATAAGACAGTACTACTGTCCTAAATTTTTTATGGCAGAAATCAGAGAGCCGCACAAGACCGATTCACAAAAAACTTGGGCGCGCCACGACACAAAATTTCGCGACATGCGCCGGAAACGCAAGCTTTGGTCCAGGCGTCTTGGCGCCGATTGCAGGCTTCACCGCTTTGCCCACGATTGGCCCTTGCGCTTGGACTGCCGAAGCGGTCAAGTCGCGCCGCTTTTGCCAATCACCATATGGACCTCTCGATGTTCTTTGCATCCGACAACTGGGCGGGCGTCCACCCCGACATTTCGGCCAACCTGTCGCGCCATGCCGTCGGCGTGGCCACCGCCTATGGCGACGGCGATCTGGACCGCGCCGTCTATCGCCGCTTCAGCGAGATCTTCGAACGTGAGGTGCAGGTCTTCTTCGCCGCGACCGGCACCGCGGCCAACGCGCTTTCGATGGCTGCGTTGAATCGCATCGGCGGCATCGCGCTCTGCCATTCCGAGGCGCATTTGAATGTCGACGAGTTCGGCGCGATGGGTTTCTACACCGGCGGTGCGCGCATGGCGCCGGTGGCGGGACCGCTGGGGCGCATGACCCCGGAGGCTCTCGACCGGACCATCAAGCGATATTCGCAGGACCTGGCCCCCGCCGGCCAGCCGATGGCGGTCGCCGTGACCCAGGCGACCGAGGTCGGCACGGTCTACAGCGTCGACGACGTCAAGGCGATCGCCGAGGTCAGCCGCCGCCATAAGCTGCCGCTGCACATGGACGGCGCGCGCTTCGCCAATGCGATTGCAGCGACCGGCGTCAGCCCGGCCGAAATGACCTGGAAGAGCGGCGTCGACCTCATCTCCTTCGGCGGCACCAAGAATGGCTGCTGGATGGCCGACGCGGTCGTGGTTCTCAATCCGGACGTCGGCAAGGATCTGCGCCTGCTGCGCCAGCGCGCCGGACAGACTTTTTCCAAGGCCCGCTTCATCTCGGCCCAGTTCGAGGCCTATTTCACCGACGATCTGTGGTTGAGGATGGCAGGCCACGCCAATGCGATGGCCGCGCATCTGGCCGAGACGATCGAGGATGCGCCGGCCGGCAAGCTCGCCTGGCTGCCGCAGGCCAACGAAGTGTTTGCCATCCTCGGTCGCGCCACCGCGGAAAAGCTGCAAGCGGCCGGCGCCAAATTCTACGAATGGGGCGTGCCGCAGGGTTTCGATGGCCATTTCGGCGATAATGAAGCGATCTACCGCTTCGTCGCCAGCTTCGCCACCACGACGCAAGAGATCGACCGTCTCGGCCAGTTGCTTGGCTGAGCTTGCGGCACTCGGGAGCAGCCAGATGACCAAGCCGTCTCTCGGCTCGACGATGCGGCTGGTCCGTTCGGCGCCGAACGTGCTGGGCTTCTATGACGGCGCGTTGCCGGCGGCACCAATAAAAAGCGGCGCCTCGCGGCGCCGCTTTCGTCTCGGGAGGGAGACGTTGTCTGCGATGGAGCCCGCAGGTTACGCGGCGGCCTTGGTTTCGATCTGCTTGGCCTTATCCGCGGACGAGGTGATCGCGATCTTGCGCGGCTTCAGCTCCTCGGGAATGTTGCGCTTGAGGTCGACGAAGAGCAGGCCGTTCTTCAGCGTGGCGCCTTCCACTTCGACGTGATCCGCCAGCTGGAAGCGGCGCTCGAAGGACCTCGAGGCGATGCCGCGGTAAAGCAGCTCCGAACCCTCGCTGTTGTTCTCTTCCTTGCGCTCGCCCTTGACGGTCAGAACGTTGCGGTGGGCTTCGATCGAAATCTCGTCTTCCGAGAAGCCGGCAACGGCCATCGAGATGCGATAGGCGTTCTCGCCCGTGCGCTCGATATTATAGGGCGGATAGGTCTGCGCGGTCTCGGGCTGGCCGAGCGAATCGAGCATGGTGAACAGCCGGTCGAAGCCGACGGTCGAACGATAAAGCGGGGAAAAATCAACGTGACGCATGAGTGTTCTCCTTTTGAGCAACATGGTTTGCGTATGACCCGGTGCGAAACCCTCGAAAGGCGTTCCGGATAGGCCAGCGGCCCCGACATCGGCGGCCACAACCTTCATTTGGGAAGCTCAAAAAGCCATTTCAAGGTTTTCCTTGGTCGCAATGCAGCCACGTTCATGAACGGTGGATGAACCACCGCTTCGGCCTCCGTTCAGTCATGCGGCATTAGGCTTTGGTCAAGTTCGAGCAATTCCAGGAAAAGTGTGAAGCGGTTTTCCGTCCGGAATTGCGCGTCAAGACAGAGAGACAAGCGGCGCCCACTCCCCTGCGCCGCGACGAGGCCGAACCGGGTGCAACGTCCCTTCCTCCCGGATCGACAGAGGCCGGAAGTGCACCGCAGGCACTTCCGGCCTTCCCCGCACTACAGCGCCGCGCGTCCCCTGGACGCGCTAAGGACGCTGTAGCACTTTTGATTTCGCGCATGATCCTTTCCGAAAATCGATTCCGATTTTCGGGGTCATGTGCGGCAACCGCGTAAATCCTCGCAACGCCTTTGCTTTTGCCGCCTGGCCGTCTATCACCATGCCGACGCCTCGCCCGTCCGGGCAAAGAACAAGCAACGACGCCGCATGACGGATCTTTTCCATCTGACCGAGGACAATCCCGCGCCGCAGAATGCCGCGGGCGGCTTCTTCACCACACGCGACGGCAAGAAGATCCGCTACGGCGTCTTTGCCGCTGTCAGCCGCCCGCTGCAGGGCACGGTGGTTCTGCTGACCGGGCGCAACGAATGCATCGAGAAATATTTCGAGACCATCCGCTATCTCGCCGATCGCGGCTTCGGCGTCGCCATTCTCGACTGGCGCGGCCAGGGCGGTTCCAGCCGCCTGCTACGTGACCGCCAGCGCGGCTACGTCCGCAGCTTCCGCGACTATACGCGTGATCTCGAGCAATTCTTCGAAGAAATCGTGCTGCCCGACTGCCGCGGCCCCTATTACATCCTCGCGCACTCCACGGGCGCGGTGATTGCGCTGCTTGCCTCGCCGTCGATGGTCAACCGGGTGCGGCGCATGGTGCTGCTGGCTCCTTTTCTCGAAGTGCCGGACCTGCCGGTCTCGATCGCCACGGTCCGGCGCGTCTGCGCGGTCTTTTGCGCGCTCGGTCTCGGCCGGCTCTATGCCGCGCTCGGTCCGCGCCCGAAAGTGGCGCCCGCTTTCGAGGTGAACAAGGTGACCTCGGATCCTGCGCGCTACCGGCGCAATGTCGGAATCTACGAGGCCTGGCCGCAGCTCGCGCTCGGCGGCCCGACCATCCGCTGGCTGAGGGCCGCCGCCGCCGCCGCGAAAGCCGTCAGCGATCCGGATTTCATGGCCAGGGTGAAGGTGCCGATGCTGATCGTCGCTGCCGGCGCCGACCGGGTGGTCTCGACCAAGGCGGTGGAGGCCTATGCCAGGAAACTGCGCGTCGGCTCGCTGTTGATGATCGACGGCGCGCAGCACGAGATCCTGCAGGAGAAGGACATCTACCGCGAGCAGCTCCTGGCCGCTTTCGACGCCTTCATCCCCGGCACGGGTGATGCCATCTGACGCCCGATCGTGGGCGGCGGCCGCCGGCGACGCCTTACGGCTGGCACACGAGCTTCACGGCCGGTGGGTTCGACCTCGCCGCTCGGTCCACAAATCTCGGCTGAACGCGGCGGCGTTGTCACCTGCATGGTCATTGCCGATCCTGCAGCAAACGCGGGCGGAACCGGCTTAACTGAAGGCGCGCTCGCGCGGGAGCGACACCTCGTTTCCGCCAAGGCACCGAGCGCTAGATACCTTCCGGCGCCATGCGCCAGCCGAAAAGGACCGGGAGGAGGAACGGACATGAACGCATTGCTG
Organism: Mesorhizobium sp. B2-6-2; assembly: GCF_006440615.1. Classification (NCBI taxonomy): domain Bacteria; kingdom Pseudomonadati; phylum Pseudomonadota; class Alphaproteobacteria; order Hyphomicrobiales; family Phyllobacteriaceae; genus Mesorhizobium; species Mesorhizobium sp. B2-6-2. Next base: position 220,814 of record NZ_VFUG01000002.1, on the reverse strand, counting down.
TCACGTCAGGGGCATCGCCTGTTGCAGATCGGCGTCGCCCTACTGCTGTTTTCGTCATTCGAAGGATTTGCAATCCCATACCTCGCCGCACCGCGCCTGGGGCTGTCGGCGCATACGCTCAGCGGCTTGGAGGCCGTTCTCCTGCTGGCGCTGGGTCTCCTTTGGGAAAGGCTCAGCCTCAGCGCCGCCACATCGCGGGTTGCGTTCTGGCTTCTGATCTATTCGGCTCTTGCCATTCTGGCCGCCTACGTGATGGCGAGCGTCTGGGGCGCCGGCAACGAGACGATGCCTCTGGCAGCCGGAGCCTTCCACGGCAGCGCCTTTGAGGAGACGGCGATCAAGGGCATCGGGTATTCGTCGGCGCCGACCGGCCTCATTGCTTTCGCGCTCATTCTGTGGGGCTTGCGCCTTGCAGAGCCTTCGTCAACGGAGAGCTAGAGCGCGCCGCAGTCTTGCATCGGCGTTGCATGAAACGGTCTCATGGGCCACCTGGTGCTCAGCCGCGCAGCGCCGCCATCGCTGCCGCGTGAAGCTCGGGCGTCGCTGCCGCCAGTATATCGCCGCCCTTCTCCGCCGGCCCGCCTTCGAAAGTGGTGATGACGCCGCCGGCCTTCTCGATGATCGGGATCAGCGCGACGATGTCGTAGGGCTTCAGGCCCGGGTCGGCGACGATGTCGATGCTGCCGGCCGCCAGCATGGCGAAGGCGTAGCAATCGGTGCCGTAGCGGGCGAGCTGCACCTTTGTCTCGAACTGGTCATAGCGCTTGCGCGCATCGCCCTGGAACAATGCCGGCGTGGTCGTGAACAGCGTCGCTTGCGCGAGCTCGGTCGTCTTGCGGGTCGCGAGCCGGCGCGGGCTGCCCGGTCCTTCATAATGCGACCCGGAAGCGTTGGCGTAGAACAGCTCGCCGGTGAAGGGTTGCGACATCATGCCGGCGACCGCCTCGCCATCGACGGTCAGCCCGACCAGCGTTCCCCACACCGGGATACCGGAAATGAAGGCGCGGGTGCCGTCGATCGGGTCGATCACCCAGACATGCCGGCTGGCGAGGTTATGGCTGCCGTGCTCCTCGCCGAGGATGCCGTGCTCGGGATATTCGGACGAAATCAGCGCCCGGATCGCGCGCTCGGCTTCGCGATCGGCCTCCGTTACCGGATCGAAGCTTCCCGCAAGCTTGTTGGTGACCGCCCCCTGGCTGCGGAAACGCGGCAAGGTTTCGGCGGCGGCGGCATGCGCGATGCGCCGCATGAAATCGGTGCTGATATCCAAGTCGCTCTCCCCATCGCGGCCGTTGCCGGCCGCTCCTTATCGCGGAACAGGCGCGCTGAAGACCGGTCAGACGCCCGTTTTCTGTTGCCCGAATGTCACATCTGAGCCGCCGAAGCGGAATTTCCACATCATATTGAATTAAAAAAGCCCGCTGTCGATTGACATTTGTGCGGCGCACAATAATTTTGTCATCGGACAGGTTTTCCTGTCCATGCCCTCCTTGGGCGTTTCCTCCCTAGACTTCGACCGTGTCGTGAAAACGATGCGGTCTTTTTTTCAGGCAATTCCGGGAAAAATGTGAAGCGGTTTTCCGTCCGGAATTGCGTTTACAAGAACTGGGCGCGCCGACCGCGCCGTCATTCCGCCGCCAGCGGCAAATCGACGAAATGGTGGTCGGGCATCGACATCAGGTCGGCCGAGAAGCGGCTCAGGTCGCAGGCCAAGGCGTCGAAGCCGGCCGATTTCTGGAACGTCCGCTCGTCCATGTAAAGCCCGCGATTGACCTCGATCTGCAACGCATGCAGATGCCGCGCCGGCCTGCCATAATGTTCGGTGATGAACCCTCCCGCATAGGGCTTGTTATGCGCGACGGTGTAGCCCATGCGGACAAGCAGGCTAATCGCCATCTCGGTGAGCGCCGGCGAGGCCGAGATTCCGAACCGGTCGCCGATGATGAAGTCGGGCCGCACGCCGTTGTCGCCGACGCGTATGCTGGCCGGCATCGAGTGGCAGTCGATCAGCACGGCATAGCCGAACCTGGCATGCGTCCTGGTCAGGAGCCGCTTCAGCGTCTCGTGATAAGGCTTGTACACCGCTTCGATGCGCGCCACCGCCTCGGCCAGCGGCAGGCGGCCGGGATAGATATCGAGGCCTTCGCCGACAAGCTTCGGCACCGTGCCCAGCCCGCCGGCGACACGCGCCGAACGGATGTTGCAGAAGGACGGGACCGGCTCCGCGAACATGCGCGGATCGAGTTCCCACGGCTCGCGGTTGACGTCGAGATAGGCGCGCGGAAAATTGGCCGCCAGCAGTGGCGCGCCGAGCGGCACGGCGCCGCCGAAAAGCTCCTCGACATAGCAGTCCTCCGACCGGCGGATGGCGTTGCGGTCAAGCCGCGCCATGGCCAAGAAGCGCTCCGGATAATGGCGGCCGCTATGCGGTGAGTTGAACAGGAAGGGGACGCGCTGTTCGGCGCCCGATCGGATTTCGAAGGGTGGGACGACCGAAAAATCCTCGGCTGCCGTTTTCAATTTGCACGAACCAGGAAACAGCACTGCATCATGACGTAAAACTTGCCACCTTGCGTGCGGCATGTCCAGCATTTCAGGCGACGAAACCGCAGCTTGAACCGGATGTGGGACGCCCTTCATTCACTTGATGTTTACCGACACATCCTCATATACAGCATGGTTAACAGCCTTGCCCGGCGGCAGGCTTGGGGCGGGTGATTCGGACGGGATATGATGGCACGCATTCTGCTGGCGGAAGACGACGACGATATGCGCCGCTTCCTCGTCAAGGCGCTGGAACGCGCCGGCTACCAGGTAAGCGATTTCGACAATGGCGCCAGCGCCTATGAGCGGCTGCGCGAAGAGCCTTTCTCGCTGCTCCTGACCGACATCGTCATGCCGGAGATGGACGGCATCGAGCTTGCCCGCCGCGCCACCGAGATCGACCCGGACCTCAAGGTGATGTTCATCACCGGCTTTGCCGCGGTCGCGCTCAATCCGGATTCCAAGGCGCCCAAGGACGCCAAGGTGCTGTCGAAGCCTTTCCACCTGCGCGATCTCGTCAACGAGGTCGAGAAGATGCTGCAGGCGGCCTGAGCCACTTCGGCAGGCATCGACGATGCGCCGCGCCGATGCGACAAACACAAGCCGTCTTTCCACATTCCCGCTATTGACGCGCCGGATCAAAAGTGGTGTATGCGCGGCTTCGGATGGGCGTGTAGCTCAGCGGGAGAGCACTGCATTGACATTGCAGGGGTCACAAGTTCAATCCTTGTCACGCCCACCATCCTTCCAATAAGTTAGATATCTGGCGAGCACAGAACCCTGTGCGTGACTGTCTGGCTGCACTGCGGTTCGCGATTACCCGAGATCTCTTCGAACGAGCACAAGCATTTCGCCCAAGACGGCGAGCCCGTGGACGACGTAGCCCTTGCCGAGCAGCAGCTCGGCCAGATATGCCCCGTCCTGCCCGGTAACCCCGGTGACAAGGGCGACCTTGTCTGCCGGGGCGACTTTGTCCGCCATTGCCATGTGCGCCCGCGCCTATTTTTCGGCAAGCGAATACGATTTGTCGCCGAAACGCAAATTCCCGCGCGGGGGCCGGCTTAAACGCCCGCGACCGCCAGCAGGGTCTTCATCCTGGCGATGGCAAGATCGGGATCGGCCAGCAGCCCGGCCTGGTCGCAGAGCCGGAAGACATCCGCGTAGTGGCATATGCCGCGCGCCGACTGCATGCCGCCCACCATCGTGAAGTGGTCCTGATGCCCGTTCAGCCAGGCCATGAAGACGATGCCGGCCTTGTAGTATTCGGTCGGCGCCTCGAAGATTTTTCGCGATAGCGGCACGGTCGGCGCCATCAGCGCGTCGTAGCCGGCCTTGTCACCCTCTGCCAGCTTCGCCAGCGCGGCATTTGCCACCGGCGCTATGGCGTCGAAGATGCCGAGCAGCGCGTGCGAGTGTTTCCTGCCGTCGCCGGCAATCAGTTGGGGATAGTTGAAATCGTCGCCGGTGAACATCACCACCCCGTCGGGCAGCCTGTCACGCAGCCGCACTTCCTTCTCCGCGTCGAGCAGCGATATCTTGATGCCTTCGACCTTGCCCGCGTGCCGCTCGATGATGGCGACGACCGTGTCGAGCGCGGCATCGAAATCGTTGCTGCCCCAATAGCCCTTGAGCGCCGGATCGAACATGTCGCCCAGCCAGTGCAGGATGACCTTGCCCGATGCCTGGGACAGCATGCGGTCATAGACGCGGGCATAATCGTCCGGCCCCTTTGCCACCGCCGCGAGCGCGCGGCTCGCCATCATGATCGCCTTGCCGCCCTCGCCTTCGATGAAGGCGAGTTGCTCTTCATAGGCGCCGACGACGTCGTCGAGCGTCTTGGCCGCCGCCGGCGCCAGATGGTCGGTTCCCGCCCCCGAGGCAAGGTCGGCGCCCCGCACCGTTTTGGCTTCCGCGATCGAGCGGCGGATCAGCTCCTTCGCGCTCGCCCAGTCGAAACCCATCCCGCGCTGAGACGTGTCCATGGCTTCGGCGATGCGAAAGCCGAGCCGCCACAGATGATGGCGGAACGCCATCGTCCTGTCCCAGTCGACCGCCGGCCGCGACCACGGATCGGTCATGGCGATGGGATCGGCAACGACATGGGCGGCGGCATAGGCGATGCGCGAAAAGCGTGCGCCCTTGATCGGTTCGACCGGTTTGCCGACGAGCCGGTAGCTGACCCGGTCGCCGTTTGCCGCAGGCAAGGTGATGTCCATGGTTCTCTCCCGTTGCGGCCGCTATAAATGGAACGTTCCAATAAATCAAGGATCTTGATGGTTCAACGGATCCAGGTTGGAAGACACCGTGCCCTCCTGGAGGTGTCCCTTGCATTTGCTGAGGTTTTGAACCGCTTCAATCAATTTTTCGATTTTCGTCGCAATCGCAATTGACTCGGATTTGGATCGATGATTAGAACGTTCCAATAGATTTTGTCAAACTGGGAGGACGAGACGAGGATGGCCAGCCGGGCCAAGGCGACGATCCTGGACATCGCGCGCGAGGCCGGCGTGTCCAAATCGACGGTGTCGCTCGTGCTGCAGGGCAGCGGGCTGATCCGGCCTGAAACCGCGACCAAGGTGCGCAAGGCGATCGAGGATGTCGGCTATGTCTACAACCGCGGCGCCGCCAATCTGCGCAAGGCCCATTCCAATGTCATCGGCATGGTGATCAACGATCTCACCAACCCCTTTTTCGCCGAGTTGGCGGTCGGCATGGAGCGCGTGTTCCAGGCGGCGGGCGTAGTCCCCTTCATCGCCAACACGGCGGAAAACCCGGTACGTCAGGAAGAGGTGCTGAAGTCGCTGATGGAACAGGGCGTCGCCGGCCTGATCGTCTCGCCGGCGCGGGGCACGTCGCCCGGTACCTTCCGCCGCATCGAGACGGCCGGCGTCCCGATCGTCTTCACCATGCGCAGGCTGCCGGACAGCCGCATTCCGGTGATCGCGCCGGACAATCATCGCGGCGCGGTGCTTGCCGCCGAACATCTGATCCGCAGGGGCCATCGCCGCCTGGCCTTCTTCGGCGGTTCATCCGATCTCGTTGTTTATCAGGAGCGCCTGGGCGGCTTCCTCGAAGCCTGCGAAACGCTCGGCATCCCGGCTCCGGACCGGCTGATCGTCGAGGGCGAGACGAACCGCAAGGGCGGCATGGCCTGCCTGGAGACGGCCTTTGCCGTGCGGCAGCCACCGACCGCGGCGCTGTGCTTCAACGATGCGGTAGCCTTCGGCGTCATGCTGGCATTGCGCAAGCGCGGTCTCGAGGCGGGCGCAGACTTCGCCGTCGTCGGCTTCGACGATGTCGCCGAGGCCGAGCACTACAGTCCGGCGCTGACCAGCGTCGCCGTCGACACCGCGGGCCTCGGCGAGCGCGCGGCCCACGTCATGCTGAAGATGATCCAGTCGCGCACCACGCGCGCCGAGAACCATATTGGTGCCGTCAGCCTGGTCGTGCGGGAAAGCAGCGGCCCGGACCGCAACAGCCAAGTGGGAGACGCGGCGTGAGCGTGCGATGGGGACTGATCGGCGCCAGCACGATCGCCAGACAGTTCATGATCGATGCCATCCGCGCGCAGGCCGACGGCGAGGTCGCCGCCGTGATGAGCTCCAGCCCGGAACGGGCCGAGACCTATGCGAGGGAAAACGGCATCGCACGCGCAGTCTCGTCTCTCGACGCGCTGCTCAACTCGGACATCGACGCCGTCTACATCTCGACCACCAACGAATTGCATCTCGAGCAGGGGCTTGCCGCGATCAAGGCCGGCAAGCATGTGCTGTGCGAGAAGCCGCTGGCGCTGACGAGCGCCGATGCGCGTGAGATGGTTGTCGCCGCGAAAGCTGCCGGCATCGTCTTCGGCACCAATCACCATCTGCGCAATGCCGGCGCCCACCGCGCCATGCGCGAGGCGATTGCCGCCGGCCGCATCGGCAAGCCGATCGCCGCACGCGTCTTCCACTCCGTCTACCTGCCGGAGAACCTGCAGGGCTGGCGCATCGCCAGGCCTGAGGCCGGCGGCGGCGTGGTGCTCGACATCACCGTGCATGATGCCGACACGCTGCGCTTCGTGCTGGACGACGACCCCGTCGAGATTTCGGCCTTCACGCAAGCCGCCGGCATGGCCGGCGGCGGACTGGAGGACGGCGCCATGTGCATCTGGCGTTTCGGGTCGGGCGTGATTGCCCAGTCGCATGAGGGCTTCACCACGAAATTCGCCGGCACCGGCTTCGAGGTGCATGGCTCGGAAGGCTCGCTGATCGCCGCCAATGTGATGACGCAGAAGCCGGTCGGCTCGGTGCTGCTGCGCAGCGCGAGCGGGGAAGAAGAGCTGGGCTTCGACCGCGAGGATCTCTACACCCGCTCGCTGCGCCACTTCCATGCCGCGATCCGCGGCGAAGGCCATCCTGCCGCCACCGGCGAGGACGGCGTCTGGTCGCTGGCGTCGGCCGAAGCAGCACTGCAATCGTCGAACACCGGCAAGGCCGTCGCCATCGACCCGCAACTTGGGGGCCTCGCGTGAGCAAGCTCGTCTCGGCGGCCCATGCCGCCAGCCTGATCAAGGACGGCATGGTCGTCTCGGTGTCGTCGTCGAGCGGGCTCGGCTGTCCCGACGCCGTGCTTGCCGCGATCGGCGAGCGTTTCGAGGCGGAAGGCCATCCGCAGGCGATCACCACGCTGCATCCGATCGCCGCCGGCGACATGTACGGCATCAAGGGTATCGACCATCTCGCCAAGCCGGGCCTGCTCAAGCGCACGCTCTGCGGCTCCTATCCGTCCGGCCCCTCCTCTGCCGAGCCGCCGCAGATCTGGAAGATGATCGGCGACGATTCGATCGCCGCCTACAACGTGCCGTCCGGCATCCTGTTCGACATGCATCGCGAGGCCGCCGCCAAGCGTCCGGGCGTGCTGACCAAGGTCGGCCTCGACACCTTTGCCGATCCGCGCCACCAGGGTTGCGCCATGAACGCCGCGGCCAGCGAGCCGATCGTCTCGGTTGAGCAGTTCGACGGCGAGGAATGGCTTTATTTCCGCGCCATCGTGCCGAATGTCTCGATCATTCGCGCCACCACGGCCGACGAACGCGGCAATCTCACCTACGAGCATGAGGGCGCCTATCTCGGCGGGCTGGAGCAGGCGCTGGCCGCCCGCAACAATGGCGGCATCGTCATTGCGCAGGTCAAGCGCGTCGTCGAGAACGGCACGCTGAAGCCGCACGATGTGCGTGTGCCCGGCGTGCTGGTCGACTATATCGTGGTGGCGCCCGACCAGTTGCAGACGACGCAGACCTCTTATGACCCAGCGATCTCGGGCGAGATTTTCCGGCCGCTGTCGACCTTCCGCACGCCGGAGATGAACATCCAGAAGGTCATCGCGCGCCGCGTCGCCATGGAATTGCGCGACGGCATGGCCGTCAACATCGGCTTCGGCATCTCGGCCAACGTGCCGCGCATCCTTCTCGAGGAAGGCCAGCACGGCAAGGTCACCTGGGTGATCGAGCAGGGCGCGGTCGGCGGCGTGCCGCTGCTCGACTTCAAGTTCGGCTGTGCCTCCAACGCCGAGGCAATCATGCCCTCGCCGCACCAGTTCATCTATTTCCAGGCCGGCGGCTTCGACGCCTCGCTGCTCTCCTTCCTGCAGATCGACCGGCATGGCTCGGTCAACGTCTCGAAGCTCTCGGCGCGGCCGCATGTGACGGCAGGCGCCGGCGGCTTCGTCGACATCACCGCGCGGGCGAAGAAGATCGTCTTTTCCGGCTTCTTCAATGCCGGCGCGAAACTCTCGCTGGCGGATGGCGCCATCCGCATCGATCAGGAAGGCAAGGTCAAGAAGGTGGTCGCAGAGGTCGAGCACATCTCCTTCTCCGGCAAGCGGGCGGTCGCTCAAGGACAGGACATCACCTATGTCACCGAGCGCTGCGTGATGAAGCTGACGCCGGACGGGCTGATGGTGACGGAACTGGCCCCCGGCATCGATCTCGAACGCGATGTGCTGGCGCAGGCTGAGATCCCGCTCGCTGTGGCGAACGATCTCAAGGTCACGCCTGCGGCACTCTACCACGACCGGCCGATCGGCCTGTCGCTCAATGGCGGCGCTTCGCTCGGAGGCGCGCATGGCTGAGGGTCTCGTCACCTTCGAAAAGGACGGCGCCGTCGGCATCGTCACGCTGTGCCGGCCGGAAAAGTTCAACGCCCTCGACATCCCGATGCTGCGTGCGCTCGAGACGGCGCTCGACGAAGCGGAACTGGCCGAGGGCGTTCGCGCCGTGCTCGTCCGCGGCGAAGGCAAGGGCTTCTGCGCCGGTGGCGACGTCGAGGCCTGGGGTGCCATGAGCGCCGCCGACTTCCAGGTGCAATGGGTGCGCTACGGCCACCGCGTCTTCGACCGGCTGGCGCGGCTCAGGCAGCCGACCATCGCTGTGCTCTCCGGCCATGCGCTGGGCGGCGGGCTGGAACTGGCCGCGGCCTGCGATTTCCGCGTCGCCGAAATGCAGGTGAAGCTCGGCTTTCCCGAAACCTTGATCGGCGTCGTTCCCGGCTGGTCCGGCACCCAGCGCGCTGTGCGCCGCTTCGGTGCACAAATCGTGCGCCGGATGGCGATTGGCGGTGAGATTTTCCCGGCAGCCGAGGCGCTGGCGCACGGCGTCGTCGACCGGCTGGTCGAAACAGGCAAGGCTTTCGACGAAGCCAAAGCCTGGGCCGAAAAGATCGCCGAGCGCGGTCCGCTGGCGACCGAGGCCGCGAAGCTGATGATCGGCGTTGCCGAGGGCGAGGAAGACGCCGCCGCGACCGAGGCGCTGGCCAGCGGTTTCATCGCGCTGACAGGCGACCTCAAAGCCGGCGTCGACGCCTTCAAGGCCAAGCAGAAGCCGGCCTTTTCGAGATCCTAGAGAAGACATGATGAACGCACCGCTCAACATTACCATGCCGGCCGAGGCGTCCCACGCGCCGAAGGCCTACAAGCTGCTGATCGATGGCAGGCATGTCGATGCCCGCGACGGCCGCAGCATCGAACGCGCCAGCCCCGGCCATGGCTTCGTCGTGTCGCGCTATGCGCAAGCGGGCGCGGCGGAAGTCGAGGCGGCGGTGCAGGCCGCGCATAACGCCTTCGAGAACGGCCCGTGGCCGCGCATGAAGGCATCGGAACGCGCGGCGATTCTGCTGAAGACTGCCGACCTGATCGAGAGCCGGCTGGAAGAGATTGCGCGCCTCGACGCGCTGGAATCCGGCAAGCCGATCACCCAGGCGCGCGGCGAGATCGGCGGCGCGATCGACATCTGGCGCTATGCCGCCTCGCTTGCCCGCACGCTGCATGGCGAAAGCTACGCCAATCTGGGCGACTCCATGCTGGGCGTGGTGCTGCGCGAACCGATCGGCGTCGTCTCGATCATCACGCCGTGGAATTTCCCCTTCCTGATCGTCAGCCAAAAGCTGCCCTTCGCGCTCGCCGCCGGCTGCACGGCGGTGGTGAAGCCGAGCGAGATGACGTCCGCTTCCACTTTCGTGCTCGGCGACATGCTGCTCGAGACCGGGCTGCCAGCCGGCGTCGTCAACATTCTCGCCGGTTACGGCGCCGACGTCGGCGCGCCGATGGTCAGCCACCCGCTGGTCGAGATGGTCTCCTTCACCGGCTCGACCCTCGTCGGCAAGATAACCATGGCCGCCGCTTCCGATTCCTTGAAGAAGGTCTCGATGGAGCTCGGCGGCAAGAATGGCCAGATCGTCCTGCCCGACGCCGACCTCGAGGCCGCTGCGGATGCCGCGGTGTTCGGCGGCTTCTTCAACGCCGGCGAATGCTGCAATGCCGGCAGCCGCCTCATCGTGCATGAGGCGATCGCCGACGACTTCCTCAACGCGGTCAAGGCGCTGTCCCGGAAGGTCCGCGTCGGCGATCCGCTCGACGACCGCACCAAGGTCGGCGCGATGATCTCGGCCGACCATATGGAAAGGGTAGCCGGCTATGTGACGGCGGCGAAAACCGACGGCGGCAGCGTTTTCGCCGGTGGCGCGCGGCTTGCATCCAATGCCGGTCAATATCTCGATCCGACCATCATCCGTGACGTCACGGAGGATATGGCGATCGCGCGCGAGGAAGTGTTCGGACCGGTGCTGTCCGTGCTCACTTTTGAAACGATTGAAGAGGCATTGCGCATTGCCAACAACACGCCCTATGGTTTGTCCGCAGGGGTGTGGAGCGCCGGTATCGACACGTGCATGTCGGTGGCGCGCGGCGTGCGTTCGGGGACGGTTTGGGTGAATACGTTCATGGAAGGTTATCCCGAACTGCCCTTCGGCGGCTACAAGCAGTCCGGTCTGGGACGCGAACTCGGCAAACGCGCTGTCGAGGATTATACCGAGGAAAAGACTATCCAGTTTCATCGCGGCCAGCGCACCGGATGGTGGGTCGGCTGAGTTGGGAGACCCCGGCGGACACCCGCCGGTTCTGTGAATGCAACAAGGGAGGTAGTACATGTTGCGCAAACTGCTTATCGGAACGGCTCTTGCGACGAGCTTTGCGTTCTCGGCGAACGCCGCGGACGTCAAGGAAGTGCAGATGCTGCATTGGTGGACGTCGGGCGGCGAAGCGGCTGCTCTGAACGTGCTGAAGCAGGATCTAGCCAAGGAAGGTTATGCCTGGAAGGACGTGCCGGTGGCCGGCGGTGGCGGTGACCCCGCAATGGTCGCGCTGAAGGCAATGGTGGCTGCAGGCAATCCGCCGACGGCTTCTCAGATGCTCGGCTACACCGCGCTCGACTATGCGGCGGCCGGCAAGATGGGCGATATCACCGCCATCGCCGTCAAGGAGGGCTGGGACAAGGTTGTTCCCGCGGCGCTGCAGAAGTTTACCGTCTATGACGGCAAATGGGTCGCGGTGCCCGTCAACGTCCATTCGGTCAACTGGTTGTGGATCAACAAGGCGGTGATGGACAAGATCGGCGGCACCGAGCCCAAGACCTTCGACGACCTTATTGCGCTGCTCGATAAGGCCAAGGCGGCCGGCGTCATTCCGCTTGCCCTGGGTGGCCAGAACTGGCAGGAAGCCACCATGTTCGACTCTGTCGTGCTGTCGACCGGCGGACCTGAGTTCTACAAGAAGGCCTTCAACGACCTCGACGACGCATCGCTGAAGTCCGACACGATGAAGAAGTCGTTCGACAACCTCGCCAAGCTCGTCACCTATGTCGACCCGAACTTCTCGGGCCGCGACTGGAACCTCGCCACCGCCATGGTCATCAAGGGGGATGCCCTGGTTCAAGTCATGGGCGATTGGGCCAAGGGCGAGTTCCACGCCGCCAACAAGACCCCGGGTACGGATTTCCTGTGCTACCGCTTCCCGGGCACCGACGGCAGCGTCGTCTACAATTCCGACGTGTTCGGCATGTTCGACGTATCTGACGACCGCAAGGCCGCCCAAGCCGCACTTGCCACCGCCACTTTGTCGAAGAGCTTCCAGTCGGCCTTCAACGTCGTCAAGGGCTCGGTTCCGGCCCGCACCGACGTTCCGGACACCGACTTCGACGCCTGCGGCAAGAAGGGCATCGCCGACCTTAAGGCCGCCAACGAGAAGGGCACGTTGTTCGGTTCGCTGGCCCAGGGCTATGGCGCCCCGCCCGCGATCGCCAATGCCTACAAGGATGTCGTGACCAAGTTCGTCCACGGCCAGATCAAGACCTCGGACGAGGCGGTGACCGAGCTGGTCAAGGCGATCGACGACGCCAAGTAGGCCGTTACTTGAACTCGGGTCTCCCCCGCTTCGGCGGGGGAGATCTCCCGTCGACAAAAGGTGCGGGAAAGACCCTGGTGCGTTTCGCGCCGGGCGGTTTCCGACCAACCGGTACTGGACGAGCCGATGAGCACAGTTGCCGAAACCCAGATCAAGCTGACGCCGGAGCATGACGCCCGCCCTGGCGCGTCGGTCCGTTCGCGGCTGCAGGACCTGCTGCCGAAGATCGTTTTGGCGCCAAGCTTCGCGGCGACGATCGTCTTCGTCTATGGCTTCATTCTGTGGACGATCTATCTGTCCTTCACCAATTCAAAGACCTTCCCGTCCTATGTCATCACTGGCTCGCGCGCCTATCGGCGGCTGTGGGGCTGGACCTTCGACACCGACCCGCCATCGAGCTGGTACACGTCGATCACCAATATGGGCATATTCGGTTTCCTCTACATCCTGATCTGCCTGGCGCTCGGCCTGTTCCTGGCCATCCTGCTCGACCAGAAGATCCGCGGCGAAGGCATGCTCAGGCCGATCTACCTCTACCCTATGGCGCTCTCCTTCATCGTCACCGGCGTTGCGTGGAAATGGTTCCTCGATCCCGGCCTCGGGCTGGAACAGACGCTGCACCAATGGGGCTGGACGAGCTTCCATTTTGACTGGATCAAGAACAAGGATTTCGTCATCTACACGGTTGTGATCGCCGGCGTCTGGCAGGCGTCCGGCTTCGTCATGGCGATGTTCCTGGCCGGCCTGCGCGGCATCGACGGCGAGATCATGAAGGCCGCGCAGATCGACGGCGCTTCCGCCTTCCAGCTCTATCGCCGCATCGTCATCCCGCTGCTGCGACCGATCTTCCTGTCGGCCTTCATCGTGCTCGCGCACCTTGCCATCAAGTCGTATGACCTTGTCGTGGCGCTGACCAGCGGCGGGCCGGGCGGCTCGGCCTGGCTGCCGTCGAACTTCATGTATGAGTACACTTTCAAGCGCAACGAGATGGCCGTCGGCTCGGCCAGCGCCGTGATCATGCTGATGACAATCACGGCCATCATCGTTCCGTATCTCTATTCCGAGCTCAGGGAGAAGTCGCGATGAGCGCTGTCGCTTCACCCGCCCGCCGGACCGCAAGCGGCGCCCGCGCCAGGACGCTCAACCGCATCGTCATCTACGGGCTGCTCGGGCTGTTCGCGATCTTCTATCTGATGCCGCTCTTCGTCATGCTGGTCACCTCGTTCAAGACCATGGACGAGATCCAGAACGGCAACATGCTGTCGCTGCCGCATGCGCCGACCTTCGCACCGTGGATAAAGGCGTGGAGCGAAGTCTGCTCGGGCCTGACCTGCGTCGGCATGAAGGGCTACTTCTGGAACTCCATCAAGATGGTAGTGCCGGCGGTGCTGATCTCGACGCTGCTCGGCGCGCTCAACGGCTATGTGCTGACCAAATGGCGCTTCCGCGGCCACACGCTGGTCTTTGCCATGATGCTGTTCGCCTGCTTCATCCCGTTCCAGTCGGTGCTGTTGCCGATGGCGACGATCCTCGGCAGCCTCGGCCGCTTCGGTGTCACCTTGCAGAACGCCACCGGCTTTAGTTTCGGCCTCGGCAATTCGACCGTCAATCTCGTCTTCGTCCATGTGGTCTACGGCCTCGGCTTCACCACGCTCTTCTTCCGCAATTATTACGAGGCCTTCCCCACCGAGTTGGTGAAGGCGGCACAAGTCGACGGCGCGTCCTTCTTCCAGATATTTCGGCGCATCATGCTGCCCAATTCGCTGCCGATCATCGTTGTGACCGTGATCTACCAGTTCACCAACATCTGGAACGACTTCCTGTTCGCCTCCGCCTATGCCGGCTCCGGCGACGTAATGCCGATGACGGTTGCGCTGAACAACGTCGTCAACACCTCGACGGGCGTCGTCGAATACAACGTCAACATGGCGGCGGCGATGATTGCCGCGCTCCCCACCCTGATCGTCTATGTCGTCGCCGGCCGCTATTTCGTGCGCGGGCTGATGGCGGGCGCGGTCAAGGGCTGACCACATTTGGAAGGAACGACCATGGCTTTTCTGGAAATTGATGGGCTGAAGAAGCGCTTCGGGAATGTCGAGATCCTGAAGGGCATCGATGTCGAGCTCGAAAAAGGCGGCTTCCTGGTGCTGGTCGGTCCGTCCGGTTGCGGCAAGTCCACGCTGCTCAACACCATCGCCGGCCTGGAGCAGATCACCGAGGGCGAGATCCGCGTCGACGGTCGCGCGATCAACGACCTGCACCCTTCGAAGCGCGACATCGCCATGGTGTTCCAGAGCTACGCGCTCTATCCGAACATGACGGTGGCCGGCAACATCGCCTTCGGCATGGAGATGCGCGGCGTGCCGGCGGCCGAGCGCCAGGCGGCGATCGACAAGGTGGCGAAGATCCTGCAGATCGGCCATCTCCTCAAACGCAAGCCGAGCCAGCTTTCCGGCGGCCAGCGGCAGCGCGTCGCCATGGGCCGGGCGCTGGTGCGCGACCCGAAACTCTTCCTGTTCGACGAGCCACTCTCCAACCTGGACGCCAAGCTGCGCGTCGACATGCGCATCGAGATCAAGCGCCTGCACGCCACGACGGGCACGACCATCGTCTATGTCACGCACGACCAGATCGAGGCGATGACGCTGGCGACCAAGATCGCCGTTATGCGCGACGGCGAGGTGCAGCAGTTCGGCACCCCGGCCGAGATCTACAACAACCCGACCAACATCTTCGTCGCCGACTTCATGGGCTCGCCGGCGATGAACCTGATTCCGGCCAAGATCGGCGCCAATGGCAGCGGCCTTTCGGTGGTGCTCGACCGCGAGGCGCGCCAGCCCATCGTGCTGCCGATGCCTGGCGCGCCCTCCGGCCTTGCGGCCTTCAAGGACAAGCCGGTGATCTTCGGCGTGCGCCCCGAAGCGCTGACCGACCCGGAAGGTGCGGAACGCAACGCTTCCAGCATCGCTACGGCCGACTGCCATATCGAAGTGGTGGAGCCGGCGGGATCGGACACTTTCGCCGTCACCAATCTGGGCGGCAAGGGCGTGGTGGCGCGGCTGAGGGCCGATGCGAATATCCAGCCCGGCACCAGCACGCCTTTGGCCTTCAACCTCAGCAAGGCGGTGTTCTTCGACCCGGCGACCGAGAAGCGCATTCTTTAAAAGCTATGGCAAACCCGGATATCGTCATCATCGGCTCCGGCATCGGCGGCGCCACGATCGCCTCCGGCTTGGCCGGCAGCGGCGCCTCGATCCTGATCCTGGAGCGCGGCGAGCCGCTGCCCGCGACGCCGCATGCGCGCTCGACGCGATCGATCTTCATCGACGAGCACTACCGGCCGAAGGAGATGTGGCGCGAGGCCGGCGGTGCCGCCTTCAACCCAGGCAACTACTACTATGTCGGCGGCAATTCGAAATTCTTCGGCGCCGTCCTCATCCGCTACCGCAAGGAGGATTTTTCCGAGCTCGAGCATTTCGGCGGCATCTCGCCGGCCTGGCCGTTTTCCTATGATGAATTCGAGCCATGGTATTCGAAGGCCGAGCAGCTTTTTCGCGTGCGCGGCGCGCTCGGTGAGGATCCGACCGAGCCGTTCCATTCGATCCCCTACGCCTTCAAGCCGGTGCCGGACGAGCCGCCGATCGCGCGCGCCCGCGCCGAGCTGAAGAGACTTGGACTGCACCCCGCCTCGCTGCCGCTCGGCGTCGACATCGAGGCCTGGCTGAAGGACGGCAAGACGGGTTGGGACGCCTTCCCCAACACCGGCCAGGGCAAGATCGACGCCCAGACCGGGCCGCTGACGGCCGCACTCACCGACAAGAACATCCGGCTTGAGACCGGCGCGCATGTCGACTGGCTCGAAACCGCGCCGGACGGCAGGTCGATCGCGGCCATCCATTACACCCAAAACGGCGCGCAAAAGACGCTGTCGCCGAAGCTCGTCATCCTGTCCGCAGGCGCGATCAATTCGGCTGCCATCCTGCTGCGTTCACCTTCCGCAACGGGCAAGGGCCTCGCCAACAGCTCCGACCAGGTCGGGCGCAATTTCATGAATCACAATTCGAGCGCGATGCTGGCGATCGACCCGCGCCGCCGCAACACATCCGTCTACCAGAAGACGCTGATGCTCAACGACTACTATCTGTCGGACGGCAAGGGCGGCAAGCCGCTCGGCAATGTGCAACTGCTCGGCAAGATCGACGGCAACATGCTCAAGGCCAATGTGAAGAGGATGCCGAAATTCGCGCTCGACTTCGTGGCCGGCCACGCCGTCGACTGGTATCTGATGTGCGAGGACCTGCCCGATCCCGAAAGCCGCATCATGGTCGACGGCAAGGAGATCGTCATGCAGTGGCGGCGCTCCAACATGCAGTCGCTGGATGGCCTGACCAAGGTCATGCGCGAGAACCTTCGCGCCTGCGGCTATCCGATCGTGTTGTCGCGGCCCTTCGACAAGCGCACGCCATCGCACCAATGCGGCACCGTGAAGATGGGCAACGATCCGGCCACCTCGCCGCTCGACCCCTACTGCCGCGCCTGGGACCATCAAAACCTGTTCGTCGTCGACGGCGGCTTCCTGCCGACCTCCGCCGCCGTCAACCCGGCGCTATCGATCGCGGCGCAGGCGCTGCGCGTGGCCGACCATATTCGCAGGACGGAGCTTTCTTCATGATAGGCCGGCGCCACCCCTCATCCGCCTGCCGGCACCTTCTCCCCGTAAACGGGGAGAAGAAGGCTGGCCGCAACGCCGGCACCCATTCTGCAACGCTTGCGACTGGCGAAGCCGGCGACAAAGGCTTCCTTCTCCCCGTCACTATACGGGGAGAAGTGCCCGGCAGGGCGATGAGGGGCAGCGCGAACGTTCAAAAGGCTAGTCTCCAATGACCCGCCCGGCAGCCATCGTCACCGGCGGCGCGCGTGGCATCGGCCTCGCTTGCGCCGAGGCGCTGGCGGACGCCGGCTTCGACCTCCTCGTCGCCGACCTTGCCGACAATCCCGTCGGCGGTCTCGCCGAAAACATCGCCGGACGCAGCGCGAAGTTCGCTTACGCCCAATGCGACATCGCTGATCTCGCCGGCCATTCGAGACTTGTCGAAGCCGCAACCAACGCCTTCGGCCGGATCGATTGCCTGGTCAACAACGCCGGCGTCGGCGCCGTGGTGCGCGGCGATCTGTTGGAGCTGAAGCCGGAGAATTTCGACCGCGCTCTGGATATCAACCTGCGCGGTACAGTGTTCCTCAGCCAGGCCGTCGCCAAGGTCATGCTTGCGGCACCCGCAAACGCCGTCCGATCGATCATCACCATCACCTCGGTCAGCGCCGCCATGGCTTCGCCGGAACGCGCCGACTACTGCATCTCCAAGGCCGGCTTGTCCATGTGGGTGAAGAACCTGGCGCTGCGGCTCGCACCCGAAAATATCGGCGTGTTCGAGGTCCGGCCGGGCATCATCCGAACCGATATGACGGCTGGCGTTTCCGCCAAATATGACGCGCTGATCGAGGACGGCCTGGTGCCGGCAAAACGCTGGGGTGAGGCCGGCGACATCGGCGCCGTCGTAGCCGCGCTAGCCTCCGGAAAATTCGGCTTTTCGACAGGATCGGTCATCGATGTCGACGGCGCGCTCTCCGTGCCACGCTTGTGAGGAACAATGGCTGACTACATCATCGTCGGCGCCGGTCCGGCCGGCTGCGTTCTCGCCAACCGGCTGAGCGAGGATCCGTCCAATTCCGTCCTGCTTCTGGAGGCCGGCGGCAAGGACTGGCACCCGCTGATCCACATGCCGGCGGGCTTTGCCAAGATGACCAAGGGCATCGCCTCCTGGGGCTGGTCGACAGTGCCGCAGGGGCATATGAAGGACCGCGTCTTCTGGTACACGCAGGCCAAGGTCGTCGGCGGCGGCTCGTCGATCAACGCCCAGATCTACACGCGCGGCAATGCCCGCGACTATGACGCCTGGGAGAAGGAAGAGGGGTTGGCCGGCTGGGGCTATCGCGATGTTCTGCCCTATTTCAAGCGCGCCGAGAACAACCAGCGCTTCGCCAACGATTTCCATGGCGACCAAGGGCCGCTCGGCGTCTCCAACCCGATCTCGCCGCTGCCGATCTGCGAGGCCTATTTCCGCGCCGGGCAGGAAATGGGAATACCCTTCAACCCCGACTTCAACGGCGCCAGCCAGGAAGGCGTCGGCTACTATCAGCTGACCCAGAAAGACGCGCGGCGCTCGTCGGCCTCCGTCGCCTATCTGAAGCCGATCCGCAGCCGCAAGAACCTGACGGTCAGGACCGATGTGCTCGTCACCCGCGTCGTTGTCGAGAAGGGTCGCGCCGTCGGCGTCGAGATCGTCGACAAGCCGGGCGGTGAGAAGACCATATTGCGCGCCGAACGCGAGGTGATCGTCTCGTCGGGCGCGATCGGTTCGCCAAAACTCCTCATGCAATCCGGTATCGGCCCCGCGGACCATCTAAAGTCGGTGGGCGTCACGCCCGTGCATGACCTGCCCGGCGTCGGCTCCAACATGCAGGATCATCTCGACCTCTTCGTCATTGCCGAATGCACCGGCGATCACACCTACGACAATTACGCCAAGCTGCACCGCACGATGTGGGCCGGCTTGCAATATCTGCTGCTCAAGAAGGGCCCCGTCGCCTCGAGCCTGTTCGAGACCGGCGGCTTCTGGTACGCCGACCCGACCGCCGCCTCGCCCGACATCCAGTTCCATCTCGGCCTCGGCTCCGGCATCGAGGCCGGCGTCGAGAAGCTGAAGAATCCCGGCGTGACGCTGAACTCCGCCTTCCTGCGCCCGCGCTCGCGCGGCACGGTGCGATTGAAGAGCGCCGACCCGGCCGACCACCCGCTGATCGATCCGAACTACTGGTCGGACCCTTACGACCGCGACATGTCGATCAAGGGCCTGCGGCTGGCCCGCGAGATCATGCGGCAGAAGGCGCTGCAGCCTTATGTGCTGCGCGAGGTGCTGCCCGGCCCTGCCCTGCAAGGCGACGCGGACCTCTTCGACTACGCCTGCCGCTCCTCCAAGACCGACCACCACCCCGTCGGCACCTGCCGCATGGGGCATGATGCGATGGCCGTGGTGACGCCGGATTTGAGGCTGCGCGGCATCGAAGGTCTGCGCGTCTGCGATGCGTCGGTGATGCCGCGCGTTCCCTCCTCCAACACCAATGCGCCGACGATCATGGTCGGCGAAAAGGGCGCCGATCTCATCCTCGGCCGCGAGCCGCTGCCGCCGGCCGTGTTCAAGGGCAACCAGGCGGCATGAGGCATCAACGATGATCCGGCATTGCGTCTTTGTCCGCTTTCGCGACGACGTCCCTGAGACCGAGCGCGCGGCGATTCACGCCGATCTCGAAGCCTTGCGCGCCGTTATCGACGGCATGGACAGGGTGCAATTCAGCGCCAATGTCAGCCCGGAGCCGTTCGGGCGCGGCTTCGGCCACGGCTTCACCATCGACTTTCGCGATGCCGCCGCCCGCGACGCCTATCTCGTTCACGAGGCGCATCAGCGCGCCGGCGCCCGACTGGTCGCCGCGCTTGAAGGCGGCACCGATGGGCTGATGGTCATCGATCTGGAGCATGAATCCGAAAAGTGGGAACCGGTTTTCGGAAAAGATCATGCTCCAACAAAGAGTTAGATTGGGGCGACGATCCAACAAGGATTCACGCGACATGCCATAGGTCTTTGATTTTACTCATGTCTTTGTCCCGAAACCGCTGCACGCGCTGCAGGCTTTCGGAAGATACTTTAACACGAAAGCCGTCAATCGAGCGCGTCTAGGTCGATGACCTGGCCAACAGCGCCCTGCAACGATGCCGCTGCCGCGGCGCCCGAGAAGTTGGCGCGCAGCGCACCCACCGGGTCGCGGTCGCGGCCAAGGGCCAATCGACAGGTCGGGGTTGCCCGGCCGTTGACTTCGATCAGATGGGCGGTTCCTTCTTCGTCGAGAATGAAGTCGATCCCAGCGAGACCCGTCAGCCGCAATTGCTCCATGACCTTGCTGGCGGCCTGGAGTATCCCGGGATGGTCGATCACGCGAACTGTCTTCGCAGGACCGTTCCTGCATCGGCTTTCCAGCACCTCCACTGCCACCGCGGCTAACACTTTTCCGTCAACGACAGCGAGCGCGACGTTGGCGTCGCGTCCGGCCACATAGGCTTGTGCGTGCACAAAGGGCTTGCGGCCACGCCACAGATCCCGCAGTGAGCTGAGGTCGGCGTTCACGATCGCCCGTTTGAGGGCGCGGAAGAGGCTCGGACGGCGCGATAGGCAGCGCCACAGATGGGCGGCATGCGCCCTGTCGCGGGCGATGGCCACTCCGCGGCCACCCCAACTGCGGTCGGTTTTCAACACGATCGGCAGACCGTATGCGTTAATCCATTTGTCTAGCTCGGCAGGATCGCCGATACGTTGCGTCGGTGGCGCCTTGACCCCGGCAGCAAGCGCAATTTCGATCATCTCGGAGCGGGAGAGGTCCGGCCACGCACTTCGGCAGCTGTCGCGGATATTCCTCACCAAGTCCAATGCGGGCTCGTCACAGGGGACTACAAGATCCGGATTAACGCGCGCGATGAGTGTCCTAAGCGCGCGCTCTGGATGTTGCCACGGCATGCGGTACGACGCCAAGCCCGGCTGGCGCCGCATCGGATGCCGTCTTGGACAAAGCGCCACGACTCTGAAGCCGCCCCGCGCGAGGGCCGCGACGACGCCGACGGTCATTGGCCAGCGGAAGGTCGTGACGACGAGGGCGAGAGGCCGATGAGCGGTACCCTCCGGCCCTAAATGCTTGTCGACCAATCCTGCGAGCCGCTCGATCGACGTTGTGGCCCGCACAAGGTCGAGATGGTCGCCGGCGACTTCCTCGACGACAAGCCCATAGCTTCTCGCACGCCAGAGATCGGCCGGTCGACAGCCGAACATGGTGGGATCGCCAGCGCTGAGCAGTATCAGAGCACCGGGATAGAATGGAGGATCGTACGCGCGCAATGCGGCCATATTGGCGTCTGCGAGCGTCTCCGGTGTCGGTTCGTCAACTGGCGGCGCCGAGCTCCGCCATCTCGACTGGAGCCTTTGTGCCAACCGCCGGGCGCGGAAGGTCAATTCGCGAAATGCAGGGCCGGGCAACCGCCAGCCGATCTGGACCAGTTGGGCCTTGGTCCTGCGAACCTGCCCGAACCACCATGCCTTTCCCGGCCAGAACCGCTGGTCGTAATATGCATCGATCAGGATCGGCGGCGCCACCTTCTCGCCCGCATGTTTCAGTTGCCGAGCAACTTCCACCGCGACGAGGGCTCCGAAGGAGTAGCCAACCAGCCGGTAGGGGCCGTGTGGCTGGACCGTACGCAAGGCAGCAACCGCCGAGGCGGCGAGGCGACCAAGAGCATTGCTGCTCCCGGTCTGGAACGAGTAGGAGAGGCCGAAGATACGCCCTGGCATCGCCAGCCGCTCTGCCAGCCGGGCCAGCTCGCGGGCGTGTCCACCCAAGCCCGGGAAGAAAAACACCGTATCGGCGGCTGTGCCGTCGCGCAGGAGCTCCAGCGGCAAGGCTGCCGGGCGAGTCTCTCCAGCTGAGATAAACCGGTCCGACCTATACTCGATGACGGCAGCGTCACTCATATTCAGGCTGCCTGGGCGCTCTGCTGTCCGCGACGCCGACATTTCGGCGTACGCGGGTTGTCTCCAGGTGTTGCACAATCCGGCGAGCCGTGTAGTCGGCGCCGGCAACGAAACGCATAAGAGGGCCGAAGCTGCTGGCCGCAGCCAGTCCCGTCGCGTAGAGGCCGGGAGCCGAAGTCTCGAAATCGTGCGACAGGATCGGCACGCCGGCCACATGGCGGATTGCTCCTCGCAGCGACTTGTCTAGAAATTGCAGACGTTCGATCTGCGGCCAATAGCCGGTTGCAGCGATGACATGATCGACGTCGAGGGTTTTCGATTTGCCGGATGCATCGCCCAGCTTCAGCCGCACGCCGTTCCCGGTGGGCGCCGCGCCTTGCAGATGATGGCCGGCAAGGACCTCGGCCCCTCCCAGCACCTTGCCGCGGAGATACCATGCGGAGGACGGCCCGAGATGTCGGCGCAGGATGTTCAGCCGCAAGCGAGCCGGGAGGAGGCGATAAATCTGCGGCAGGTCGCTCGCAAGGCGGGACCGCCAACCAGGTCCAAGTGGCGACGAGGGATGCGTCAGCCACCCTAAGAGCGGCGGCTCACCGGCAGTGGGCTCAGAAGCAAAACGGATTCGATCCGCCCGGGTCACGATCTTCGGGCGAGCGCCTGCGTCGATCAGCGCAGCGGCCAGATCGACTGCCGACGCGCCTGCGCCGACAATAGCGATATCGCGCCCAGCGAAGCGATCCATATTGCGGTGGTCGGCGCTGTGACTGACCAGCGATGCGGGAAGGTCCGCCAGTTCTCTCGGCGCCACCCTGAAATGCGTGACGCCGACGGCCAGCACGACGCGCCGGGCCAGCACTGTCTGACCTTCCTCGGTTGTCAGCCTGAACCCATCGCCGCTGCGTCCGATATGACTAACGTTCACGGTTTCCAGGTGAGGGACGAAGCGTCGCTGGAAGTCCAGTCCGTAGGCGACAAAGGTCTCGAGCGACGCTGGCTCACCCTTGTCGCCGTAGGGAATCCCTCTGGTACGGCAGAACTCCCCGAGGGTCGACCCGGGACCCGGCGCCGACAGGTTGGACGCGAAGCCGTCCGACTTGAGCTTCATGCCGGCCGGCATGGCCGTGCACCAGGTCTGAAGCGGATTTCCAAAGACCCGCAGGCTTCGGCCCGCTGTGATGACGTTTGCCGCGACGGATAGCCCATAAGGGCCTGCCCCCACGACAGCAACATCCACGCTCGACGCCCCCATCTCAACGCTTCTCCCAGTCTGTGTTGCCGAAGAGACTGTCGGCGCGATGCCGCCATCCGGCTGCCACCGCAACCCACCGGTGGCCTTCCTTAGACTCGTGGCTGCGGGTCTGATTGCGAGAGCCGCCGCGTCCCGCCTGTCCTAAGCGATTGCGAAGTAGACCGCCCGGTTCCGGTAGGGAGTCAGAATGATTGTTGAAAGGTAGGTGAGCCGCCACGAGATCCGCCGTTGCCGAGACAAAATCCAGCTGGGCATTAGTAACAGCACAGATCGGAGTAGAGTAGGGGTAGCTCCCTACACCGTTAGTCTGTCTCACCCCTATCCGGCAGCAGAAAACGCAGGAGAGAAGTAAGATTTTAGGTCCCTAGGTCGGCGGTGCTTCGCGCAGCCCAGCGACTTGTGCGACGGAGTCCTCGAGCGCCGATGCCCAACAAGGGGTCGAGGCTTGGCGCAGCCTATTGCGGCGAACACCGGGTCGCCAGCGCAACTGACGCGCCTCCGGCAAGACTAACCAGCGGTATCAGCCATAGGTTGAACAAGGGCAGATATGAAAACAGGGGCGGCAGAAGCAACAATCCCGCGAACAGGCCGGCAAGCAGGCAAGCTGTTTGCCCGGCCGAGCGCCACCAGCTCAGAATGGCGATTGCCGTCATCATCCCGAGCATTGCCGCCCGCAGCGGGATTATCGTATCCTCTTTGTCGGACATGCGTATGCGGTCGGCCGCCCTTGGACGCTCGTGTTCTGTCGCCCTGCCGATTCCATCGCCGCGCATCACCGCCTTTATCTCCTCTCGGGTCAGCGCCAGTGAGTAGATTCGCGCGTCGTCAATGGAACCAGCAAACGCATAGCCGTCGGCGTCCTGGCGCTGCCCCACCGCAACACCCGCGCGAGCGCTGCGCTGTTGTGGCGTTATGGTGCCAAGAAGATCGCCATTGTCCAGTTCGCCATCGAGGTAGACGTCCAGGGTCCGGGCCGCAGCATTATATACGCCCGCGATATGGTACCAGGCGCCAAGGCCCAGAGGAGTGGCCCCGTACCGGGCCATGAGTTCCCCGTGCGAGTTGGTGAGCTTGAAGCCGATCGTGCGGGGCCCTCGGTCCACGGTCGTGTCCAGTTGGTAGCCGGCGTCTCCGCCGAATTGCGATATTACCGCCGCGTCATTTGCCGGAAACTTTGACGAATTGATCCAAGCGGTGATCGTCATGCTGCCGGCGAGCCGCAACGGTGTGGATTGGTGGAGATCGATTGAGTCGGTTGCACCATCGAAAGCGGCTGCACCATTCAGAACGCCCGAGACTCGCTTGGGCGGGTTGTGGAATCTTCCATTCAAGCCGTGTCCGGAAGAATCCCCTGCGGTATTTCCGCCCGGCTCGTCGAATTTCCAATGAGCCTCGAGTGTTCCCGGCGATGTGTATCCTCGCGTGTTGATAGGATTTGCCGCTGGAACCAAACCCCAGATCACGATCGCGCACGCCCCGATAGCGCCTCCCCATCCCGTCCACCGGTTCAAAGCGAGTTCTGGGGGCCGAAGCTCCCAATAGGTGCCGATGCCGGCTCCCAGCGCAGCGCCGATGGTGTTGGCGAGAATATCCGCTCCGGAAGGATCGCGATACATCATCACGAGCTGGCTGACTTCCGCGGTCGTTGATAGCAAGGCTGCCGCAACTATTGCTTGCAACCGGCCCACCCTGGCGAAAACCAGCCCCACCGGCACAAATCCCAAGACATTTGCTACGAAGTCGCCAGGATAAGCCCTGAAGTCCAGCGTTGCGTGGCCGAGGTCCCGCATCTCCACGGGAACCGCGATAGCAGCTAGAGTGAGCAGCAACACTGGGGCCCACAATGCAACTCGAAGATCGGGATTGGACCCTGTCACGAAAGCCCGTCCGCTCACGCCCTCATATGTCAAGGCGTTTACGGGATTGTCCAGAGGCAGACCTTCACGAGATATCAGCCTTGCGACCAAGTGCCTCTCACCCGTTCGTATACTGTCAAGTAACAAGAATTGGATGGGAAGAGTTCGAATGCCTGACTTCGAGTCCTTGTTGATTGCGTCTCGGCGGCGCGCGGGAACAGGGTTCCTTTTCGGAATTGCGCAAAACAAAGACTTACAGCGGTTCGGCGATTCCGTGAAACGCTGAACCGCTCCAGCGTTTACGGAAATGTGACCGCCGGTCCTCGAAAACCGGCAAACCAGCTGTTCTCTTTTGCACCTGGTGGAACATATCCTTGCGCCTGGTGGAACATATCGTGGCCTTTGGGGGATGCAAAAGGAGAACTGCCTTGAACCTCACCCCCGAGCAGAAGAAAACCGTAACCGCATCGTTTCTCGGCTGGACGCTCGACGCTTTTGATTTCTTCCTTCTGACGTTCCTTCTCACCGATATTGCCGCTGAGTTCCAGACCGACGTGCCGGCGGTCTCCAAAGCACTGTTCCTGACACTGGCGACACGCTTCATCGGCGCGTTCTTCTTCGGCATGCTTGCCGACAGATACGGCCGCAAGCCCATTCTGATGCTCAATATCGTCAGCTATTCGGTGATCGGCGCTTTAGCCGCCTTCTCGCCCAATCTCGGCATATTCCTGGCGCTGCGTGCCCTGTTCGGCATCGCCATGGGAGGCGAATGGGGTCTGGGCAGCTCGCTCGCCATGGAATCCATTCCGCCGAGCGCGCGCGGCACGGTCTCGGGCATTCTGCAATGCGGCTATCCGGCCGGCTATCTGCTGGCCGCGGTGGTCTACGGGCTGCTCTACGGGCAGAAGATCGGCGACTTTACCTTCGGTTGGCGCGCCATGTTCCTCCTGAGCTTCCTGCCGGCGCTGATCGTGCTCTTCATCCGCTCGCATGTGCCGGAATCGCCGGCCTTCGTCGAGGGCCGCGCCCAGACACGACCCGGCCTCCTCGAAACGCTGCGGAAGCACTGGCGGATCGCGCTCTATGCCGTGGTGCTGATGATGTTCTTCAACTTCTTCAGCCATGGTACGCAGGACCTCTATCCCACCTTCCTGAAAAAGCAGCATGGCTTCGACGCGCACACGGTGAGCTGGATCACCATCGTCGCCAATATCGGCGCCATCGTCGGCGGCCTGGCCTTCGGCGCGCTATCGGAAAGGATCGGCCGCATCAATGCCATCACGCTCGCCTGTGTGATCGCCTTGCCGGCAATTCCGCTATGGGCCTACACGACCACGCCCTTCATGCTGGCGATCGGCGCCTTCATCATGCAGGTAGCTGTGCAGGGCGCCTGGGGCGTCATCCCGGTGCATCTCAACGAATTGTCGCCGGGCTCGGTGCGGGCGACCTTGCCCGGCTTCATCTATCAGGCCGGCAATCTCGCCGCTTCCTATGGCGGTCCCTATCAGGCCGGCATCGCCGAAGCGCCGGGAGGCAGCTACGGCTATGCGCTGGCCCTGTTTGCCGGCGTGGTTGCCGTCTGCATCATCGTCGTCATCCGCTTCAGTCCGGAAAAGCGCGGCCAGGTGATGACCGTCCTCGGCTGAGGGTCTGTTTTCAACCCATTCTGAGCGCCGCGACGCCGGCAACGATGCCGAGCGCCGCGGCCGCGCGCCAGACGGTCATCTTCTCGCCCAGCGCCAGCACCGAGATCAGCATGGCGAACAGGATCGAGGTCTCGCGCAGCGACGCGACCGAGGCTATCGGCGCCTTGGTCATTGCCCACATCGCGATCCAATAGGCCGCGCCGCTGAGCACGCCGGTGAACAGCCCGGCCTTCCAGTCGTGCGCCAACACAGGCAGCGACCGCGGCCCGCGAAAGAAGATGCACAGCACAAGTGCCCACGTCGCGTCGCAGATGAACAGCCAGGCCGCATAGCTTTGCGCGGTTGCCGCCAGCCGCGCGCCGCTGCCGTCTGACAGCGTGTAGCTGGCGATGAAGATCGACGTGCCGAGCGCGAAGCCGACCGCGCGCAGATTGAGCTTCTCCAGATGCGCCCCGCCCCGAAACGACATGACCAGCGTGCCCGCCGACAAAAGCACGATGCCGAGGATGGCGAACGGCGCCGGGACCTCGCCGATCAGGACGATGCCGCCGAGCACCGAGAGCAATGGTGCGGTGCCGCGCGCCAGCGGATAGGTCTGGGCGAAATCGCCGGCCTTGTAGGCGCCGATCAAGAAAGTGCGGTAGCCCATGTGGAAGATCACCGAGGCGAAGATGTAGGGCCAAACTTCGGCCTTTGGCACCTCGACGAAGGGAAGCGCGACCAGCGCCGCAAAGCCCATGCCGAGCGTCATCAGCGTGATCGACAGGAAGCGGTCGAGATGCACCTTGACCAACGCGTTCCAGATCGCATGCATGGCCGCCGCCGAAAGCACCGCCAGGACGACGAACAGCGTCATGCCTGCCTCACCTGCTCGCCAGGCCTGAGGCGATGCCCGGCATTTCCAGATCGATATCGATCCTGAGCGGGAAATGGTCGGAAGCCACCTCGCCGATATCGGCGCTCACGGAACGCACCCGCCCGGCCAGCATGCCGCCGACGAAGCAATGATCGAGCCGTCGTTTCGCCAGCCTGCCGTCGATGATCTTTTCGTGCGTATGGAAGTCCGGCCCCGGCTCGCTGGCGACGGCCGCGGCATCGACGAATCCGTCGATATAGGCAGCGCCGCGATGGTAGGTCGTATTGCCGACGATGCGCCGGTATTCGGGGCTGCCCGGCTCCATGTTGAAGTCGCCCAGCCAGATCGCCGCCAGCGGGTTTTCCGGCTCCGGCTGGCCGTTCGACCAGTCGCGCTGCGGCTCGTCGTCGACGCCGCTCCAGGGGCCGCCGTCGGACGGCGCGCGGCGATGCTCGGCAAGCAGATAGTCGATCTGCTCCAGCCGCTCCTCGGCCGCGATGTGAGCGAGATGCAGCGAGAAAAAACGCACTGGCCCCGCCGGCGTGCGGATCATGCATTCCAGCGCCGCGTTGCGGGTGTTGAGCGGCCTCAGCGTGCGCCGCAGCGGCAAGGTGTGCAGGCGCGACCAAACGATCGGCAGCTTCGACAGCACCATCGTGCCGAACTGCCGCCGGCGGTTGACGACGCGGCCATCGCGCTTCTCGCTGGCATCCATGTCGAAGGCCGGGCCGTAGGCCCAGTAATAGCCGGGCAGCAAGCTGGACAGGATCTCGGGCTGGTCGTCCTCGTTGCTGCGCTGCCAATGCCGCTCCACCTCCTGCAGCGCGATGATGTCGGCGCCGTCCACCAGCCTGGCGCAGCGGCTGAGATCGTAGCGCCCGTCGCTGCCGTAGCCATACTGGATATTGTAGCTGATCAGCTTCATTGATTAACCGGCTCACTTCTGGTGATCGCAGTAGCGCCCCGCCCCTTGCGTTGCAATGGACCGGCGTGGCAAGCGGAATAGTCCAGTGGAAATCGGCGAACCGGCGCTCTAATAAGTCGTCAGCGGCTGGAAGCTTCCGGCGGGCGACGCCGCAAGTTCCGACCAGTCGATCTCCTCCTCCAGCCGGTGATAGGCTTCGTCGCCGATCGTGCCGTTGCTGCGCAGTTCCTCCAGCGTGTCGCGCTGCCGCTTGATGGCGTAGAGGCGCAACCGGTCGTATTCCGTCGCGGCCTGCGCATCGTCGGGATTTTCGGCGATCCGCCGCTGCGCCTCGTACTGCTCGCGCACGACGGCGGCGGCCGACGAGGTCTTGCGGCTCAGCACATCGAGCGCGGCCTGCATGATGGCGACGCGCGCCTCGGCCACCTCGCGATCGATCGTCGTATCGCGCGGGAAATTGAGCCAGCGCAGCAGGACCTTCAGGCTCATGCCTTGCAGCACCAGCGTGCCGAGCACGACCGCGAAAGCGGCGAGCACGATCGGGTCACGCCCGGGAAAGCCGGCCGGCAAGGCAATGGCGGCGACCAGCGTCACCAGCCCGCGCATGCCGCACCAGCCGACAAGCACGGCACCGGCAAATGTCGGCGCATCCTGCTTTTCTTCCTCGCTGTCGTTGCGGGCAAACCATCGGATGATCGCGACGTATCCCGCCACCCAGACGAGGCGCGCCACGACGACGACGGCAAGAACCGTCGCGGCGAAGACGAATGCCTCGCCTTGCCCATCGCCGGCAAGCCGGCCGATGATCGACCGTGCCTGCAGGCCCATCAGCACGAACGCCAGCACGTTGAGCACGAACACCGCCGATTCCCAGACCGAATAGGCGCTGACGCGGCGTCTTGCCGACATGCGGCGCGGCGTGGTGCGCGCGATGGTGATGGCATAGACGACGATGGTGATGATGGCGGAGAGGCCGAGCTTGTCGGCAATGATCCAGACGGCGAAGGTTCCGGCGAACTGCACCACGGTGCTGCTTGCCGCGTCCTCGATGCGTGTCAGCGTGAGCCGCGACGCTCGGCCGAACAGATAGCCGGCGATAACACTGCCGACCGTTGCAAGCAGGATGACGGGCGCTGCGTCTTTGAGCATGAGCGTGCCGATGGCGGCTGAAACCGATATCCGGTAGATCAGCAGCGCCGTGGCATCGTTGAGCAGGCTCTCGCCCTGCAGGATTGCAGTCAGACGGTGCGGCACCTTGAACTGATTGAGCACCGCGCTTGCGGCGACCGCGTCCGGCGGCGCGACGATGGCGCCGAGCGCGATCGCCGCCGCGATCGGCAGGCCGGCCATCTGCCAGCCGACAAAGGCAACGACCAACGCGGTGAAGACGACCGCGCCGAGCGCCAGCAGGGCAAGCGACAGCCGGTAGCGCTTCAGGTCGCGCAGCGAGGTGTCATAGGCGGCATCGAGCAGCACCGGCGCGATGAACAGCGCCAGCGCCAGTTCCGGATCGATCTCGATCGTCGGCGCGCCCGGCACGAAGGCAAGCCCAACGCCGGCAAGCGCCAGCAGCGACGGATAAGGTACCTCCAGCCATCGCGATACCGCCGTCAGCGCGACGGCGATGAGAAGCAGGATCAGGGTAAGTTCGAACAGCGCCATGGCTCATCGTAGCGATGGAACCAGGCGTTTGGCACTGCAAAAGTGATGGTGAATGGTGAATGGTGAATGGTGAATGGGTATCATCAGAACATCTCGAGCACGTAAAGTGCTGATCGCCATTCACCATTTACTATTCACCATTCACTCTTTCCCTAGTGCAAAACCAGCATATCGCCGGACGAGAACGAAATGTCCGCCTTGTCGCCTACAACAGGCGGCGGCGTCGTGGAGTTGTTGAAGGTATCGAGCGATACCGTGTTGCCGCCGATGCCGACGCGCACGCGGATGACTGAGCCAAGGAAATGCACTTCGGCGATCTCGCCCGACAGGCTGGTGTCGTGGCCGGGCTGGCGCCCCAGCGAGATGGCCTCGGGCCGCAGCGCCAGCGACAGCGTGTCGCCTGATTTCGAACCGTTGAGCTTGCCTTTCAGCGAGACTTCCTGCGAGTTGACTTGCACCTTGCCGGACGCGGCGTCGGTGACCTTGCCCTCCAGCACGTTGAGCGTGCCGACGAAATTGGCGACGAATTTGGTCGCCGGCCGGTTGTAGATCTCGAACGGCGTGCCGACCTGCTCGGCCTTGCCGCCATACATCACCGCGATGCGGTCGGAGATCGACAGCGCCTCTTCCTGGTCATGCGTGACGAAGATGGTGGTGATGCCGAGCTTCTTCTGGATCGAGCGGATTTCCTCGCGCAGCGACACGCGCACCTTGGCGTCGAGCGCCGACAGCGGCTCGTCGAGCAAGAGCAGCTTCGGCTTCGGCGCAATCGCCCGCGCCAGCGCTATGCGCTGCTGCTGGCCGCCGGAAAGCTGGTAGGGATAGCGATCGGCCATCTGCGGCAGCTTGATGATGTCGAGCATCTCGGCGACCCGCCTGTCGGCATCCGCCTTCGGCATGCCTCCTACCTTCAGCCCGAAGGCGATGTTCTGCGCCACCGTCAGGTTCGGGAACAGCGCGTAGGCCTGGAACACCATGCCGACATTGCGCTGGTTGGGCTTCAGCCTGGTGATGTCCTTGCCGCCGACGACGATCTTGCCGGCCGATGGCTCCTCGAAGCCGGCGACCATACGCAACACCGTGGTTTTGCCGCAGCCGGACGGCCCCAGGAACGAGACGAATTCGCCCGGCTCGACGTCGAGATTGAAATCCTCCACCACGGTGGTGGCACCGAAGGATTTTCGAACGTGCTGGATGGAGAGGAATGGGTCGGCCATGGCGTGGTTCTCTCGATCAATTTGGGCGGTTCGCCGATTTCGGCGCGAAGCGGGACAGGATCTGGATCAGCGACATGCAGCCCCAGGTGATGGCGAAGGCGATGATCGCAAGTGCAGCCGGCTCATAGGCACGATTGGCGCCGATATTCTGCAGGTAAGGGCCGAATGCCGGCCGATTGAGCAGGCTTGCCATGGTGAATTCGCCGATGACGATGGCGAAGGTGAGGAAGGCACCCGACAGCACCGCGATCAGCACGTTGGGCAGGATGACGCGAGTGATGATCGTGCCCCATCCGGCGCCGAGGATTTGGGCTGCTTCCGTCAGCGTCCTGACATCGATGGTCCGAAGACCGGTGTCGACGGCGCGGTACATGTAGGGTAGCGCCAGCGTCGCATAGCCGATCACCAGCAAGGCGCTGGCGCCGAGATCGCTGGCCAGGAACGGCAGCGGCGAATTCGAGCCGTACATACGGATATAGCCGAAGACGATGACGATCGCCGGAATGACCAGCGGCAGCAGCGTGATGAATTCGACGATCGGCCTGATTTGAGGCAATCGGAGACGGATCCAGTAGGCGGCCGGCACCACGATCAGCACGCCGAGGATGATGGTGAAGATCGCGGCGACCACCGAATACAGGAACGTCGCTTGGAAGCGCGGATCGCCGAGCACGACTTGATAGGCGTCGAAGGAATGGACGCCGCGCCGCATGCGCAGCGAAAACTCGAACGTCGCCAGCAGCGGGATGAAGAAATAGGCCGTGCCTATACCGAAGACGACCCAGGCCCAGAATTTGCCCGATTTCATTTCAGCCACCTCTCGGAACGGGTCCGGAACCAGATGTAGAAGACGTTCGCCAATCCGGTGATGACGATCATGCCGAACGCGATCGCGTAGCCCAGTTGCGGGTTGTGCAGCACGTCGCCGTTGATCTGCGAATAGAGCTTGATGGGGACGATGTTGAGCTGCGGACCGGCGAATGCATAGGCCGTCGCGATCGCGCCGAAGGCGTTGGCGAACAGAAGGATGACGGTGCCGAGGAAGCTCGGAAACAACACCGGTATCACCACCATGCGCCAGTACTGCCACTGGGTGGCGCCAAGCGTGGCGGCAGCCTCGTTCCATTCCTTCTTCAAGCCGTCGATCGCCGGCACGATGATCACCACCATCAGCGGGATCTGAAAGAAGAGATAGACCACGATCAACCCCCACGTGGTCAGGAAATTGAATCCCAGCGCATAGATGTTGAGGTTGAATATGTCGCGCAGCAGCACCGTCACGATGCCGACGCGGCCGAGCGTTGCTATGAACGCGAAGGCAAGCGGCAAGCCGGCAAAATTCGAGGCGACGCCCGAGAAGGTCAGCGTCGCGGAGCGCACCCAACTGGGCAGGCCGCCGCGCACGATGGCCACGGCAATCGCCAGTCCGGCAAAAGCGCCGACGATGGCCGACCAGAAGCTGATCTTAATCGAAACCCAATAGGAGTTGGCGATCGAAGGATCGCTCACCAATTGCAGGACGTTGTCGAGCGTGAACCCGCCTTCCCCGGTCTGAAACGCGCCGATGACGAGATAAAGCGTCGGCATGATCAGGAACATCAGGGCGAAGACGAAGAACGGCGCCACGCCGATCCATTGCGTCGGCAGGCGGAAAGCAGTCGCTTCGGTCGGCGGCGCGGGCTTGGTGGCAACAGACTGATTTGAAAGCGATAGATCGGCCATGCCCGGGCACCGTCTTCGAGGGAACGCCGGGCGGCCAGGCGGCCGCCCGGTGCATTTCAAGTCTTACTTGACGTTGGCGCCGACAGTGGCGTCCCAGTTCTTGCTGATGGCTTCCTTGGCCTTGCCCTGCTCGTCGAGCGTCGGGAAAGCCGCCGAGGCGTAGGACTCAGCCGGCGGCAGCTTGGCCAGCACGTCCGCCGGGATCTTGCCGTTCTTGGCGAGATCGTTGAAGCGGATCGGGTGGCAATAGCCCTTCAGCCAGCCGACCTGGCCTTCGTCGGAATAGAGGTATTCCATCCACAGCTTCGCGGCATTCGGATGCGGCGCGAAGGCGCTGATCGCCTGCACATAGACGCCGGCGACGACGCCGGTCTTCGGCACGATCACGTCGACGGGCGGGTTGCCCTTCAGCGTGTCGCGGCCGGCGAGCGCGTTGTAGTCCCAGTTGATCAGGATCGGCGTCTGGCCCTGGGCCAGCGTCGCCGGCTTGCCGACGACCGGAACGAAGTTGCCGGCGGCGTTGAGCTTCTTGAAGAACTCGAGGCCGGCTTTTCCGGCAGCTTCGCCAGCGGCGGCGCCCGACGACAGGCCGGAGGCATAGACCGCCTGGATGGCCTGGTTCGACGCGCGCGGGTCACCGGCGAGCGCGACCGAATTGGCAAATTCCGGCTTCTGCAGGTCGGCCCAGTCGGTCGGCGATTCCTTGACCAGGTCCTTGTTCACCATGAACGACAGCACGCCGTAATAATCGCCATACCAGGCACCATCGGCATCCTTGGCGCTGTCCGGGATCGAGTCCCAGGTCGACACCTTGTAAGGCATCAGCAGGCCGTCGGCCTTGGCGGTCGGGCCGAAGGACAGGCCGACGTCGATGACGTCGGGCGCCTGCGGGCCCTTGTTGTCCTTATTGGCCTTGATCGCCTCGACCTCGTCGCCCGAGCCGGCGTCGGGATTGAGCTCGTTGATGGTGATCCCCGGATACTTAGCCTTGAAACCGTCGATCACTGCCCCGTAGCCACACCAGTCATGCGGAAGCGCGATGGTGGTGAGCTGGCCTTCAGCCTTCGCGGCCTTGACGAGATCGTCCAGCGAATCCGCGGACGAAATCACCGTCGACGCAAAGAGCGCCGCGGCCGAGAGGGAAAGCACTTTCCCCGTGAACTTGAACATGTGTTCTCTCCGTTGAACTGGCGCGTTTAAGCGCCTGCGATGCGGGTATCGTTTTCGTGTGACAGCCGGATGAAGGCTTTTTGAAACCCGATCCCCGCGGCGAAAAAAGTTAACTCTTTTTAACGGACTGTAGCAATTAGCCCGCGCTTAATTTTCCGGCTAATGGTTATTCACCTTGCCCTTTGCCCTCTCCCTTCCCCTTTGGAACGCCTCTTCAGTCAACTCTTCGGCATTGAAAGCCGGCTCTCAGAAGGAGCCGGCGATCGCATTTTCGAGCAGCGTCAGCGCCGCCTTCTTGGTGAGCTTGACCGGGTTGCCGCCGGCGGTCGGGTCGACCACCGCCATGTCGGCGATCAGCGTCCTGCGCTTCTTGTCCATGTCGAGGCCCTTGATCAGGCCGGGCAGCGCGTGCGGCACCTTGAGCTCCTTGCGCAGCTTGACGATCGCCTTGGCGAAGCCGTCGAAGCCGCCCTTGATGCCGCAATAGGCGGCGAGCCTGGCGATACGCTCGTCGATCGCCTCGCGGTTGAAGGCCAGCACATAAGGCATGAACACGGCATTGGTCATGCCATGATGGGTGTCGTAGAGCGCGCCGATCGGATGCGACAGCGAATGGATTGCGCCCAGCCCCTTCTGGAAGGCGGCGGCGCCCATGGAGGCGGCGCTCATCATATGGGCGCGGGCAACCAGATCCTTGCCGTTGGCGAAAGCCCTGGGCAGGTTCTCGAACACCAGCCGGATACCTTCCACCGCGATGCCGTCGGCCATCGGATGGTAGCCCGGCGCGCAATAGGCCTCGAGGCAATGCGCGAGCGCATCCATGCCGGTGCCGGCGGTGATGAAGGCCGGCATGCCGACCGACAGCTCCGGATCGGCAATGACGATCGCCGGCAAAAGCTTCGGATGGAAGATAACCTTCTTGGTGTGGGTCTCCTCATTGGTGATGACGCCGGCGCGGCCGACCTCGGAGCCGGTTCCCGCCGTGGTCGGCACCGCGATGATCGGCGCGATCGCGTCCGAGTTGGCCCTGGTCCACCAGTCGCCGACATCCTCGAAATCCCATACCGGGCGCGTTTGCCCGGCCTGGAAGGCGATCAGCTTGCCGAGGTCGAGCGCCGAACCGCCGCCGAAGGCGATGACGCCGTCATGCTTGCCCTTCTTGAACACCGCGATGCCTGCAGTGAGGTTGGACTCGACCGGGTTCGGCTTCACCTCCGAAAACACACCGTAGGGAACCTTGGCCTCGTCGAGGATCTTCAGCGTCGAAGCGACGACCGGAAGTTTTGCCAGGCCCGGGTCGGTGACGAAGAGCGGACGCTTGATGCCCGCGGCAGCCAGCACGTCCGGCAGTTCCTTGATGCGCCCGGCGCCGAAACGGACGGTGGTGGGGTAGTTCCATTTGGAGATCAGCTTGGACATGTCTTGTCTTTCAAAAAGTCAGATTGCTTCGCGCAGGTGATAGGATTTCGGCCGGGTCAGATTGTCGTAGCCGATGGCCGAGAGCGCGGCGCCCTTGCCGGTGTCCTTGACGCCGGTCCAGACCAGCGCCGGGTCGAGATAGTCGCAGCGGTTCATGAACACCGTGCCGGTTTCGACGCGGTCGCCGATGGCCACCGCGCGCTCCGTGTCGCGCGTCCAGATCGAGGCGGTCAGCCCGTACGGGCTGTCGTTCATCAGCGCGATCGCCTCCTCGTCATTGCGCACCTTCATGATGCCGACGATCGGCCCAAAACTTTCCTCGCGCATGACGCTCATCTGGTGGTCGACCCCGGTCAGCACGTCCGGCGCCAGATAGGGCGAGCCTGGCCTGTCGTTCTCGACCTTCATGTCGATATGCGCCTTGGCGCCCTTGCGCAGCGCCTCGGCTTTTTGCTCGCGGATCAGGTCGGCGAAGCGTGGCTGCGCCATCGGTCCCATGGTCGTCGCCTGCTCCAGCGGATTGCCGACGACATAATTCCTGGTCTCGGCGACAAAACCCTCGACGAACTCGTCATAGACCTTCTCATGCACATAGACGCGCTCGATGCCGCAGCAGCACTGGCCCGAATTGAAGAAAGCGCCGTCGACCAGATTGGCGACCGCATGATCCATCTTGGCGTCGGGCAGCACATAGGCGGGATCCTTGCCGCCGAGCTCGAGGCCGAGCGTCATGAAGGTGCCGGCCGCGGCCTTCTCGATGGCGCGGCCGCCGCCGACCGAGCCGGTGAAATTGACATGGTCGATCTTGCCGGAGCCGAGCAGCTTCTCGGTCTGGGCGTGGTTCATGACCAGGTTCTGGAACAGCCCCTTTGGCAGGCCGGCCTTATCGAAAGCCTGCTGGAAGCGCTCGCCGACCAGCAACGTCTGCGCGGCATGCTTGAGGATGACGGCACTGCCCGCCATCAACGCCGGCACGATCGTGTTGACGGCGGTGAGATACGGATAGTTCCAAGGCGCGATCACCAGGACGACCCCGAGCGGCACCTTCTTCACATAGCGGCGGAAGCCGTCCTTCGGGTTGGGCGCCAGCACCGGCTTCAGCGCGGCTTCGGCGATCTCGACCATATAGTTGGTGCGTTCCTTGACGCCGCCGAACTCGCCGCCATAGCGCACCGGCCGGCCCATCTGCCAGGCGATCTCGGGCACGATCTCGTCGGTCATCGCAACCAGGGCTTCCAGCATTGCCAACATGTATTTGCCGCGCTCGACGACCGGCGTCTCAGCCCATTTTTCTTGCGCCGCCCTGGCGCGCTCGACCGCCGCGTTGATCGCCTGGTCGCTCGCGACCGGCCGCTCGGCATAGATCGAGCCGTCGATTGGGGATTTGAGTTTCACGGTTTCCAATTAAACGCTCTCCAGTTTGTCAGCAGGCAATGGCTCGAACGTGGCCCTGGGCTGCATAAGCCAGAATGGCCCGGTCTCGCGTTATGATCGTCTGATCGCGCTCTCTTGCAGTGGCTATGAGCATCCGGTCGACGGGATCGTTGTGCACCGTGCCAGGAAGATGGGACGCAGCCACAAGGATGCGGGGAGTGACGCCTTCCACCGTAACGGCCGCCGTCTCCACGAACTCTTCGAACCAGCGTTCGGGAGTCCTGATGGAGGGCAGCCTGCCTTTTGAGACCAGCATTCCGATTTCCCAAGCCGACATGACCGAGACAGCGATCGTACAGGCGTTCTTTCGTGCACGGTTCACCGCTTCAATCGCCGTTTTGGTGACCGGCTGCCGCGCCGACGACCAAAGCACGAAGCAGGTATCAAGCAGCAGCCCGTCATCTGTCATACACTTTGCCCCAGTCGGGATCCGCGGGGGCGGTGTAGTCAACTTCGGGAAGCAGCTTCAGCGTTCCGGCCATGCATCCAAACAAAGGGTCTGCGCCTGGAGGCGGCACGACATAGTTTTCCTTCACGTCGGTATCGTTGTTGAAATCCACATGCCCCTCCATGAAACCCGGTTCGCTTTCCAGCGCAGGGCGAGGCTTTGCGTCCGCAGGGTCGGATGAAGAACCCAGGTGGACCAATATCTCGCTGACGGGCCGATCGAAAACTTCCGCGATCTTGCGTATTTCATCGACTTGCATACGCCGTTCGCCGTTGAAGGTTCGCGACAGCGCGCTGTAGTGCATGCCCAAGCGGACGGCCATGCTGCGAACCGTTAGTTTGCGCTCCCTCATCCTGCTCATGAACCATGCCTTGTCG
The DNA here is from genome assembly GCF_006440615.1 of Mesorhizobium sp. B2-6-2. Lineage (NCBI taxonomy): Bacteria > Pseudomonadati > Pseudomonadota > Alphaproteobacteria > Hyphomicrobiales > Phyllobacteriaceae > Mesorhizobium > Mesorhizobium sp. B2-6-2. The sequence continues at coordinate 182,946 of NZ_VFUG01000002.1, read as the reverse complement.
ATGCCAGGCCTGCTTTCCGACAACGTCGCCTCCATGTTGCGGTACTATAATCGCAACATATTGCGAAAATCACAACAACGTCAATACCTCTCAAAGCCCCTGTGCAGCTCCCAATCCGTGATGCGGCGGTCATATTCGAACTGCTCCCAGCGGGCGGTGTGCACATAGTGCTCGATCACGTCGTCGCCGAAGGCCTGCTTCAGCATCTTCGACTTGGCCAGCGTTTCGGTGGCGTCGCGCAGCGTCTTCGGAATCTCGGGCAGGCGCGAGGCCTGATAGGCGTCGCCGACGAACGGCTTCTGCAGCTCCAGCTTCTCGTCGATGCCGGCAAGGCCGGACGCGATCAGAGCGGCGAAGGCGAGATACGGATTGAGATCGGCGCCGCCGATGCGGCATTCCATGCGGATGCCCTTGGTGCCCTCGCCGCACAGCCGGAAGCCGGCGGTGCGGTTGTCCTCGCTCCACATGATCTTGGTCGGTGCGAAGGTGCCGGCCTGGAAGCGTTTGTAGGAGTTGATGTACGGCGCCAGGAACCAGGTGAATTCCTTGGCGTATTTGAGCTGGCCGGCCGCCCATTGCTGGCCGAGGCTCGACAGCGTCCAGTCGGCCTTCTTGTCGAAGAACAGCGGCGTCTTGCCGTCCGCGCTCCACAGCGAATTGTGGATGTGGCTGGAATTGCCGGCGAGGCCGTAATTGTACTTGGCCATGAAGGAGATGGCCTTGCCCTCGGAATCGGCGATCTCCTTGGCGCCGTTCTTCAGGATGACGTGGCGGTCGGCCATCTCGAGCGCTTCGGCATAGCGCACATTGATCTCTTCCTGGCCGGGTCCCCACTCGCCCTTGGAATTCTCGATCGGAATGCCCGCCGCTTCCATCTCGTTGCGAAGCCGGCGCATGACGCCTTCTTCCTTGCTGGTGATGCCGATCTGGTAGTCGCCGATATAGGGCGAGGCGCTGTCGAGCCCCTGCCAGTGCTTCTTGCGCGCGGAATCGTAGGTCTCGCTGAACAGGTAGAATTCGAGTTCTGAGGCGAAATAGCCGATATAGCCGCGCTGCTGCAGGCGCTTGACCTGCTTCTTCAGGATCGCGCGCGGCGAGTGCGCCAAATCCTCGTGGTCGTGATGGTCGAGCACGTCGCAGATGACCAGCGCCGTCTTCCCCAGCCACGGAATGCGCCGCAGCGTCGACAGGTCCGGCTTCATGACGAAGTCGCCATAGCCCTTCGACCAGCTCGCCGCCTTGTAGCCCGGCACCGGCTCCATATCGATGTCGCAGGCCAAGAGATAGTTGCAGCCATGCGTCTCGCCATGCGCGGAATCGACGAAATACTGAGCCAGGAAGCGTTTGCCCGAGAGCCGGCCCTGCATGTCGACGATGCAGGCCAGCACCGTGTCGATCTCGCCGTTCGAGACCGCTTTCTTCAACTGATCGAACGAGAAATTCCCGGCCATTCCTTTGGCACTCCAGCGCTTGTCGATTGAAAGGGAGAAACAAAACCATGGCCGGCGTTGCGCCGGCCATGGCCATGAAGCGAAGTATCAGTGGCCGGTCTCGCCGACCGCCACTTCGGCTGCCGCAATTTCCGCCTGACGGCGAGCAATATCGGCCCCGATCGGCGGGCCTTTGAACCGCTTGGATTCGATGCCGAACCACAGCACCGCGAGAAGGATGATCAAACCGATGGCATAGTTGATCAAGATATCGAAGGGCGGCTGGATACCGGCATACATCAGGATCAGCACGCCGAGGATGGTGATGATCGCGAACGGCTTGGACCACATGCCCAGACGGAACGGACCGAATTCGGTCCAGCTCTTGCCTTCCGCAAAAAGGCCGGCCGCCACCGGCATCGCATAGGACACATAGAGGAAGAGCGCGCAGCCGGCCGCCAAAGCCGCGAAAGCCGGCGAGTAAAGCGTCGCTGCGATCGAGAGGACGGCTCCAAGCCAGATCGCCGCCACCGGCGTGCGCCATGTCGGGCTGACGGTTTTCCACATGGAGGAGCCTGGCAGGCCGCCATCACGCGCGAAGGCGAATATCATGCGCGAGGTGGAGGTCAGTCCGGCCAGCGCGCAGATGTAGTTTGCTACCACGATCGCGATGGCGATGATGCTCTTCAACCAAAACGGCGCCGGCAGGTTGTTAAAGAGATTGAACCAGGCGTTGGCGCCGTCCTTGGCGGTCGCGGCCAGATCCGGGCTTGCCAGCACGAAAGAGACGGCCATGACGAAGCCGAAGATCAACGACCAGAGAACCGAATGGATCATGCCGCGCGGCACTGCCACCCGGGCGTTATGGGTCTCCTCCGAGGTATGGGCGGAGGCGTCAAAACCGGTGATGGTGTATAGTGGATAGAGAAGACCGATCAGGAAGGCGACCAGCGCTGTCCGTGCCGTCGGCACATAGCCGCCACCCGCATCGCCCGTGTTGTTGACGAAAGTGGTCAGTCGCGAGAAATCCCAGCTCGCGCCCCAGATCAGGAACATCGCGGTCAACACCACCGCGACGACCAGGATGAGATAGCCCGAAAAGTCGGTCAGCGCGGTGGTCAGCTTGATGCCGAAATGGTTGAATAGCGCCTGCGTCACCGTGATGATCACGACCCCGATCACCTGCTCCTGATAACCCCACGCCGACACATCGTGGCCGAACACGCCGGCCCAGACGAGGTCCTTGAAGAGCGCATAGACGCCGACATTGACCGAAGCGACAACGAAGATCAGGCCAAGCAGGTTGATCCATGCCGTGGCCCAGCCCCAGCCGCGTCCGCCAAGGATTGAGGACCAGTGGTAAAGACCGCCCGCGGTCGGATAGGCTGAGCCGATCTGGCCGAGGGAGGCGGCGACGACCAGCGCGAAGACGCCGCCGACGGCCCAGCCGATAGTCGCCTCGAAACCGCTGCCGGTGGCCATGGCCAGCGGGAACGAGGTGATGCCACCCGCCAGGATGCAAATGATCGAGAAGGAAATGGCAAAATTGGAGAAGCCGCTCATGCGGCGAGCCAATTCCTGGGCGTATCCCATGCTGTGAAGGACTTTTACGTCCTCGGACTTGTCGAATTCTTCAGGTCTCATTTTGGAAGTCCCCTATCTGGTTCTTAGCTGGCCGATTGTACTGACTTTCCCATTGCGCGTTGTCGGGAGCCCCAGGCCTCGTCGGGCTCCAGATTCGAGAATATGCCGGTGAGCAGATCCGCCCATTTCCGCTGCCCGGTCTCGCCGGAGATTTCGTCGTTGCGGATTTCGATCATCGCGCAGGCAAGGCCGCGCGAACGCGCGTGCCGTTCCAGCGTGAAATAGACGCGGTCGGCCGGCGAATAGGGCTCGTTGATGCCGACGGTGACGCCGGAGAGCCGCTGCAGCGCCGATATCAGCGGCGCCGCCAACCGGCGATCCTCGTCATGGATGATGCCGACATGCCATGGCCGGCTCTTGCCCTTATAGACCGGCGTGAAGGAGTGCACCGACACCAGCCGCGTCTCCTGGCTGCGCGCCAGCCGCTCATCGATGATCTGGGCGATCGTGTCGTGGAACGGGCGCCAGGCAAGGTCGACGCGCGCGGCGCGCTGCTTGTCGGATAGATCCGTGTTGCCCGGGATGGCTGTCGTCTCGCTAATCGGCGGCACGAGGTCCGGCGCGTCGAGCGGCCGGTTGCAATCGATGACGAGCCGCGACACGCGGGTCTCGATCAAGGTGGCATCGAGCGTCTCAGCCATGCGGCGGGCGACGGGAAGCGCGCCCGGATCCCAGGCGATATGGCGCGAAAGGTCCTCGGCCGGCAGGCCGAGCGTCCCGAACTCGGCGGGCAGGACGTTGGAAGCGTGGTCGCAGGTGAAGACGAAGGGGCTTGAGCCGCCGGGGTTCGTCACCCTTACGGTTTCAGACGGTGCAAGGCTGGTGGGCCGTGCTCTCTCCATACTGCCGTCCCCTGGGGGGCGCTGTATCGAATGTTACGTATTTTGTCTCATTGCGTCCCTATGAATGATTTCATACAGTTTGACCGGCTTTGTCAAACGCGAATTCGGGAAAACCGCGGCGGGCGGCCAACGGGCGGGGGAAAACCATGATTTCCAGCATTGCCGAACTGATCTCGGACCGCATCGGGACGATGCCGGCCGGCGAGCGCCGCGCCGCCCAGACGCTGATTGCCAACTATCCCTTGACCGGGCTGAAGACGGTCGCCGAATTCTCGGCCGCGGCCGGTGTGTCGTCGCCGACGATCCTGCGCTTCGTCGCCAGGCTCGGCTTCCAGAACTACCCTGAGTTCCAGTCGGCGCTGCAGGATGAGTTGGCAGCGCAATTGCAGTCGCCCGCTTCGCGCACGCTCAATCCAAGCTCGGCCGGCGGGGCCGTCTCGCCGATGCTCGAGGCAACGCTCGACAACATGCGCGAGACCTTCCGGCACCTCACCGACAGACAACTGGCAGACATTGCCACGAGACTTGCCGAGCGGCGCGGCAAGACCTTCCTGATCGGCGGCCGTTTCACCGATCCGCTGGCGCGCTACATGGCCGCTCACCTGGCCATCATCCAGCCGGATGTCTATCACCTCGCCGGCCAGGAGAGCATCTGGCGCGACCGGCTGATCGACATGGGCAAGCGCGACGTCCTGGTGATCTTCGACATCCGCCGCTATCAGGAAAGTCTCGTCCGCTTCGCCGAGAAGGCCCATCACCGCGGCGTGCAGATTATTCTTTTCACCGATCAGTGGCTTTCGCCGATCGCCCGCTTCGCCCGCCACGTGATCGCGGGGCGCACCGCCGTGCCCTCGGCCTGGGATTCGTCCGCCGCACTCTTCGTCGTCGCAGAAACGCTGATCGGCGCCGTGACGAGGCAATTGGAAGCCGCCGGCGCCAAACGCATCCGCGACCTGGAGAGCTTGCGATAGAGCCGGATGATTTCATGTCGAATTTACCTGAAATCTGAATCCGTCTTTAAGCCGCCTATATCAATGCGGAGCCGGCCGAGCAGCTACTTTGCGATCCTGCCCTCGATCGACCAGCGTGCTGCCAAAAAGTTCAGCACGGCGGCGACCACGACGCCGATGATCTTGGCCGGCCAGACGCCGACAACCCCCGCCAGTGCGGCGATCGACAGGCTCGAAACGCCGAGCGAAATCAGCGCTCCGAGTGAGACGAAGCGCAGGAAGGAATGGTGCAGCCGGATGCCCGGGTCCCGTTCGAACGACCAGAAGCCGTTCGCCACGAAGGAGAAGAGCACCGCGACGAACCATGCGCCGACATTGGCGGCCAAAGCCGGCGCCGCGAGCTTGAGCAGCACGAAGAATGCGGCGAGATCGATACCGGTGTTGACCAGGCCGACCAAGGCGAAGCGGACGATCTTGTTGCCGGTCGAACGCCGCGGCTGGCCGGCGCTCACGCTTTGCCGTCCCTGACGCGCACTCCGGCCCGTTCGAGGCTGGCGCCGAAATCCTCAGAACTCAGAATCGTGAACTCGACCTCACGCGCGCCCTGCATCGGGTCTCGCTCACACAAGATAGCGTCGACATGGCCCGGATGGCACATGAACACCCCTTGTTCGGGCAAGGTGTCGACCACCGCGCGCAGCGTCGGAGCAAATTTTTGCGGCTGCCGCCAGTCATAGATGCCGCAGAGCGGCGTCATCACGTTAAAGCCGGCCCGCTGCATCGACCTGTTGAAGCCCGCGGCCAGCGTGGCGATCGCCGCGATCTTGGCCGCAGCGTCCAGGCCGGCAAGTCCGGGCGCGCCGCGCAGCGCCGGCTTGTGTGCGCTGCCTTCAAACCGGGCAAGCAACCAATTCCGTACCATGGGAAGAAAATGCACGTGCTGGTGCCCGTCGATGTGATCGGGCGGGCCAGCCAGCGCTTCGGTGAAGCGGTCGTACTGGGCGTCGAGCTCGGCATGAACGTCCCGCTCGTCGATGCGCCCGCGCCGCACCGGCAGCGCAAGAGAGGCAAGGCCAGGCAATTTGCCGTCTGGCGCCAGGCTGGACGAACCGGTTGCGGCTATCTGATCGGTGAGGGTCAGGTGCAGCCCGATGGCGGCCCGTTGACGCAACGGCCTGATGCGCGCCGCCGCCTCTTCCCATTCGGCAAACCCGGTCATGCAACTGGTCCCGGTCAGGCGGCCGCGCTCGATGAGGTCGAGGATCGCGCTCGATACTCCCGGCGCAAGCCCGTAATCATCGGCAATCAGGCGGATCGGCCGGGTCATTTGCCCGGAGCAACCTGCTCGGCGGCATTGCCATGCAGCACGTCGCGCACGATATAGACGGGCCGGTCCTTGCTTTCGCTGAGCGTGACCCAGACATACTCGCCGATCAGGCCGAGCAGCGCCAGGTTGAGGCCTCCAAAAAGCACGACGGCGACCATGATGCTGGGGTAGCCAGGCACGGCGATGCCATAGAACAGCACCTCGAAGAGCACCTTCACGCCATAGGCCAGGCCTGCGAATGCCGCGAGCAATCCAATGAGGCTGATGACGCGCAGCGGGATCACGGAAAACGAGGTGAACCCTTCAAGCGAGAACGCGATCAGGTTGAACCTGGTCCATTTCGACGTGCCGCCGCGGCGGTTTTCCGGCGAGTAAAGCACAGCCTTCTGGCGGAAGCCGGCCCAGGCGAACAGACCTTTGTTGAAGCGGCGCTTGTCGCGCACGCTGGTCAAGGCACGCGCCACCGCGCCGCGCATGACACGGAAATCTCCGGCATTCTCGGGAATATCGAAGCGCTGGCTGCTGTTGATCAGCCTGTAGAAAAGCCGCGCCAGCTGGCTGCGCCGCCAGCTCCCCTCGCGCCGGTCGTTCTGCGCGTAGACGACATCGATCTGCGGATGCTCGACCAGCTCGCCGATCATCCTCAAGCTGATATCCGTGGAATGCTGGAGGTCGGAGTCCATGATCAGGACCATGTCGCCACGGGAATGATCGAGCCCGGCGAGCACCGCCGCTTCCTTGCCGAAATTGCGGCTGAGCCGCACGATCTCCCAGGAGCCGGAGAGCGCGGCCGCGAACGTCTCGGCGCTGCCGTCGCGGCTGCCGTCGTCGACGAGTATCTTGCGGACCGTCATGCCGAAGCGCTCCGCCACAGCCACTTCCAGCCTGTCGAGCAGCCCGACAAACGCGATGGCGGATTCGGCCTCGTTGAAGAACGGCGCGATGATGTCGAGCATCTCAGCCATGCGCGACGGCTCCGGCGGCGGGCGCCTTCTGTTTGTCTTGCGTCCAGAACCAGCCGACGAGCACGCAGGCAATTATGCTGATGCTGATCGGCCGGAACCATAGGTGGAAGAAATCGTGCAGTCGCAGGTCGACACTGGTCAGTCCGGTGACGAAGAGAAGCGTGGCCAAAAACCAGCACATGGCCCTGGCTCCTTTCTCCCGCCAAAGCAAGGCGATGGAGACACCGGCAGGCACCGCCACCATGGCGTAGGTGTTCTGCTCGACCCGCGGATTGAAGACGCACATGTAGAATGCCGCGGCGAGGAAGACGGCGAGTCCGCTGATGTTCGCGTCAAGCCTACGATCGAGCTGGAGCACCAGCCAAAGCGTGAGCAAACCCGCGACAACGCGCATGATCGTCGCGTCAAACTCGGAAATCGGGATGCCAAATCGCATGAAAGGCGCTGTGAAGTCGGCCGGAATGAAGGGGCCGGTCGGGTCCACCGTCATCGAAGTCAGAAGCTGGAAGAAATCATGATATTGCGCGTTGACGTAGCCGGTCGACGCAAAGCCATAGGGTATGGCGAGCGCAACGAGCACCGCCAGCACCAGCACCGGTATCAGCCGGGGACGCAGCGCCCCCGTCAGAAGCAGCATGATGATCGCGGTCGGCTTGGCAATGATCGCAAGCATGGCCCAGAAGAAGGTTTCGGCCCGGCGCCCCTCAACTGCCGACCGCGTGAGAAACCAGCACGCCCCCGTGAGCAGGATCGTCGCCTGGCCATTGCGAAGCGCTGCCAGCGCCATCGGCAAGGCAAGAAAAAGACCCAAGGACAGCAGCCATGTCTGCTCCTCGCCGCCAAGCTTGCGCACCTGACGCATTGCGGCAAACGTCAGGACGCCGAAGCCCAGCACGTGCCACAAAATATTGCCCAGATAGGGCCCGAGCTTCAGCAGGGGAACATAGAGGACGGCGAAGGCGGGAGCGTATAGATACCCCATGGCAACTTCGACCTGATACAGCGGCTGGCGATCCAGAAAAGCTTCACTGCCATGCCTGTAGATATGGACCACCGAACGCGCATCGGGCGACCATAGCGCCAGACCAAGCACAAGCAGAAACGACCCGGCCCAAAGCCAAAGCCCCAAACGGTCGAAAACCGGCTTGGTTACCATCATAGCGCACCCCGCGTTCCGACCAGGACGGCTTTCCCATCGCCGCCTGGTTTTCCACCGCCGGCGAGATATCACATCGAATGGAATAAAACATCCGAACGTGGCTGTTACCGGCGCAAGGACGGCGCAACAGCGGCTTTTTTCCGCCGCCGTCTGGTCGATCACAGCTTTGTGTTCAAGGCATTGGTCTGGTCTGAACGGCTGCGATCGGCGCTCGGATTGCCTCACGGCCTGATGAACACCTTTCCGTTTGGCTTGGCGAGCTCGGCCGGCAGCCTCGCCATCGCTTCGTCGAGCGGCACGACCGCGGTGACGTCGGTCGACCAGCGTCCATCGGAAAAGCGCTTCTGCGCTTCCAGCACCGCCGGGCCCAGCCTGTCGCGGAACTGGCGCATCCATTCGGCCAGCCAGAACCCTTCGACGCGCTTGTGCTGGAAGATCAGTTGGCCGGGCTCGCGGATCACCGTCGGCTCGGCGCCGAGCCTTCCATAGACGATCCAGCGCGCGCGTTTCGGCATGGCATTGAAGACGGTCGAAGCCAGCGGGCCGGTGACCGCGTCGAGGAAGATGCGCGGCTGCTCGGTCTTCATCGCCTCGCGCAACGCCGCCTCGAAATCCGCCGCTTTCTCGTTGAGCACATGGGCGGCGCCGAGCTCCTTCAAAAGCGGGATCTGCTCGTCGCGACGCACGGTGACGATCGGGCGGAAACCTTCCTCCTTCGCCAACCCGATGATCAGCTTGCTGAGCTGGCTGGCGCCCGCGGTCATGATGAAGGATTTTTCGCCCTCCTCCCTGACGATGTCGAACATGGCCAAGGCCGTCAGCGGATTGACGATCATCGCTGCGCCGTCCTCATCGCGCACGGTGTCGAGAAGCGGAATGCAGGACGCGGCCTCGGCAACCGCATAATCCGCCCATGCGCCCCAGTTCGACACGCCGGTGGCAAAGGCGACGCGTTTCCCTGCAAGGCTCCTTGCATAGGGATCGTCGCCCGTGGCGACGACGATGCCGACGCCTTCGAAGCCCGCCGGCCGGCCCTTTACCCGCGGCTGGCCGTACTGGCCCTTGATGAAGGCGATGTCGGACGGGTTGATCGAGGCGAGGCTGACCTTGACCAGCGCCTGCGACGGCCCGGGCGCCGGCACCGCAATGCTGCCGGGCTGGAGGTAAGCCTCCATCGCCTCGAGCGCGGCCGCCGACGGCGTCCTGGTGTAACCGTCGCCGACAAGCAGCAGGCCCTGCATTTGCGAAGGAAGCGTCATGGCCGTCAGACCTTCTCCTGCGTGTATTTCTTCAGTTCCGTGCGCGCCACCTGCCGCCGGTGCACCGCGTCCGGCCCGTCGGCCAGCCGCAGCGTCCTCAAATGCGCCCACGAGCGGGCGAGCGGCGTGTCCTGGCTGATGCCTTGCGCGCCGAACATCTGCACCGCCTCGTCCGTGACTTTCAGCGCGACGCGCGGCGCCACCACCTTGATCTGGCTGATCCAGGGCGCGGCGGCGCGAGTGTCCCCCTGATCGATCATCCAGGCAGCCTTGAGGCATAAGAGCCTCGCCATCTCGATCTCCATCCGGCATTCGGCGATGATGTCGAAATTGGCGCCGAGCTTTGCCAGCGGCTGGCCGAAGGCCTCGCGCCGCACCGAGCGTTGGCACAGCATCTCCAGCGCCATCTCGGCCTGGCCGATCGCGCGCATGCAGTGATGGATGCGGCCAGGCCCGAGCCGCCCCTGCGCGATCTCGAACCCCCTGCCCTCGCCGAGGATCAGGTTCGCCGCCGGCACCCGGACGTTGTCGAATCTCAGATGCATATGCCCATGCGGCGCGTCGTCATCGCCATAGACCTGCATGGGCCGCAGCTTGGCGATGCCCTTGCTGTCGGAGGGCACCAGGATCATCGAATGCCGGCGATGTCGCGGATCCTCGTCCGAGCCGGTCCTGACCATGACGATATAGATGGCGCAGCGCGGATCGCCGGCTCCGGAAGCCCACCATTTCTCGCCGTTCAGCACATAGTCATCGCCTTGCCGTTCGCAGCGCATCGAAATGTTGGTGGCGTCAGAGGAGGCGACGTCCGGCTCGGTCATCAGATAGGCCGAGCGTATTTTCCCCTCGAGCAACGGCTCCAGCCAGTCGCGCTTGTGCGCTTCCGATCCGTAACGCTCCAGCACCTCCATGTTGCCGGTGTCGGGCGCCGAGCAGTTGAAGGTCTCGGCGCCGAGATGTGCCTTGCCCATCTCTTCGGCCAGATAGGCGTATTCGACGGTGGAAAGGCCGTAGCCGCGCTTGGAATCAGTGAGCCAGAAGTTCCACAGCCCGCGCTCCCGCGCCGTCTTCTTCAGGCCTTGCAGGATTTCCATCTGCCTGGCCGTATAGGCCCAGCGGTCGCCATTCTTGCCGACTTCGGCGAGGAACTCTTCGCCGAGCGGCGCGATCTCGTCGCGCACCATCGCCGCCACGCGCTGATGGATTGGCTTCAGCCGCTCGGTCATGCCGAGATTCATGTCCGTCATCGCTTCCGGCCTTTCCGAAGATAAATCTTTACGCGTGGCAAGGATGACCGTACTTCGGCTAGCCTTGTCAACGCGAGTCCTTGGGCGAGTCCCGGCCGGCCGGATGCGGAGAAACACGATGAGCTATCTGGACAAGCTGTTCTCGGTCGCCGGCAAGACCGCGCTGGTGACCGGTGCGGCGACCGGCATCGGCCGCATGGTGGCGACCGGGCTGGTACGCGCCGGCGCGCAGGTGATGATCGCCTCGCGCAAGGGTGAGGATTGCGCGAAAGTCGCCAACGAATTGAACGCGCTTGGCGGCTCGGGCCATGCCGAGGGCTTTGCCGGCGACGTGTCCAGCGAAGCGGGCATCGCCGCTTTAGTCGCCGAGGTCAAGGCGCGCACGGAACGCCTGCACATCCTGGTCAACAACGCCGGCATTTCCTGGGGCGCGCCGCTGCAGGATTTCCCCTACCACGCCTGGGCCAAGGTGTTCGGCGTCAACGTCACCGCCGTCTTCCATTTGACGCGGGAGCTCTTGCCGCTTCTCGATGTCGCCGCGAGCGACGAGGATCCTGCCCGCGTCATCAATCTTGGCTCGGTGATGGGCACCCAGCCGCTGGCCGACGACGCCTATTCCTATGCTGCTTCGAAAGCGGCGGTGCATCATTTGACGCGCACGCTGGCGATCGAGTTCGCCGCCCGCCGCATCACCGTCAACGCCTTTGCGCCCGGCCCTTTTCAGAGCCGCATGACGGCCTTTGCCACCGCGACCGCGGAGCAGGCGAGACATGTCGGTAACCATGTTCCGCTCGGCCGCATCGGCGTGGCGGATGACATTGCCGGCGCAACGCTTTATTTGTGCAGCCGAGCCGGAAGCTATGTCACCGGCGCCATCCTGCCTATCGACGGCGGCCAGTCGGTGCAGCATGGCATGACTTTGTTCAAGGAATAAGGTGCCCGGTTCGAGGAATCGCGATCCGGGCGGGTTGCGGAGGACATCAGTGTGGAACCGATCAGTCTCGATACGCTTCTGGCAAGCGTCGGCAAGGAGGTCGGCGTCTCGCCCTGGCGAACGGTGACGCAGCGCATGATCGATCAGTTCGCCGATGCGACCGACGACCACCAGTTCATCCATTGCGATCCGGAGCGCGCCGAGCGCGAGACGCCGTTCGGCGGCACCATCGCGCATGGCTTCCTGTCGCTGTCGCTTTTGTCGGCAATGACCTTTGAGACCATGCCGCCACTGGAAAACACCAAGATGGGCGTCAATCACGGCTTCGACACGCTGCGTTTCCTGGCGCCGGTGAAGACGGGTTCGCGCATCCGCACCCGGTTCGTGCTGGCGGACGTCAAGGTCAGGCCGTCCGGCTGGGTGCAGACCGCACATGACGTGACCATCGAGATCGAGGGCTCGAAGAAGCCGGCGCTGACGGCGCGCTGGCTGACCTTGACGCTGATTGAGCGCCAATCCGAGAACGCATGAGCGGCGAGGCCGGTGCCATAGACCAGGCGACGCTTGCGCCCTACCTCGAGGCGCATATCCCGGGTTTTGCCGGCCTGTCCGCGATTGAAAAATTCAAGTCCGGGCAGTCCAATCCGACCTATCTTTTGACCGCCGCCAGCGGACGCTACGTGCTGCGCGCCAAGCCGCCGGGACAGTTGCTGAAATCCGCGCATCAGGTCGACCGGGAATTCCGGGTGATGCAGGCGCTTGCCGGCACGGCGGTGCCGGTGCCGCGCATGCTGCATCTTTCCGGCGAGGACTCCCCGATCGGCCGCATGTTCTACGTCATGGAATATCTCGACGGCCGCATCTTCTGGGATCCGTCGCTGCCGGACGCATCCGGCAATGACGAGCGCGCCGCGATTTACGATGCCATGAATGCGACGCTCGCCGCCTTGCACGATATCGATGTGGACGCCGTCGGTCTTGGCGATTTCGGCAGGCCCGGCAGCTATTTCGAGCGCCAGCTCGCGCGCTGGACCAGCCAGTACAAGGCCTCCGAAACCGAAACCATAGCCGACATGGACAGGCTGATTGCGTGGCTCGAAACGCATATGCCTGCCGATGACGGCCGCGTCTCGCTTGTCCATGGCGACTACCGGCTGGACAACATGATGTTCGCGCCGGGCGCGCCGGAGATCATCGCGCTGCTCGACTGGGAGCTGTCGACGCTCGGGCATCCCTTCGCCGACCTTGCCTATCAATGCATGCAATGGCGGCTGCCGCATGCCTCGGGCTTTCGCGGCCTCGGCGGCATCGACCGCGCCGCTGCCGGCCTGCCTACCGAGGAAGCCTATGTCGAGGCCTACTGCAAACGGCGCGGCATCGAGAAGATCGACAACTGGACCTTCTTCCTCGCCTTCTCCTTCTTCCGGCTGGCGGCGATCTGCCAGGGCGTCTACCGCCGCGTGCTGGACGGCAACGCCTCCAATCCGGAGAAGGCAAGGACCTACGGCCAGGCGGTAAAACTGCTCGCCGCGCTCGCGGTGGAACTGATTGACGAGAACAGCTGAACGCGGAGGAGCCGGGCAATGGGCCGTTTCGATGGAATGACGGTGCTGATCACCGGCGCGACCGGCGGTCTCGGCAGCGGCGCGGCAAAGGCCTTCGCCGCGGAAGGGGCTCGGCTCGTTCTGTCCGACCTCGACGAGTCTGCGCTTGGCGATTTCGCCGCAACGCTCGACGCGGAGACGGCTCACCTTGCCGGCAACATTGCCGACGAAAAGCTCTCGGAGAGTTTGGTGGAGCTTGCCGTGCAAAAATTCGGCCGGCTCGATATCGCCGTCAACAATGCCGGCATTGTCCACTCCTTCGTACGCCTGCCGCAGGTCACCTCGGAGGAAGCGCGCCGCGTGGTGGAGGTCGACCTGCTCGGCGTCTTCTATGCCATGAAACATCAGATTCCTCAGTTGGAACGGCAATTCAGGGAAAGCGGCAAGGGCGGCGTCATCGTCAACATCGCCTCGGTCGCCGGCCTCTCAGGCGCGCCGAAGCTGTCGGTCTATGCCGCCGCCAAGCACGGCGTCGTCGGGCTGACGCGCTCGGCTGCCGTGGAATATGCCAGCAAGGGCATACGCATCAACGCGGTCTGCCCGGCTCACACCCGCACCGCGATGGTCGACGGCTTCGTGCGTTTTACCGGAGCGCCCGAAGCTGAAGCGATGGCCGAGCTCACGCGCGGCGTGCCGATGAAGCGTGTCGGCGAGGTCGACGAGATCACCACCGGCATCCTGTTCCTCGCCGACCCGGCCAATTCCTTCATGACCGGCCACGCTCTGGCGCTCGACGGCGGCATTGGCGCCATCTGAGCAATTCCAGGAAAAGTGCCTTAGCGGTTTTCCATCCGGATTGCGTTAAAACGGAGAGCGTACGCAAGGGAACCGGGGGCTCTCTTGTCCGTTTCCGTACAGCGTATATAATTTCGTCAGGCAACCAATCACAAAGGCAGGCGCATATTGGCGTTGAGCGTTCAGAAACGCCGCGAAAAACAGAAGGCGGAGCTTCGCTCCGAACTGGTCGCGGCGGCTCACAAGCTGGTCCAGGAAGAAGGCTATGAGGGCCTGACGATCCGCAAGCTCGCCAAGCGGGTCGGCTATGCGCCGATGTCCGTCTATTCCTATTTCGCCGACAAGCAGGACATTCTGTTCGCGCTCGCCGAAGACGCCTTCGAAACGCTCGCGCGGCGCATCGAGGAGCATCCCGCGGACGATCCGATCGAGGCGCTCAAGGCGGTGATGACCGAATATGCTGCCTTCGGGCTCGGCAATCCCAATGAATACCGCACCGTCTTCATGACCGAGAAGACCAAGCTGCCCGAAGGACGCAGCTACGCGGAAATGGAAGAAGGCAATCCGGCCATGAAGGTGCTGATCAAACGCGTCGAGGCCTGTGTTGCCGCCGGCAGGCTCAAGGGCGACCCGCGCGCCATCGCCACCATGCTGTGGACCGTGGGCCACGGCACGATTTCGCTCTTGATCACCTTTCCCTTCTATCCGTTCGGCGACGCCCAGGCCTATGTGAAGCGCATGTGCGATTTCACGCTGGCGGGGTTGCAGGCGCAGGATATTCCGCCGCTGACCGCAACGCCCGTCAACTGCTGATCTCTTTGATCGTCGGGTTGCACCGCTTCGCTTGATTTGCGGCGCCGAATTCCGGTGTTCAAAAAAATTTGTCGTACACCTACAGATTCCTCCTTGAATTCCGACTCTATTAACCGTATTTGTACGTCGTATCGTACGTGTACGAAAAAGATTGACTGGAGACGGAAAATGAAGAAGACCATCCTTGCTCTCGCCACCGTGCTGGCTTTCTCGGGTACCGCTTTCGCTGGCGCAAGCCAGCCGGCCAAGCACGCCCCCGCGGCTTGCGCCCAGACCAACGCCAGCGTGAAGCTCGACTGCACCTCGACCGGTTCGGTCGAAAAGGCCGACGCCGCCAAGACGACGAAGAGCCCGCGGCTCGGCATCGATGTCAGCCCCTGGTTCGTGCCCGGCCTCTGACAACTATTGGCAAGACTTCGAACGAAAACGGGCGGCATTTGGCCGCCCTTTTTCGTTTCTGCCCGCGCCCCTGAGGACCTGCTCGAGCCTATTTCTTGCGCGGTTTCGTTCCTGCGGCAGTCTTGGCCTTACTCTGCTTTGCCGGCCCGCCGGGGATGGAAGTGCCGGTGATCGATACCGGATCGCTGGCCGGAAATGTGTCCTCGAGGCCTTCCTCGAGTTCCTCTTCCTCGACCTCGTGGCGCCGCTCCTGCTCCAGCGAACGGACTGCAGCTGTCTTCTTGGATGACTTCGGCGCGGATTTGGACGGCATCGGCAATCTCCCTCGCAAGCCGCAGAAACGGCATGGACTGGCGATGGTTCCTTGGAACCGACGCCGCGAAGCTCAGTTCGCCGCGTCGCCCGCCGCTTCCGAAAGCAGAGTAAAGACATAGTCCGAGAAGGAACGCCAGCATTCCACCCGGAACGCATCGCCCGCGCTGCGCAGCAGCACGATCTCGGATTTGCCGAGAATGGTGCGCGAGGCAGCACCGACCGGGAAAGCCTCGAGCGACAGGTCCTGCGGGCAACCCGAATTGACCGTCGCCGCGGCCGCCGGCCCGATAACGGAGATCCCGACATTGCGGTGCGAGATGCCGACCGCCGAATGCAGCGCCGTCACCTTGGCGCAATCGGCGAACGGATCCTTGCCCGCCTCGTCGATGATCATCCATTCGTCGGGCCCGAGCCACAGCGCCGTGCGCCCGTCCTTGGTCGCCGAAGCCTTGGGCATTGTCGGCAGCGTGAGGCCGAGCGCCTTGGAAAGCGCGGCAAGCGAAGCTTGCGGCGCGCGCAGCGAGATGCGTTCGGCCGGCGGCAGTATCTCGACCTTGACGCCCGGCGCCGACAGCGTGCGGCCGGCAAGCGCGGGCCGACGCTCGACGAAGGCGGAAGCAGCGGCGGCTTTTGTCTTGGCGGCGGCCTTAGCCATTGAGGCGTTCTCCCTTCTCGTCGACGAACACCATGCCGGTGACTTCCACCTCGATCGTGCCGCTCGGCATCGGCACGTAGAGCGTCTGGCCAATGCGGTCGCGGCCGCCGGCGACGAGCGCCAGCGCGATCGAGCGGCCGCAATTCTCCGACCAATAGCTGGAGGTGACGTGGCCGATCATCTTCATCGGGATTGATTGCTTCGGGTCCGCGACGATCTGCGCGCCCTCTTCCAGCACGACCTTCGGGTCCCTGGTCTTCAAGCCGACCAGCTGCTTGCGGCCCTTGGCTACAAGGTCCGGCCGGGTCAGGCCGCGGATGCCGACGAAATCGGTCTTCTTCTTGCCGACCGCCCAGTCGAGCCCGGCATCGTTCGGCGTCACAGTGCCGTCGGTGTCCTGGCCGACGATGATGTAGCCCTTCTCGGCGCGCAGCACGTGCATCGTCTCGGTGCCGTAGGCAGTCGCGCCATGCTTCTGGCCTTCGGCCCACAGCGCTTCCCAGACGGCCTCGCCGTAATCGGCCGGCACGTTGACCTCGAAACCGCGCTCGCCGGTGAAGGACATGCGGAACAGCCTTGTCGGCACGCCGCAGATCTTGCCCTCGCGCACCGACATATGCGGCATCGCCTCGTCCGACATGTCGATGCCTTCGACCAGCGGCGCGATGATCTCGCGTGACTTGGGCCCCTGCACCGCGATCACCGCCCATTGCTCGGTGATCGAGGTCAGCCAGACATTCAAGTGCGGGAATTCGGTCTGAAGGTAGTCCTCCATGTGGTTCATGACGCGCGGCGCGCCGCCGGTCGTCGTCGTCACATGGAAGCGATCGGACGCCAGCCTGCCGACGACGCCGTCGTCATAGATGAAGCCGTCCTCGCGCAGCATGATGCCGTAACGGCAGCGGCCGGTTTCGAGCTTCTCCCACGGATTGGTGTAGAGCAGTTCCATGAACTTCGCCGCGTCCGGCCCGACCACCTCGATCTTGCCGAGCGTGGAGGCGTCGAACAGGCCGGCGGCCTTGCGCACCGTCACGCATTCGCGGTCGACGGCGGCATGCATGTCCTCGCCCGCCTTGGGGAAATACCAGGCGCGCTTCCAGTGGCCGACATCCTCGAACACCGCACCGTGCGACGCCGCCCAGCCATGCGTTGCCGTGCGGCGGGTCGGGTCGAACAAGGCGCCGCGCGCGTGGCCGACGATCGAGCCGAACGTCACCGGCGTGTAAGGCGCGCGGAAGGTGGTGAGGCCGACCTGCGGGATCGGCTTGCCGAGCGTCTCGGCGGCTATCGCCAGGCCGTGCATGTTGGACGTCTTGCCCTGGTCGGTCGCCATGCCGTTGGTGGTGAAGCGCTTGACGTGCTCGATCGAATGCATGCCTTCATGCACCGCCTGGCGGATGTCCTTGGCGGTGACATCGTTCTGGAAATCGACAAAGGCCTTGACCGTCGTGCCCGGCCCGGCACCGGGCGCGGCGCCCAGCATGCCGCGCGACCAGCTCTCGCCGGCGTCGACCTTCGGCTTGCCGCCCTTGCCAACCTTGCCGCCGGCCTCCTTCGCAGCCTTGGCGCCGGCCGCATAGGCCTCGTCGACTGAGGCGGCGAGCCCGTCGGTGCCGTTGCAGGCGCCGACCGAGACGCAGTCCTGCGCATAGGTGCCCGGCACGAAGCGCTTGGTCTCGTCGTTGAATGCGACCTTGCCGCGCGATTGCGAGAACAGATGCACCGACGGTGTCCAGCCGGCCGACATGAGGATCGCGTCAACCGGGATGGTCCGCTCGCCGCCGCCATTCTTCGGCTGCACGGTCATCGAGGACACACGCAATTTGCCGCCGGCGCTGACCACCGCGCGGCCGAAATTGATCTCGATGCCGAGCGCCCTCGCCTCGTCGATCACCGCCCCCGACGGATTGTCGCGCAGGTCAATGATCGCCGCGATGTTGATGCCGGCCTTCTTGAGGTCGATCGCGGCGGCGTAGGCGGAATCGTTGGCCGTATAGACGCCGACATTCCTGCCTACCGCCACGCCATACTGGTTGAGGTAGATGCGCGCCGCTGAAGCAAGCATCACACCCGGACGGTCATTGTTGGCGAACACCATGTGGCGCTCGATGGCGCCGGTGGCGATCACGACGCGCTTGGCGCGAACCTGCCACAGGCGTTCTCGCGCAAGCTCCCGGCCCGGGCTCTTGAGATGGTCGCTGACCCGCTCGACCAGTCCGACGAAGTTCTGCGCGTAATAGCCGAAGGCGGTCGTGCGCGACAGCACGCGCACATTGTCCATCGCCTTGAGCTTGGCGATCGCCGCTTTCGCCCAGGCATAGCCGTCGTGGCCGTCGATCCTGGCGCCGCTCTCGAAGCGCAGGCTGCCGCCGAATTCGGCTTGCTCGTCGGCGAGGATCACCCGCACGCCCGTTTCGGCCGCAGCGAGCGCGGCCGCGATGCCGGCGGCGCCACCGCCCAGCACCAGCACCTCGCAATGCGCGTAGCGCGCGGCATAGTGGTCGGGATCCGGCTTGTCCGGCGAAACACCGAGGCCCGCGGCAGCGCGGATCTTCGGCTCGTAGAGGTCCTTCCAGGCCCATTTCGGCCACATGAAGGTCTTGTAGTAGAAGCCGGCCGAAAACATCGGTGATGCAAGGTCGTTGAGGGCCCCGACATCAAAGGCAAGCGACGGCCAGCGGTTCTGCGAGTTGGCCGTCAGCCCGTCAAAGAGCTCCTGCACTGTCGCCCGCACATTCGGCGTCTTGCGCGCATCGTCGCGCACGATCTGCACCAGCGCGTTGGGTTCTTCCGCGCCGGCCGACAGGAAGCCGCGCGGACGGTGATATTTGAACGAGCGCCCGACCAGGTGCACGCCGTTGGCGAGCAGCGCCGAGGCCAGCGTGTCGCCCTCGATGCCGACATACGGCTTGTCGTCGAAGCTGAAGGAGGCGGTCTTCGCCTGGCTGAGGCGACCGGCACCGGAAATGCGGAAGGCGGCGTTCATTTCGAGGCTCCGGGCAGCTTCGCAGGCTTCGGCTCGCCGGCCTTGTAGGTCATGACGAACCTGTCGGTGACCGTGTCGCGCACCGCGTTGAAGAAGCGCGCGCAGCCATGGATGTGCCGCCAGCGCTCATAGATGACGCCCTTGGGGTTGGCGCGGATGAAGAAGAATTTCTCGAAATCGTCGTCGCTCTCGGCGGCAATGTTGGTCGGGCGCGCGATATGCGCCTCGCCGGCATTGCGGAACTCGAGTTCCGGGCGCTCTTCCTCGCAATAGGGGCAGCGGATGAGAAGCATCTGGGTTATCCTAAAACTTGCCGTGACCGGCGCACGCGCCGGCTAAGTGAAAGCAAATCGGCTGAGCCATCGTCAGTGCGCCACCGCCGCCGCGGCGGCTTCGTCGATGAGACGGCCGGTGCGGAAGCGCTCGAGTGTGAAGGGCGCGTTGATCGGATGCGGCTCGTCCTTGGCGATCGTATGCGCAAAGACGTTGCCCGAGCCGGGCGTCGCCTTGAACCCGCCTGTGCCCCAGCCGCAATTGACGTAGAGGCCCTGGACCGGCGTCTTCGCCAGGATCGGCGAACGGTCGGGGGTCACGTCAACGATGCCGCCCCAGGAGCGCAGCATCTTCATGCGGGTGAAGATCGGGAACATCTCGCAGATGGCGTCGAGCGTGTGCTGCAATATGTGCAGGCCGCCGGTCTGCGAATAGGAGACATACTGGTCGGTGCCGGCGCCGATCACCAGCTCGCCCTTGTCCGACTGCGAGATATAGGCGTGCACCGTGTTCGACATCACCACGCAGGGCACGACCGGCTTGACCGGCTCCGACACCAGCGCCTGCAGCGGATAGCTTTCGAGCGGCATGCGCACGCCCGCCATGTTCATGATGACGGAGGAATGGCCGGCGGCGACCACGCCGACCTTCTTGGCGCCGATGAAGCCGCGCGTCGTCTCCACGCCGCTGACCGCGCCATTGGCCGCGCGCTTGATGCCGGTGACCTCGCAGTTCTGGATGATGTGCACGCCGCGCGCCGAAGCCCCGCGCGCATAGCCCCAGGCCACCGCATCATGGCGCGCCGTGCCGCCGCGACGCTGCAGCGCGGCGCCCATCACCGGATAGCGCGCGTCCCTGGAGATGTTTAGCGGCGGACAGAATTCCTTCGCCTGTTCGGGCGTCAGCCATTCATTGTCGATGCCGTTGAGGCGGTTGGCATGGATGTGGCGCTTGAACACCTGGATGTCATGCACATTGTGCGCCAGCATCATGACGCCGCGCGGCGAATACATGACATTGTAGTTGAGCTCCTGGCTGAGCCCGTCCCACAGCTTCAGCGCATGGTCGTAGATGCCGGCGCTTTCGTCATAGAGGTAGTTGGAGCGGATGATGGTGGTGTTGCGGCCGGTGTTGCCGCCGCCGAGCCAGCCCTTTTCCAACACCGCGATGTTGGTGATGCCGTGCTCGCTCGCCAGATAATAGGCCGTCGCCAGGCCGTGTCCGCCGGCGCCGACGATGATGACGTCGTATTCTTTCCTCGGCTCGGGCGACGTCCATTGCTCTTCCCAGCCTCTGTGGCCGCGCATGGCCTCGCGGGCAATGGCGAATACCGAGTATTTCTTCACGTTCAGGCCTCGCGCCAGTAGCTTTCGCGGATTTGCGGCCGGGCATCCCTGCCCCGGCTTGCGAGGTGTATCACTAGCGAAACCGCGTCGCCATCCTTGCGCTGTTTGCGACGGCGCTTGCCGTTTTGCGCCACGGTCAAAAAACGAAGCGTCTGCTCTGGCTTCCGTGGTTCCGTTCGGCGACACTCCTGCCGCGTGATGCTGGAGGACGACAATGGGTAATGTCTGGTGGAATCTGACCCTGCGCTTCCTGCTGGAACTTGCAGCGCTGCTTGGGCTCGGCATGATCGGCTGGAGCTTTGCCGTCGGGTTCAGCCGTTGGATTCTTGCCGTCGCCTTGCCGCTCGTCGCGGCGGTGCTGTGGGGCACTTTCGCCGTGCTCAATGATCCGAGCCGGTCGGGTCGAGCTCCGGTGCCGGTGCCCGGCGCCCTCAGGCTGGCGCTGGAACTCGTCATCCTGTGCGGCGGCGCCGGGGGATTCTATCTGACCGGTCACGTGGCCATTGGCATCGTCATGGCTCTGCTGATTGCCTTCAGCTACGCCTTCTCGGTGGACCGGCTGGCTTGGCTGTTGCGGCAGTAGGGCAATGGCGCCTTTGCCGGTTTCGGGTGGCCGCCGTAATCCTCATCTGCGACCAAGCATCCAACCGCCGGCCAGCCCGGTACAAAGGAAGGATGCAAAGACATGTTCACCCTTACAAACAAGGTCGCAATCGTCACCGGCGCGAGCTCCGGCATCGGCCGCGCCACCGCCAAACTGTTTGCCGAGCAAGGCGCAACCCTGGTCGTCGCGGCCCGGCGTCAGGCCGAGCTCGACGCGCTCGTCGGCGAGATCGAAACGGCCGGCGGCACGGCAGCCGCGCTTGCCGGCAATGTAAGGGACGAGGCCTATGCGAAGGCGCTCGTCGAATTCGCCGTCGCGAGATTTGGCGGCCTCGACATCGCCTTCAACAATGCCGGCGCCGTCGGCGTGATGGGACCGGTGACCGACATGGCGCCGGCCACCTGGCACGAGACGATGGACACCAATCTGACCAGCGCCTACCTCGCCGCAAGGCACCAGATACCGGCCATGCTGGAGCGCGGCGGCGGCTCCCTGATCTTCACCTCGAGCTTCGTCGGCTACACCGCCGGCATGCCGGGCATGGCGGCCTACGCCGCTGCCAAGGCCGGACTGATCGGCCTGACGCAGGTGCTCGCTGCCGAATACGGTCCGCAAGGACTGCGCGTCAACGCGCTGCTGCCCGGCGGCACCGACACGCCCGGCGCAACCACGACCACGCCCGAGGCCCGCGCTTTCGTCGAAGGCATTCATGCCTTGAAGCGCATGGCGCAGCCGGAAGAGATCGCCCGCTCCGCGCTTTACCTTGCCTCGGATGCCTCGAGCTTCACCACCGGAACCGCGCTGTTTGCCGATGGCGGGGTCTCGATCAACCGGACGTGAGGAGATTGACGGGCATGCCGCTACCGGCCAACCGAAAAAGTCGCGGGGCGGCCTTGCAATCCGCTCCGATTTGACGATTTTCGTTTCCCGTCGAAATCGGACCGGAACGATGCTGCTGATCAGAACCTATGTTGCCCAGAGCGCCATCGAAGGGGTCGGGGTCTTCGCCGCCGAGCCGATCCGCAAGGGCGCTTCGATCTGGCGCCTCGATCCGGATTTCGACCGGCTGATCCCGATGGAAAAATATGAGGCGGCGCCGCCGCATCTGCGCGAGTTGCTCGACCGCTACGCCTATCCGAGCCCGGACAAGCCCGGCTTCATCGTGTATGAGGTGGACAATGGCCGCTTCATGAATCACTCCGAGCGGCCGAATACCGATTTCTCGCAATATGGCGGCGCCAGGGCCATTCGCGACATCGCTGCCGGCGAGGAAATCACCTGCGATTATGGTGAGTTTTTCGAGGACTTTGCGCGCCACCATCTGACGACCGCGTAGCGCGAGCAAACATGCGGGCGCAGCGCTCGGGTTTTTGATGCCGTTTCGCGCAATCAAAGGTGGACATCCCAGCCTGATTCTGCTATCAGCCGCCACAATTCGCGGTGCAATTCGCCGCGGAGGCATGTCAGCTATGGCTGTTTGCCTAATGATTTCAAACCCGAAGACAGGATTGCCCGTGCAGGTACTCGTCCGCGACAACAACGTTGATCAGGCGCTTCGCGCGCTGAAGAAGAAGATGCAGCGCGAAGGTATTTTCCGCGAAATGAAGATGCGCGGTCACTACGAGAAGCCGTCGGAGAAGCGTGCCCGCGAGAAGGCCGAGGCCGTGCGCCGCGCCCGCAAGCTGGCCCGCAAGCGCGCCCAGCGCGAAGGCCTGCTGCCGATGACCCCGCGCCCGGCTCCGGCTGGTGCTGCCGGCGCATCGCGCTCGCCGCGCTCATAACGCCTATTTTTCGTCCTTTTCGAAGGATACCGAAGGTGGCGCGATGCGGAATCGCCGCCACCTTTTTGTTTATGTATTGGAGCCGGTTCGGAGAGGGAACGGACTGACGGCGCTGCGGCAGTGAGGACAAAGATGAACGCAATTACCGTGGAGCGCAAAACCGCTTTTCGCGGCTTCGCCCTGACGGCGGCCCTGCTTTCGGGTCTGACGCTTGCAGCATGCCAGACGACTCCGACGGGTGGGTTCAACTCGATCGACAAGGCGCAGGGGTCGAGCGAGAACATCTCCTCGCTTTCGGCGGTCATCCAGCGAAATCCGCAGGATCCCGAGGGCTATAACGTGCGCGGCTCGGCCTATGGCCGCGGCGGCCAGTACCAGGCGGCGCTCAAGGACTTCAACCAGGCGATCCAGCTCAACCCGAACTTCTACCAGGCCTATTCGAACCGCGCGCTGATCCAGCGCTTCCTCGGCAATCAGGAAGCCGCTTTAGCCGACTACAACCGCTCGATCCAGATCAACGCCAACTACGACGCAGCCTATATCGGCCGCGGCAATCTCTACCGCAAGGCGGGCCGCACCCAGGATGCCTTCAACGACTTCCAGAAGGCGATCCAACTCGACACCACCGATGCCCGCGCCTACCACAATCGCGGCCTGATCTATCAGAGCCAGGGCCAGCACAAATTCGCCATCGAGGATTTCTCGACCGCGATCTCGCTGGCGCCGGACGCCGCCGAGCCCTACAACGGCCGCGGCCTCTCCTACCTGGCGACAGGCGACGAGGACAACGCCTTCTCCGACTTCAACATGGCCATCAAGCTCGACGGCAAGAACGCCGAAGCCTGGGCCAACCAGGCGCTGATCTACGAAAAGCGCGGCGACAAGGGAAGGGCCGCCAAGTCCTACCGCGAGGCGATCCACCTCGACCCCAACTACCAGCCGGCCAAGGACGGCCTGTCGCGCACCGGCGGCAACGCCAGCTGATCCGACGCCGGAAGGGACGACGCTTAAGCGTCGTTCGCGGTCGCCCGGTCGCCGTCGGCGGCCGCGATGTTGCGCTGCGGAGACGCCGATAGCGATCCGTTAACCGCCCAGGACAATGCGTTAACCCTTGCCATGTTCGCGTCAAAGTTTCGGCGGAACGCTCCGTGCACCTCGATCGTTTAAGCCGGGGCCAAGATTTTCGCGAAAGGGACTTTCCAATGATCAAGACACTTGCCTGTGCCGCTGCCGCGCTTGCCGCCACGGTCCTCGCTTCTCCGGTCAGCGCCGGCACGCTGCGGCTCGGCACGCTCGATTGCACCATCGACGGCGGCGTCGGCTATGTCATCACGTCGAACAAGGGCGTCTCCTGCGTCTTCCGGCCCTCCCATCACGGCCCGGCCGAGGTTTATACCGGGATGATCTCCAAGCTCGGCGTCGACCTCGGCAAGACGCATCAGGGCCAGCTCGTCTGGGCGGTGCTTGCCGCCACCCGCAGCCATGATGCGGGCGATCTCGCCGGCAGCTATTACGGCGTCAACGCCGAGGCGAGCGTGGTGACCGGCGGCGGCGCCAATATCCTGGTCGGCGGCCTGGACAGCGCCTTCATGCTGGAGCCGCTCAGCGTGCAGGCACAGACCGGCCTCAACCTGGCCGTCACCGTGGCGTCGCTGGATCTCGTCCACTCTTACAAGTGAGCCTTCGGCTTTCTAAATTCATCGCGCCGCACTCGGCCCGGAACATCTGTTCCGGGCCGAGTGCTTTGGAAAGCCGGATCCCTTCGGCGCCAATGGTGGCTTGCCTCGAAATCCGCGAAAAAGTCTCTTGAGCTCAACTGCGCTTGAGGTTCTACAAGCCTGCCGAACTGGATCTTGCCCCTCGTTCGCAACGCGGATGAAGTGCGCAAAATAAGCAGGAGATCGGCGTGACGGCAGCGAGCGGCAACAAGGTGGCCAGCAACAGGGTGGCCAGCAACAGGGTGGATTGGCGGGCATTGTGGGCAAGCGGCGACCTGGCGCGCTTCTGCTTCGTCAGCCTCGGCATCCTGCTGCATGCCACCAACGAGACAATGGTGGCGACGGTGATGCCCGCCATGGTCGGCGAACTCGCGGGCGTGCAGCTGGTCGGCTGGTCGCTGGCGATCTATGAGCTCGGCGCGATCGTCGCCGGCGCCGCAGCCGGCCGGCTGGTCAGTTATGTCGCCCTGCGCTCCAACATGATGGTCGCGGCCCTGCTCTATGCGACCGGCGCGTTGATCTGCGCCGCGGCGCCATCCATGCCGTTGTTCCTCATCGGGCGTCTGGTCGAAGGGCTTGGCGGCGGCGCACTCGTATCGCTGGCTTTCGTTTCGGTCGAGCGCCTGTTTCCACGCAACATCTGGCCGCAGCTCTTCGGCATCATGTCCGCGATCTGGGGCGTCGCCGCCTTCAGCGGCCCGATGCTTGGCGCTCTCATGACCGAGTTCCTGTCGTGGCGCTGGGCTTTCGGCGTCTTCACCTTCGGCGGCGCAGCGATGGCGCTGGCAAGCTTCGTCGTGCTCGACAAGCCCGAAGCGAGGAAGCCGCAGGCGAGCGGCGGCAAGGCACCGCCCTTCCCCTATCCCGCGCTTGCCTGTCTCGCCCTCAGCGTCGTGCTGATCGCCGCCGCCGGCATCGATATCGCCCTGCTGCGCTCGTCGCTGCTCCTCTTCCTCGGCCTGGCCGGCCTGGCGCTTTTCTTCCGCGTGGATGCGCTTAGACCGCAATCCCGGCTCTTCCCGTCGCCTCTGTTTTCATGGCGCTCCCCGCTTGGCAGCGGCATGACGATGGTTGCGGCTTTCTCCGTGGCGACCTGCACCTTCACCATTTACGGGCCGCTGCTTCTGACCACGCTGCACGGCATTCCGATCCTGACCACCGGCTACATCATCGCCGCAGAATCGATCGCCTGGTCGATCCTGTCTATCCTCATCGCCAATGCGCCGCTGGAGCGCGAGAGACTGATAATCCTCGTCGGCGCGCTGATGATCGCCTCCGGCCTTGCCGGTTTCGCCTACACAATCCCGGCGGGCTCGATCCCGCTGATCCTGCTCTGCGCCCTTTTGCAGGGCGGCGGCTTCGGCGTTTGCTGGCCCTTCCTCACGCGCGTCATCGTCGCCTCGGCCCGCGACGGCGAGCAGACCATCGCCTCGGCCGCCGTGCCGACCATGCAGCGCATCGGCTATGCGGTAGGCGCAGCGCTCGCCGGCATCGTCGCCAATGCCAGCGGCTTCTCGGAAGGCCTGAACCGTGAAGCGGCCGCAGGCGTCGCCGGCTGGCTGTTTCTGGCCTTCGTGCCACTCGGCGTGTTCGGCTGCCTGGCGGCGCTGAGAATCTTTTCGACGGCGAACCGGCCGCGACTTGCGGCGGGTTGACGCCGACGACGGCAACGACCGAAACGCGGGCTTGCCCTCAGACGACGACAGCCTGCTGCAGCCGCTCGGCAATCAGCGCGGCGAGCCGCGCCGCCACTTCGTCCTTGCCCATTTCTGGCCATTCCTCGACGCCGGTCCTGGAGACGATGCGCACCTTGTTGCGGTCGCCGCCCATCACGCCGGACGGACCGATGCCGCTTGCTTGCGAGACGTCGTTGGCAACGATGAAGTCCGCGCCCTTTTTCTTGAGCTTCGCCTCGGCATTGGCGATGAGGTCCTGCGTCTCGGCGGCGAAGCCGACGACGAGGCCCGGCCGCTGCGCATGATGGCCGATGCCCGCGAGGATGTCGGGGTTCTCGACCATCTGCAGCGAAGGCGGTCCCTTGCCCGCCACCTTCTTGATCTTCTCCCCGGCGGCGTTCACCGTGCGCCAGTCGGCGACGGCGGCAACGAACACGGCGGCATCCGCCGGCAGCAGGCTCTCGACCGCTTCCTTCATCTGGCCGGCTGTCTCGACATGGGTGGTCGCGACACCGGCCGGATCGGCGACGGTGACCGGGCCGGAGACAAGCCTGACATCGGCGCCGAGCTTCGCCAGCGCGGCCGCGATGGCATGGCCCTGCTTGCCCGAGGAGCGGTTGGCGATGTAGCGCACCGGATCGATCGGCTCATGCGTCGGGCCGGAGGTGACGATGACCCGGCGCCCGGCAAGCGGCTTCGGCTTCTCGTCGAGCATCGCCTCGATCGCGGCGACGATCTCCAGCGGCTCGGCCATGCGGCCTTCGCCCGCTTCATTGCTCTCGGCCATCTCGCCCTTGGCGGGGCCGGCAAAGGCGACGCCGTCCTTCTGCAAGGTGGCCCGATTGCGCCGCGTTGCCGGATGCCCCCACATCTTCGGGTTCATCGCCGGCGCCATCAGCACCTTCTTGTCGGTGGCCAAAAGCACCGTCGAGGCAAGGTCGTTGGCATGACCGTTGGCGAGCTTCGCCATCAAGTCCGCGGTTGCCGGCGCGACGACCAGCAGGTCGGCCTCGCGCGACAGCCTGATATGGCCGACATCGTGCTCGTCCTTGCGGTCGAACAGCTCGGTGAAGACATGGTCGGCCGAAAGCGCGCCGACCGACAGCATGGTGACGAATTCCTGCGCGGCCGACGTCATCACCACCCGCACCGAAGCGCCGCGTTCGCGCAACCGCCGGATCAGGTCGAGCGCCTTGTAGGCGGCGATGCCGCCGCCGATGATGAGCAGGATGCGCTTGCCGGAGAGAGAACCTCGCGAAACTGATTTGGCGGATGCAGCGACAACCGGCGCTGCCTGCTCCTTTGAGCCTATCAGCGCACGCAGCCTTTCTTCGATCTGACCGATGCGGTCGGCCTGCCCTGCCCGGCCTTCGACCGCGGCGCGTATCATCGCCCGCGCCTGCTCCTCCATCGAGCAGCCATTCTCGGCCGCGAGTTGCCTGAGCAGGTCCTTGACCTCGTCATCCAGGTTGCGGATCGTGATGCTGGCCATGTGATTGCACTCACTTCAGGTAGCGCTTGCAATGATAGCAATGCAATCAATTGGCGACAAGCCGCATGGCGGTCAGAGCAATTTCCACGCAATGTAGACCAATGTCAGCGCGATCACCCACAGCGCCACGCGGCCGGAACGGGTATGGCGCGCTTCGGCTTTGCCGATCGCGCGCGCGGTTGCTTGGTCGAAGCGCAGACCTTTCTCGGCCATCAGGTCGATCTCGCGCGACAGCCGGTCAGTGCGGGCGGCGAGGTCCGGTGCCTGGCGCGCGAGCGTCAGCAGCGCCTTGGCGCCGTCGCGCGCGTCGGTGAGCATGCCGCGCGGGCCGAGGTTGCCCGCGATCCAGTCGCTGACCACAGGCTCGGACGTCTTCCACATGTTGAAGGCCGGATCGAGCGTGCGGGCGACGCCTTCGACCACCACCATGGTCTTCTGCAAAAGCACCAGCTCGGTCCGCGTCGCCATATCGAACAGCTCCGTGACTTCGAACAGCAGCGTCAACAGCTTCGCCATCGAGATGGTCTCGGCCGACTGGCCGTGGATCGGCTCGCCGATGGCGCGGATCGCCTGCGCGAAGGCCGAGACATTGTGTTGGCGCGGCACGTAGCCCGCCTCGAAATGCACCTCGGCGACGCGCTGATAGTCGCGCACAATGAAGCCGTAGAGGATCTCTGCCAGGAAGCGGCGCTCCTTCCTGCCGAGCCGGCCGGCAATGCCGAGATCGACCGCGACGATTGTGCCGTTCGGCTCGACGAACAGATTTCCAGGATGCATGTCGGCATGGAAGAAGCCATCGCGCAACGTGTGCCGCAGGAACGATTGGACCAGATTGGCGGCGATCGCCTTGAGGTCGTGGCCGGCGTCGGCGAGGCCGGCGAGATCGTTCATCTTGATGCCGTCGATCCACTCCATGGTGAGCACGTCGCGGCCGGTCCGCTCCCAGTCGACCGCCGGCACGCGAAAACCCGGGTCGTCCTTGGTGTTTTCGCCGAGTTCGGAAAGCGCGGCTGCCTCGAGCCTCAGGTCCATCTCGATTTTGGTGGTCTGCGCCAGTGTCTGGGTCACCTCGACCGGACGCAGCCGGCGCGACGAGGGGATGTATCTCTCCTGCAGGTGGGCGGCGAGGAAATAGCTTTCGAGATCCTGGAAGAAGCGGCGCCGCACGCCGGGCCGGATCACCTTCACCGCCACGCGCGACGTCGTTCCATCACGTGCCACGTCGGCGCCGTGCACCTGCGCGATAGAGGCCGCCGCCACCGGTTCGCCGAAGCTCGAATAGAGATCGTCGATCCTGCGCCCGAGCGAGGCTTCAATCGCATGGACCGCCTCCGCTTTCGGGAAGGTATGCATCTTGTCCTGCAAGAGTGCGAGGTCCAGCGCCATGTCGTTGCCGACGACATCCGGGCGGGTTGCCAGGAACTGGCCGAGCTTGACGTAGGAAGGTCCGAGCCGCACCACCGCCCGCGCCAGCCTGTCGCCCCGCTGATAGCTCAGCGCCCGGCGGCGGGTGAAAAGCCGCGCCACGCGCCAGCCGAATTTCGGCATGCCGGAGAGCTCTTCGCCCGGCAACGCCGCGACGACGCCCTCGCGGACCAGCACCCAGCCGGCCCTGGCGAGCCTGAAGGCTGCGCCGACGCTGGTCATAGCCCTGCCTGTTTCAAAGGCGCCTGCTGCAAGGGGCCGCGCCTCAAAGCTTCCAGCCGGAATGAAGGGCGGCGATGCCGCCCGAATAGTTGCGGAAGGTGACGCGGTCGAAGCCGGCGCGAGTGATCATCGCTACGAAATTCTGCTGGTTGGGGAACTTGCGGATCGATTCGACGAGATAGGAATAGGGCTCGCCATCGCCGGTCACCGCCTTGCCGATTTTGGGGATGGCGTTGAACGACCAAGCGTCATAGACCTTGTCGAGCAGCGGCATATCGACCTCGGAGAATTCGAGGCAGAGCAACCGTCCGCCCCGCTTCAGCACCCGATAGGCTTCGTCGAGAGCGACCTCGATGCGCGGCACGTTGCGAATGCCGAACGCGATCGTATAGGCATCGAAGGTGTCGTCCTCGAAAGGCAATTCCTCGGCATTGGCCTCGACGAAGTCGGTGTTCGCGGCAAGCCCCAGCTTTTCGGCGCGGTCGCGGCCGACGGTCAGCATCGAGCCGTTGATGTCGAGCACCGTGGCATGGGCCTGGCGCTGGCTGGCCTCCACGATGCGGAAGGCGACATCGCCGGTGCCGCCGGCAACGTCGAGCACCTTCCAGCCCACCTTTTTAGGAGGGTTCAGCCAAGCGACCATCGCGTCCTTCCACAACCGATGCAACCCGGCCGACATCAGATCGTTCATCAGGTCGTATCGATTGGCCACCTTATGGAAGACGTCGTTGACCAGGGGCTGCTTCTCGCCTTCCCCGACCTTCCTGAAACCATAGGAGGTTTCCATGCCGCCCGCGGCCGTGGTTCTCTCAACTGACATTATTTTGATCCGCCATAAAACCGGCGGGACCATAGCCGATCGATGGTGCCGACGCTATTGTCCAAGGCGCGGTTTTCGGCCGCGCCTTCAAAACCCGGCAGGGAAAGGCCACGCATGATTTTCCGGCCAGAATCTGCGCGAGAGCAGCATATCGGACGGGATGACCGCATGATTTTGAAGGCCGAACTGCACTGCCACATCGAAGGGGCGGCGGCGCCCGAGCTCGTCGTCGCCCAAGCCCGCAAATACGGCAAGGACCCTTCGCCCTACATTCAGGACGGCTCATTCGTCTGGCAGGACTTCACCTCGTTTCTCGCGGCTTACGACTTCGCTTCCGACCTGTTTCGCACGGAGGAGGACTATGCCCGCCTCGCCGACTACTATCTGACCAGCCTCGCCCGCGACGGCGCCATCTATTCCGAGATCTTCACCTCCCCGGACCATGCCAAAAAGGCCGGCCTGTCGCCAAAAGCCTATACGGATGCGCTGGGCGAAGGCATGACCCGCGCCAAGGCCAAGACCGGTATCGAGGGCCGCATGATCGTCACCGGCGTGCGCCATGTCGGGGTCGAGGCGATCGAGCAGGCGGCGCGCTTCGCGGCGCGCTGCGGCCATCCGCTGGTGACCGGTTTCGGCGTCGCCGGCGACGAGCGCATCGGCGATTTCGAGGACTATGTGCGCGCCGTCGAGATCGCGCGCGAAGCGGGCCTCGGCATCACCATCCATGCCGGCGAGCTGGTGGGCTGGGAAAGTGTGGCGGCGGCGCTCGACCACATCCGCCCCTCCCGCATCGGTCACGGTGTTCGAGCCATCGAGAATCCGGACCTGGTCCGCCGCATCGCCGCCGAAGGCGTGGTGCTGGAATGCTGCCCGGGCTCCAACATCGCGCTGAAAGTGTTCGACAGCTTCGCCGACCATCCCTTTCCGGCGCTGCGCGCAGCCGGCTGCAAGGTGACGCTCAACTCCGACGACCCGCCCTACTTCTGGACCTCGCTGAAGCGCGAATACGATATCGCCGCCGAGCATTTCGCCTTGAACGACAAGGTGCTCGCCGGGATCACCAGAACGGCCGTCGAAGCGGCCTTCGTGGACAAGAAGACCAAGGCGATGCTGATAAGCCGGTTGGACGTGAAGGTACGGTGAGTGAGTAGGGGAGTAGTCGGTAGTCAGTAGTTATGGATTTGGCCGAGCGCGCATAGAGCGGTTGAAGGCAGGAGCTTTCCCCAGGGCGAGGACTCGCAAATCGGCTCACTATTCACTACTCACTACTGACTAACACCCACTGCGAACCAGTCGGAGCACATCATGCAGGGCGTCACCGTCGTCGACCACCCCCTCGTCCAGCACAAGCTGACCATCATGCGCAAGAAGGAGACCTCGACGGCCGGCTTCCGGCGGCTGCTGCGCGAGATTTCGCTGCTGCTCGGCTATGAGGTGACCCGCAATCTCGAACTGACCACGACCATGATCGAGACGCCGATCGAGGAGATGGAGGCGCCGACGCTGGAAGGCAAGAAGCTGGTCTTTGCCTCGGTGCTGCGCGCCGGCAATGGCCTGCTCGAGGGCCTGCTCGACCTGGTGCCGGCAGCACGCGTCGCCCATATCGGCCTCTACCGCGACCACGAGACGCTTGAAGCGGTCGAGTATTTCTTCAAGGCGCCGAGCGATCTTGCCGACCGCCTGGTGATCGTCGTCGATCCGATGCTGGCGACCGCGAATTCCGCGATCGCCGCGATCGACAAGCTTAAGGGGCGCGGCGCCACCAACATCCGCTTCCTCTGCCTGCTCGCCGCCCCCGAAGGCATCGAGCGCTTCACCAAGGCGCATCCGGACGTGCCGATCTTCACCGCCTCGATCGACCGGCAGCTGAACGACAAGGGCTACATCATGCCCGGCCTCGGCGACGCCGGCGACCGCATGTACGGCACAAAGTGAGCGCCGTTCTTAACTGGCCGTTTACGCAAGCTTGCGGTTCCCGCACGCGTTAAAGTCGTACACACCATGTCGGGCTTAAGGATGCTGCTTCGCGAGCAATTCCAGGAAAAGTGTGAAGCGGTTTTCGTTCGGAATTGCTCCAAAACAAGGGATAGAGCGGGTCGACGTTTCCTTGAAACGGTGAAACGCTCCAGGGGCATCAATGCTGCGCAAGATTCTCATCCTCGGCATCTTTGCCGGAACCTCAGCTTCTATTCCGATCGTCTATCAGGCTAACCCGCATCTGATGGACGGCTTGCTGAAATCGACCGTCGCCCCGCAGCCGGCTGCGCCGGAGGCAGAACCGCAGGTCAATCTCGCCTCGGTTCCGGACAAGCCGGCGACGCCGGTGCCGCTCGGCCGTCAGGTGCTGGTCAATGCCGATGGGCGCGGCCACTTCACGTCGCAGTTCAAGCTCAATGGCCGCCAGATCGACGGCATGATCGACACCGGCGCGACGCTGGTCGCCATCAACACCTCGACGGCGCGCAGGATCGGCATCTCGCTCAATCCGTCCGACTTCAATCGACCGGTGAACACCGCCAACGGCGCGATCAAGGCCGCCGTGGTGACGGTCGACCGCCTGCAGATCGGCAAGATCTCGGTCGATAACATCCAGGCGATGGTGCTCGACGACAGGGCGTTGCAGACCAACCTGATCGGCATGAGCTTCCTGCAGCGGTTGCAGAAATACCAGGTCCAGGACGGCTCGCTGCTGCTCGTGCAGTAAGTCCGATGTAAACAGTTCCAGGAAAAGTGCGCAGCGGTTTTCCGTCCGGAATTGCGTCAGCCACAAAAAATAGAGCAGTTCACCGTTTCCGCGAAACGATGAACTGCTCTAGCGCGGCAGTATCCGCCTGAGCACGGTCTTTTCGGCGGGCGGTTTGGAACCGCCGATCGTATAAGCAGCTCGCACGGCCGCCGCCGCCGCCTCGGCCTCCGCATTGGTACGGGCATGCACCAGCGCCAGTGCCTCGCCCGGGCGCAGCTCGGCGCCGACCGGCAACAGCCGGGTCAGACCGACGGCATGATCGATCTTGTCGTCCGGACGGCTACGGCCGCCGCCGAGCGTGACGACGGCAAGCCCGATATCGCGCGTGGCGATGCCGGTCACGAACCCATCCTGTTCCGCCTTCACGGCCAGTTCGACGGGCGCAGTCGGCAAATATTTTTCCGCGTTCTCGATGAAATCGGCGGGACCGCCAAGCGCGGACACCATTCGCGCGAAGACGGCCGCCGCACGGCCTCCGGCAAGCGCTTCGGTGGCGCGCCTGATGCCGTCCTGGTTGGACGAGACGAGCCCCGCCGACTGCAGCATCTCGGCCGCCAGCGCCAGCGTCACATCCTCCAGCCGCCGGTCGCGATATCGCCCGGTGAGGAAATCGACGGCATTCTTCACCTCGACCGCGTTGCCGGCGGCCGAGGCCAGCGGCTCGTTCATGCCGGTCACCAGCGCTGAGGCGCTCAAGCCGGCGCCATTGGCGACCTCGACCAGGCTGTTCGCCAGGGCGACAGCATCGCGCGACTTCTCCATGAAGGCGCCGTTGCCGACCTTGACGTCGAGCACCAGCGAGCCCAAGCCCGCGGCAAGCTTCTTCGACAGGATCGAGGCGGTGATCAGCGGGACCGATTCGACCGTCCCGGTCACGTCGCGGATCGCATAGAGCCTGCGGTCGGCCGGCGCGAGATCGGCGGTCTGGCCGATGATGGCGCAACCGGTCTCGAGCACCGTCTTGCGGAAAAGCGCCACGTCGGGCTGGCTGGCATAGCCGGGGATGGCATCCATCTTGTCCAGCGTGCCGCCGGTGTGGCCGAGACCGCGGCCCGAGATCATCGGCACACAGGCGCCGCAGGCCGCGACGATCGGCGCCAGCATCAGCGAGACATTGTCGCCGACGCCGCCCGTGGAATGCTTGTCGGTGACCGGGCCCGGCAGGTCGGACCAGTCGAGCACATCGCCGGAATCGCGCATCGCGATCGTCAGCGCCACCGCTTCCTCGCGGCTCATGCCGTTGAGGAACACGGCCATCGCGAAAGCGCCGACCTGGCCCTCGGAGATTGTGCCGGTTGTCAGCCCCGCGACGAAGGCCGCGATCTCGTCGGCCGAGAGTTTGTGGCCGTCGCGCTTGCGGCGGATGATCTCCTGCGGCAGCATCAATCGGGCAAGCCGTCCTGGAAGACGTGCCGCAGGATCGTCGCCAGCCGCGCGCCGCCGATGGGCGCCATATCCTTGGTTTCCTGGTGCGAGAGCTCCGCTCCGGTCATGCCGGCCGCCAGGTTGGTGATGACCGAGCAGGCGGCGACCTTGAGCCCGAGGAAGCGGGCGAGGATGACTTCCGGCACGGTCGACATGCCGACCGCCGTCGCCCCCATGACGCGGGCCATGCGGATCTCGGCCGGCGTCTCGAAGCATGGTCCGGAAAACCACATATAGACGCCTTGATGCAGCGCAGTTCCCGTTGCCTTCGCCGCTTTCTCGATCGCGCCGCGCAAGCCGGCGTCATAGACCTCGGTGAGGCCGACGAAGCGGCGGTCGCTCGGCTCGCCGATCAGCGGGTTGGAGCCGGAGAAATTGATGTGGTCGGTGATCAGCATCACCGACCCGGGCCCCATTTCAGGATCGACGGAGCCGGCGGCATTGGTGAGGATCAAATGCGAGATGCCGATGCCGGCAAGCACCTCCAGCGCCGGCCGCATCGCCGCGGCATTGCCATGCTCGTAATAATGCGCGCGCCCGGACAGCATCAGCACCGGCGTGCCGGCGAAATGCCCGGCAACCACCTCGCCGGCATGGCCGGAAACACCGCTGCGCGGGAAACCCGGCAGTTCGGCATAGGAGATGCGCCTGGCATCCTTGACCTGGTCGACCAGCCCGCCCAGGCCCGAGCCCAGCACGAGCGCCGCGGTCGGCGCCAGTCCGTCCAGCTTCTCGACCAGATGATCCAGCGCTTCCTTCATTTCAACCCGCTCTTCATTTCAAGATGTCGCCCCTGAAGCCGTAGGGCAGCATGTCGCCCATGGTCACCGTCTCGGCCACGCCCGCGTTGTCGCAGAGATAAAGCTTCGTGTCCGGCCGGCAGAATTCAGCCAGCCGCTGCCGGCAGCCGCCGCATGGCGAGCATTTGGCCATGCGTTCTGCGATCACCGCGATCTCCACGATCCTGCCGCCGCCGCCCATGATGTAATGGCCGAGCGCCGTCGTCTCGGCGCACCAGCCTTCCGGATAGGACGCCACCTCGATATTGGCGCCGGTGAAGACGCGCCCGTCCTCGGTGCGCAGCGCTGCCCCCACAGGGAACTTCGAATAGGGCGCATAGGCCTTTGCCATCGCCGTCTTCGCCGCCTCGAAAAGATCATGCGACATCCGGTTCTTCTCTCCCACGATCTTGTTCAAATACCGGTAGCCGCCGCACGAAAATCCCGCCCCGGCATTCTCCGACCTCAGCGTTCCTTCACATAGGGCACGCCGCCGGCACGCGGCGGGATGGCCTTGCCGATGAAGCCGGCGAGCAGAATGACGGTCAGCACATAGGGCAGCGCCTGCATGAATTGCACCGGCACCTTGCCGATGATCGGCAGCGGCGAGCCCTGCAGGCGGATCGCCGCTGCATCGAGGAAACCGAACAACAGGCAGGCGAACATGGCGTTGACCGGCTTCCATTTGGCGAAGATGAGCGCTGCCAGCGCGATATAGCCCTTGCCCGCGGTCATGTCCTTCACGAAGCCGCCATTCTGCACCATGGAAAGATACGCGCCGGCAACGCCCGTGAGGACGCCGGTGCAGATCAGCGCGCGGTAGCGCAGCCAGGCGACCGAGATGCCGGCGGTGTCGACCGCTGCCGGATTTTCGCCCACGGCGCGCATCCTGAGCCCGAAGCGGGTACGAAACAGCACCCACCAGGTGAACGGCACCATGGCGAAGGCGAAATAGACCAGGATCGAATGGCCGGAGATCAGCTCGGCATAGATCGGGCCGATGATCGGCACGTCCTTGATCGCCTCGGCGCCGGGCCAGATGATCGCCTCGAAGCGTTCGGCCGGCTGCAGGGCCGGCGTGCGTCCGCCCTGTTGGAACCACGCCTGGCCGAGGATGATGGTCGATCCGGCAGCGATGAAATTGATCGCCACGCCGGACACGATCTGGTTGCCGCGATGCGTGATCGAGGCGAAGCCGTGCACCAGGGCGAAAGCGACCGAGATCAGCACGGCCGTGCCGAGGCCGATCAGCGCCGAATGGAAGACGGCGGCGGCCGAAGCGCCGGCAAAGGCGCCGACCAGCATCTTGCCTTCTAGGCCGATGTCGAAGATGCCGGCCCGTTCCGAATAAAGACCCGCCAGGCAAGCGAGCAGCAGCGGCACCGAAAGGCGGATGGTCGAATCCAGCACCTGGATGATTGCGTTGAACATATCCATCTCAGGCCCCCTTGCCGTTCACTGCCTGCATGCCGACCGATTTCGGACTGACCGAGGCGAACAGCGCCTGGATGTAGGGCCTGAACATGTGTTCGAGCGCGCCGGCGAACAGGATGACCAGCCCCTGGATGATGACGATCATGTCGCGGCTGATCGCCGGCATCTCGAAGGCAAGCTCCGCGCCGCCCTGGTAGAGCATGCCGAACAGGATCGCCGCCAGGACGATGCCGACCGGATGCAGCCTGCCCATCAACGCGACCGCGATGCCGACATAGCCGGCGCCGGACACGAAATCGATCGCGACATTGTGTTGGTCGCCCATCACCGGGTTGAGCGCCATCATGCCGGCCAGCGCACCCGAGATCATCATCGCGGTGATGATGATGCGGGTTTCCGAAATGCCGGCATAGCGCGCCGCCTTCGGGCTGTGGCCATAGGTGCGCATTTCGTAGCCGAGCCTGGTGCGCCAGATCAAAAGCCAGACCAGGAAGGCCATGACCAGCGCCAGCAGGAAGCAGATGTTGAGCGGCGCCGAGCGGATCTTGGCGCCGAACAACTCGATGATCCAGTTGAGCTTCGGCAGCTCGGCGCCGGCGAGGAAATTGCGCGTCTGCGGCGCCTGCGAGCCGGCCGGCTTCAGCGCACCGACCAAGAGATAGACCATCACCGAGGCGGCGATGAAGTTGAACATGATGGTGGTGATGACGATGTGCGAGCCGCGCTTGGCCTGCAGATAGGCCGGGATCAGCCCCCACAGCGCGCCGAACGCCGCCGCGGCGACGATCGCGATCGGAAAGATCGCCCACCAGGGCAGCACGCTGTCGAGGCTCAGGCAAACGAGCGCGATGCCCAGGCCGCCTATATAGGCCTGGCCCTCGGTGCCGATGTTGAACAGGCTGCAATGCGCCGCCACCGCCACCGACAGCCCGGTGAAGATGAAGGTCGTGGCGTAGAAGAGCGTGAACGCGATGCCCGTGCCCTTGCCGAAGGCGCCCTCCACCAGGATGACGGCGGCACGGAACGGGTTTTCGCCGACCAGCATGACGACGAAGCCGGCGACGATGAAGGCAACCGACAGATTGATCAGCGGGATCAATCCATAGTCGGCCCAGGCCGGCAGCTTGGTGTAAGGCGTGCTCATTCGGCGGCCTCCTGGTGCTCGACGCCGGCCATCAGCAGCCCGAGCTCGCCTTCGGTCGCGTCCGGGCCGCGCTCGCCGACGACACGGCCGGCAAACATCACCAGGATGCGGTCGGACAGCGAGCGGATCTCGTCGAGCTCGACCGATACCACCAGCACGGCCTTGCCCTGGTCGCGCATGGCGATCAGCCGCTTGTGAATGAATTCGATGGCGCCGACGTCGACGCCGCGCGTCGGCTGCCCAACGATCAGCACGCCGGGATCTTGTTCCATCTCCCTGGCCAGCACGATCTTCTGCTGGTTGCCGCCGGAGAAGTTCGCCGTCTTCAGCCGCGGATTGCCGGGGCGGATGTCGTATTTCTCGATCTTGTCCTTCGCGTCGGCCATGATGGCATCGACGTCGAGGAACGGCCCCTTCAGGTAGCGCTCGTCGTCGTGATAGCCGAGGATCGAATTCTCGTTTTCCTCGAAGGCGAGCACCAGCCCGACATGATGGCGATCCTCGGGCACGTGGGCAAGCCCACGGTCGCGCAATTCGCCGGGATCAGCCTTGCCGGTGAGATCGATCGGCTTGCCTTCGAGCATGACCTCGCCGGAAACCGCATGCCTGATTCCGGAGATCGCTTCGAGCAGTTCGGACTGGCCGTTGCCGGCAACGCCGGCGATGCCGACGATCTCGCCGCCGCGCACGTCGAAGGAGACATTGTCGACCATGGTGACGCCGCGCGAATCCTTGACCGTCAGGTTCTTGACCGAGAGTTTTATCGCGCCGGCTTCCGACTGGCCCTTCTCGACCCGCAGAAGCACGCGCCTGCCGACCATCAGCTCGGCCAATTCGCCGACCGTGGTTTCCTTGGTCACCCGGGTTGCCACCATCGTACCTTGGCGCATCACCGAGACCGTGTCGGTGATCGCCATGATCTCGCGCAGCTTGTGCGTGATGAGCACGATCGTTTTGCCCTGCTCCTTCAATTGCTTGAGGATGCGGAAAAGGTGGTCGGCCTCGGCCGGCGTCAACACCCCCGTCGGCTCGTCGAGGATCAGGATCTCGGCGCCGCGATAGAGCGCCTTGAGGATTTCGACGCGCTGCTGCAGGCCGACCGGCAGCTCTTCGATGACGGCATCGGGATCGACCTCGAGGCCGTACTCGCGCTCCAGCCGGTCCAGTTCCGAGCGTGCCTTGGCGATGCTGCTCTTCAACAACACATCGTTTTCGGCGCCGAGGATGATGTTTTCCAACACCGTGAAATTGTCGACCAGCATGAAGTGCTGGTGCACCATGCCGATGCCGAGTGCGATGGCATCGTTTGAGGTGTTGATCGACACCGGCTTGCCGCCGACGTGGATCTCGCCGCTGTCGGCCTGATAGAAACCATAAAGGATCGACATCAGCGTCGACTTGCCGGCGCCGTTCTCGCCGACGATGCCGTGGATGGTGCCGCGCGCCACTTCCAGGTTGATGTCGCGGTTGGCGCGCACTGCGCCAAAGCTCTTGTTGATGCCTATGAGCTCGATTGCGGCTTGCGCCATGCAGCCTGTTCCCACTGTTATTTTTTATCGCTTGGTCAAAAGGCCTAGCATGATGCCCCGCTTATGCCAATCGGCGGTGCACTCTCGACAAATCGCAGCGCCCTTGTCAATTTCGAACCTGAGCAGGTTCCGCAAAACTGTCCACGGTTTAGCGATCAGACCTGCGGGAACCAATAGGGCCTAAGCAGATATATTCGGGCATCCACGAACATCTGCTGAGGCGGAGGCTTCACACTCGCAAGGGGTCGGTTTGCATGACCATGCCTGATGATCGGCTGACGGCGTTGGAAATCCGCGCCGCCGAGCAGGAAAACACAATCGAGGAACTGTCCGGGCAGATCGCCGAACAGTGGAAGGTGATCGAGCGCATGGAGCGCAAGCTCGCAGCGCTCACCGACCGATTCCTGGAGTTGGAGGAGCAGACCGCCTCCGATGTTCCGGTGACCAAGCCGCCGCACTGGTGAGGAGCACGGGAAAAGACGGCCATGTCCGGTGAAAGCGACCGTGTCGCCAGGGCCGGCGACTATGTCTTTGGCCTGATGAACGACAGGGAACGCGCTCGCGCCGAGCGCGATCTCGAGATCGATCCCGCCTTTCGCGATACGGTGCTGCGGCTGGCCGAGCGCTTGCGCGCCTTCGATCCCGCGGCACCTGAAGGGCGCGACAATGGCTGGGATCTGGTCACGCAGCGCCTTGCCGAATTGCCGCAGATGCAGGCACGGCTCGCCGGCATTGCCGCCCCCGAGGCCGAACCGCCGCCGATGATCCTCCGGCTCGAGCGCAAGCCCTATGGCGTCGGCCTGCATTCGCGTGGCGGCAGGCTTTGCTTTGTTATTGCGCTTGCCCTGCTGGCCGCCTTTGCACTCGGCTATCTCGCCGGCACGCTATAGCTCACGCGACATGAGAAGCATCGGCGCGCCGTCCTGCTCGAAGGTCTCGACCGCCGTCCATCCAAGCGCCTCGTAGAAGCCGCGCGCCTGCCATGTATAGAGATAGAGCTTGCCGACACCGGATGAGACGGCACGAGCCTCGACGGTTCTGACCAGCGCCGTGCCGACGCCGCTGCCGCGATATCCATCCTCGACGATCAGCCCGGCCAGCCATGGCGAGAAGTCGTGCGGCGAACTGATTTCGCTGCGGACGAGCAGGCAGCTCCCGATCGGCCGGCCACGGTCGCGCGCAACGAAGGCTGCCTCGGAGCCGTCGCCGGCGATCAGCCCGCGCAACCCGGCTATGTCCTCGTCGAGTGTCCGATCCGTGCCTTCGAAGAAAGCCGCGAGGCGAAGCCCCGCGATTGCTTCGACGTCACCTTCAGCCATGGCCTCGATCGTCGGCCGCATAGTTCCCTCTCCAAAGCGAAACCGCCGGGCGTTGACCCGGCGGTTCAAACCTTGCTTCAGCCGCAGATCAATAGGGGCAGGCGTTGTCGGTGGTGTAGTCGTGCACCTGGACCTTGCCCGAGATGATGTCGGCCTTGGCCTTTTCGACGGCCGCCTTCATCTCGTCGGTGACCAGCGCCTTGTTGTTGTCGTCCATGGCGTAATCGACGCCGCCTTCCTTGAGGCCGAGATTTTCGAGGCCACCTTTGAAGGTGCCGTTCTTGCCATCCATGAAGGTGTTGTAGACGGCGACGTCGACCCGCTTCATCATCGAGGTCAGCACCTTGCCCGGCTGCAGGCCGTTCTGGTTGGAATCGACGCCGATGCCGAGCTTGCCGGCATCCGCTGCCGCCTGCAGCACGCCGACGCCGGTGCCGCCGGCAGCGGCGTAGACCACGTCGGCG
Source organism: Mesorhizobium sp. B2-6-2 (assembly GCF_006440615.1). Classification (NCBI taxonomy): domain Bacteria; kingdom Pseudomonadati; phylum Pseudomonadota; class Alphaproteobacteria; order Hyphomicrobiales; family Phyllobacteriaceae; genus Mesorhizobium; species Mesorhizobium sp. B2-6-2. The sequence continues at coordinate 141,485 of NZ_VFUG01000002.1, read as the reverse complement.
CCCTGGTCGATCTGCGTCTTGGCGATCTCGCCGCCCTTGGCCGGATCGTTCCAGGCGGCCGGCGTGTCGCCGGTCATGTTCTGGATGACGTCCGTCGCGCCGGCCGACTTGGCGCCGCCGACATAGCCGCATTCGAACTTGCGGATCAGCGGGATGTCCATGCCGCCGACGAAGCCGACCTTTTTCGATTTCGACGCCATCGCCGCCAGGATGCCGACGAGATAGGAGCCTTCGTTCTCCTTGAACACCAGCGAGCGGACATTGGGCAGGTCGACGGCATCGTCGATGATGGCGAAGTTGAGGTCGGTATATTCGGCTGCGACTTTCTTCAGCGCATCTTCCCAGGAAAAGCCGGCCATGACGATCGGGTTGCGGCCGTCCTCGGCGAAGCGGCGCAGCGCCTGCTCGCGCTGCGAGGCGTTGGAGACTTCGAATTCGACATAGGCGATGCCGGTTTCCTTCTTGAACTTCTCGGCACCGTTATAGGCGGCCTCGTTGAAGGATTTGTCGAACTTGCCGCCCAGATCGTAGAGGATGGCGGGCTGCACGTCCGCGGCGAATGCCGGAAGAACCATTGCAGTTGCGGCCAGAAGGCCGAGAACGATACGTTTCATGTGATCCACACCCTGTCGGTTATTTTTCCGTTATGCGCCGCCTGCCCGCCCGGTTCTCCGGCAGGCTTGCGGCGCCAGGCAGGAAGTGTTTTGCCCCTCCCGCTCGCGGTCAATCTGGCACGGCGCGAAACAAAATTCACGTGGAATTTTGACCTGTTGGAAAAGCGGTTACCGGCGGCAGGCCTCGGCGGTTTCGCCGTGGCCGTCCGTCCGCAACGGCGTCAAAACAAGGGGCCTTCAGGGACTTGGCGCGAATTCCGCGCCGCGGCGCTTGCGCCGGTAGCCGATGGCGTAGAGCAGGAAGGCCAGCACCGCGAAAACAGCAAAACCTGGTTGCGCGAGCACCCATGCGACGGCGCCGTCCCAGACCAACGGGCTTGCCTTGGCGCGCACGAAAGTCTCGAAGGCCGCACGGGTATCGGGCGAGACCGCGAGCCAACTTGCATTGAGCGGCGTCATCACCAGCGAGGAGGCTGCGACCGAGCGTGTCGTATCGATCACCGCCATGATCACGGAGATCGACAGCGCAACCATGGCTGCCAGCCGAAAGATGAAACGCAACATCGACGCTCTCCCCGGGAAAGCTCCCGTCTACCCCCGCAATCGACATAGAGCCTGCGTGGTTTCCGCGCAATCGCGACCCGTGAAATTAGCGAGCCCGCGCCGGTCTGCGCCGATTCACCCGCCAGACGGCCAAAATACCGCCGGCGATCGCGCCGACGATCAGGCCTCCCAGGCCGACAAAAGCCGCGAAAAATCCGCAGGCGCCCTCGAAGCAGCTCATATGCGTCAGGTCCGCTATCAGCGAACCGGCGAAGAAACCGGCGCAGGCGCCGACCGCGCCGCCAAGGATGATGCCGAGCAGCGCGGCAAGGATCGAGACCAAGACCGGCGGCCGCTCGGTCTCCGGATTGGCGTAGATCGTCTCGGCGCCGGCCCCGTTGCGCAGCAGGTAGATGCAGAGCAGGCCGATGGCGATCTCGGCGACGGTGAAACCCAGCGCCTCGGCCGAGAAGACGAAGTCGGACACGAGCAACACATAGGCCTGGCGCACCAGGAGCCAGATGATGATGGCGATCTGCCAGATCGTGTAATGGCGCGGGAAGCGGGCCGAGCGGTTGAAGGCAAGGCCAAGCAGGTACAGCCCCCACAGGATGGTGATGACGCCGCCGGTAAGGCCGCCATAGACCAGGAAGAACACGCTGTCGGGCAGGCTGAAGTCGCCGATCAGCCGCCAGGAGGAGATCAGCCCGTAGGCCGACAGCCCCATGACGATGACGAGCCACGCCACCGGGATGAGGGAAAGCCCGCCGTCCGGCCGCCCTGCGGGTTGCTGGTCGATCGATGCCATGTCGGGACGATGCCCCTCGCCCAGGCAATTCCGGGAAAGCCACCTCGCGGCTTTCCGGCGGGAATTGCAAAAAACCGAACCGGCAATCCAGGGAAAGCTCGCAACCGTCCACCGGGACTGCATGAAAACAAAGATTTGCCGCAGTCGACAGCCGGGCGGAGGCGAAGTCAAGCATCACCGGCGCGTCGCGATCGGCCTGTGCACATCATTCGAACGTGTCGCTTCCTGAGCGCGCCTTCGCGCCCATACACGGCAAAAGCCGCGGCAATGCCAATATGGCTTGGCATTCGCTTTAGGATCGACTAGATGAGCCCCGCGCCTGTTTGCCTAGACGGCTAGCGGTGCCGGGAAGGGTTGCCTGCCGGTTGAGGGCACACCAGACCTCCGTTGAGGACTTCCCGTGGGAGCATCTCCCCAACCCGCGCGGCGAAACCGACCGACGCGAGATGCCAAGACGGAGAGGTGGCCGAGTGGTTGAAGGCGCACGCCTGGAAAGTGTGTTTACGGGAAACCGTAACGCGGGTTCGAATCCCGCTCTCTCCGCCAGTAACTTTCCTAATAAACTTGACGATTTCAATAACTTAGCTAATTTCTGAGAACGCCCACACGGGAGCATGTGCTTCTTTCGGGGGAAAATCGAGCAAGATCGGCAGGATTCGACGCTCAGCGTCGACGTGATCAGCGTGCTGTCTGGGGCCGCAAAACGGAACGTACGCTTTTCGGGAGATTGAGAGCAGACATAGCATCCAGCGTGGTGACGATCGTTTGATCCAAACAGACGCCGACCAGCCACCGTCAGCAAAGTCTTCGCGCGTGGCAAACATCGCGAACGGCAATATCATGACCATTTTTTCCAGGCGTTCTCTTGGTCCGACCGCGATGTGCCCAAGGCCCGAAGCACCGACTCGACGGTCTGTTGGGTCAATTCGGGCCTGGCGCCGCGATCAAGGATACCCCGCGTCACCTGTAGCCATATGCCCATCACGATGTCTGCTGCCAGCTCCGTGTCCATTATGCTCACCCGCTCTTGGACTATTGCCTGGGCGATATCCGCCTTGAGGTTCGTCCGGATACTTCGCGCATTCTCGGCGCGCGACTGAGAACTCTGGATGACCAGACGTGCCCAGTTCGAGTCCGAGATCGCCTTTTCCAAGAACTTCGTGAAGGCGAAGGATAGGCGCTTGATGGGATCCTCTAGCGCGAGGCGCGCACCCGTCAGCACCGCGTCGAAGCTCTCCCCGAGTTTCTCCCCTACTGCCGCAGCCAGTTCGTCGATGCTCTGAAAGTGGTAGTAGAAGGTACCCTTCGCGACGCCGGCTGCCTCTACCACTGCGTCAACCGTAACCGCTTCGCGGGGCCGTTCCGCCATCAGCATCATCCCGGCATCCAAGATCAGCGTACGCGTCTTTTCTCGCTTCTCCCGTCCGATCTCCGCCCTGCGCGCTAAATCAACCTTCGCCATCCGTCTTGCCTTTTTTGCATCACACCATTACGCAAACGTCATATTGACCATTTAGTCGATTTGACCTGTTTGTGCAATATGAAAGTTTCTCAGCCGGCCAAAAACGGCCCGGGCCCCATTTTCGCAACACAAGCGAGGGCAAACACTGGAATATCTTATTGGATTTCGGCCCGTTCACGCCTGTCAACCTTGCTACTTCCAACGTGGTTACCCTGACCGTCAACGCGGCCGGGTGGAAGCACCCGTGGCCGCTAATGCTGACCAGGCGTTTGAAAGCCAGATAGCGTCCATGCTTGGCAAGCCCCTGAGCGCAGCAGAATCCCTGCCTATTGGTGGGGCTCTCGCTTCCTATCTCCTTCGAACTCGCCTGCCATTCGCCATGCCTTTCTGCATGGCATGATTGCGTGGAACTCATATTGACTATGAAGTCGATTTGACTTAAAAGCCTAAATCGAAATTGAGCCACTTAACTCGGCTGGTGGCTTGCTTCTTTCAGTTCCCTGCAACCCCGATCTTCTCGAGCGGAGGCTTCCATGCGCCTGTCGTCGCGTCACTTGCTTTTGGCTGGCATCGCCGGCCTTTGTCTTGCTGGTTGTTCACAAAAGGAGGCCGAGGCGCCGGCAGCGCCGCGAACGGCCCGCGTGGTGGTGGTAACGCCTCATAAGCTTGTGCTGGTGGCGCAGGGCGCCGGCCGTATCCAGTCACGCTATGTCAGCGAGGTTGGCTTCGAGGTCGGCGGCCGGCTCGTCTCACGCATTGTCGACGTCGGCGCAGCAGTCAAAAAAGGCCAGAAGCTCGCGGAACTCAGCGCCGTGGATTACCAGAACAAGGTGACCGCCAGCGCGGCGGACCTCGACGCGGCCAAGGCCGCGCTCACCCAGGCCGCGGCCCAGGAGGACAGGTTTCGGGTCCTCCTCGGCAAGGGGTTCGCCACGCATTCGCAGTACGATGACGCGCTGAGGTCACTGCGAAGCGCGCAAGCGCAGGTTCAGGCAACTGACGCGAACCTGCGTATCGCACAGAACCAGCTCGCCTATACGGAACTCAAAGCGCCCGACGATGGCATCGTGACCGCGACCGGGGCAGACCCCGGTCAGGTGGTGGCCGCCGGGCAGATGGTGGTGGAGATCTCGCGCAATGACGAGCGCGAGGCCGTCTTCGCCGTAGCAAGCGGGGACATCGTCAAGGCAAGGCTCGGGATGTCGGTGAGCGTTGCGCTCCAGGCCCATCCGGAAATCGCGGTGACAGGCACGCTCCGCGAGATTTCGCCCACGGCTGACAGCACCACCGGCACCTATCAGGTGAAGGTGTCGTTGCCTGCCCCGCCCCCGCAAATGCGGCTGGGAGCAATCGTCGTTGGTCGCGCCGAAAGCGACGAAGGTCAGATGGTCGCGACACTTCCGCCCAGCGCGCTGCTGCAGTCCGCAGACCAGCCCCAGGTTTGGTTGGTGGGCAATGACGACAAGGTAGAACGGCGCAAGGTCCAACTGCTCGAGTTCGATGCAAATTCCGTCACCGTGAGCCAGGGATTGGCCCCGGGCGATAAAGTGGTCGTCGCCGGCGTCAACTCGCTTGCCGACGGCGAAGTGGTCAAGCCCAATGCGGAGGTTGAGTGATGGCAAGCTTCAACCTTTCCGAATGGGCCGTTCACAACCGGTCGATTGTCGTCTTCCTCATGCTCGTCTGCGTCGTCGCCGGGATCACCTCCTACGAGCGGCTCGGCCGTCAGGAAGACCCTGATTTCACGGTGCAGACCATGGTTGTCCAGGCGAACTGGCCTGGGGCAACCGCCGCAGACACGCTACAGCAGGTGACGGACCGGATCGAGAAAAAGCTCGAGGAGACCCCGAACCTCGACTACCTCAAGAGCTACACCAAGCCGGGCCAGGCGACCATTTTCGTCAACCTGAAGGAGTCCACTCAAAAGCGCGACCTCGCCGGTATCTGGTACCAGGTCCGCAAGGAGGTCGACGATATAAGGCAGACCCTGCCGCAGGGCGTGGTCGGACCCTTCTTCAACGACGAGTTTGGCGACGTCTTCGGCACCATCTACGGCATAACCTATGACGGTTTCAGCCCACGTCAGGCGCGCGACTTCGCCGAGACCGCGCGGGCCGAATTCTTGCGCGTTCCCGATGTAGGCAAGGTCGACATTTACGGCGACCAGGACGAGAAGGTCTATCTGAATTTCTCACCGCAGAAGCTCGCCAATCTGAAGCTTAACCTCGATGACGTGCTGACGGCGATCGCCCGCCAGAATGCCGTCGTGCCTTCCGGCATCATCAACACGCCCAGCGAGAACATACTGGTCGACATGACCGGTTCCCTGTTGGCACCCGATGACATAGCCAAGCTCAATTTGTCAGTGGACGGGCATTTCTACAAGCTCTCGGACATCGCTGAGGTACAGCGCGGCTATAGCGATCCGCCGAGCAAGATGTTTCGCGTCAACGGCAAGCCGGCCATAGGTATCGGCATCAACATGCGCGACGGAGGCAACAATCTCGACTTCGGCAAGGGATTGCACGCGGTGGCGGAGCGGCTGAAACAGCGCTTCCCGGTCGGCATCGAGCTCAATCTGGTATCAGACCAGCCCGAGGTCGTGCGTGAGGCAATCGGCGAATTCACCAAGGCTCTCCTCGAAGCGGTTGCAATCGTGCTTGTCGTGAGCTTCCTCAGCCTGGGGCTGCGCGCCGGCCTGGTCGTCGCGCTGTCCATTCCGCTCGTCCTCGCCATAGTCTTCGCATTCATGGAGTTCGCGGGAATCAGCCTGCAGCGCATTTCGCTTGGTGCGCTGATCATCGCTCTCGGTCTTCTGGTCGATGACGCCATGATCACGATCGAGATGATGATCTCCAAGATCGAAGAGGGTATGCCGAAGATCAAGGCAGCAACCTTCGCCTATACGTCCACCGCCTTTCCAATGCTGACGGGAACGCTGATTACGCTGCTCGGCTTCCTGCCGATCGGGTTCGCGGACAACAATACCGGGCAATACTGCTTCTCGCTGTTTGCCGTCATAGGCGTCGCGCTCATCGCCTCGTGGTTCGTGGCCGTCATCTTCGCGCCGGTGCTCGGGCTGACCCTCTTGCCTGCACACATGAAAGCGCATGGCGTGGCCGAGCCGGGACGATTCATGCGGCTGTTCGGGCGCCTCCTGACTTTCACCATGCGGCACCGCTTCCTCACCATCGCCGCATCGCTCATCGCTTTCGGCGCCTCGCTCTACGGCATGGGCTTCGTCCAGCAGCAGTTCTTCCCGTCTTCCAACCGGCCTGAGCTGCTGGTGACGATGACCCTGCCCAAGAACGCCTCGATCGCCGCTACCGAGGCGCAAACGGAACGACTGGAGAAGGCGCTTGCGGGCGACCCTGATATCAACCGCTTCTCTTCCTACGGCGGCGGCGGCGCCATCCGATTCTACCTGCCTCTGGATGTGCAGCTCGACAACGACTTCATGGCTGAGACCGTGGTCGTCGCCAAGGACCTTCAGGCGCGCGATCGCGTGCAGACCAAACTGCAGACGTTGTTCGCCGACAATTTTCCGGACGTGACCGTGCGCATTTCGCGCCTGGAATTGGGGCCGCCTGTTGGCTGGCCCGTGCAGTACCGGGTGAGCGCGCCCACTCCCGAGGATGCCAGGAAGTATGGCGAGCGGGTTGCCGACATCCTGCGGGCTTCCGGCCTCGTGCAGAACGTCAACTTCGACTGGGGCGAGAAGAATAAGGCGCTGCGCATCGTCGTGAACCAGGATCGTGTCCGGCAGGCGGGCCTCAGCTCCGAACAGCTTTCCCAGACACTCAACCGGGTTCTCAACGGCTCGACGGTCACGCAACTGCGCGATTCCATCTATCTGGTGGACATGGTCGCGCGCGCTCAGAACGACGAGCGTTCCAGTATCGAAGCCCTGCGCCACCTTCAGATTACCACGCCTACGGGTGCAACCGTTCCATTGCGCGAGCTCGCCGATTTCAAATACGAACTTGATGAAGGGTATGTCTGGAGGCGCCAACGCTTGCCCACCATCACAGTTCAGGCACAGCCGCTGCCGGGACTGCAGCCGGCCTTGGTTCACCAACGCATCGCTGGCGCGCTGGACGCGCTTTCCAAGTCGATGCCGGCGGAAACATCGATCGAGACCGGCGGAACGGTGGAAAAAAGCTCGCTTAGCAACGCCGCCCTTCTGGCCCAGTTTCCGCTGATGATCACGTTGATGCTTACCGTGTTGATGATCCAGCTCGGGAGTTTCCGGCAGGTCGCCATGGTGATCAGCGTGGCGCCCCTCGGCCTCATTGGAGTTGCCATCGCGCTGCTCACCACCAATACGCCAATGGGCTTCATCGCGACGCTCGGCATCATTGCGCTCGCCGGCATGATCATCCGCAACTCGGTGATCCTGGTGCATCAGATCGAGCATGAGCGGGCCCAGGGGGTTGAGCCGTGGAAGGCGGTGATCGACGCGACCGTCCACCGGTTCCGGCCGATCATGCTCACCGCGGCAGCGGCGATCCTCGGCATGATCCCGATCATGCACGACGTCTTCTGGGGGCCCATGGCCTACTCCATCGTCGGCGGACTTGCCGTCGCCACCATGCTGACGCTGGTCTTCCTGCCGGCCCTTTATGTGGCAGTGAACGGCATCCGGGAAAAGGACGAGTCGTCGACCACAATCGAGCCACACGCCAGTTCATCCCCGGTCGCGGCCTTGGTGGACTGAGCATGCCATGTCGGAAGCACGGCGCGTTTCCATCGCGCCCTGCTGATGACCGTCGTCTCCTTCGCCGTACTTGGAGGAGAACAGCTTTTTCGCAGCGTCGCCATAACTTAAAAAAGAAATCCCGCCAGGAACCTGAAAGCTATGCTGAGGATCATCCTCCTTGGTCTATGTGCAATTCAGCTTACGGGCTGCATCGCCGCCTACCCACGCGATGGCGTGCCGATAGAACACATGGCGGCAGCCGAAGTGACCGGCTATCCCGGCGACATACGCATCTGGGGCGATTCCGATGAAAATTTCCCGCCCGACCGTCTCATCTCATTTCGCGACGAGAGAATTAAGGCGGCAAAAGCCGACCCTTCGATCAAACTACGAGAGCTTGCTGCGCTTACCATTTCGGGCGGCGGCAGCAGCGGTGCCTTCGGAGCCGGAATCCTTGTCGGCTGGACGAAGGCCGGGACCAGGCCCAGATTCGACATCGTCACCGGCATCAGCACCGGATCGTTGATCGCGCCGTTCGCGTTCCTTGGCCCTGCCTTTGACGATCGCTTGAAGCATGCCTTCACCACAATCAAGGACGCCAATATCTACACGGAGCACAGCTTCCTCGGCGTTCTGTCGAGCGCATCGTTCACCAGCAACGCCCCCCTTGCCAGGATGCTGGACGAAGAAGTCACCGAGGAGATGCTCGATCAGATCGCCCGAGAATCCGGCAAGGGACGGCGGCTCTTCATCGGAACGACCAACCTCGATGCTGATCGGCCGGTGATTTGGGACATGGGCGCGATTGCGGCGAGCCATCGGCCGGACCGGCTGAAGCTCTTCAAGCAGGTTATCCTGGCCTCCACCGCCATTCCCGGAATTTTCCCTCCAGTCGAGCTGAAAGTGACCGCCGCGGGCAAAACGTACCACGAAATGCACGTCGACGGCGGCACCACCAATCAGGTGTTTCTCATGCCTGCTGGCTTGAGCCTGCGCGAGCTCGATCGCGCGTTCCACGCACGGGTCAAGGCTCGCATCTATATCATCCGCAACGGCAGGACGACGCCTGAACCATCTGTGGTGAACGCCACGCTGCCAGATATCGCCGAAAAGGCAGTCTTCTCCCTAATCAAGACGCAAGGGATCGGCGATCTCTACCGGCTCTACGCCATCTCCAAGCGCGACGGTATCGATTACAACTTCATAGACGTTCCGGCCGACTTCACCGACGAGCCAAAAACCCCATTCGAGAATAAGTTCATGCGGGCGCTATTCGAAAAAGGCTATGAAATGGGCCGCAACGGCGTGCCTTGGAAAAACGTGCCACCCGGGTTTTCGAGATGAACTGGTCGAGCCGTTGACCCGTCGTGGCCCGCCGGTCGGTCCGGAAAGTCGGCCTGAATCTCTACCACGAGCTATTTCTTCGTCCTCTATCTGTCGAAGTGGCGGATGCTCCACAAGCAAGCGGCAGGCCAAGAGTGAAGGTGGGAGGCATCGAGGAACTCCGCGAGTTATTCAAAAGGCGGCGGGTGGGATCACACGCAATCGCCGCACATGAGCGGATTGTTTCGGTAGAAGGCTTCCTTGTGATGTGGGGCGGCGAGGGCCGGCAAACGGATCGATTCCGACCCTCACGCGTGCCATGCCGGCCGGGATCAGCCAGCTACTGGCGTGTTGAGAAGCTGCTGCTCCCAAAGATACGCGATGCCGCTGCCGCCGAAGTGCTGGATGAGAATCTCGGTCAGGTCCTCGACATGCTCGGTGCGCGCCCAATCGCGTTGCCATTCGCCAGCGAGCGCCATCACGGTCATCACGTTCGCGCCGGCCGCGATCATTCGCTGGATGGCAACTTCGTGAGACTCCTTCGAAATCCCGCCCGACGCGTCGGTGATCACGGTCACGTCCCAGCCTTCGCCGGCGGCCTGGATGACAGGCATTGCGACGCAGACCTCGGTCCACAGGCCGGCGATGATCAGCTGCTTGCGGCCGGTCGCCTTGACGACGTTCACCACATTCTCGTCCTGCCAGGTGTTCACCCAGGTGCGATCGATGACTTCCTGGTTCGGAAATACCTCGGTGATCTGCTTGAAAAGAAGTCCACCGCGCGCCGCGATGACGCTGGTGAGAATGGTCGGAACATTGAAGGCCTTTGCTAGCTTCGCCAGCGCGGTCGTGTTGTTGACCACCATGTGCGGGTCGTGGCTGTTCAGGTTTGCGAGCTGATAGGGTTGGTGATCAATCAGAACGAGGACCGAGTCTTCGGGACGAAGAAGCGAATCGAGACCGTTACGAGGGGTCATCAAGACTTCCTTTCTCTGCCGCCATGGACGGCGATGGGTTCAAGGGAGGCACGCGTCGGCGGGCGACGTTGCCTGGTCGCAATTTGCCGTTCCCATTGACGATGCGGTAGTGCCATAGTCAGGCAAGCTGTGTCGCGAAACAAGGAACGCTGGAATGGACGTCGAAGACCTGCAGACATTCGTCGCGGTGGCCGATGCAGGAGGCGTGTCGGCCGCTGCGCGCCGGCTCGGCGTCTCCAAGTCAATCGTCAGCCGGCGGCTCTTCAGGATCGAAGCCGAGCTTGGCGTCCAGCTCCTTGCGCGGACGACGCGCGGCGCCGCGCTCACGGAAGCGGGAATCACGTTCAGGGATCATGCGGCTCGAGCCAGCGCCGAGATCGATGCAGCTCGGGAGACGATTCTTCCCACCGGCGAGCTGCGCGGCCGCCTGAGGGTTGCCATGCCGCTGACGTTCGGCCCGACGCACTTCGCCCCCGTGCTAGCGGAAATGGCGCGTCTGCATCCAAAACTTCACATCCATACGTCCTACAGCGATCGCTTTGTCGATCTTATCGCAGAGGGGTTCGATTGCGCGATCCGGGGCGCCTACCTTCAGGACTCCAACCTGATCGCGAAGCGTGTCGGGCCGATCCATGGAAAGCTTGTCGCCAGCCCGGCTTATATTGAAGCGAACGGCTCACCCGAGGCTCCGGGCGAGCTCGCCACCCATCAGGCCCTCATGCAGGGAACGGAAGTCTGGCAGTTCCTGGATGGCGACAAGATCGTCACGGTCCAACCGCAGGGCAGGTTCAAGGCCGACAGCGCCACGGCGCTTGCCGCGGCGGCGGCGGCGGGTCTCGGCATCACCTGGCTCCCCGATTGCATCACGTACCCCTATGTGACCTCCGGCGCATTGGTTCCGATCATGACGCGTTATCCGGTCCCTCCGGGGGCTGCCTATGTCGTCCGCCCGCCGGGTCAGCACCCCACGCGGAAAGTGCGGGTGCTCACTGAAATGCTGAGCGAGTATTTCAAACGCAACCCGGAACTTTGGGGTTTCGACGGCTAGGACGCGAACGGAGCCAAGCCTCGTCAAGAACCTGCATTCGACGGTCGCTCTATAGCGAGGTGCCAAGCTCGCCCGCGCCCGCGTTCCGCTGCCCGCGCATAAACTCGGTATCATTCATATCTTACTATTCGCTCGTGACCCTGTTTTAGAGGGCTATGGAAAGGAACCGAGTGGCTTTAATTCTCTGGTTTGTCGTTCTCGGCCCGCCATCTAACTTGAGTGATTTCTATACTTTCGGCCGAGCCTTCATGCTCGACCAGGTGATATCTGAAGCGGTCGCGAACGAATTCGTTGAAGAACTGCCCTTTTGAGAAAGCCGCCTTGAAAGCCGTGTAGACCTCGGGTCCGACGTCCTCATAGTCATAGCGCTTGCCGGTCGGGACGAACCATACCGAAAGGATCCGCCTCGACGGATCGTAATGGATAGTCCGGATCGCGGTGGAAGGCATGTGCCGCCTCCTGCTTCCAACGCTTAATCCTTCCTGCGCCGCGAGGTTCCGCCGTATTGCACAGGAGGCCCGATTGCCTATCTGAGCCGCATGACATCATTGAAAAACCGAGCTGCCGGCGACGCTTTCCAGGGCGATCTTTTCGGTGCGCCTGCAAGCCTGCCGTCCATGCCAGTAGGCTTCTCCTACCAGCCGGACCTGATTGCCCGCGACGAAGAACACGAGCTGGTCCGCCATATCCAGGGCCTGCCTTTCAAGCCATTCGATTTTCACGGCCATCTTGCCAACAGGCAAATCGTCGGCTTCGGCTTGCGCTACGATTACGAACGCCGCCAGGTCGTGGAGGCGCCGCCCATACCGGACTTCCTGCTGCCGCTTCGGGCGAAGGTCGCCGCCTCCGCAGGCGTTCCGGCAGCCGAATTCGCGCAAGTGCTGATCAACGAATATCGCCCGGGCGCGGGCATAGGCTGGCATCGGGACAAGCCGCATTTCGAGCTGGTCGCCGGCGTTTCTCTGCTCGCGCCCTGCAGCTTCCGGCTGCGCCGCAAGAACGGCGCGGCATGGGACCGTGAAACGATCGAGGTCGAGCCCAGATCGCTCTACCTCATGGCAGGGCCGGCCAGGCACGAGTGGGAGCACAGCATCCCGCCCGTCGAACGCCATCGCTATTCGGTGACGTTGCGGACAATGCGGGCTCTTTAAGCAGCCGCGCCGGCGATTATCCGGGAACCATCGCCGGGCGCCAGGGTTGTGTCGTCAGGTTTTCCAGATGGAAAGGAAAGACGATGCGCATGTTGACGATGGTCCTGACGCTATCGGCAATGGCATTGGCGCAACCCGCTTCCGCTCAACGCGCCGATCCGCAGCCGCCGCAAGCGACGCCCCCTGCCCAGGAGCCCATCCCCGGCCAGCCGCAGCCCGGCCAGAACCCCGGCCAGGACGATGCCGCCCAGAACGTCACCAACATCGTCGTGGTGGCGATGGAGGACCTGCCCTCGGAAGTGAAGGCGCAGGCCGAAGCCATAGTCACCAGGACGACCGCCAAGGAACTGGCCAAGCTGCAGAACTCGGTCGACGCCTCGCCCGAGGCGACGTCGGTTCTGCATGCGAACGGACTGAATTCCTCGCAGGTCGTCGCCGCCAACATCGACGGTGACGGCACGCTGACGCTGATCATCCAGACGACGGCCTGACCTTTGGGGGCATGACCCAGCCGAACGGCGGCCGACGGGCCGCGGTTCGCCTTCGATCCTCACTCTTGCGGAGGCCGTCATGACCGAAGCCGCGGTCCGCAACTTCATGCTCAACTTCGGGCCGCAGCACCCGTCGGCGCATGGCGTGCTCAGGCTGGTGCTGGAACTGGACGGCGAGATCGTCGATCGCGCCGATCCGCATATTGGCCTGCTCCATCGCGGCACCGAAAAGCTGATCGAATACAAGAACTATCTGCAGGCCCTGCCCTATTTCGATCGGCTCGACTACGTCGCGCCGATGAACCAGGAGCATGCCTTTTGCCTTGCCGCCGAAAAGCTGCTCGAACTGTCCGTTCCCCGGCGCGGCCAACTGATCCGCGTGCTGTTTTGCGAGATCGGGCGGCTCTTGTCGCATCTTCTCAACGTCACCACGCAGGCCATGGATATCGGCGCCCTGACGCCGCCGCTATGGGGTTTCGCCGAACGCGAGAAGTTGATGGTGTTTTATGAACGCGCCTCAGGTGCGCGTATGCACGCGAACTATTTCCGCGTCGGCGGCGTCCATCAGGATCTGCCGGAAAAGCTGCTCGACGACATCTGGGACTTTTGCGATCCGTTTCTGAAGGCCTGCGACAATCTCGAGGGCCTGCTCACCGACAACCGCATCTTCAAGCAGCGCAATGTCGATGTCGGCGTGATCTCGCTCGACGACGCCTGGGCCATGGGCTTCTCCGGCCCCATGGTGCGCGGCTCGGGCGCCGCCTGGGACCTGCGCAAGGCGCAGCCCTATGAATGCTATCCCGAAATGGATTTCGACATCCCCATCGGCAAGCACGGCGACTGTTACGATCGCTATCTGGTGCGCATGGAAGAGATGCGCCAGTCGGTGCGGATCATGCGGCAGTGCCTGGAAAAGCTGCGCTCATCCGACGGCCAGGGTCCTGTCGCCGTGCCGAACCAGAAGATCACGCCGCCGCCGCGCGCCACCATGAAGCGCTCGATGGAAGCGACCATCCAGCATTTCAAGCTTTATACTGAAGGCCACCGCGTGCCGCCCGGAGAGGTCTATGCCGCGGTCGAGGCGCCGAAAGGCGAGTTCGGCGTCTATCTGGTCTCGGATGGCAGCAACGTTCCCTATCGCTGCAAGATACGCGCGCCGTCCTTCGCCCATCTCCAGGCAATGGATTTCCTGTCGCGCGGGCATATGGTGGCCGATGTCGCGGCGATCATCGGCTCGCTCGACATCGTGTTCGGCGAGATCGATCGCTGACGCGGAGGAGAGTCCGGCGCCTCTCCTTCGTCTCCGTCAACCGTCGAGCCCGACGCGATCCCGCGACGGAACCGCTCTAACGCATGAACACCGCCCTCAGCCAGGCAAAAATGCCGGCGCCCGGGGAGATCGCCGCGCGCACGCGCGAGGCCGCCCAGCGGGCCGGCATGTTGGCGCCGACATGGCAATGGCAGACGACTTCATGCAGCTGCCAGTCGCTCATTTCGAAGAAGCGCTTGGCTTCGCCGTAAGTGTCGTCCCGCAGGCCTTGCGCGCGGAAGATCGGGTCCTCGAAAGCGATGGTGATCGCCGAACCGTCGATACGCATTCTTTGGCGCACATCGGCTGAGGCATATTCGGTGCCCGCCAGCGCCGTGAGGCGGCGGCCGGGATTTTGTTCAAGAAGCTGCGCCCAGCGCTCGAGGCGCTGGCCGCGATTGGCGATGAGAGCCGGTGCTTCGGCATGAACGTCGGCAACGGCGTTGATCTGATCAAGGGTTTGGTGCTTCACGGCCGTCTCCTGTGTCGGCAGATGGCCCCCGTCCACAACGGGATTTAAGGCGCCGACCGACGCCGGCAAGAGCCGAAACAGGCAGGTGGAATCATTTGATCATTGTCTGCCGCCGTCGCGCGCCGCGATCGTGTTGGAACCATCCGCGGGCGTGGCCGTTCTGCCAGCTTGCGCCGCCGATCGCTCCAGACGAAGCGTCCGAATGCAGCGGTCACCTCCATCAGTTCAGGTCGGGCAGGACATCCCGGTTTTTGGGATTAGCAGCAGGCCTTGCCAAGGCATCGAACGGAAGGAAAACGCGATGGCCATTCTCCCCAATCCGGACCCATCTCCCACGCCCGTGCCCACGCCGCCGCCCATCCCGGAACCGAAACCGGTGCGCGAGCCGGAGCCGGACCGGCTGCCCGACGAGGAGCCGATCCCCAATCCCGATGAGAATGACGCGCCGCCCAGGCATTCCGCAACCAGGCGGCGCCGGATTTGAACGGCTCGTGGGAGGCGCCTGATGCGCCTCCCGCCGCCCGATCATTCCCCGCGCATCGTCGCCTGGAAGGTCGGCAGGTGCTTCTTCTGCGCCTCGATCATGCGTTCGCGGTAGACGCCGTAGATGACATCGGTGTCGTGCAGTCCTCGTCCTTCATGATTTGATGCCCCGCAGGTAATGCAGGCCGAGCCAGTTGAGCGGGCCGCCTTCGATGCGCTCGAACCCGGCTGCCGCCAGCGGTTCGCGAAGGCGGTGCAGGTCGAATTGGCCATGCGGGCCGTGCTTTGCCGACAGGTGTCTGCGCTCGCCCAGCGGTCCGGCGTAATCGATCAGCAGCAGCCGCCCGCCGGGGGGCAGAACGCGCGCGGCTTCACGCAGGCAAAAGCCGCGCCTTGCCTCCGGCACCATATGCAACACCGTCGTGAAGGTGACGACATCGAAGCGACCTTCCTCGAACGGCAGCTCGGCCGCATCGGCATGGTGAAACGCGATGTCGAGGCCGGCCCGGCTCGCCTTGCGGCGCGCGGCGGCAAGCATCTTTTCGGAGACGTCGACCCCAACCACCGATCCACCGGGCTGCACGCGGCGCCAGGCCGAAATCGCCTGGGTGCCGGTGCCACATCCGACGTCCAGCAAGTGGAAGCCCGGCGCCAGGCCGGCCAGATCGAGCATGGCCTCGCGATAGGCCTTGTCGCGCCCACGGGTCAATATGAGTACCAGCAGATCATAGAGGCGCGGAAAGCCGATGCCCCTGTTGGCCTCAGGGCCGATTGCGGCCCCCGCGTGTGCTTCGCTTCGCGTATGGTGCATGTTCGTCACGTCCTTTCTTCAGCAGCGCAAGGTCCGGCCGATACCGGCACAGCGACCGCGGCTGGCGTAGTTTCGAAACAGCTCGTAGGATAATGGACAGCTTGTTCGGGATTTTCGACGGAAGAAGCGGGCGGACCATTCGCTATCGGACAATCCGAGCCCGCTGTCCCGGAAAAGTCGCCCAATCCGTGGCGACAGCAAAGGAGCGAACCCATGCCTCGGGAAATCGACCGGAGGGCCGCCCGAACCCGCAAAGCCCTCCACGAGGCGCTGCTGGCGCTGATGCTGCGCAAGGGCTATGAGGCCCTTTCGGTGCAGGACATCATCGACGAAGCCGATGTCGGCCGCTCGACATTCTATGCGCATTATACGGGCAAGGAGGACTTGCTGCGCAGCGGCTTCCAGATGCTTCGGGAGGAGCTCAAGGAAGCGCAGTCGGCGACGCGCGCTGGAGCCGAAGCATCGCGCTCCGATCCGCTAGGCTTCAGCACGGCCATGTTCGAGCATGCGGCCCAATATGCCGACCATTATCGCACGATGAGCGGCGGGCGGGGCGGCGCAGTGACGGAGAACGAAATTCGCCTGATCCTGTCGGAAATGGTGCGGCAGGAATTGCCCCCTACCCTCCACGGCGATGCCATCCCGCGCGACTTCGTAGTGCAATTCATCGTCGGCGCTTTTCTTACAGCGTTGAACTGGTGGTTCGAGCGAAAGCCGAAATTGTCTCCGTCCCAGGTAGACGCCATGTTCCGGCGCCTGGCGCTCGAGGGGCTTTCACACCTGATCGGCAACGAGCGCCGGCAGGTCGGTCGCCCGGCCGCAAGCCGCGATACCGATTGATCGGTCTCAAGGACGCAAGAGACGCAGCGCTTATCCAAACCGCGCCGCCGATGGCCGGCGTGACGCTTGCAGTGCTGCCGCCGCTGGTGCTCTTCGTCTTCCTGCGGCGCCTCTTCGTCGGTTCCATCGTTGGGTCCGCGATCAAGGGGTAACACGATCGAGCACCCTCAGGCGTCCGGCTTGGTTCCACCGCAGATCAGATAGTAACACTCGTCGTGGCGCATATATTCGGGAGCACCCCCGCATCCGGCCAATCGCCAGTGTCGCGGTAGGTTTTGAGAAGGCGCATGCATTGCGCCACTTCCTTGGCGTTGCCTCGATACAGCACCAAAGCTTGCGGCGCCGCGAACGCAACGGCCGCTAGAGCAAGGCACCCGAGACTAGCTGCGAGAAAGAGAGATTTTTGCATTGCTTCCAAATACGGTCGGACAGGCGTCCAGACAGCGAACACCTCGTATCATCATTAACACATCAGTGGCAGGCACTTGCTTAGTCCGGCGATACTTTGTGGGTTGTGAACCCAGTCTCAGTCGGCGATCGGGAGCACGACAAACTATTACGTCGTCCCTTGCTCGATCAGCCTCCGAACCTCGCTGCCGTCCACACTCCTCCCGCCGCGCTCGACTCCACCGCGGCGGCGACAAACTTCACGCCGCGCGCGCCGTCGACAACATCGGGCACCTGCGCCGCCCGCGCGGCGTCGATCGCACCGCCCGAGCGATGCGCGCGGATGATCTCGGCGGCATCACGATAGAAATTGGCGAAGGCCTCGATATAGCCTTCGGGATGGGCAGCCGGCATGCGCGAGACGCGCCGGGCTTCCGCCGTCGAGCCATGGCCGCCGCGCACCAGCGTGCAGGCTTCCTCGCCATAGGGCGAGAAGCGCAACTCCTCCGGCCGCGATCCAAACCATTCGAGCCCGGCCTTCTCGCCATAGATGCGCACCGAAAGGTCGTTGTAGTGACCGGGCGAGGTCTGGCTGGCGAGGATCGTGCCGCGCGCCCCGCCCGCCCAGCGCAGCAGCACATGCGCGTTGTCGTCGAGCCGCCGTCCCGGCACGGCGGTGAAGAGGTCGGCCGAAACCGCCTCGGCCTCGAAGCCGGAGACGAAGCTTGCCAGGTTGAAGGCATGCACGCCGATATCGGCGAGCACCGCCGACTGCCCGGCGCGCG
The DNA here is from genome assembly GCF_006440615.1 of Mesorhizobium sp. B2-6-2. Classification (NCBI taxonomy): domain Bacteria; kingdom Pseudomonadati; phylum Pseudomonadota; class Alphaproteobacteria; order Hyphomicrobiales; family Phyllobacteriaceae; genus Mesorhizobium; species Mesorhizobium sp. B2-6-2. Next base: position 123,282 of record NZ_VFUG01000002.1, on the reverse strand, counting down.
CCGGATCGGTACGCCATTCCGCCTGCTTCTGGCCCTCGGCGTCGATTGGCCTGGTTAGCCAGTCCTGGATGTAGGCGCCATGCACCGAGACGATCCGGCCGAGCTCGCCCGCCGCCACCATTTCGCGCGCCTGGCGGACCATGGCGTAGCCGGTATTGTTGAGCGTGACGACAAAACGGCGCTGCTTCGCTTTTGTCAGCGCAACCAGCGCCTCGGCCTCGGCAAGCGTCGTCGACAGCGGCTTGTCGCAAATGACGTCTATGCCGACCTCGAGGAACGCCGTGGCGATCGGCGCGTGCAAATGATTGGGCGTGACGATGACCACCGCCTCGATGCCGTCGGCCCGCGCCGCTTCGGCCTTCGCCATGGCGCGGTAGTCGGCATAGCTGCGCTCAGGCGCGATGCCGATCTCCGCGGCGGAGGCTGCGGCATTTTCCGGATCCGAGGACAGCGCGCCGGCGACCAGCGCGATCTGGTCGTCGAGCCGCATCGCCAGCCGGTGCACGGCGCCGATGAAGGCATTGCGGCCGCCGCCGACCATGCCGACCCGGAGGCGTTGACGGGAGATATCGTCAGCGGTTGCATGGACCATGTTTCGATTCCTCGCGGATAACTGTCATTGGCAGCGCGGGACTATACGGGGGCTTCCCACCAATTTCGAACAGTTTTTCCAGATTTTGTTTTGTAAAACGATCGTGCCGCACTAGGCTTGTAGGAAAGACGGAGGGTCTGGGCGATGAAGCGTCGGATGGCTGCCCTTTTTCCGGGCGCTGGAGCCGCCCCTCACCTGCCTGCCGGCATCCTCTCCCCGTATAGTGACGGGGAGAGGGGCGCTCTCATCACCGGTTTCGCCAATCGCCAGCGTTGCGGAAAGGGCGCCAAGGCTGCGGCCGCTTCCCTTCTCCCCGTCACTATACGGGGAGAAGGTGCCGGTAGGCGGATGAGGGGCGGCGCCAACTTCGAAAATTGGCGGTCTTTACCTTCTTGCGCAGTACTTCAAACCCGGCCCATGCCATGAGCGGGCGGCGAACCTCACCCGGCGAAGCCGGTGACAGCGCTCCCCGCAAACAAGGCCGTTCGCTGGCAGCACTTGGCTACACGAAACCGCAAACCTACGAGGAATTGCGGGCCGTGCTTGCGTCGGGAACCGTGCATTTCCCGAAGCGGCTTCGCCAGGTGGCGATCTTCCTCTGGCAGCATCCGAGCGAAGTGGCGCTTGGCACGATCGCGCAAGTGGCGGATCAGGCCGGCGTGCAGCCTTCGACCCTGGTGCGCTTCGCGCAGATCTTCGGCTATTCCGGCTTTTCCGATTTCCAGCTCCTGTTCAAGGACCGCATGAAGGGCTCCTGGCCGGACACGCAAGGCGGCCAGGACAAGGCCGCGGAGCCGAACGCCAACCTGCATTTCCTCAATGGCATGATCGGTGCCTGCCAGACCTCGCTTGGCCGCATCGGCAATGATTTCGATATCGCCGCTTTCGAGACGATGGTCGATCACCTGGCGGCGGCCGAGCTGATCTATGTCATCGGCAGCAAGCGCGCCTTCCCCGTCACCACCTATCTGTCGCTGACGCTCTCGCAGCAGGGCGTGCGTAACGTGCTGGTCGACAATGTCGGCTCGACCGCGCTCGACCAGGTCGGCTGCATCGCGCCGCGCGATGCGGTGCTGGCCGTCTCCTTTAGCCCCTACAACTCGATTACGCCCGATCTCGTCGCCGTGGCGCATGAGCGCAAGGCGCGCATTCTCACCATCACCGACAGCACCTTTTCGCCGTTGGCAAAACTCTCCGACACCTGGCTGGAAGTGGTCGAGCAGGACTTTGGCGGTTTCCGCTCGCTTGCCGCCTCGCTTGCGGTCGGCATGGCGTTGGTCCACGGCGTCGTTGCGCGCCGGACAGGCTGACAAGAGCAATTCCAGGAGAAGGGTGAGCGGTTAAGTTCGGCGTCTTCGCCGTAACCTTTCATCCGGAATTGCGAAAGACAAGGAGATAGAGCGGTTCACCGGTTCCATGAAAACGGTGAACCGCTTTAGCACGATTGACTAAAGAGAACCATCGTTCCATATTTGAAAAAATGGAAACTTTGTTCCGGGAGGAGGAATGGAGGTTCGTCTCGACGGCAAGGTGGTGCTGGTCACCGGCGCGACGCAAGGCATCGGCCGGGCCATCGCCGAGACGCTCGCGCGCTCCGGCGCCGCCGGACTGCTGATCACCGGGCGGGACCAGAAGCGCGGCGACGCGGTCACCGCCGAACTCGCGGCCATGGGCACTCCCGCCGCCTTCGCTGCTGCCGATCTCGGCGACCCCGAGGCCCCGGCGCGACTGGCGCAAGCCTGCATCGACCACTTCGGCCGCATCGACGGGCTGGTCAACGCCGCCGGCCTGACCGACCGCGCTTCTTTCCTCGACGCCACGCTCGACGACTGGGCGGCACTGTTTGCCGTCAACGCCCGCGCGCCCTTCTTCCTGATGCAGGCGGCAATTGCCGATATGAAGAAACGCGGGCAGGGCGGCTCGATCGTCAACATTCTGTCGATCAACGCGCATTGCGGCTCGCCGGAGCTTGCCGTCTATTCCGCCACCAAGGGCGCGCTGGCGACGCTGACCAAGAACGCCGCCAACGCGCACCGCTTCGACCGCATCCGCGTCAACGGCATCAATGTCGGATGGACCGACACGCCGGCCGAACGGATCATGCAGGCCGAGACGCTCGGCCACGGTCCGGGCTGGCTCGACGCGGCCAATGCGACGCAACCCTTTGGCCGGCTGTTCTCCGTAACCGACATAGCCAATCTTGCCGTCTTCCTGCTTTCCGACGCGGCCGGCCCGATGACCGGCGCGCTGATCGACCAGGAGCAATGGGTGATCGGAGCCAACCGGTGAGCGCCGAGATGCTCAGCCCTGCCCTGCTCGGCCACTTGCCATCGGAGGTTCGCAAGCCGGCTTACGATCGCGCTGCGCTGAAGCCAGGCATCGCCCATATCGGCGTCGGCGCCTTTCACCGCTGCCATCAGGCCGAATACACCGACGATCTTCTGGCGAGGGATTTCGACCGCTGGGGACTGGTCGGCATCAACATCCGCCCTCCCTTGCTGGCCGACACGTTGGGGCGCCAGGATGGCCTCTACACGCGGCTGATCCGCCAGAACGACGAGATCGAGGCGCGCGTCATCGGCAGCATCATGCGCGTCGTCGACAGCCAGGACAGCGCGGCGCTGGCGCTGGATGTGCTCGCCTCGCCCGACATCGAGACGGTCACCATGACGGTGACCGAGAAAGGCTATTGCCACATCCCGTCGAGCGGCGCGCTCGACCTCGACCATCCCGATATCGTGCACGACCTCGCCAATCCCGAGGCGCCGCGCAGCACGCCCGGCATCCTGGCGCGCGCGCTGGAACTGCGCATGGCCACGCATGGCAGGCCGGTGACGCTGTTGTCCTGCGACAACATCCCGACCAACGGCATCATCCTTGGCAATGTCGTGCGCACGTTCGCCGAACGGCGCGGCAGGAAGCTGGCGGACTGGATCGAAGCCAATATCGCCTTCCCGTCGGCCATGGTCGACCGCATCGCGCCGGCGACGACCGAGGCCGATATCGACACCGTCGAGCGGCGCTTCGGCTACAGCGACGGCGCCGTCGTCGTCGGCGAGCGCTTCCGCCAATGGGTGATCGAGAACCGCTTCGCCGGCCGCGTCCCGCGCTGGGATCTTGTCGGCGCGACCTTCATCGACGACGTCACGCCATTCGAGCACCTCAAGATGCGTGTGCTGAACGGTGCCCAGACGACGCTCAGCTATCTCGGGGTATTGGGCGGGTTGGAACACACTTCGGACGCCATCGCCGATCCGCTTCTGGCCAGTTTCGTTCGACGCATGCTGACGGAGGAAACGCTGCCGACGCTGAGGCCCGTGCCCGGCATAGCGCCGGCCGCCTATGTCGAGCAGAGCCTGTCGCGCCTCGCCAACACCGCGATCCGACATCGCAATCACCAGATCGCCACCGACGGCTCGCAGAAGATCGTACAGCGCCTGCTCAACCCGATCCGCGACCGCCTGGCGAAGGGCGAGGGCATTGCGCTCCTCTCGGTGCCGGTCGCCGGCTGGATGGCTTATCTGATCAGGGCTTCGGCCCGCTTCGGCCGCGCCTGGCAGGTGTCCGATCCGTTTGCCGACAAGATCGCCGCCATCGCCGACCGCATCGGTGCGGATAGCAAAGCGCTCGTCGATTCGATCCTCGCCATCGACGCTATCTTCGACCCGGCCTTGGCCGCCAACGCCAAATTCCGTGCCCATGTCGTCGCCGGGCTCAATGGTTTGCTTACGGACGATCCGATGGGCTTTGTCGGACAAGTCTGCGCTGGGCCAACCGATGCGCGGTTGAAGCAGCCGGCGCGATCTGCATAGTTAGCAACCGGGAGGGAACATGAAGCTTGGACTGCTGACAGCACCATTCCCCGACACGCCGCTCGGCGAAGTCGCCGAGTGGGCGCGCTCGGCCGGCTTCGAGGCGCTGGAAATCGCCTGCTGGCCAAAGACTTCCGGCGCCAGCCGGCGCTATGCCGGCACCAGCCACATCGCCGTGGACGTCTCGGCCGCTGAAGCCAAGAACATCGCCGACGAGCTTGCCGGCAAGGGCATGGCCGTCTCGGGTCTCGGCTTTTATCCCAATCCGCTCCATCCCGACCGGGCGCATCGCGAAGCGGTGATCGACCATCTGAAGAAGGTGATCGTGCTTGCCAGCCGCATGAGCGTGCCGCTCGTCAACACTTTCTGCGGCGGTGACGCTTCGAAGACCATCGATGCCAACTGGGAGGATGCGCAAAAAGTCTGGCCGGCGATCATCGCCCATGCCCGCGAGCATGGCGTCAAGCTCGCTTTCGAGAACTGCCCGATGATCTTCAGCTATGACGAATGGCCGGGCGGGCACAACATCGCCTACTCGCCCTATGTCTGGCGCCGCATCCTCGAAGCCTGGGGCGGCGATGTCGGCATGAACTTCGATCCTTCGCATCTCGTCTGGCAGATGATCGACAAGGAGCGCTTCATCCGCGAGTTCGGCAAGAGCATGCTGCATGTGCATGCCAAGGACCTGATGATTGATCATGATGGTTTGTACGAGCGCGGAATCCTTTCGGCTGGCATAGGCTGGCAGGTGCCGCGCATGCCGGGGCTTGGGGACATCGACTGGAGCAGGATTTTTTCGGGCCTCTACCGGGCCGGCTATGACGGGCCGGTCATCATCGAGCATGAGGACCGGCGCTTCGAGGGAACGGATGAAAAGGTCAAGCGCGGCTTCCTGCTGGCCCGCGACGTGCTGCGTCCTTTCATCAAATGACGAAAAAGCTTGGCTCCGACTGAATAGAGCCTGGAACTGAACTGAAAAGATCAATGTGGAGGAGTACTGAAATGAAAAGACATCTGACCGTGGCCTCGCTCCTTGCCGGCGCCGCGCTGCTTGCCTCGGTGGGCGCCTCGGCCGCAGCCGGCAAGTACACGATCGGCATTTCCAACACCGTGCAGGGCAATGGCTGGCGCGAGGAAATGATCTGCGCGATGAAGGCGCAGGCGCTCGCATCCGGCGAGGTGGCGAAGCTCAACATCGCCCACCGCAACACCGACGCCGCCGGCCAGCTCGAGGACATCCGTAACCTGATTAGCGCCAAGGTCGACGCCATCGTCGTCAACCCGGCCGATCCGGCAGGCATCAAGGCCGGCCTCGAGGAAGCCACCAAGGCCGGCATCGTCGTCGTCGCCGTCGACCAGGCGGTGACAGAGCCGTCCGCCTACATCATCTCCAACAACCAGGAACAATATGCCTATCTCGGCGCCAAGTGGCTGTTCCAGCAGATGGGCGGCAAGGGCGAGGTGCTCTACATGCGCGGCGCCGCCGGCGCTTCGGCCGACTCGGATCGCGACAAAGGCTTCAAGAAGGCGCTCGCCGAATTCCCCGACGTGATGGTCGCGCAGGAGGTCTTCACCGGCTGGCAGCAGGATCAGGCCAAGCAGCAGATCCTCTCCTTTCTCGCCACCGGCACCCCGATCGACGGCATCTGGACCTCGGGCATCGACAACGTCATCGTCGACGCGCTGGTCGAGCAGCAGGCACCGATGGTGCCGGTGGTCGGCGCCGACAATGCCGGCTTCGTCGGTCAGTTGAGCTCGGTCAAGGGCCTGGTGGGCGCGGCCGTCACCAATCCCGGTTCGATCGGCGGCGCCGGCGTGACGCTGGCGCTCCAGATCCTCGACGGCAAGAAGCCGGCGCAGCAGACCGTCCTGGTCGAGCCGCAGCTCTGGGAAAACGCCACTGACGAAGGCAAGGCCAAGCTGAAGAGCGTCGTCGACCCCTCGCTCAGCCCCGAATGGCCGGTCTCGATCTCGATCCCGGATTGGACGACCTACACCAAGGATCAGATCATCGCCTGCAAGGGCCCGGGCGAGTAAGCGCCTGATCCGAACGCAAGCGCGAGGACGCTGGACCAAGGTCCGGCGTCCTTGCCATTTGATTTGGCACGCACAATTTGAGCCGTTAGACCGAGAAAGCTTTGACCATCAACCCCCTCCTCGACGCCACCGGCGTAGCGAAGAACTATGGTGCGGTTGCCGCGCTGCGCAACGCCTCGCTGTCCGTGTTGCCGGGCGAGGTGCACGCGCTGATGGGCGCCAATGGCGCCGGCAAGTCGACACTGGTGAATATCCTGACCGGGGCGATCAAGGCCGACGCCGGGCGCATCCTGATCCGCGGCCAGCAGCTCGATGTCCGCTCGCCCGCCGCCGCCCGCCGCGCCGGCCTGCTGCCGGTCTACCAGGAACCTTCGCTGATCCCCGATCTCGATGTCCTGTCCAATCTGCGGCTCACCGGCACGCCGGTCGAGCCGTTCCGCGCCTGGGTGCGCGAGCTCGGCATTCCCGACCTCGACATCCGCGAGACGGCGCGTCATATCCCCTTGGCCATCCTGCGCGTGCTCGACCTGGCGCGCGCGCTCGCCGTCGAGCCCGACGTGCTTCTTCTCGACGAGATGACTGCCGCATTACCGGCGAATCTCGCCGAGAAGGTGCTTGCGGTCGTGCGCCGCCAGGGCGACGCCGGCCGCTCCGTCATCTTCATCTCGCACCGTTTCGTCGAGATCTCCGCGCTTTGCGACCGCGCCACCGTGCTGCGCGACGGCGCAACCGTCGGTGTCGTCGACATCGAGCCCGGCATCGAGGAAAGAATAGTCGAGATGATGCTCGGCACCCGCATCGAGAAAACGCGCGTCGCCGCGCGCGTGGCCAATGAGATGGCAGTCGCCGGCGGCGGTCGTCCGCGATTGTCGGTCCACAACCTGCAACTCGGCACCAAGCTCAACGACGTCTCCTTCGATCTCGCCAATGGCGAGGTCGCCGGCGTCTTTGCGCTCGAGGGCCAGGGCCAGGACGAGCTCTTCGCCGCGCTTGCCGGCTCGATCCGTCCGACCGGCGGCAGCATCGACGTCGACGGCGCGCCGGTCAAATTCTCGCATCCGAGCGACGCCATCCAGGCCGGCATCGCCTATGTGCCGGGCGACCGCGCCGAGGCCTTGGCCATGCAGCGTTCGGTGCGTGAGAACATCGCGCTGCCCTTCAGCGCGGCGCCGCGCAAATGGGGCCCGATCCGCATGCGCCGCGAGCAGGTGGTGGTTTCCAGCGCCATAGGCAGGTTGCAGATCGACACCCGCGCCCAGGGCGAAGTGCAGCGCCTGTCCGGAGGCAACCAGCAGAAGGTGACCATCGCCCGCTGGATCGCCGCTAACGCCCGCACCATTCTTTGCTTCGACGCGACCCGCGGCATCGATGTCGGCACCAAGCAGGAAATCTACAAGCTACTGCGCGAGCTCGCCGGCCAGGGTAAATCGGTGCTGTTCTACACATCCGAGATGGAAGAGGTGCAGCGTGTCTGCGACCGCGTCATCGTCATCTTCGGCGGCCGCGTCGTCGACACTTTCCCGGTCGAAGAAGCCGACGAAGCAGCATTGATGCGGGCCGCCTACGGCCTGCCGCGCGGCGCCAGGGCGGATGTCGGCATCCTTGCCGAGGTGAAACCCGGTTCCAGCGCCGAGGCCGCGTCATGAGCCGCTTCTTGCGCAACCAGGGCTGGGTGGCAGGCCTGTTCGCCCTGCTGATCTTTGTCTTCGTCGTCACCAAGCTGATCCAGCCGGGCTATGGCAGCGGCGACTTCGGTTCGCTGGCGCGGGCGGTTCTGCCTTACGCCTTTGCCGTCGCGGCCCAGACCGTCGTCGTCATCGCCGGCGGCATCGATCTGTCGGTCGCCGCCATGATGGCGCTGACCAGCGTGACCGCCGCCTCGATGATGAACGGCGCCAGCGAGGAAAATGCATTGTTCATCGTGCCCTTCGTGCTGGCCATGGGGCTGGTGCTCGGCGCGCTGAACGGCGTTCTCATCGTCGTCACGCGCGTGCCCGACATCGTCGTCACCTTGGCCATGTTGTTCGTGCTCCAGGGCGCGGCGCTGCTGGTGCTTGGTGCTCCCGGCGGCGCCGCCGCCGAGTGGCTGAAGGCAAGCGTCATCGGCACCGCGCCCATCCCCGGCCTGCCGGACTGGGCCGACGCCTGGGTTCCGAAGGCCCTGGTGCTGCTCGTCGTCTGCCTCTGCATCGTGTGGATTCCGCTCAGGCGCTCGCGGCTTGGCCTCTCCATCTATGCCATCGGCAGCGACGAGCTCGCCGCCTTTCGCAGCGGCGTGCCGGTGGCGCGCACCAGGATCGTCGCCTATGCGCTCTCCGGCCTGTTCGCCGCGATGGGCGGATTGTCTCTCACCATCAGCACCGGCATCGGCGCGCCCATTCCCGGGCCTTATCTGCTCGCCAGCGTCGCCGCGGTGGTGCTGGGCGGCGTCGCGCTCGGCGGCGGCAAGGGCGGCCTGCTCGGGCCGATCATCGCCGTCTTCGTGCTGCGGCTGGTGCGCACCGACCTGACGCTTCTGGCCATCGATCCGAACGTTACCGCCATCATCGAAGGCGCGATCATGGTCGCGGTCGTGATGTTTGGCGCCTTCATCACCATCCGCGGCCGTCCGGTGGGAGCAACGCCATGACCGACATCGCGACCATGCCCCAGCCGGTCTCGTTCGGGCGCCGCTTGAAGCGCTTCATGGCGGACCGGCCGCTCATTCCGCTGATCATCCTTTTGATCGTCCTCGTGGCGATCCTGCAGGTCCTGCGTCCGGGCATCGTCAACGAGCGCTGGATCGCCAACACGGCGAAATTCGCCATCCCGCTGGCGATCCTCGCCGGCTGCCAGACCATGACGATGCTGACCGGCGGCATCGACCTTTCGGTCGGCACCGTGGCGACGATGAGCGCCTTCATCATGGCGACGCAAATCGTCAACCAGGATCCCGCGGTGGCTTTCCTGCTGGCCATGCTGCCCGCCGTGCTGATCGGCCTCGTCAACGGCATCGGCGTCGGCGTGTTCCGGGTGCATCCGCTGATCATGACGCTCGGCACCAGCCTGATCGGCACCGGCTTCCTGCAGGTCTACCAGCGCACCGTGATCGCGTCCGGTGCCAGGATTCCCGATTTCCTCAACTGGCTGGGCACCGGCCTTACCTACGGCTTTCCCAACGCGCTCTTCCTGTTCGTGCCGGTGGCGGTGCTGATCGTCTTCATGCTGAACCGCACCGGCTTCGGCCGCCTGCTTTACGCCGTCGGCGATAATGAGCGCGCCGCGCGCCTGTCAGGCGTCCGCTACTGGCAGGTAATCACCGCGCTCTACGTCCTCTCCAGCCTGCTCGCCGGCATCACCGGCCTGCTCTATATAGGCCTGATCAAGGCGCCCTCGCTGTCGCTCGCCGAGCCGCTGGTGCTGCCATCCGTGGCGGCGGCCGTCATCGGTGGCACCTCGATCTTCGGCGGCCGCGGCGGCTACACCGGCACCATCGTCGGCGCGCTGATCTTGACCGTACTGACGACGCTGCTCACCATCCTGCAGATGCCCGAAGGCGGCCGCCGCATCCTCTTCGGCTTCATCGTGCTGTTCGTGACGGCGGCGTATTTGAGGATCATCGAGGATCGGTAGTATTTTGAGCTAAGGCATGTCGCGCAAAAGTGTGCAGCGGTTTTGCGGCAACGACATGCCTAAAATAGGGATTAAGGCGGCTCATCCCTGTCGCATCGGAGAGGCACCCCTTATGGCCGAGCGTTCGCGTGCTGCTGCAAACAGTCCCGTCGACGATGATCCTCGTCTTGCGTTCATCTATCAGGAGGCGGTGAGAGGTCTCACCCATCAGCAGACCGTGGTGGAGAACATGAGCACCCGCGCCGGGAGCCTGATCTTCGCCACAGCATTCGCGAACTCGCTGCTCGGCGGCGCGGCCCTTTCCGACGGGCTTGGGCTTTGGGAATGGATTGCGGTGTCCCTGCTGTTCAGCATCGGCGGGCTCATCGTCTTCATGCTTTGGCCTTATCACCAATACTCATTCCGCTTCGATCCGGAAGAATTGCTGCATCAATATGTCGATGGCGACGGGCCGGCATCGATGTCGGCGATGCACCGCGCCCTTGCTCTTCGCATCAAGGCGGACATGGCCGCCAACTGGCGAATCGTCCAGCGCCTGCGGGTGGCTCTGCAGATCGCGCTTCTGTTTCTGTTGCTCGACATTCTGGCCTGGCTCTTGGCGATCGCGGGCGGCTGAGCCAAAACCGCGCTGTGGCCTTACGCGGGACCAGCGCAGGAAGACATTGAGCGAGGGTCGAAGCAGAACATTTCGAAGCCGGCGACGGCGGCACGCATGCGTTACTCGGCGGCCTGCACACGGCTTGAGTCGATGATCGCCCTGATCTCCGAACGGCATGAGCCGCAATTGGTGCCCGCGCGCAGCGTCGAACCGATCGCCTCCAGGCTGTCACAACCGGCGGCGACCGCCGAAGCAAGCTGGTTGGCGCCGACATGGAAGCAGGCGCACACGACGCGCCCGATGGCAGGCATGGGCACAGGCGAGCGGCCGGACAGAAGCGCGTGCCGGTCTGCAGCCAAGAGCGGCTGGCGCGTGGCGAGCAACGACACCAGCCAGTCCCGCATGGGCAACTGGTCCGGAGCGGCGACCAGCAGGGCTTCGGCCATGGCGCCGCCTTCGTCGATGGCGGCTGCGCGATAGGCGAGCCCGCGACGATCGGTGTATTCCAGGAGCTGATCCCGTCGCTGGGCGCCGAGCAGCTTGCGCGCCAGGAGGATACCCTGGTCCGGCGGCTCGGTTCCGGTGAGCTCGTAAACCCATCCGCCCTCGACAGCATGCCGGCTCCAATGGACGAAACCAATTGGCCTGAGATCGCGCCGCGTGATGAGCACGCCCGCCCATCCGGTGTTTTCCCGCACGATCCTGACGGGGACATGCTTGAGCTCAGGCTGGCCGGAATGCGGATCGGTGACCGGCGAGGACAACAGGCCGGCGGCTGCCCTGGCCGCGAACTGGCCGCTCCAATGCATGGACATGAAGGCTTGGCCGCGCCGCTGCGCGTCGGCCACGCGCACCTTGGCGCGGACGAAGCCGAAGCGGGTTGAAAGATGAGCGAGGTCTCCGTCCTTGAGACGATACGCGGCCGCGTCCGCCGGATGAAGGTCGACCGCGGGCTCCGGCGCGTTCGCCATCAAACGCGGCACGTTTCCGGTGCGTGTCATGGTGTGCCACTGGTCGCGCAGCCGGCCCGTGTTCAGGGCAAGCGGATAGTCGGCATCGACCGTGAAGGCCGTCGCCTCCTGCCGCACCGGCACGAAACGCGCGCGGCCGTCCGGCGTCGGGAAACCACCTTCGGCGAACAATCGTATCTGCTGCTCGCCTCGCTCCGGTGCGGGCCAATGGCGCGGCGCGAAGACGGAATAATCTTCGTCGCTGAGATCAGCCACGCGACCAAGGTCGAACAGGCGCTTGCCGTCGTTCTCGAAGGCGGACAGCGAGGCATGCTCGCGGAAGATCGCGGCCGGCGTCCGGTAGGCGAAGGCCTCGCCAAAACCCATGCGCGCGGCAACCTCGCAGATGATGCGCCAGTCGGCTTTCGCGTCGCCGGGCGGCGGCAGGAACGGCCGCTGGCGCGAGAGGCGCCGTTCCGAATTGGTGACGGTGCCGTCCTTCTCGCCCCAGGCGGCCGCCGGCAGCAGCACGTCGGCATAGCGCGTGGTGTCGGTGCGGGTCACGTCCGAGACCGCGACGAAATCGCATTTGGACAATGCAGCGCGCACACGCGAAGCGTCGGGCATCGAGACGGCGGGATTGGTGCCCATGACCCACAGGGCCTTGATGCGGCCGTCGGCCACCGCCTGGAACATGTCCACCGCCTTCAGGCCGCCGCGCCGGGCGATGTTCGGCGCATTCCAGAAGCGGGAAACCCGGTCGATATTGGCCTCATCCCCGAAATCCATATGCGCGGCAAGCTGGTTGGCAAGCCCTCCGACTTCGCGCCCGCCCATGGCGTTCGGCTGCCCGGTGACCGAGAACGGCCCCATGCCGGGCTTGCCGATACTGCCGGTGGCGAGATGACAGTTGATGATGGCGTTGACCTTGTCGGTCCCATGCGCCGACTGGTTGACGCCCTGGCTGTACACGGTGACCGTCCGCTCGGTCTCGGCAAAGAGATCGTAGAAGGCCTGGACATCGGCTGCCGCCAGTCCGCAGCCTTTCGCGACGCGCGCGATCGACGGCGCATCGGCGCCGGCGAGCGAAGCTGCCGCATCGAAGCCCGTTGTATGGTCGCGGATGAAACCGGCATCGGTCTTTCCGGCCTGCGCGAGATGCGCGAGCAGCCCGTTGAACAAGAGCACGTCCGTGCCCGGATCGAGCGCCAGATGCAGGTCGCACTCGTCGACGGTTGCGGTGTTGCGCGGGTCGATGACGACGATCCTGCTCCCGCGTGCGCTCCGCGCCGCGAGCATGCGCTGGTAGAGCACCGGATGGCACCATGCGGTGTTGGAGCCGGTGAGCACGATGAGATCGGCGCGCTCGAAATCCTCATAGACACCGGGAACGATGTCCTCGCCGAAAGCGCGGCGGTGGCCGGCGACGGACGAGGCCATGCAGAGCCGCGAGTTGGTGTCGATATTACCGGAGCCGATGAAGCCCTTCATCAGCTTGTTGGCGGCGTAATAGTCCTCGGTGAGCAACTGGCCGGAGACATAGAAAGCGACAGAGTCCGGGCCGTGCTCGGCTACTGCCTGCGAGAATTTTTTGGCCACGAGGTCGAATGCGTCGTCCCAGCTCGCCGGCTTGCCGAGAATTTCCGGCCGCAGCAAGCGGCCTTCGAGGCCGAGCGTCTCGCCGAGAGCCGAACCCTTCGAGCAGAGCTTGCCGAAATTGGCGGGATGATCGGGGTCGCCGCGGACGGTCGTCGTGCCGTCCGCGGCGACCTCGGCGAGCACGCCGCAGCCCACCCCGCAATAGGGGCAGGTGGTCCTCACCTCGCGTGCTTCTTGCATGCCTCAGGCCGCTTTCGAGGCCAGCGCTTCGAGCGCGATGAACAACCGTTCGCCCTCGACCTTGACCGGAATAGTCTGGACCGAACCTTCGTCGGCGCCAAGCGCCTTGCCTGTCTCCAGCGAGATCACCCAATTGTGCAGCGGGCAAGTCACCGCCGCGCCATGGACGATGCCCTGGCTGAGCGGCCCGCCCTTGTGCGGGCAGTGGTCGTCGATGGCAAAGACCTGGTCGTCTGCCGTGCGGAAGACGGCGATCTTGCCTTGCGGTGTCGCAACGCAACGCGCCCCGCGCAGCGGTATGTCGGTGATGGAGCCGATGGCGATCCAGTTCATATTGGTCACTCCGCCGCCTCCGCAAACCCGACCGACGCCATCGGCCTGAACTCGTGCTTGTCCTTGCCGGAGACGCGCTCCGACCACGGGTCTACCTGGGCGAATTTCTGGCTGAAGACGAAGCGGTCGAAGAGCGTCCTGCGGCGCTCGGCATCGTCCAGGATCTGCTTCTTGATCTCGGCGGTGCCGATCCGCTTGGCCCATTTGTAGATGCGCTCCAGATAGCGGGCCTGCTCGCGGTACATCTGCACGAGCGCCACGATCGTCTCCAGCGCTTCGTCCTCGGTCTTCACCAGGCCGAGCACTTCCGTGCCCTTGATGTCGAGGCCGGCGGCACCGGCGAAGTGAATTTCGTAGCCAGAGTCGACGCACACCACGCCGACATCCTTGCAGGTCGCCTCCGCGCAGTTGCGCGGGCATCCCGACACCGCCATCTTCACCTTGGCCGGCGTCCAGGAGCCCCACATGAACTTCTCGATACGGATGCCGAGCCCGGTCGAATCCTGCGTGCCGAAGCGGCACCAGTCCGAGCCGACGCAGGTCTTCACCGTGCGCAGGCCCTTGGCATAGGCATGGCCGGAGACGAAGCCCGCCTTGCCGAGATCGGCCCATACCGCCGGCAGGTCTTCCTTGCGGATGCCAAGCATGTCGATGCGCTGGCCGCCCGTCACCTTGACCATCGGGATATCGAACTTGTCGACCACGTCGGCGATGGCGCGCAATTCCCCGGCGCTGGTGACGCCGCCCCACATGCGCGGCACCACCGAATAGGTGCCGTCCTTCTGGATGTTGGCGTGCACGCGCTCGTTGATGAAGCGCGACTGGTAGTCGTCGGCATATTGGTCCGGCCAGTCGCAGACCAGATAGTAGTTGAGCGCCGGCCGGCACTTGGCGCAGCCGCAGGAGGTCTTCCACTCCAGCTCCTGCATGACGGCGGGGATCGTCTTCAGGCCCTTTGCCTTGATCAGGCGCCGCACGTCGTCATGGCCAAGGCTCGTGCAGCCGCACATGGGCTGCACCGCAGCCGGATTGTATGCGTCACCCAGCGTGAGCTTCAGCAGCTGCTCGACGAGACCGGTGCACGAGCCGCAGGAGGCCGAGGCCTTGGTGTGGGCGCGCACGTCGTCGAGGCCGGTCAGCCCCTTGGCCGTGATCGCGCCGGTGATCTTGCCCTTGCAGACGCCGTTGCAGCCGCAGATTTCCGCATCATCCGCCAGTGCCGCAACGGCCGCCAAAGGGTCCGAGGAAACGCCTCCCTGGAACGCCTGGCCGAAGATCAGCGTGTCGCGCATCTCCGAGATGTCGGTCGCCTTCTTCTTAAGGTCGTTGAACCACGCGCCGTCGGCCGTCTCGCCGAACAAGACGGTGCCGATGATGCGGTTGTCCTGCAGCACGACGCGCTTGTAGATGCCGGCCGACGCGTCGCGCAGGATGATCTCCTCGCGGTCGTCGCCGTCGGCGAAGTCGCCCAGCGAATAAAGGTCGATGCCGGTGACCTTGAGCTTGGTCGGCGTGTCGGAGTGGACGAAGCGCCTGTCCTCACTGTCCGTCAGTTTGGCTGCCGCCACCCGCGCCATCTCGTAGAGGGGCGCGACCAGCCCGTAGACATGGCCGCCGACCTCGGCGCATTCGCCGAGCGCCATGATGGCGGGATCGGAAGTCCGCATGCGGTCGTCGACGACGATGCCGCGATTGACCTCGAGCCCAGCCTCCTTGGCTAAAGCGGTGCTCGGCCGGATGCCGACCGCCATCACCACCAGCGTCGCCGGAATGACCGTGCCGTCCATGAGCTCGACACCCTCGACCTTGCCGTTGCCGAGAATGGCCTTGGTGTTGGCCTTGGTCACGACCTTGATGCCGCGCGCCTCGACGGCTTTCTGCAGCAGATAGCCGGCGGCCGGGTCGAGCTGGCGCTCCATCAGCGTCGGCATGACGTGCAGCACGGTGACGTCCATGCCGCGCTCCTTCAACCCGGCCGCGGCTTCGAGGCCGAGCAGACCGCCGCCGATGACGACCGCCTTGGCGCGCGATTGCGCGGCAAGCAACATGGCGTTGACGTCGTCGAGATCGCGATAGCTGAGCACGCCGGGCAATTCCTTGCCCGGAACCGGGATGATGAAGGGAACCGATCCGGTGGCGATAACGAGGCTGTCGTAGCTCTCGGTGACGCCGTGGTCCGAGGTGACGGTCTTGGCCTCCCTGTCGATGGCGATGATCCGGTGACCCTTGTAGAGGGTGATGCCGTGCTTGATGTACCAGCCGTCGCCATGGATGACGATCTCCTCGAACGCCTTCTCGCCCGAAAGCACCGGCGACAGCATGATGCGGTCGTAGTTCACGCGCGGCTCGGCGTTGAAGATGGTGACGGCGTAGCGGTCGGGCGCGGCCTCCAGCAGGTGCTCGAGCATCCTGCCCGGCGCCATGCCGTTGCCGATGATGACGAGTTTCTCGGTCATGTCGCTCTGCTCCGATCTATTCGGCGGCGTAGGATAGGGACGGGCTCTTGACCTCGGCGGCGCGCTCCATCCGGCGGATGGTGACGTGCATCCAGACCAGGCAGGAGACGACGATGAGGAAGAGCAGCATGAAGCAGCTCGACCAGACCCCGGTGAGATCGTTCAGCGCGCCGAAGGCGATCGGCAGGATGAAGCCGCCAAGCCCGCCGATCATGCCGACGACGCCGCCGACCGCGCCGACGCTCTGCGGATAGTAGACCGGGATGTGCTTGTAGACGGCGGCCTTGCCGAGGCTCATGAAGAAGCCGAGCACGCAGGCGACGCCGATGAAGGCGAGCGGGCCGATCTCGAAATGGAAAGGGATCGGCCCGCTGATGCCGCGCACGACATAGTCTGCCGAGGGGAGAGACAGAACCAGTGTCGCGACGGCACAGACGCTGAAGGTCCAATAGAGCACGGTGCGGGCGCCGATGCGGTCGGAAAGCACGCCGCCATAGGCGCGGAAGATGCTGGCGGGGATCGAATAGGCGGCGCCGATCATGCCGGCGGTGGCGATGCCGAAACCGTAGACGCCGATCAGATAGCGCGGCAGCCAGAGCGACAGCGCCACGAACGCGCCGAAGGAGAAGAAATAATAGAAGGCGAGGCGCCAGACCCGCAGGTTCTTCAGCGGCGCGAATTCCTGCCAGAAGCTTCTTGCCGGCGCCGCCTTGCCGGCGCGGCGCTCGCGGATGACCGGGTCGTCGCCGGTGGTGAACCAGAAGATGGCGGCCATGACGACCAGCGCCGCGGCCCAGATCAACGCCACCGACTGCCAGCCCCAGGCGAGCAGCACGAAGGGCGCCAGGAACTTGGTGACAGCGGCGCCGACATTGCCGACGCCGAAAATGCCGAGCGCGGTGCCTTGTTTTCCGGCCGGGAAGAAGCGCGAGACATAGGCGACGCCGACGGCGAAGGAGCCGCCGGCAAGACCGACGCCGAGAGCGGCAAGCAGCATCTGACCGTAGGTGTGGGCGAAAGCGAGCAGGACGGTCGCGATCGCCGCGGCGAGCATGGTCGCTGTGTAGACCAGACGGCCGCCATAGCGGTCGGTCCAGATACCGAGCACCATGCGCACGAGCGAGCCCGTCAGGATCGGCGTGCCGACGAGCAGGCCGAACTCGGTCTCGTTCAGGCCGAGCTCCTGCTTGATGCGCACGCCGATGATGGAAAAGATCGTCCACACCGCAAAGCACACGGTGAAGGCGATGGTGGACATCACGAGCGCCTGCCGGGAAGCATTGTCCTGGCTGGGCGCGGCTGGGAGATTTGCGGTCATCTTGGGCTCCGGTTTGCGGCGTGGGAGGCGCCGCTCATGTTGTGTCGATCAGAGGCGAGGTATCAGCGGGGCGAGCCCGGGACTTGCGCGGTCACTTGCGGGCTTTTGCCTCCGGTTTGGTGATTGGCGGGAAACAGCAGGAGCGCGGCAGCAAAGAGCGCCGCGGTCAGCGCGCTGCTCACCAGGAAATCGCGACGGGTGAAATCATTGAGCAATGTTGTTGCGATCCGCTTGGTCATCGTCGTCTCCGCTCGGCGCCGGCTGGATCGGCGCCATCGATTTGCGTGGTCGGGTCCAAAAACGAAAAAAGCCGCCGTCCAGGCCTCGCGCGTCCGTACATCCGGGATCGCGTGGTGACCTGAGCGGCAGCTTTGCCTGTGGCGCCCGCCATTGGACGCCTGTTCCATTGCCCGCGAACGGGCTCGATTATTTCAAAGCACGAAGCGTGCCAGTTTTGCGCCGAGAGCGAATCTCGAGGAAAAACAATATGATCCGCGACTCAGGCGCTGCTCTGGCCGACGGACAGCACGGTCAAACATTGATCAATGGCATAGGCATTGCGCATAAATTTTGTGCAATGCACAAGATTGGCGCGCAAATGATCAGGCGCGCCGCTGGCCGGCAATATAGGCGTCTATCCGGTCCGGATCGAAGATCTGGCCGTCGAAAAATCCGTCGGGACCGAGGACCAGGCTTGCCCCCGCGGAGCCGACCGGCGTCGCTGTCTTCAGCGCCCCTTCGACCTTGGCATTGGCGCCCGGCAGCGCCACGCCGAGCGGCTTCAGCGCCGAGCGATAGAGGTCGGGCCGGTAACAATCGCGGGCGACGGCGAGGTTTTGCGGCGTATGTGGCAACTGTCCCCAGCGCACCATCTGCGTGTAGAACCAGAGCGCATGGCTCTTCCAGGGAAAATTGGCCGCCTTGTCGAAGGGCAGGAAGAAATCCTCGACGCGCCGTGCCGCGCCGCCGCCAAGTTGAAGCTGCCCGGTCAGGGCCGGCATCTGGATCGCCTCCGGCTGGCCGAGAAAAGCCGGCCTTGCCATCAGCGCCGCCAGTTCGCCGCGGTGTGCCGGATCTTGGCACCAGCGGGCGGAATGATGCAGAGCCCTCAGCAGCGCCGCCAGCGCCTCCGGGTTCTCTTCGGCCCACACCTTGCGCACCCCGATCACCTTTTCCGGGCTGTTGCGCCACAGCAGCGCCTTCACGGTGACGATGTGGCCGGTGCCTGCCGCGACGGCGGCGCTGTTCCAGGGTTCGCCGACGCAACAGCCGTCGATACGGCCGGCGGCCAATGCATCGGCCATGAAGGGCGGCGGCACGATGACGATCTCGATATCGCGATCGGGATTGACGCCGCAGGCGGCGAGCCAGTAGCGCAGCTCGTAATTGTGCCCGGAATGCGGATGCACGACGGCGAAGCGCAGCGGTTCGCGGCCGGCGGCCGCCCGCTCGCGGATCAGTGCGCCGAGCGCCGCGCCGGCGCGCGCCGGATCGAGGTCAGGCGCGGCGCCATGCGCCGCCATGCCTTGCCACACCGCATTGGACACCGTGATGCAATTGCCGCCGAGCCCGAGCGAGAACGGCACGATGGTCTCGGAAGCAAGCGGCGTGAGGCCGAGGCTGCAGGCGAGCGGCATCGGCCCCAGCATATGGGCGACATCGAAGTGGCCGATGGCGATGCGGTCGCGGATGTTGGCCCAGGAGGTCTCGCGATGCAGCTTGAGCTCGATTCCCTCGCGCGCGGCAAAGCCCATCTCGCCGGCTGCGACCAGGACGGCGCTGTCAAGGAGCGGCATGAAGCCGGCGGTGATCTGATGCGCTGCCGACATACTCATTCGCCCTCCAGCGGCCCCAGCAATCCCGCCGCGGTCACCAGGCTCTGGGCGATGTCGGCGATCTTGCGGTTCTGGTTCATGGCGGTCTTGCGCAGCAGCGCATAGGCCGCCTCCTCGCTTAAGCCCCGCGACTTCATCAATATGCCCTTGGCCCGGTCGATGACCTTGCGGTTCTCAAGCTCGCTGCGCGCCTCCTCCAGTTCGCGCGCCATGCGCGAGAAGGCATTGAAGCGACTGATCGCCATGTCGAGGATCGGCTTGATGCGTTCCTTCTTCAGCCCGTCGACCACATAGGCGGACACGCCGGCATCGACGGCCGCTTCGATCGAGGCCTGGTCGGAGCGGTCGACGAACATCGCGATCGGCCGCTTCACCACGCGCGACAGCTGGAACATGTTCTCCAGCATGTCGCGGTTGGGATTTTCGAGATCGATGACGATGACGTCCGGCTCGATCTCGGCGATGCGCCGGGCGATGCCGGCGACGTCATGGACCACCGTGACATGGCGATGGCCGGCGTCCCGCAATCCGGCCTCGATGATCGAGGCACGGATGCGGTTCTCGTCGATAACAAGGATGGTCAACGAACCGGTGGACATGCGCCTATTGTGCAGGCCGGGCGGGATTGTGCAATGCGGCAATCGACTGGGGCGGATCGCACCGCCCTCAAGGCATGAACTGCGACGCCATCGCCCCCAACCCTGTGTTGCCGCTAAGGGCCGGGAACATTGGGTGTCCCATCGCGTGCCGTTGCTTCGCGGCGTCCGCGCGATCGAGCTGCGGCCGTTATCACACCGCCAGGCTGTCCTGCTCGGCGGCGTTCGGGTCGCCCGGCGCCGTCGCCCAGGCGAGCTCGACCAGCGTCACCGTGCGCCGGCCCACGCCGTCGACCTGGCAGACGATGAGGCCCTGCTCCTCGATATAGTCGAGCAGCCGGCGCGCGCGGCGCAGCGAATGCGAACCGTAAGCCCGCGCGATCGCCGCGTCGCTCGGGCAGGGCCAGCCTTCCTTGGCGGCGCGCGCGATCATCATGAACACGCCCTGCATGTCCTCGGGCAGCAGTGACGCGCGCACGGAAACGTCGCGCCAGGCGTCGTCCTCGGCCATGTCGGAGCCGACGCCGGCGCGGGCGCGCGTCAGCATGCGGCGGAACTCCGACAGGTCGGGCACCACGGAGGCGAGCCCTTCGATGCGGCAGCGGACCACGAATTCCTGGTAGAGCACGCCGATGACGCGGAACCCGGCATCCGGCTCCGCCAGGATGGCGCGCAGGATGCGGTCCATCCGCTCGCGCCGCTCTGCCAGGTCCTCGGCGCTTGGCTGCGCCTCCATCGGCTCGGGGCGCATGTCCAGCGGCGCGGCCTTGGCCGCCATCAATTGGTCAAGCAGGTCGGGCGAAGGCCGGCGCTGCGGCCTGACCGTCTCCGGCGGCGGCGCGGCAAGAATGATCGCGCGCGCATCTTCGAGCGCGGCTCCCGGCATCGGCATCAGCCGCGGCGTGCCGTTGCGCGGGCTGGTTTCGGTCTGGCCGATGCGCACGCCGAGCGGACGGCGCGACAAGGCAGGACCGAGCGCCATGAAATGCCCGCGCTCCAGGTCGCGGAAAGCTTCGGCCTGGCGCCGTTCCATGCCGAGCAGGTCGGCGGCGCGCGCCATGTCGATGTCGAGGAAGGTCCGGCCCATCAGGAAGTTGGAGGCTTCGGCCGCGACGTTCTTGGCGAGCTTCGCCAACCGCTGCGTGGCGATGATGCCGGCAAGCCCGCGCTTGCGGCCGCGGCACATCAGATTGGTCATGGCGCCCAGCGAGAGCTTGCGTGCCTCGTCCGAAACCTCGCCGGCGGCGGCGGGCGCGAAGAGCTGCGCCTCGTCGACCACCACAAGCATCGGATACCAGTGGTCGCGCGCGACCTCGAACAGCCCGCCGAGGAATGCCGCGGCGCGCCGCATCTGGTTCTCGGCATCGAGCCCTTCGAGGTTGAGCACTGTCGAGACGCGGTGGATGCGCGTCCGCTCGCCGGCCGCCTGCAGGCCGCGCTCGGTATGCTCCTCGGCATCGATCACCAGATGTCCAAAGCGTTCACCGAGAGACACGAAGTCGCCTTCGGGGTCGATGATGGTCTGCTGCACCCAGGGCGCGCTCTGCTCCAGAAGACGGCGCAGCAGATGCGATTTTCCCGAGCCCGAATTGCCCTGCACCAGCAGGCGGGTCGCCAGCAACTCCTCAAGGTCGAGGGCCGCCGGCGCGCCTGCGCTCGTCTGTCCCATCTCGATTGCAACGGTCATGTTCTCGACTCGGATCGTCTCCCTGCGCGCGACGGGCTTACCAACCTGAGCGCGGTGCGTCGAGCTTACGCTGCCATTAGCCAGCAGGTGTCCACATCTGCGCTTGAAACACGGGGGTTGTCGCCAGCCACACTGGTCGGACCACCATTTTGCTGGCACATTCCAGCCGTTGGCGTATCATCTTTTGCGGGAGGGTTCATGGCAGGAGGAGGCCGATGAACGTCACTGCGGAAGTGCCCGTCATGGACCCGACGGTGCAAGATCTTGTTTCATCTGCTCTTTCGAAATTTCGCGCCGGCGATACCGTCTCGACCCGGGCGATGCTCGACGCCATACGCCGATCCGACCCGGCCTGCCAGGATAGCGACGACCATCTGATCGAACTGATCGTCATGGCCGCGGTTGGTAAGACCATGGGCGTCGTGTTCGACCACCGCTCGCCCGATGAGCGGTTGCCGCTTTCTGCAGGTATTTCCTTTCGGGCCTAGGAGTCGCCGAGCCCTAAATCTGTTGAGATTCAGGTCAGGCCGAGTCGAAAATGGTGGCTTCCGAGAACCGGAGCGGAGCGTACTTTTCGTACGTGAGCACCGGAAGCGCAGGAAGCCGGCCTTTGCAGGCCGGCCTCACCTGAATATCGGCAGATTTAGCTGCCTAGCGGATGCGGCATATAGCCGACGAAGCCGGCAATCTTCCAGCGTCCGCCGACCTTGCGGCAGAAGTAGA
This sequence comes from Mesorhizobium sp. B2-6-2, assembly GCF_006440615.1. NCBI lineage: Bacteria > Pseudomonadati > Pseudomonadota > Alphaproteobacteria > Hyphomicrobiales > Phyllobacteriaceae > Mesorhizobium > Mesorhizobium sp. B2-6-2. The sequence continues at coordinate 100,894 of NZ_VFUG01000002.1, read as the reverse complement.
GCGTCTGCCATTTGAGCCGGTCGACGCCGCCGTCGGCCTTGGCGACCGAGCCGTCGAACTTCTTGTGCAGCACCGCGCGGTCGCCGTCGACGTCGATGTCGCACATGTTGGTGACGCGAAACAGCGCTTCGCGCAGCGGCTCGGCGAATTTCGTCGCCGCGGTTTCCTCGGCCTGGCGCAACCATTCGTCGCGATAGACCTCCAGCCTGGGGAACTGCAGCCGCCAGGCATCTGCATTGGCAAGGAAATGCGCATGCATGCCGAAGAAGCTTTCCGCGATGAAATCGTCCTCGACCATCGACCAATCCTGACCGAGGAAGGCGTCGATGTCGCGCCGCACCAGCATTTCCCACAGCGCGTGGCGGTCGGCATCGCCTTCCGGAAACGGATTCTTGTCGAAGGTCATGCCGATCTCCCTCATATGCGCGGCCGATTTCAAGCTGCGTCGAGCGCAAGATGCTCAGGCTTCTGTAATAAAGCAACATGGATTTCGAAAGAATGTTGCTTTCCGACATTGGCTCTAGGAGGATCGTGCCGACAGGCGTAGACGGCTATGCAACCCCGGTTCCCGTCAGTCGATAGAAGGAGGCTCCCCTTGTCCAAGCAGTGCTTTGGGAAATCCCACGTTCCGCTCTCGCCCGCCGTCCGCGCCGGCGATTTCGTCTATATCTCCGGCCAGGTGCCGGTGGGCAGCGACGGGCTCGTCGTCAAGGGCGGCATCGCCGAGCAGGCCGAGCAGGTGCTGCAGAACGTCAAGGCGGCCCTGGCGCTCGCCGGCTGCACCATGGACGATGTGGTGAAGACCACCGTCTGGCTGGAGGACGCGCGCGATTTCGGCACATTCAACACCGTTTATGCAAAACATTTCCCGAAGGATCCGCCAGCGCGCACCACGGTCGAATCGCGCCTGATGATCGACATCAAGATCGAAGTCGAAGCCGTCGCCTATCGGCCGGTCTGATCGCCCGGTCGGATCGCTTGAAGCAATTCCAGGAAAAGTGCTTAGCGGTTATGTTCGGCGACTTCGCCGTAGCCTTCCGTCCGGAATTGCGTGAAACGAACAAACAGCGAGGGCACCGATGCAGTTCGATCTCCTGATCAAGGGCGGGCGCCTCATCGATCCCGCATCGGGCCTGGACGCGCCACGCGATGTTGCCATTGCCGATGGCCGCGTCGCCGCGATCGACGCCGCCATCAATGCCGAGGCGGCGGGTGAAGTCGTCGACGCCAGGGATTGCATCGTCACGCCCGGCCTCATCGACCTTCACAGCCACGTCTACTGGGGCGGCACCTCGCTCGGCGTCGATGCCGACCGGCTCGCCGCCAAGAGCGGTACCACCACCTTCATCGACGCTGGCAGCGCCGGCGCCGGCAATTTCCTGGGCTTCCGCCGCCATGTCATCGAGCGCTCGAAGGTCCGGATTCTCGCTTACGTCAACATCTCTTTTGCCGGCATTTTCGGCTTCGCCAAGACCGTATCCGTCGGCGAATGCGGCGACCTCAGGCTTTGCGAGCCGCGTGAGACGGTTGCCGCGGTGCGCGAGCATGCCGATGTCGTCGTCGGCGTCAAGGTCCGTTCCGGCAAGCATGCCGGCGGCTCGAGCGGCATCGCGCCTGTCGACCTCGCGCTCGAAGCCGCCGACAAGGCCGGCCTGCCGCTGATGGCGCATATCGACGAGCCGCCGCCCGGCCGCTCGGAAGTGCTGCCCAGGCTGCGCCGCGGCGACATTCTCACCCATTGCTTCCGGCCGTTTCCCAACGCGCCGGTCTTCGCCTCCGGAGCGGTGCGGCCGGACATGCGGCTGGCACGCGAGCGCGGCGTCATCTTCGACATCGGCCACGGCATGGGTTCCTTCGACTTCGAGGTGGCGAAGGCGATGCTTGCCGAGGGCCTCGCGCCCGATGTCATCTCCAGCGACGTGCATCTCTACTGCGTCGACGGTCCGGCCTTCGACATCCTGGTCTGCATGTCGAAGCTCATGGCGCTCGGCATGCCGCTGGTCGAGGTGCTGCGCGCGGCGACGCAGCGGCCGGCGGAGGCGATCGCAAGGCCGGAACTCGGTACACTGAAGGTCGGCGGCACCGGCGACGTCGCCGTGCTGAAGCTCCAACCCGGCCGCTTCACCTTCGTCGACGCCGTCGGCGCGTCATTGATCGCGGATCAGCGGCTGGTCTCCAACGGCATCGTCATCGGCGGCAAATGGTGGCCGAACGAAGCGCCCGACCACAATGAGACGGAGCGCTTCGAGGCCCATGCGCCCCATACGCATGTCGATGTGGCGGCGATGCATTTTGGAAGGTGATTGGCCAATCTCCCCCCTTGTGGGGGAGATGCCCGGCAGGGCAGAGGGGGGCGCGAAGGAACGGCAACTTTGTTGACTTGCGACCGACCGGGAGCCGGCTGGCGGCGAGTAGCATCGATTGAGACGCCGGCGGGACAGCGCCCCCCTCTGGCCTGCCGGCCATCTCCCCCACAAGGGGGGAGATTGAAGCTTCACCGCCGCGAATTACTCGGCTCGCCGTAAACCGGCGTCGCTATCCCTTCCATGCGTGCCTTGAGCTGCAGCGCAACGAACTTCGAATAGAACCTCGACAGCGCCAGATTGCCGCCGTGGAACCACAGCGCTTCCTGCGCCGTCGGCTTCCACATGTTGCGCAATTCGCCCTGCCACGGACCCGGGTCGCCCTTCACGCCGGAGCCCAGGCCCCAGCACGGGCCGACCTTGTCGGCGACCTCGCGCGAGACGATGCCCGCAACCGTCTCGTTCATCGACTGGTAGCCAGTGCAGCAGACGATTGCGTCGACGGCGAGCTCGCTGTCGTCCTCGAACAGGATGCCGTCCGTCGTCAGCGACTTGATGCCGACGCCGCTCTTCACCTTGATCTCGCCGTTCAGGATCAGCTCGCAGGCGCCGACATCGATATAGTAGCCGGAGCCTGTCCGATAGGCCTTCATCAACAGCCCTGTCTCGTCCTCGCCGAAGTCGATGGCGAAGCCGCTGTCGCTGAGGCGCTGGTAGAAATCCGCGTCGCGCGCCCGGATCACATCATAGAGCGCGCGCTGGCCCTTCGGCACCAGCGCGAAGGGCGTGGAGGCGACGATCATGTCGGCCTTGTCGGTGGTGATGCCGCGCGCCAGCGCCTTCTCCGAGAATATCTCGAAGCCGACATCCATCAGCGTGTCGGACTTCACCACCGTCGTCGGCGAGCGCTGCACCATGGTGACCTTGGCGCCGGCTTCCCACAGATCGACGCTGACATCGTAGCCTGAGCTTGCAGCACCTATCACCGCGAGGCGCTTGCCGCGGAATTTCTCGCCGGTCGAATACTGGCTGGAATGCAAAAGCTCGCCCTTGAAGCTATCCGCGCCGGGCAATTCGATCCGCCGCGGCGGCCCGTATGCGCCGGTGGCGAAGACGATGTGCTTCGGCTTCAGCGTGACGCGCTGGCCGACCCGGTCGACCACCACGGTCCAGATCTTTTCGGCCTCGTCATAGGCGGCGCTGACGCATTTGGTGGCGACCCAATAGTTCAGCTCCATGACGCGGGTATACATCTCCAGCCAGTCGCCCATCTTGTCCTTGGGCGTGAAGACCGGCCAGTTTTCCGGGAACGGAATGTAGGGCAGATGATCGTACCAGACGGGATCGTGCAGCACGAGCGAGCGGTAGCGGTTGCGCCAGGAATCGCCGGCGCGCGCATTTTTCTCGATGATGACGGTAGGCACGCCGAGCTGGCGCAGCCGGGCGGCAAGCATGATGCCACCCTGCCCGCCGCCGATCACCAGGCAATAGGGCTGCTCATGCACGCCGAGATCGCGCGCCTCGCGCGCTCGTGCTTCCGCCCAGGTCTCGCGCTTCGGGTCGGCGTTGTGGCGGATGCCGAGTGGCCGCGCCGGCCCCTTCCGTTCCTCGAATCCCTTGAGCTCGCTCATCGCCGTGAACAGCGTGCGGCAGCGGCCGTCCTTGAGCCGCAGGATCCCCTCGCCGCGTGCCACCGCCGTCTCGAATGTGAACCAGGCTTCGACGGTGCCGTCGTCGACCCTGGGCTCCGCGGACATCCGCCAGTGCGATGGCTGCGCCGATGGCAGCGTGGCCTTCAACATGTCGCGGATCGCCGCCTGTCCTTCCATGGTCTTGATGTTCCAGGTGAAGGTCAAGAGATCGCGCCAGTAGCAATCCTGCGCGAAGAGGTTCGTCGCCGCCTCGATATCGCCGGCCTCGAGCGCCCGGCCGAATGAGCCGAGCCAGGTTGCCGCCTGTTGCGATGGTGCGATGTCGAGCATTTTTCTCCGTTCCCTTTTTGCACGGTTACAGGCGGATTTTCGCGGCCAGACCGAGCTCCGGCAACGCATAGCGCGCTCCCGCACCCAAAGCGCGCCCAGTCAAAATCCTTATAGAATTCCTATATCTTTCCCACCTGCTCCGTCTCGAACCTTTATGGCGATCGGGTCCATATTTTCCTTCGAAAAGCGCTGCGAACCGCCGTCGCCGACAAGGCGACGTGGGTCCGCGTATAGTTTTGAGCCCGCCACTGCGAGCCGGAAGCGCAAGGTGGAAAACAAGGAATGCCTGCCATGGACCTCATAGTTCTCGGGATCGGGATTTTATTCTTCGCCTTGTCCTCAGCCTACGTCAAAGCCTGCGACAGAATCTGAGCAAGGGACCGTACCATGCTTTTCGACTACATCCTCGGCGGCGCGGTGACCTTGTTCCTGCTTGCCTATCTTACCTATGCGCTCATCCACCCAGAGCGCTTCTGACCGGCACGCGGAGAGCCCATCATGACTATAAATGGCTGGATACAGATCCTCGTCTATTGCGGGATCTTGGCTTTGCTCGTGAAGCCGCTCGGCTTCTATATGCACCGCGTCTTCAGCGGCGACCGCACCTTGCTGTCGCCGCTGCTCGTGCCGATCGAGCGCGGGCTCTATCGCCTCGCCGGAACGAGCGAAAAGGAAGAACAGCATTGGGCCGCCTACGCGACCGGCATGCTGCTCTTCAACCTCGCTGGCTTCATCGTCCTTTATGCGCTGCAGCGGCTGCAGGGCGCCCTGCCCTACAATCCTGCCGGGATGACCGCGGTCGATCCTGAGCTTGCCTTCAACACCGCCGCCAGCTTCATCACCAACACCAATTGGCAGAACTACGGCGGCGAAAGCACGATGTCCTACCTCGTGCAGATGGCCGGCCTCACCGTTCAGAATTTCGTCTCGGCCGCCACCGGCATTGCCATCGCCATTGCCTTGATCCGCGGCTTCGCCCGCGCGTCCGGCAGGTCGATCGGCAATTTCTGGGTCGACCTCACCCGCTGCACGCTCTACGTGCTCCTGCCGATCTGTATCGTGCTGACGCTTGCCTATGTCTGGCTGGGCGTGCCGCAAACGCTCGGCGCCTATGTCGACGCCACCACGCTGGAAGGCGCCAAGCAGACGATCGCGCTCGGCCCAGTGGCCTCGCAACTCGCCATCAAGATGCTCGGCACCAATGGCGGCGGCTTCTTCAATGCCAACTCGGCGCATCCGTTCGAGAACCCGGGCGCGATCTCCAACCTGATCCAGATGCTGTCGATCTTCGCGCTCGGCGCCGGTCTCACCAACGTCTTCGGCCGCATGGTCGGCAGTGAGCGCCAAGGCTGGGCGATCCTTACCTCGATGGGCGTGCTGTTCCTCGTTGGCGTCGCCGTCTGCTACTGGGCGGAAGCCGCCGGCAACCCGGTCGTCCATGCGCTCGGCATCGACGGCGGCAACATGGAAGGCAAGGAGACGCGCTTCGGCATCGCCTTGTCGGCTCTTTTCGCGGTGATCACCACGGCCGCCTCCTGCGGCGCCGTCAACGCCATGCATGACAGCTTCACCGCGCTCGGCGGCATGATCCCGCTGATCAACATGCAGCTCGGTGAAGTCATTGTCGGCGGTGTCGGCGCCGGCTTCTACGGCATCCTGATGTTCGTCGTCCTCGCCGTCTTCGTCGCCGGCCTGATGGTCGGCCGCACGCCCGAATATCTCGGCAAGAAGATCGAGGCCAAGGAGGTCAAGATGGCGATGCTGGCAATCCTGTGTCTGCCGCTGGCGATGCTGATCTTCACGGCCATCGCCGTGGTCCTGCCGAGCGCCGTGGCCTCGATGGCCAATGGCGGCCCGCATGGCTTCACCGAGGTGCTTTATGCCTATACCTCGGCGGCCGCGAACAACGGCTCGGCCTTCGGCGGCCTCACCGGCAACACGCCCTGGTACAACGTCACCATCGGCATCGGCATTCTGATGGGCCGCTTCCTGGTCATCATCCCGGCTCTGGCCATCGCCGGCTCGCTGGCCGCCAAGAAGACCGTGCCCGCCTCCGCCGGCACCTTCCCGACCGACGGCACGCTGTTCGTGGGCCTCCTGGTGGGTGTTATCGTCATCGTCGGCGGCCTCACCTTCTTCCCGTCGCTCGCCGTCGGTCCGATCGTCGAGCATCTGGCGATGATTCATGGACAGACCTTCTGAGGTGACCATGCCCCGCTTCAATGACATACGACGCAGCGACCGCCCCCCGACCGGTGACGGAGCGCCCGACGACGGAAGGGACGAGAAGCCTCGACCTTTCCCGACGCTTTCAACCTTTCTCGGCATGGCGGCCGCGCTGTTCGTGTTGTGGCTGCTGGCCACCGGCCTGCCGCACCTGTTCCCGAAGACCGAACACCCGGCGCCGTCCAACATAACTGATACCGGAACCCAAAAATGAGCCAGTCCAAATCCGCTGTTATCGTGGATGCGCGCGTTCTGGTGCCAGCCCTCGGCGGCGCCTTCCGCAAGCTTAATCCGCGCACGCTGGCCAGGAACCCGGTGATGTTTGTCGTCGCGGTCGTCTCAGCTCTCACCACCGTGCTTTTCATCCGCGACCTGATTGCCGGCGTTGGCGATCTCGGTTTCACCTTGCAGATCATCATCTGGCTCTGGTTCACCGTACTGTTCGCCAATTTCGCCGAGGCCGTCGCCGAAGGCCGCGGCAAGGCGCAGGCCGACTCGCTGCGCAAGGCGCGCACCGAGACCCAGGCCAAGTTGCTCACCAACCGCGAGGACCGCTCGAAATTCAAGCTGATTCCCGGCACTAGCCTGAAGGTCGGCGATGTCGTGCTGGTCGAAGCCGGCGACATCATCCCTTCCGACGGTGAGGTGATCGAGGGCGTTGCCTCGGTCAACGAAGCGGCGATCACCGGCGAATCCGCGCCCGTCATCCGCGAATCCGGCGGCGACCGCTCCGCCGTCACCGGCGGCACGCAGGTACTTTCCGACTGGATCCGCGTGCGCATCTCCGCCGCGTCCGGCCACACTTTCCTCGACCGCATGATCTCGCTGGTCGAAGGAGCCGAGCGCCAGAAGACGCCGAACGAGATCGCGCTCAACATCCTGCTTGTCGGCATGACGCTGATCTTCGTGCTGGCGACCGCGACCATCCCGAGCTTCGCCTCCTATTCGGGCGGCTATATCCCGGTGACGATCCTCGTCGCGCTGTTCGTGACGCTGATCCCGACCACGATCGGCGCACTGCTGTCGGCGATCGGCATCGCCGGCATGGACCGCCTGGTGCGCTTCAACGTGCTTGCCATGTCCGGCCGCGCCGTCGAGGCCGCCGGCGACGTCGACACGCTGCTGCTCGACAAGACCGGCACCATCACGCTCGGCAACCGCCAGGCCACCGAGTTCCGCCCGGTCAAGGGCGTCACCGAGCAGGAGCTGGCCGACGCGGCCCAGCTTGCATCGCTGGCCGACGAGACTCCGGAAGGCCGCTCGATCGTCGTGCTGGCCAAGGAGAAATACGCCATCCGCGCCCGCGACATGGCAACCTTGCACGCGACCTTCGTGCCATTCACCGCGCAGACCCGCATGAGCGGCGTCGACATCGACGGCTCGTCCGTGCGCAAGGGCGCGGTCGATGCGGTGCTCAATCAGGTGAACCGGTCGACCGTCGCCACCCACGGCGCGCGCCCGACGACCGAAACGATCCGCGACCTGCAGGCGATCGCCGACGAGATCGCCAAGGCCGGCGGAACGCCGCTGGCGGTCGAGCGCGACGGCCGCCTGCTTGGCGTCGTCCACCTCAAGGACATCGTCAAGGGCGGCATACGCGAGCGTTTCGCCGAGCTGCGCAAGATGGGCATCCGCACGGTGATGATCACCGGCGACAATCCGCTTACCGCCGCGGCAATTGCCGCCGAAGCCGGCGTCGACGACTTCCTCGCCCAGGCGACGCCGGAGAACAAGCTGTCGCTGATCCGCGAGGAGCAGGCCAAGGGCAAGCTGGTCGCCATGTGCGGCGACGGCACCAACGACGCGCCCGCGCTCGCCCAGGCTGATGTCGGCGTCGCCATGAACACCGGCACCGTCGCCGCGCGCGAGGCCGGCAACATGGTCGACCTCGACAGCGATCCCACCAAGCTGATCGAGATCGTCGAGATCGGCAAGGCGCTGCTGATGACGCGCGGCTCGCTGACCACCTTCTCGATCGCCAACGACGTGGCCAAGTATTTCGCGATCATCCCGGCGATGTTCGCGGTCTTCTACGTCGCGCCCGGCCAGCCCAGCGGTCCGCTGCAGGCGCTCAACATCATGCATCTGGCGACGCCGCAGAGCGCCATCCTGTCGGCCATCATCTTCAACGCGCTGATCATCATCGCGCTGATACCGCTGTCGCTGAAGGGCGTGAAGTACCGAGCCATGGGCGCCGGTTCGCTGCTCACTCGCAACCTGCTCATCTACGGCCTCGGCGGCATCGTCGTGCCGTTCGTCGGCATCAAGACGATCGACCTGATCGTCACAGCCCTCGGCCTCGCATAAGGATTTGCCCCGATGTCCAAGCAACTCAGACCCGCTTTGGTCATGATCGTCTTCTTCACGGTGCTGACCGGCCTCATCTATCCGATCGGGATGACCGGCATCGCCCAGGCGCTGTTTCCGAACCAGGCCAATGGCAGCCTTGTCGAAAAAGACGGCAAGGTCATCGGCTCCAGCCTGATCGGCCAGGCTTTCGCCGTCGACCGCTATTTCCACGGCCGGCCGTCGGCAGCCGGTGAAGGCTACGACGCCGCCGCCTCCGGCGGCTCGAATCTCGGTCCGACCAATCCCAAGCTCATCGAGCGCGTCAAGGGCGACGCCGAGAGGCTCAAGGCCGAAAACCCGAATGCGCCGGTGCCGATGAACCTCGTCGCTACCTCGGGCAGCGGTCTCGATCCCGACATCAGCCCGGACGCCGCCTATTTCCAGGTGCCGCGCGTCGCCGAGGCCCGCGGCGTGGACGAGGCCAAGGTGAAGGCGCTCGTCGACAGCCATGTCGAGGAGCGCGAGCTCGGCGTCCTCGGCGAGCCGGTGGTCAACGTCCTGGCGCTGAACCTGGCGCTGGACGACCTGAAGTAACCCGCCCGCGCCCGGGGATCGACACGATCCCCGGCGCAATTCATGATTGGACCTGATGCCGGACGACAGGACCGACCCCAAGAACCGACCCTCCCCCGACGCGCTGCTGGAGCATGCCGAGCGCGAGGGCCGTGGCCGCCTGCGCATATTTCTCGGCGCCGCGCCCGGCGTCGGCAAGACCTATGAGATGTTGATGGCCGGCCGCGCCCGCCGCGCCGATGGGATCGACGTCGTGATCGGCATCGTCGAGACGCACGGCCGCAAGGAAACCCAGGCCTTGGTCGACGGCTTTGAGGTGATCCCGCGCCGCCTGGTCGACTATCGCGGCCAGACCCTGGACGAGATGGACATCGACGCTATCCTGAAGCGACGCCCTGCGCTGGTCCTGGTCGACGAGCTTGCCCACACCAACGCGTCCGGCAGCCGGCATCCCAAACGCTATCTCGACGTGCAGGAGATCCTGGCGCAAGGCATCGACGTCTACACCACGCTCAACATCCAGCATGTCGAAAGCCTGAACGACGTCGTCGCCCAGATCACGCGGGTCAGGGTGCGCGAGACTGTTCCCGATTCCATCATCGACAAGGCCGACGACATCGAGATCATCGACCTCACGCCCGACGACCTGATCAAGAGGCTGCAGGACGGCAAGGTCTATTTCCCCAACACCGCGCAGCGCGCGATCGAGAATTATTTTTCGCCGGGCAATCTGACGGCGCTGCGCGAGCTGGCGCTGCGCCGCACCGCCCAGCGCGTCGATGAGCAACTGCTCAACCATATGCAGTCGCACGCCATTCCGGGGCCGTGGGCGGCCGGCGAGCGGGTGCTCGTCTGCGTCGACTCGCAGCCTGGCGGAGCGGCCCGCATCCGCTACGCACGCAGGCTCGCCGACCGGCTGCGCGCGCCCTGGACGGCGCTGCATGTCGACACGCCGCGCCTCGCCGGCCTGTCCGAGGAGGACAAGGACCGCCTGGCCAGGAACCTGCGTCTTGCCGAGCAGCTCGGCGCGGAGATCACAACCATTCCCGGCCAGAACGTCGCGCAGGACATCGTTCGCCACGCGACGACGAACAACTTCACCCATATTGTCGTCGGCAGGCCGACCCGCTCGCGCTGGCGCGAGCTGATCGAGGGCTCGCTCACCTATGATCTGATCCGCAATGCCGGCGACATCAGCGTCCATGTCATTTCGGGCGCCGGGCGCGATGGCGACGCGCCGTCGGCGCGGGTGAAGGCCGCGCCCGAGCAGAAGCCTTTCCAGATCTGGCCCTATTTGTTCTCGACGGCCTATGTCGCCGGCGCGCTGGCCGCTAGCTCGATCCTCGACCAGTTCTTCGACGTGCGCAATCTCGCCAGCGTCCTGCTTCTGGCCGTGCTGACCTCGGCCGTGACGTTCGGGCTCTGGCCGGCGCTCTATGCCTGTTTCCTCAGCGCGCTTGCCTTCAATTTCTTCTTCCTCGAGCCGCGTTACACGCTGACGATCAGGGACCCGGAGAGCATCGTTGCCTTTACCGTTTTCCTCGTCGTCGCCGTGATCGCCAGCAATCTGACGGCACGCGTGCAGCGCCAGGCCGTCGCCGCCCGCTCGCGGGCGCGCGCCACCGGGGACATCTATTCCTTTTCCAGGAAGCTCGCCGGTGCCGGCACGCTCGACGACGTCTTATGGGCCACCGCCTTCCAGATCGCTTCGATGCTGAAGGTCCGCGTCGTGCTGCTTTTGCCGGAAAACGGCACCATCACCGTCAAGGCCGGCTATCCGCCGGACGACACCTTGGCCGAGGCCGATATCGCCGCCGCCCGCTGGGCCTGGGAGCACAATCGGCCGGCCGGCCGCGGCGCCGACACCTTGCCCGGCGCAAAACGTCTCTATCTCCCCTTGCGCACCGGACGGACGGCGATCGGCGTCGTCGGTCTCGATAATGACAAGCAGGGCCCGCTGCTGACGCCCGAGCAGCAACGTTTGCTCGACGCCTTGGCCGACCAGGCCGCCGTCGCCATCGAACGCGTCCAGCTCGTCGCCGATGTCGACCGCGCCAGGCTGGCCGCGGAAGCGGACCGGCTGCGCTCGGCGCTGCTCACCTCGATCTCGCATGACCTGAAGACGCCGCTTGCCGCGATCATGGGCGCGGCCGGCACGCTGAAGGAATTCGCGCCGGCGCTGCCGGAACAGGATCGCGCGGAGCTTCTGGCGACCGTCGTCAGCGAGTCCGAGCGGCTGAACCGCTTCATCGCCAATCTGCTCGACATGACCAGGATCGAGTCGGGCGCGATGGAACCGAATTATGCGCTCAATTATGTCGGCGATGTCGTCGGCTCAGCGTTGAACCGGGCGCAGAAGATCACCGCCGAGCACAAAATAGAGACCGACATCCCGGCCGACCTGCCGATGCTGCGGCTCGATCCGGTTCTGTTCGAGCAGGCATTGTTCAACCTGCTCGACAATGCCGCCAAATACGCCTTGCCGGGCTCGGCCATCCGGCTGCAGGCCTGGGTGGACAGCGGCGCCGTCATCCTGCAGGTGATGGACGAGGGGCCGGGCATCCCGCCGGACGATCTGGAGCGGATATTCGATACCTTCTACCGCGTGCGCAAGCGCGACCAGGTGCGCGCCGGCACGGGTCTCGGACTGTCGATCAGTCGCGGCTTCATCGAGGCGATGGGCGGCACGGTCGCGGCGGCCAACCGCACCGACCGTCCAGGCGCGATCTTCACCATCCGCATGCCGGTGCCGGCTGAGTTGCCGGCGCTCGGCGCACCCCTTACGGACGATGCGGCATGACAAATCAGACCGTCTCCATTTTGGTCGTCGACGACGAGCCGCCGATCCGAAAATTGCTGCGCGTCGGCCTCGGCAGCCAGGGCTATGCGGTCTCCGAGGCGCCGAATGCCATGGCGGCGATCGAACTCATGCAGGCGGAACGGCCCGACCTTATCCTGCTCGATCTCGGCCTGCCCGGCATGACCGGCCTCGAATTGCTCGGCAAATGGCGGGCCGACGGACTCGACGTTCCGGTCGTCATCCTCTCCAGCCGCACCGACGAGGCCGGTATCGTCGCAGCGCTCGAGCTCGGCGCCGACGACTATGTTACAAAACCCTTCGGCATGAACGAGCTGGTCGCGCGCATCCGCGTGGCGCTGCGCCACAAATTCCAGCAACAGGGCGAGAAGCCGGTGTTCCATACCGGCGACCTTTCGGTCGACCTTGTGAAGCGCATTGTCAAGGTCGAGGATAAGGAATTGAAACTGTCGCCCAAGGAATACGACATCCTGCGCATGCTCGTGCAATATGCCGGCAAGGTGCTGACCCATCAGTTCCTGATGAAGCAGATCTGGAACGACTCGACCGACGTGCAATATCTGAGGGTCTATGTGCGTCAGCTCCGACAGAAGATCGAGAAAACGCCGGACCAACCGCGCTACATCATCACCGAGACCGGCGTTGGCTACCGTCTGCGCGAGGTGGAGTAGCTGACAGACCGTGGTGGTTGGCCGAAGCATCTCAGGGTCGTCATCCACGGGCGGAGCGGGAGCGAAGCGGACGCGTAGACCCGAGGATCCATGCCGTTACGCCGGCCAAGGAGCGCTGCGGAGCAGAACCTGCACCGTTACAGCGCTTCGAGGTCACGGCATGGATCCTATGGTCTGCGCGCGTCGCTTCGCTCCTTGCTCCGCCATAGGATGACGATCGCGACGGGCGTTTGAGTGAAATCCCTGCATGCGCGCACGCTCACACACAGCAGCGATCCCCACGAGCTAGTCCGCCGACAGGTCCGCCGTCCGGGCGAGCGCACTGCCAAAACCGTTGAGCGAGATGGTGAAGGAGATCGGCTGCGCAGTGTCGGCCGCCGTGGCGTTGACCTTCAGCGTGGTGCCGTTTTGCAGCAACGGCGTGATATTGGCATCGAACGTCACCGGTACCAGGCAACCTACCGCCTGGCAGGTGTTGAACTGCAACGTGCCATCCAGCTTCTTGTCGTCGATTTCGAACGAGATCCCATTGGCCAAGGCAAGCCCGAAGGGCAGCGCCAGCGTGCCGGCGGCGTCCTGACCGGTCTTGGTCGTCAATTCGATCGCCAGCAGCCGCTGGCCGCTCTGCTTGTTGAACTGCTGATGCGACAGGCTGCAGACCTTGTTGGTGCCGGTGACCTGGCAGTTGACCGTCCAGTCGCCATGCGTCTCCGACAGCGCCGAGGCGCCGCCCGGCAGCTGCGGCTTGGCCGCTGCGTCGCCCGACTGAGCGGCCGCGGGCGCCACCTTGTCGGCCTTATTCTGCGCGGCAACTCCCGCTGCCGGCACACCGGCAATGCAGGCGGCTGCCAGCATCGCCGCGAGATACGCGTATTTCGTCCTCATGAGATCCCTTCTTAGCCGCCGCCCGCGTCAGCTAGAAGCTGACCTTCAGAGACGCGCTGACCGCATTCTGCTTGACCGTTTGCCCAAAGGCGCCGTTGTACCTGACAGCCAACCCGACGCCGTTGACGTCATCGAGCTCCAGCCCGGCGCCGACCCGATAGAGGGGCGAATCGATGGCTTCCGTCAAGTGCAATGCCGGATTGCCGGGCAGATTCTCGGCGGCGGCGAAACGCCCCTCGATTTCCCACTGCTTGGTGGAGAACTCGACGCCGGCCTTTCCGCAGATGCGGGAACTGGCGACGGCGCTGACCGGGATGTCGACCCCGATCTCCAGCGCCGGCGTCGCGGCATAGCCAATCGCGCGGCCTCGGTGAGCCGCATCACGTTTCGCAACTTGCCCATAGCGTTATTGGCCATCCGCTCTATATGAAACGCATGGTTTTTCGTATGGGAGCCTTGCGGATGCTTCGTCCGGCTGTTCTGGCAGGCGCCGTGCTGGCGGCCTCGGTTTGTCTGATTGCGCCGTCTTATGCGCAGATCGTCATCCCGACGAATCGCAACGCGTTGGTGCAGCAGAATGAGCTGCAGCAGTTGCAGAACCGCTTGCAGCGGCAGCAATACCAGCAGCAGCAGCAAATCTATCGCGAGCTCGACCGGCCGGCCCCGCCCAGGCGCCAACCCGATGTGCCGGTATACGGCAACACATGTCGGATGGAATCGGTCGGCAACATTATTTCCAGGGTTTGCCGCTGACATATTGTTCTTTTCAGTTTATTAGCCGACTTACTTACTGGCAAAATGCCGGATTGCAAGGGCGGTGGTTCTAGAGCAATTCCAGGAAAAGTGTGACACGGTTTTCCGTCGGGAATTGCGTCAAAAAGAGATAGAGCGGGTCGCCGTTTCCGTGAAACGGTGAAACGCTCTAGGGTTTGCAGGAGAACAGGTTTTTGCCTACGCGGATAGCGTATGGCAGGGATGCTGCTCTGACCGGAATTTGGGATGGCAACAACCAAGAAAAAAGCAGTCCGCAGAGCCAGGAAAGGCCAACGGATCCGCCAGGTGGCGGCCATTCCGTATCGGGTGCGAGAAGACGGCAATCTCGAAGTGTTGCTGGTCACCTCACGCACCACGCGGCGCTTCATCGTGCCTAAGGGCTGGCCGATGAAGGGCAAGAGCGGGCGCAGGGCGGCAACGATCGAAGCCCGCGAGGAAGCCGGCGTGCTCGGCAGGACGCTGAAGCAGCCTGCCGGCACCTATTCCTATTGGAAACGCATGCCCGACGGCTTCATTCGCGTCGACGTTGTGGTCTATCTGCTCGAGGTTGCCGAGGAGCTTGTTGATTGGCAGGAAGCCGCGAACCGCCAGCGCGCATGGCTTCCGGCGGTCGACGCCGCCCTGCTCATTGACGAACCGGACCTTTCCACGCTGCTGAGGGATTTGACCGTTCCGTCAGCAAACGCAGCATAAGCAACCATCTATTCAGTAGCGTCCGGCCGTACTGGCGTGCCGGCCCACGGCCGCGGCTTCGGATGCGCGTCCTCATTCGCTGCTTGACTCATGCATATCCCAATAGTTATACGTCAATCAATAGCCAACGGGTTATCGGTTAATGACGACCGCGCATGACATGCTGTTCAGGACGCTCGCCGATCCGACGCGACGCGCCATCTTCGAACGCCTCTGCCGCCAGGGCGAGCAGACGGTCGGAGCCCTGACCGCCCAGGCCGGGGTGTCGCAGCCGGCGGTGTCGAAGCATCTGGGCGTCCTCAAGGAGGCGGGACTGGTGCGCGACCGCCATGAGGGCCGCCAGACCCATTACAGCGCCCAGCTCAAGGCGCTCGCGCCGTTGATGGACTGGACGCGCCACATGGCGGGGTTTTGGGAAAGCCGCTTCGACGATCTGGAAGACCTGCTCAAAAGGATGGATCAATGAATGAGGCCGCAACGCGCTCCGTCATCGTCGAGCGCGAGATACCTTTTCCGCCGGAGAAGATCTGGCGCGCGCTCACCCAACCGCATCTCATCGAGGAGTGGCTGATGAAGAACAGCTTCAAGCCGGTCGTGGACCATCGCTTCAATATGAGCGCCGAATGGGGCGGCGTCGATTGCCAGGTGCGGACGGTCGAGCCCAACCGGACCCTGTCCTACAGCTGGGACACCAAGGATCTCGAGAGCGTGGTCACCTGGACGCTCACCCCGACGGGCAAGGGCACGCATTTGCGGATGGAGCAGGTCGGCTTCCGCACCGACCAGGAGCCGTATTACCGCGGCGCCACGGTGGGCTGGAAGCGCAACTTCACGGCCCTGGAGCAGTTGCTTTCGCGGATCGATTGACGTCCGCCGAAGCCTCAAAACACAGACACGGTCCCGGCGGGGCGGCAACCCGCGAGCGTAAGCAATGGAGGCACGAAAATGAAGATCAAGCTGACCAGCATCTATGTCGACGACCAGGAAAAGGCTCTTGGCTTCTATACCGAAATTCTGGGCTTCACCAAGAAAGCCGACTTCACCAATGGCCCGTTTCGCTGGCTGACTGTCGTCTCGCCTGACGATCCGGACGGCACCGAACTGCAGCTGGCCCTCAACGACAATCCGGCGGCAAAAACTTATCAGCAGGCCATCTTCAAGCAAGGCCAGCCGGCGCTGATGCTGTTCACCGACGACATCAAGAGCGATCATGAGCGCATCAAGGCCAATGGCGGCAGTTTTGCCATGGCGCCGACCGCGGTGACCGGCGCGACCATCGCGCAGCTCAACGACACCTGCGGCAACCTCATTCAGCTTTCGCAGCTGGCGCGCTGGTAGAGAGCTCGATCCGTATCGTCATTTGCAAGGGAGGTTATATTGAACTGGAGCAAGTGGATCAGGCAGCTTCACCGCTGGCTTTCGATCATCTTCACCGTCACCGTCATCGCCAATTTCGCCGCCATGGCCATGGGCCCACCGCCGGCCTGGATCGTCTATTCGCCGTTGATTCCGCTTTTCCTGCTGCTGTTCAGCGGCCTCTATATGTTCGTGCTGCCCTATGCCGCCGGATGGCGCGCGGGGCCGGCGGGCGAGCGCACGGGATCGGCCTGATGGCAAAAACGAGATCGAAGGCTGCCAAGTCCGCGGACGCGAAACCTGTCCTGCTTTCAGGCGGCAACCCACAGATCGCCAAGGGCTACGGCGATGCTCCGGTGCAGGCCTATATCGCGGCGATGCCGGGCTGGAAGAGCGAGGTCGGGCGCCGGCTCGACCAGCTCATCATGCAGGCCGTCCCTGGCGTGCAAAAGGCCGTCAAATGGAACTCTCCCTTCTACGGCATGGAAGGCGAAGGCTGGTTCCTCGGCATCCATTGCTTCGCCAAATACATCAAGGTGGCGTTCTTCCGCGGCCTGTCGCTGAAGCCCGTGCCGCCTGTCGAATCCAAGAGCAAGGACACACGCTATTTCCACATCCACGAGAACGAGCCGATCGACGAGGAGCAATTCGTTTCTTGGGTGAAGCAGGCGAGCCAGCTGCCCGGCGAACGGATGTAAGCGCACGAAAAATCAAGCGCCGTCTCCCCCGAAAGGGCCAAGGTGGCGATCTCTATCCAGCATCGAGGAGAACCGGACATGCAACAAGGCGACATGCAGGACGGCAAGTCTGCGTCCGAACTGATCGACGGACGGATCAAGGAGCTGGGCGACTGGCGGGGCGAGACGCTTGCCCGGCTCCGCGCTCTTATCAGGGAGGCAGCGCCCGAAGTCGTCGAGACATGGAAATGGCGCGGCGTGCCGGTCTGGGAGGATGCCGGCATGATCTGCACCGGCGAGACTTACAAGGCTGTCGTCAAGCTGACCTTCGCCAAAGGCGCGGCGCTGCCAGATCCCAAGAAGCTCTTCAACTCCAGCCTGGAAGGCAACACCCGGCGCGCCATCGATTTCAAGGAAGGCGACAAGATCGACGCGGACGCCCTGAAGTCGCTCGTCCGCGAGGCCGTGGCCCTCAACAAATCCAAGACCAGGCGCTGAGACGCGACTGTCGCGCGGCGCTATCGGATTGATGTTGCCGGCTTTTTCTTCCGCGTCCTCGCACTGTGGATCGACACTATGCACGAAATATCGGCATCAAGCGCGTAGGCGTCCTTCTTTTGCTGAGCAATAACTCATGAAACAAATACTGGGCAAATTTATCGACTGTTAATCCAGGCACGTTATTTGGATTGATGTCGCCAGTAACCGGACGGCATGTGGGGAAGAACATCGTCTCAACCGGCGGATGAGCCAGTCGGACAGACACCGAGGGGGCCTGCGCACGCGCCATGGGAATGGGATGAAGCTCTCATCGACCGATGCTGCCCCGCGCCTCATCGGGCTGGTCTGGCCCTTCGTCGCGGTCGTCCTGATCCAGGCGCTGGTCGCGACCCTCAGCCTCCACACGTTGTCAGCCGTCCGCGCCTATGTCGGCGGCGAAAGCCAATGGTCGAAGGGGCAGAAGCACGCCATCTATTTCCTCAGCCTTTATGCCGACACCGGCCGAGAAGAGTATTTCAGCGAATATCGTCAGGCCGTCGCCGTGCCTCTGGCCGATCGAACCGCGCGGCTTGCGCTCGAACAGGCTGAGCCCGACACGAATGCGGCCAGGCTTGGCTTTCTCGGCGGCAACAACCATCCCGACGATGTCGCCGGCCTGATCTGGCTGTTCCGGAATTTCCGCGGCGTCAGCTATCTCGACACGGCGATCCGGCACTGGACGGCTGCCGACGAGATGATCCTCGCCATCGAAAGACTTGGCGACGACATACATCGCAGGCTCGAAAAAGGGCCGCCATCGTCAGCCGAGATCGCTCTCTGGAAAGTGCAAATCCACCAGATCGACCACCAGATCGGGCCGCTCGCCAAGGCCTTCTCCGACAGTCTCGGCGAGGGGTCGCGCTTCATCAAGACGGCGCTGACGGCGGCCAATCTCGCGACAGCCGCGCTGCTTATCCTGCTCGCCGTCTGGCGCACGCGAAAGCTGATGAAACAGCGTCAGGCATTTCAGACGGCCCTCAGCGCCGAGCGCGAGCGGGCTCAGATCACATTGGCCTCGATCGGCCAGGCCGTCATCAGCACCGATGCCGAGGGGCGGCTGGACTACATGAATGCTGGAGCGGAAAGGCTGCTTGCCTGCTCTTTAGCCGCCGCCAAAGGCAGGTCGGTCGCCTCGTTGTTCCGGCTCGTGGACAAGGACAGTGGCGTCGAGGAGACCGATCTGATCCCGCGCCTGCTGGCGGGCGAGCCGCGCCGCTCCAATGTTCGCCCGCAGCTTCTGGAGCGCCCCCACGGTTCGGTCGTGCCGGTGGCGCTGAACGGCGCTCCGCTGATCGTTTCCGGCTCGATCCTGGGTTGCGTCCTGGCCCTGCACGACATGACGCGCGAGCAGGACTATATCGAGCGCCTGTCGTGGCAGGCATCGCATGATGCGCTGACCGGTCTCGTCAACCGCCGCGACTTCGAGAAGCGTCTGGCGAGCGCGATCTCCGAAGCGCCGGAAAGGTCGCGCCGGCACGCGCTGATGTATCTCGACCTCGATCAGTTCAAGCTGGTCAACGATACCTGCGGCCACGCCGCCGGCGACCAGTTGTTGCGCCAAATCTCGGCGCTGCTCGCCAACGAGCTGCCGCCCGGCGACATCCTGGCGAGACTGGGCGGCGACGAGTTCGGCGTGCTGCTCTTCGATTGCGATGCCGACTGCGCCGCCGCCACCGCCGAACGGTTGCGCGCCACGGTCCAGGATCTGCACTTTTCCTGGGAAGGGCGTCCCTTCAACATCAGCGTCAGCATCGGCATGGTCGAAGTAGCCAATGTCGGCATGACGCTGGAGGAAGTGCTGCGCGCCGCCGACGTCGCCTGCTACATGGCCAAGGAAAAGGGCCGCAACCGCGTCCAGCTCCACAGCGACGGCGACAGGGCGCTGCGCGAGCGCTTCGGCGAGATGGCCTGGGTGCAGCGCCTGCATGCCGCGCTGGATGAGAACCGCTTCCGGCTGCATGCGCAGGAGATCGCGCCGTTGCGCGATGATATTGCCGAGGCAGGCGCGCATGTCGAAATCCTGCTCAGGCTGACCGACGAGGACGGCAGCTTCGTCACCCCGCAGAGCTTCATCCCGGCGGCGGAGCGCTACGGACTGATGCCGGCGATCGATCGCTGGGTGGTACGCAACGCCTTCGCCATATTGGCGTCGCGACGCACCGATCCGCGCGCGACGCCGATATCCACCTGCGCGATCAATCTCTCCGGCGCCACTTTCGGCGACGAGACATTTCTCGGCTTCATGCGCGAGCAGTTCGCTGCGCACGCCATTGCGCCCGAGACGATCTGCCTGGAGATCACCGAGACCAGCGCCATCGCCAATCTGACCGACGCCATGCGCTTCATTGCCGACCTGCGCGGATTGGGCTGCCGCTTCGCGCTCGACGATTTCGGCTCCGGCATGTCGTCCTTCGCCTATCTGAAGCATCTGCCGGTCGACTACCTCAAGATCGACGGCGGCTTCGTCAAGGACATGCTCGACGACCGCATCGACCGCGCGATGGTCGAGATGATCCATCACATCGGCAAGGTGACGGGAAAACGCACCATCGCCGAATTCGTCGAAAGCGATGGCATCGTCGAAGCCTTGAAGGCGATCGGCGTCGATTACGCGCAGGGCTATGCCATAGCGAGGCCCCAGCCATTCGACGCGACGACGGTGCTGGGCAGCCGTCCAGGTGCAAAGGCGGACGCGTGGAACGGAGTGGCAGGGGCGTTGCGCCGCAAGGCGGGTTAAGCGCCTCCTTTTCCGGATCCGGCCTGCCGTTCCAACAGGATCGTCGGCTTCTCGTGATAGGTGGTCCGCAAAATCTCTCTATAGCCGTTCCTTTCAGCCACCTTCTGCGAGGCGCGGTTTTCAGGATCGATGATGCAGACGGTTCTTGCCTGTCCGAACGTCTCGTCACTCCAGGCGACGATCCGCCCCACGACTTCGCTCGCAAGCCGTTGGCCATGCGCCTCGGAGGCCAGCGCCCAGCCGGCCTCCGGCACGCCTTCGAGAGACGGCACGATCTCGCGCTTGAGGTCGTGGAAGCCGGCCTCGCCGATGAAGCGCCCCGTCGCCTTGTCCTCGATCGCCCAGAATCCATAGCCGATCAGCGACCATAGGCCGGCATGGCGCAGGAAGCGCATCCAGCTCTCCTCGCGCGTGCGCGGCTTGCCGCCGATGAAACGGGTGACGGCGGGCTCCGCCCACATGGCGGCATAGGTTTCAAAATCGTCCAGCCTGTGCGGCCGCAAAACGGTGCGCGCCGTTTCGAGAAGCGGCACGCCGGCTTCGGTTCTGATGCTCATGGCATTGCCCTCCATTGACGCGACAGCGCTTAGCAAAACAGCACGCTCGATCAAGAGCCAGGCCAATGCGTTGGCTCTTCCAGCCATAACGGCCATGGCACGGCTGCATCGCTATGGGCTTTTCGCCCGGCGATGCTAGTTTGCGCGCGAAGCCGACCAGAAACGCAAGTCGACCGAACGAAGAACCATGGACACCATAGACCTGTTGCTGGCGATCGCGCATCACCTTCTGGTGTTCTCGCTGGCCGGCATCATCGGCGCCGAGTTCGTGCTGGTGCGCGGCGATTTGGCAGCGGCGACGCTGAAGCGCCTTGCCGGCATCGACCGCCACTACGGCATCATCGCCGCGCTGATCGTCATCGTCGGCATCTGCCGGGTGTTCTTCGGTCTGAAGGGCTGGGAATTCTACGTCTATAATTGGGTGTTCTGGGCAAAGATGGCGGCCTTCGTCATCGTCGGCCTGCTGTCGATTGTGCCGACCATACGCTTCCTCTCCTGGAACAGGCAGGCGAGCGGCAGTCCGTCTTTCGCGGTGCCGGCGGCGGAACTGGCATCGGTGAAGAACTATGTCCGCGCCGAGGGCTTTATCTTCCTGCTCATTCCGGTTTTCGCCGCGGCCATGGCGCGCGGTTACGGTTATTAGAGCAGAAATCCGATATTATGGCGCAAACGCCTCGGGTCGGCGACAGACCTAACCCACATGTCAGCGGGTGCTGACATGACAGGGCTTCTGGTAACGTTTCTCTTGGCGATAGGCTCAGGTGGCGTCTTCAGTCACCATGTCCAAGAATCTGATTTCGCGATCAGTGAAAGTGGCCGGTTTGCCGTCGAAAGGCTCATGGCCAATTCTGAAGATTTCTCGGATGCCGGACGTATAGCGGGCGCGGCCACCCGTTGGGAGACTGTAATAAACACAGTACGCCACTACCGGCCGAAGACGATTTTCTTCGTCCTCAGCCATCCCGGCCGAGATATCATCCCTGCTTACGGTGAGAGACCACTTTTTCGGGCGGGGGACGGCGGGAAACAATGTTTGACCAAACATGTTCGCAACCATGTATCTGGAGTTGTCTTCCATTTTGGCTCTCCACTCGACTGCCCTCCTAGTGGAAACAAAAAATTCGACGTAAGCTTCGGTCCTGATAGCCGGCGACCGGCCATGATTGGTGATCGTCACATCCAATTTGATGCTGCAATCATCGGCGGTAAAAACCAGTGGGCGGAGAATCTGAAGTTCTACCCCGACCCAAGGCCGGTCATTCAGCACCATAGTCCGTTCGGCAACTTCGGCGGATCTGTTAGCAGCCTTGGCAGCGTCCTCTGCGACTTTGATAGAAGCCTGCATATCGGCGGATTGCAGAGCGGCGTTGTCCTGAATCAGCTTCATTTGCTTTTCGCCGGCCAGCCAGAGCTTGTTGGTGGAGCGCCAGAGCAAGCCGGTGAACACGCACAGGACAAAGGTGAAGAACGCGACAGACCAGTCGGGCGCATGTTCAATGAGGCTTTCGCGCCACTCTTTGCCGGCGCTGCTCTGCTCGTCATCGGCGCGCTTTTCTTCGCCGACAGGCTTGCTTGGTGTGGTCGCGAGAAATTGGGATTCGCTGTCCTGCTTGGTGGGTTGCTGGTTTTCGGGAGCACTTGGTTGTGGAGGCCGGCTTTGCTGATTTGATTGCGCCTCTTGTGAGAGGCTGAACCCCACCAAGGCGATAACAAAGCCGATGGCCAACGGCCATGCTTTCCAGTTTCGCAGCATCCCCTACCGCCCTGAAAGCCCTAGATGTCCGCTAGACTTACGCCCTCTTTCCCCGTGGCGGCAAGCGCCGCCAAATAGAAATGCGCGGACATAGAACGGCCAGCCGGTTTGCCCATCTTGCGGTGGCGTCGATGCCTATGATTGCCGCCCTCCGAATGGTGCCAGCCGCTTCCGGCGCCGCGCCTGCCAGAAGGATTTCAGCATCACGTCCGGCACGCTGTTCGCGTCGCACAAGCTGCCCCTGCGCAGCTATCTGGCGGCCATCGCGATCTTCTGCAATGAGGTCAAGGGCAAGAGCATGCTCGCCATGTCCCGCGACCTGGGGCTGTCCTACAAGGCCGCTTTCGTTCTCTGCCACAAGATGCGTGAAGCCATGGCAGAGGAAATGAAGGGCCGCACCATCGGCGGTGAAGGCAAGGTGGCCGAGATCGACGGCGGGCACTTCGGCGGCTATGTGAAGCCGGCGAACCGCAAGGAAAATCGCCTCGACCGTCGCCTTTGGGAAAACCAGAACGGCAGGCGCAAGGCTGTCGTCATCATCCGCGGGCGCAACGGCAATTCGCTGCCGGCAGTGTTCGGCACGGAAGGCGCTGCGCTTAACTGGATCAAGTCGCGCATTGCCGAAGGCACGGTCGTCGACGTCGACGAAGCTGCGGCTTGGAATGGCCTGCATTCGCGCTTCGAAAATGAAGCGCATCAACCACCAAGAGGCTTACAGCGCCGACGGTGCCTGCACCAATGGCAGAGGAATATTTCAACCGCCTGCACCGTGCCGAGATCGGCCACCATCATCATATCGCCGGTGCCTATCTACTCTGGTATGCGCAGGAAGCCGCATGGCGCGAAGACAACCGCCGCAATGCCAATGGCGAAGGTCCAGCGCGTCGCCGGCAACGCCTTGAAGCGGAAACCGTCTGTCGATTTCACTGGCTACTGGCGGCGTCGCAAAGTGGCATAACCAAGCACAATTTGTGCGGCGCAATATTATTTGCGTGCAAAACGAGTTTTGAAGTCGATTATTTCTCTAGACTTTAGAAAAGCGCGAAATAGTTCCGTCAGGAACTTGTCAGTAGATAGGCAGATACCTACTTACTGACAGTTTTACCGAAATTGTCGGGAAAAACAGAGCGGCCCGGTCGGTGTGCAACCACCGCCGGGCCATTGAACACCACCTTGCGGTGGAGAAGTGATCACTTGACGGCTAAATGGGGTTCCTCCCTCCCATTGTCAAGCCATTTCTCCGCCGCATAACGACGTCAAGAAAGGTTTATGTCGTAATGCCGGAAATGAAAGTTATCCTCTTTAAGAAGACCCGTATTCGAGTCGATGAGAACGGTCTTGTTTGCCTCAACGACATCCATGTCGCGGCTGGATATTCCAAAAACCAGACGCCATCGGATTGGTTGGCCTTGCCGGGCGCTAAGGGCGCTATCACGGCACTGTTGGTCAAAAACACCGGAAAATCCGGGGTTTTGTCGAGGGATGAAATCCGGTCTGTCTATTACACGAAGGCTGGAAAAGGCGGCGGCACATGGGCGCACGAAAACCTCGCGCTTGCGTATGCTGAATACTTGTCCCCGAAGCTCGGCGTCGAAATCCGCGATGTCTTCCTTCGCTATCAGCGCGGCGACGAAACACTCATCCCGGAGATCATCTCGCGGAAGCCTGCCGCCGATGACCGTGATCTGCACCGTCAAATCGGAAGGGCCGTTAGGAAGAAGTACACGCAGGCCCTTGACGAGCATGGCGTGAAGGAACCCGTGGAGTACGCCATCTGCACCAATGAGACGTACAAGGAACTGCACGGCGGGACGGCCAAGCAGATCCGCGTAAGGCGCGGGCTGCCGCCAAAGGCTAATATTCGGGACCATATGACGTTGCCCGAACTGGCCTATACCATGGCTGCAGAAGCATTGGCTTCCGAGCGCATTGAGCAGCAACAGTCGGCTGGTTTCGTTGAATGTCGCGACGCCACCAAGCAATCGGCGTCATCGATCAAGAGCGCTATAGAAGGCGACCGCAAGACTCGCCAGAAGGCGATTGACGGTTCGAACGAATAGCCGAACTGAAACTGTCGCCGGCCTGTTTCATCGCGGGCCGGCGACGTCGGTTTAATCGTCAGTTTCGGCGCGCGCTATGATCCCTTCAAGCGTGGCGATCATCCTGAGATTGTCAGCTATGATTTCAGCACCCAGGCTAACCGCGTTCCGTTCGGCAATGTTGAGCCGATCTCGCCGGGACTTTCCTGCTCTTGTCGAATCTCTTCGCGCAACGGCACGATTTCAGCCTTGTGGTTCGCAATTAGATTCTGCCGCCAATCCATGAAAACTCTCGGCAACCCGGAGCGTAGAAAACGCCATGGGTAGGCGTCAAATGCATATTTTCCTTGAAGCCGGAACTTTCTGGTGATAAAACTATTCCCCATTCAGGGAATGGTTTCCTTGAAGGAGCTGAATGATGAACCATGTCTGCATGAACGAGGAGAGGAATCCTAGCGCAAGTGCTGCGCGCGCTCTGCTGTCGCTCAAAGAGGTAGTGACTCTTGCCGACGTATCCGAAAAGCGCGTGCGAAAAGATATCGAAAGGGGGGTAATTGTAGAGCCAAGAATTATGCGTCTGACGGATGCTCGGATAGCATTTCCGTGGAGTTATGTTGTTTCCTTCGCGGCCGTCTACGGGAACGCCCATCTGGATGTTGAAATGAGAAGGGTGGCGCTATCCAAGCTTGACCGTCTGATAGATGGTTCTTGGTTCAAGGCCGATCCAGACGCATGTGTAAAGTTCACTAGGAGGGCGGCAGCATCCTGTGACTATATGCATGTCGATATCGATAGATATGTCACGCTGGACATGGGCCGGGTGTTGCATCAAGTCGCGCCGCGTCTTCACCTCTATTACTGCGGGTTTGAACGCATAGAAGAGAGAGAGGACACTCTCGGAGGCGAAGCCGTATTCAAAGACTCTCGATTGGCCGTGAACCACATCGGAAAGATGGTGGAAAGCGGTGAACCGGTGAAGAATATTCTGGAGGACTACCCGTATTTAAATGAAGATGATGTGCGGTTCGCACATCTTTATTATCGCGCCCATCCGACGACAGGTCGGCCCCGCGCGAGCGATAGCGACGACGAGGCTGACAAGCATGCTGAAATTGATGTTGGATGAAAACATCTCGCCCGCTTTGAACAAGCCCCTTTGGGAGATGCAGGTCGATACGACCAGCACTCGCGATAGGAACATGCTCAAGGCGGGCGACCATGAAGTGTGGAAGGTCGCTCAAGATGAGGACCGATCTGTTGTGACCATCAATTATGGTGATTTCGAAAGGCTCGCTCGCCTGACGCCGCGCCATGCTGGGCTTGTCATCATACCGAGCGGGCGGGGCCGGGACGGGCAGTTAAAACTCATTCAGAGCGTGGTCGAATCCGTCCGTGCCGAAAATGCTGTTTTGCCCTCTTTCAGGGGGCGCGTTTTCAAGATTTCCGAAGACGGCACGATTTCCGTTGAGCAGACGCCTGATCCTCAAGCGGCAAGGGTCGCCCTCCGCGTCGTGAGTTAGCGCTGTAAAGTCCAGCGCCGTGGCCCGCCTCCGTGCAGCGTCGTTGTTGTTCAAGAGAGACGAACTTACTGCGCCATACAGGCGGTGGAGGTCGTCCCGCTCAGGCCCTTCAACGCCCTTGGAACCAGCGCGATCTCTTCGGCGCTCATAGGCGCTGTAGCCGTCCTGAGAACGTCCAGCGCGCCCCGAATGACATGCCCGGGCTTGAACAGCGGGTTCGGGTTGTTGCGGCGCTTGATCGATATCGCCTGTGCGTTGAAACCTGGCTCTAGTAGGTGCAGCACCGCCTCGACATGCTTCATGTCTTCGATGAGCTTTTCACGCTGCGCCTGATTGGCCTGTAGCTTCCAGCCGATCTCGGCATGAAGTTTAATGAGTGCGTAAAGTGCGGGTTGTGTTCCATGGCTCGGAAGATAGGCTAAGGCCGGATTCACTTCCCGTGGCGTTTGCGCCATAATACCGGAAAAGTCTCTCTAAGCCCCGACCGGATACGTCTCATCCAGCGGCGCGATCGGTACCAGCGGGGCCGGCACGTCGGTGGTCTTTTCCTTCGACTTGCATATATCGGCGATGACGCAGATCGGGCAATCGGGCTTGCGCGCCTTGCAGACATAGCGGCCATGCAGGATCAGCCAATGATGCGCATGGCGCATATAGTCGGTGGGGATGACCCTGAGCAGCCCCTGTTCGACCTGTTCCGGCGTCTTGCCGGGCGCCAGCCCGATGCGGTTGCCGATGCGGAAGATATGGGTGTCGACCGCCATCGTATGCTGGCCGAAGGCGACGTTGAGCACGACATTGGCGGTCTTGCGCCCGACGCCCGGCAGCTTCACCAGTTCGTCGCGATCCTGCGGCACCTGGCCTGCATAATCGTCGATCAGCGCCTTCGACAGCGCGATCACGTTCTTGGCCTTGTTGCGCCACAGACCGATGGTGCGGATATAGTCGCCGACCTTGGCCTCGCCCAACGCCAGCATCTTGGCCGGCGTGTCGGCCGCGGCGAACAGCGCCTTCGTCGCCTTGTTGACGCCGGCGTCCGTCGCTTGCGCCGACAGCACCACCGCGACCAGCAGAGTGAAGGCGTTGACATAGTCGAGCTCGCCTTTCGGCTCAGGCCGCTGCACGGAAAAGCGCCGGAATATCTCATGCACCTCGGCGGGACTGTAGAGCGACCGCGTGGCGGCTTTTCGCGGCCGTCGACCAGGCGCCCGGCCGCCGCCCGGGATAGCGGGCTGAGGTTTTTTGACAGCTGCGGATTTTTTCGACTTGGGAGGCGCCATTTCCCTCCTATAATATTCCCTCATGAGCGACACAAACGCCTCGTTCCAGGCCGACGAGCCATTTTTCCAGGCCTTGCTGACGCCGCACCGCTCGCTCGGCCGCACCGGCTTCCTGATCCTGATGGGAGCGCTTCTGTTCGGCTGGGCGGTCACCGGCGCTTTCTTCCTGGCGCATGGCGCATGGCCGGTGTTCGGCTTCTTCGGCCTCGACGTGGTCGCCGTCTACATCGCTTTCCGCGCCAATTACCGGGCTGCGCGCGCCCGCGAGGAAATCTCGGTCTCGCGCACCAGTCTCGACATTCGCAAGACAGCGCCTTCCGGCCGCTCGGAAAACCATCGCTTCAACCCGTTCTGGACGCGGTTCTCGATCGCCCGCCACAGCGAGATCGGCATCACCAAGATGGCCGTCGAGGCGCAAGGCAAGAGTGTCGCGATTGGCGGCTTTCTCAATCCCGACGACCGCGAAAGTTTTGCTAGCGCCTTTTCGCGCGCGCTGGCGACCGCCAAGACGCGCTGATACGTAAGCGTTTCAGAACCGGTAGCGCAGCAGCCTGCCGACCTTGCGCATCGCGGGGATAAGCCTCCAGAGGCCAACGAACAGACGCGCGGACCAGCCCAGGCGCGCCCCTTGCTCCGGCTTGTAGGACGGAACCTCGCCGATGAAGCGAAGTTTCGGGATGGCTCGCTCCAGTTCGCGCGGATCCTCAATGGCCCAATGGACTTCGGCGCCCGTTGCCTTCAAGGCAGGGCTGAGACGCATCAGCTTCAATCCAAAACGGCTGTAGGCGTCGAACATCAACTCGCCGCCGGCCAGATGCGAGACGAGGCGCGCAAACAGCCGCGGCCCCTCGTCGGCGGCGAGATACGGCGTCAGCCCTTCGGCCACGATCATCGCCGGGCGATTGCGCGGCACCTCGGCCAGCCAGGCCGGTTCGGTAACCGGCGAAGCGATCAGATGATACCGGTCCCTGCACGGATAAAGCCTGCGCCTGAGCGCGACGACGTCAGGATAATCGACGTCGAACCAATCGACGCCTGGCAGTGGGTCGACCCGGAAGATCCGCGTATCGAGCCCGCATCCCAGATGCAGCACGATCGCATCCGGATATCGCGCAAGGAAATCGCGGACGCGGACGTCCAGTGTCTTCGCCCTGATTGCAAATCCCAGCCCGAGATTGCCGTCGACCTTGAGCCTCGAGAAATCATAGTCGATCCTGCGCACCGCCTCGTCGGCAAAGCGATCCTGGAGCAGCGAATTGGGCAGCCGGCTCTCCAGCGCCTTGCCGTAGAGCGTCATCAGCAAGGTCTCCCTTGCCCCGGTCAGATTAACCTTTTCGACGGCCATGATCGTCCTCTTCGGCCCGAAGCTGACTCTATCTGGGTGCCGGCGGCGGGAAGGCAAGTTTCGGGTGGTGGCCAAGCTCTGGAAGACCGATATTCGCGGTCAAGGAGATATTGCCATGAACGCGCAGATGACCATGAATACGCGGATGAAACCGACCGCGATCCTTGAGAACGACATCACGCCGGAAGGCAGCGACTACGACGTCGTGCGCCGCGCCATCGAGAAGATCAGCCTCGACTATCGCGACCAGCCCTCGCTCGAGGTCCTGGCCGAGGAAGTCGGCGAGACGCCGACCGGCCTGCAGAAACTGTTCACGCGCTGGGCCGGACTGTCGCCCAAGGCCTTCCTGCAGGCGGTGACGCTCGACCACGCGCGCAGGCTGCTGGATTCAGGCATGCCGCTCCTGGAGACCTCGTTCGAGCTCGGCATGTCCGGTCCCGGCCGGCTGCACGACCTCTTCGTCACCCATGAGGCGATGTCGCCCGGCGACTATAAGACCCGGGGCGCGGGTCTCACCATCCGCTACGGCTATCACATCTCGCCTTTCGGCATCGCGCTGATCATGGTCACCGACCGCGGTCTCGCCGGCCTCGCCTTCTGTGACGCGGGCGGCGAGCGGGCGGCCTTCGCCGACATGTCCGGCCGCTGGCCGAACGCGACCTATGTCGAGGACATGTCCGCTACGCAGGCTTACGCCGCGCGGGTCTTCGACCCGACGCAATGGCGCGCCGACCAGCCGCTGCGCGTGGTGATGATCGGCACCGATTTCCAGCTGCGCGTCTGGGAAGCACTGCTGCGCATCCCGATGGGCAGGGCCTGTAGCTATTCCTCGATCGCGGCAAGCATCGGCGCGCCAAGCGCGAGCCGGGCCGTGGGCGCGGCGGTGGGCGCCAACCCGATGTCGTTCGTAGTGCCCTGCCACCGGGCGTTGGGCAAGTCCGGCGCGCTCACCGGCTATCACTGGGGCCTGACGCGCAAGCGCGCCATCCTCGGTTGGGAAGCGGGACAAGTGACGTCCTGAAAACAATCGATTTTTTCGCGCCCCCTTGCGAAAAACCGCGTATCAAAATATAAAGGGGCACAAGCCAAACAAATAAACAGCCTTGTTCATGAATGCAACCGGCGACAACCTCTGGTTATTGCCGGCTTTCTTTGAAGTTGCTTTCCGCTGTTATTTCACTTAACGCTAAATTAACCACGGTAAAGAGAAGATAACCCCAAATTGAGCCGCATTATCCGGCTCGAAAGCGGGGTCTCAATGAAGTTCTTTCGCGCCGTCATGGCTGCGAGCGTGCTCGCCGCCTGCGCCGGCCAGGCAGCATCGGCGGCCACCACCGGAAATGTGCTGTTCAATGGTACGATCACCGCGACCTGCACGGTCACGATCAACTCCAACGGCACGATGACCGTCAGCAGCAATCTTCAGTCGCTGAGCTCGCATAATGCCGGCGGCTCAGCCGGCAGCGCTCAGGTCGATACCACGGGCGGCGTCTCGCTCAGCGTAGACCCGGTAACCACGACGACCGTGCCGGCCTCGGACGTTACGGCGACGACATGGACCCCCACCTTCGCCACTTCCGGCGCTCAGACGATTGCCGAAACCGGCACTGCGACGGCCCTGACGGTGCCAGGCACATCCACGGTCGCCGTCAATCTTGCCGGCACCAAGAGCGGCACGAACCGCTTCTCCGCCGGCAACTACCAAGCAACGGTGACGCTGCGCTGCGAATAGTCTTGTCGCGAAAGGAGTGATCCTTGAGAACGATTGCAATTCTGGCGGCGGGCCTGACTGCCGTGCTGTTTCCCATCGCCGCGATCGGCCAGTCGATGACGCCGATGCGGGGCGAGGTGCGATCCTTCGCGGATGCCTTCGCCGTTCGTGTCTTCCCAGGCAACCCGTATAACCAGCGCATACGTGTCGAGGTTCATGTCTATGACCAGGATTTCCAGCCGGTCGACGCCAAGATCACGCCAAGCGCCTTCCTTTTGGCCGGCCAGGCGTCGCGTCCGGTTCTGGTGGTCGTCCCGTTCGACGGCGCCAACGAGCGTAAAGTGCGTATCTGTACCGAGAGTATCCCCTTTCCAAGCGAGCAGACCCAGATAAGGGCACAGATATGCGGAAAGTTTTTCGGGCATCGCAAGTTCTGACCTTGTCCCTGCTGTCCGCCTTGGCTGTCGTAAGTCAGGGGCTTGCCGAGGACATCCTGAACCTGAATCAGAACCAGACCGGTTTCAGTCTGCCCGGCGTCAGCCTGCCTCAGGGCCAGGACGAGGTTCATGCCAGCGATGGCACGACCTGCCGCTCAGCCGTCTCCGGCAGCGGCGCCTATCTCGACCTCGGCGTCATCCGGGGCAACAACAGCAGCAACCAGGCCAATAGCGACATCGCCACATACGGCCGCGTGGTGATCCCGATCGGGCGGACGCCGAAACGCGTCGATTGCAGCCGCCTCTACGAGCTGGAAGTCGAGCGCCTGCAGCTTGAATTGAAGCTCCTGAAAATGGGCCTTGGCACCGATGGTCAGACAACGGGAAGCACGACGAGCACCGCTGCCACGGCTTCCGAGGCTCCTACGGCTCGCTCGGCCGCATCGGCAGGATGGGCCAACGAAGGCTGGAGCATCCGAGGCACAACCGGCAATGAAACGAAAAAGAAGCGGAAATAGCCGCGCGCTGCTTACGATGGCAGCGCTTGCCGGCTTCTGTCCCCCGGCACAGGCGGCGATCATCGGCACCTGCACCATCATGATCGGTGCCTCGGGAACGATGAAGTCGAACCCCTCTATCAACATATTCGGTTCCAGGCAGGCGGGCGGGTCGAGCGCCGGCGCCACCATCATCGCGAACTCGACGCTGTGTTCGATCCTGAACCTGCTAGACTGCTATACCGTCTCCGCGCCGGCTCCGATCGCCTTCACCTCGGCTCCGAGCGGCGGCGACACCGACGTCTCTTTCGCCTCCGTCTTCCGCCTCGACGGCTCGGGATTGGATAACCCGGGCAGCTCGCCGCAAAAGCTGGCCAACGGCACCCATACGATCCAGGTCGATCTGACCGCCACGAAGTCGCCGGGCATCTTCCCGGCGGGCAGTTACCAGGCGGAGGTCACTGTGCGTTGCGAATGATGCTGTGGGCCAGATCGCGCCAGCGACGACATGATCTGGCAACCGGCGCGCTTTGCGGCTAGCTTCGCGCCCAGCCGGCAATTTCAGGGGGAAAAACACTTCATGTATTTCCCCTGGAATTGCGCAAGAAAGCAGAAGTCTTGGAGCAGGTCCGCCTTTCAGTACAGGCTGACCCGCTTCACCGGGAGGCAGTTTTTTGATTATCGTTGTCGGTTCGATCAACCTCGACCTCATCGCCAATGTCGACCGCTTGCCGGAACCCGGCGAGACGGTGCGCGGCTCCGGCTTCGCCACCGCGCCCGGCGGCAAGGGCGCCAACCAGGCCCTGGCCGCGGCGCGCGCCGGCGCGCAAGTGCGCATGGTGGGCGCGGTCGGCAAGGATAGTTTTGCCGCCGAGGCGCTCGCCCTTCTCAAGGCCGGCAATGTCGATCTGTCCGGTGTCGGCGAGAGCTTCGCCTCCACCGGCACGGCGTTGATCCTGGTCGGCGCCGACGGGGAAAATGTCATCGCCGTCGTGCCGGGCGCCAATGATTCGGTTGTGCCGGGCGATGTCGCAAAGGCCTATCTCAAGAAAGGCGACGTCGTTCTCTTGCAGCACGAGATCCCGTTGCAGACGGTCGAGGCCACACTCGACGCGGCGCGCGCGGCGGGCGCCGTCAGCTTGCTCAACACCGCCCCCTTCCGTGCCGAAGCCGCCGGCCTCCTCGGCAAGGCCGATTATGCGGTCGCCAACGAAACCGAGTTCGATCTCTATGGCGAGGCGCTGGCGCTTTCGGGGCGCGACCGCCCGGCCCGCATGCGCGACTATGCCAAAAAGACAGGCCGCATCATCGTCGTCACGCTCGGTGGCGACGGGGTGCTGGCCGCCACGCCGGGCGATTTCCTTGCCGTTCCGGCGCTGAAGATCACCCCGGTCGACACGGTCGGCGCCGGCGATACGTTTTGCGGCTATTTCGGCGCCGGCCTGTCGTCTGGCCAGTCGCTTGAGGAAGCGCTTGCCCGCGCCGCCGTAGCCGGCTCGCTCGCCTGCCTGAAACCCGGCGCGCAGCCGGCGATTCCGTTGGCAAAAGATGTCGATACCGCCTTGGCGGCGGCGCGGTAGCGGCCATGCGTCCCGTCACAAGACATGCAGTGCCGCCGGCCGGCGATATCTGCCGCCTCTCCGCCGTCGAGCTCGCCGGCGAGATCAGGCAGCGCCATTTGTCGGTGCGCGAGGTGGCCGGCGCCTTCCTCGACCGCATCGAGGCGGTCAACCCGCTGGTCAACGCCATCGTCTCGCTGCGCGAGCGCGCCGATGTCCTTGCCGAGGCCGACAGGGCCGATGCCGATCTGGCGCAAGGCGGCGAGGCCGGATCGCTATTCGGCCTGCCCATCGCCATCAAGGACCTTGCCCAGACCAAGGGGCTCAGAACCACCTTCGGCTCGCCGATCTTTGCCGATTTCATTCCCGACACGGACGACTTCTTCGTCGAGCGCGTCCGCAAGGCCGGCGCCATCATCATCGGTAAGACCAATGTTCCGGAATTCGGCCTCGGCTCCAACACCTACAATCCGGTTTTCGGGCCGACGCTCAACGCCTTCGACCCGGCGCTGACCGCCGGCGGCTCGAGCGGCGGCGCGGCTGTGGCGCTGGCGCTCGACATGGTGCCGGTCGCCGACGGCAGCGACTTCGGCGGTTCGCTGCGCAATCCGGCGGCCTACAACAATGTCTACGGCTTCCGTCCCTCGCAGGGTCTTGTGCCTGCAGGCCCGGACGTCGATGTCTTCCATTCGCAGATGGGCGTCGAGGGGCCGATGGGCCGCAACATTCGCGACATCGCACTGCTGCTCGACGAACAGGCCGGCTATCACCCGCATGCGCCGCTTTCGCACGACAAGACGGGCTCGTTCCTTGAAGGTTTGCGGATCAAAGCGTCAGGCGGCCGCATCGCCTGGCTGGGCGACCTCGGCGGCCGCCTGCCGACGGAGCCCGGCGTGCTCGACCTTTGCGAGGCCGCGCTTGCCCGCTTCGCCGATGCTTCCTTCCACAGCGAGGCCTTGGTGCCGGATGTCGACTTCGAGGCATTGTGGCAGGCTTTTGTCACCTTGCGCCAGGCGAGCACCGGCTGCGGACTGAAAGCGCACTACGACGACCCGGCAAAACGCGGGCTTCTGAAGCCTGAGGCCGTCTGGGAAGTGGAGCAGGCGATGCGCCTGACCGCGCCGCAGATCCATGCCGCGACCGTCCGGCGCACCTCCTGGCTCAGGACGCTGCTTGCGCTGTTCGAGCGCTTCGACCTGATCGCGCTGCCCACCGCCCAGGTCTTCCCCTTCGACGTGACCACCCACTGGCCGCGCGAGGTCGCGGGGCGGGCCATGGACAGTTATCATCGCTGGATGCAGGTCTCTGCCTTTGCCACGCTGGGCGGCTGCCCGGCGCTCAACGTGCCGGCCGGCTTCGACGAGAAGGGCCGGCCCATGGGCATGCAGCTGATCGGCCGCCCGCGCGGCGACCTCGCCGTGCTCAGGGCCGGCGCAGCCTACGAGGCGACGCTGCCCTGGACGGCGGGGGCCGCGTGACGAGCCGTCCTGCCCGACGAGCTTGCGCGGGCGTCAATCCCGTGCATTGATCGCGCTCCGCCCAAGTCGGCGCTGTCCTGTTCGAGGGAAATCATGTCGCTGGAACTCTACGCCACCTATGTCGTCGCCTGCATCGTCATTATCCTGGTGCCGGGGCCCACGGTCACGCTGATCATCGCCAACAGCATCCGCCACGGCTCGCGCGCGGGCTTGGCCAACGTCGCCGGCACCCAGGCCGGCCTTGCCATCATGATCGCCATCGTCGGCATCGGCCTCAACACGCTGATCGCCGGCATGGGCCACTGGTTCGAATGGGTGCGGCTGATCGGCGCCGCTTATCTGATCTGGATGGGCGTGCAGATGTTCCGCGCCAAGGGTACGCTGAACCCCGACGGCTCGGCCAAAAAGCCGCGCGGCGGCTTCTTCCTGCAGGGTTTTCTGGTGGCGATCTCAAATCCGAAGACTTTGGTGTTTTTCGGCGCCTTCTTCCCGCAGTTCATCGCGCCGCAGGGCAATTATACGCTGCAGATCGTCGTCATGGGCCTGACAGCGATGATCTTCGCCGCCATGTCGGACTCGACCTATGCCCTTGCCGCGGGCCGCGCCGGTCGGCTGCTGTCGGCCAGCCGCGTCAGGCTCATGTCGCGCATCAGCGGCAGCTTCCTGGTCGGCGGCGGACTGTGGCTTGCGTTCTCGAAGGCGAAGTGACAAGGCTTCCCCTTCTCCCCTTGTGGGAGAAGGTGGCCGAGCGAAGCTCGGTCGGATGAGGGGTGCTCCAGGGAATACCAACGTCTCACTCCGCTGGAACACCCCTCATCCGTCTCGGCGCTTCGCGCCGATCCACCTTCCCCCACAAGGGGGGAAGGAAGAAGCGGCTCTTACAGCCGTCCCAGCCGCTCCACCAGCAGTGCGAAGAAGCCGTCATGGTCGATGTCGCGCATCACCATGGCGTTCTTTTTGCGCTTGGTGACGCCCCACCAGTCGATCACCGTCATGCCCATGGTGAGCTCCGACGCGGTCTCGACGCTGACATTGCAGTGGCGGCCCTTGAACAGTTCCGGCTTGACGAGATAGGCGATCACGCATGGATCGTGCAGCGGCCCGCCATCGGTGCCGTATTTTTCCTCGTCATAGCGCTCGAAGAACTCCAGCATCTCGGCGGTCGCGGTGCCGACCTTGGTGCCGAGCTTGCGGAACGCCTGTATGCGCTGGGAC
The DNA here is from genome assembly GCF_006440615.1 of Mesorhizobium sp. B2-6-2. NCBI lineage: Bacteria > Pseudomonadati > Pseudomonadota > Alphaproteobacteria > Hyphomicrobiales > Phyllobacteriaceae > Mesorhizobium > Mesorhizobium sp. B2-6-2. The sequence goes on along the minus strand of NZ_VFUG01000002.1, from coordinate 64,979 downwards.
GTCGTCAGCGCCTTGTGGGTGACGTCGAGCGGCATCATCACGATCGGGATGCCTGATTTGAACACCAGATCGGCGGCCTGCGGGTCGACATAGATGTTGAATTCGGCGGCCGGCGTGACATTGCCGCCTTCGAAGAAGCCGCCGCCCATCAGGACGATTTCCTTGATCCGCGGCGCGATCCTGGGCTCGCGGATCAGCGCCAGCGCGATGTTGGTGAGCGGTCCGAGCGGGCAGAGCGTGATGGTGCCGCTTTCCTCGCGCATCAGCGTCTCGACGATGAAATCGACGGCGTATTGTTCCTGGAGCGGCATGGTCGGCTCCGGCAGCTGCGGGCCGTTCAGGCCGGTCTTGCCATGCACCTCCTCGGCGGTGACGAGCTCGCGCGCCAGCGGCCGGATGGCGCCGGCATAGACCTTGATATCGGGCCGGCCGGCCAGCTCGCATATCTTGCGGGCGTTGTTCTGGGTCAGATTCAGCGGCACGTTGCCGGCAACCGCGGTGATGCCGACGATCTCCAGCTCGGAGCTGCCGAGCGCCAGCAATATGGCGACGGCATCGTCCTGGCCGGGATCCGTGTCGATGATGATCTTTCTGGACTGGGGCATTTCATTTCCTTTTGGGGAGTCTTTTTGGGCGGGTTTTAGAGCATGGTTCCCAAAAAGTGGGAACCGGTCTTCGGACGAAATCATGCTCCAATGAAAGGCTGGATGAAGATGACGGTTCGACGAAACGTCATACTGGTTTGGCGGCTTGAACTTGATCGCGCGACGGACCATATCAAGACCATCGGGAAAAATGCCATCCGGGTTTTTCCAGTTTGTGTCGCTCTTCAGAGGACAGTGTAACAATGAGTCGAATGACGCCTTTCTCCAGCCCGCTTCTCCTGGGTTTTGATGCCATGGAAAAGACGCTTGAGCGTCTGGCGAAGTCCGGCGACAGCTACCCTCCGTACAACATCGAGCGCCTCAATGCCGCCGACGGCAAGGCCGAAAGGCTGCGCATCACGCTGGCCGTTGCCGGTTTCGCAGAAAACGACCTCGATGTCACCACGGAGGAAAACCAGTTGATCGTGCGCGGTCGTCAGACCGACGACACCGAGCGCGAATTCCTGCACCGCGGCATCGCCGCGCGCCAGTTCCAGCGCTGCTTCGTGCTGGCCGACGGCATGCGGGTGATCGCGGCGGAACTGAAGAACGGTCTGCTGTCGATCGATCTCGATCGGCCGGAGTCCGAGCGGATGGTACGGAAAATAAACATATCGGTGAAAGACTGACCTTTGCCGATGGCTCTATGCGAGGCGGCCGATCCTGGCGTCCTCGCGCCAAGGAGGCTTGAAATGACCAGAACTGACGAAACGATCACCATGACCAGCGGCGAACTCGCCCATCTCGGCGAAGGTTCGGTCGCTTATCTCAGGAAAGTGTCGAGCGACGACCTGCGCGGCCGCTTCCCCGGTCTTGGCGAGATCGCGCCCGGCCTGGAGCTGTGGGCGCTGTTTGCCGCCAACGGCCAGCCGATCCTGCTTTCCGACGCCCGCGACCGGGCACTGGCGGGCGCGCTGGAGAACGACCTCACCACCGTCGCGATCCACTAGTTCCCCCGACACAGGGATTTTTGAAAGGTTGCCGTTTGTCTTGGCGCAAGATTTCCGTTCATTTGCGGGAAATCAGCGCAAACGCGGGGGATTGGTGGAGGCCGCCCCAACCTCGTCATTCTATGGCGGAGCGAGGAGCGAAGCGACGCGGCGAAGACCATAGAATCCGTGACTTCGACGCGCCGCCACGGTGCGGAATTCTGCTCCGTTGCACTCCTTGGCGAAGGTAACGGCATGGATTCTAGGATCTTCGCGACGGAGCTTCGCTCCTGCTCCGCCATAGAATGACGATCGCGATGGGCGTTTCGGCCAATCTCCAACTCGTGCCATCTAGGCCATAGTCCCGAAAAGTGGGGAATAGCGACTGTGACGTCTGGAATCGAAAGGGCCGCCCCCGGCGGCTCTCGAGAGATTTAAGCCAAGAACCGAAAAACGTCAGGCCGCGTGCGAGGCCTGCGCATCCGACAAGAGCGCGTGGATCGCCACCGCGTCGCGCGTGCCCCTGATCTTGGCCACCGTGTCGGCATCGCGCAGCACGCGCGCGATGCGCGACAGCGCCTTGAGATGGTCGGCGCCGGCACCTTCCGGCGCAAGCAGCAAAAACACCAGGTCGACCGGCTGGTCGTCCAGCGCTTCGAAATCGACCGGCGTCTCCAGCCGGGCGAAGACGCCGGCGATCCGCTTCACGCCGGCGAGCTTGCCATGCGGAATGGCAATGCCGTTGCCGACGCCGGTCGAGCCCAGCCGCTCGCGCTGCAGGATGGTGTCGAACACCTCCCGCTCCGGAACCCCCGAAATCGCCGCCGCCCTCTCCGACAGCAATTGCAGAAGCTGCTTTTTGGAATTCGCCTTCAACGCCGGCATGATCGCCGGAACGCTGATGAGATCGCTGAGATCCATGCTTGAAAAATCCCTTGCTCGCCTGCCGCGCCAGTCGTCGCCCCCTTGCGCGGCTGGCTTTTTATCCTTGCGCGACTTTGGTCGTCGACGGATCGATCCAGCCGATGTTGCCATCCGGCCGGCGGTAGACGATGTTGAGATGGTCGGTTCCGGCGTTGCGGAACAGGAAGACCGGGCTGTCGCTGTTGTCGAGCTCGATGACTGCCGAAGCCACCGACATGGTCCGCAGCGTCACGCTTGATTCGGCGACGATGACCGGAGCGAAGTCCTCCGGAATGTCTTCCTCGTCGTCGGCGAGGGGAGCCATCACGGTGTAGGCGATGTCGGTCGGCTCTTCGCCATTGCCGTTGCCGGTGTTGCGCGACTTCAGCCGGCGCTTGTAGCGGCGCAGCCGCGTTTCCAGGCGGTCGGCGGCCGCCTCGAAGGCAAGCGTCGGGTCCTGGGCGTCGCCGGTCGCCTGCAAAGAAGCGCCGGAATCGAGCCGGACCATGCAGTCGGCGGAGAAACGCGACCCCGATTTGATGACCGTGACATGTCCTGAAAAACCCCGATCGAAATATTTCTCGATCGCCTCGCCGACCCGGTCGTTGATGCGTGTGCGGAACGCATCGCCGATGTCCATGTGTTTTCCCGAAATGCGTAGATTCATCTGAAAACTGACCTTCCTTGCTCAGGCTTCAAACTGTTCCCGAGTTTATACCCGTGGTGCGCGCGCACAAGCTTTGCAGCGGCATGCGCGCCGATTTTAGACCCGAACTTTCCGGTTGATCACAAGTCGCCTTCTTGGCCGTCCATGGCCGTGTCTGACGGACCCATTCGCAAGCGGGCATTACCGCCCTGCTCCATGCGGGCGGGCTTCTAGACACTTCATTGCGGCTTGTCAATGAAACTTGGGAATTGTGGAAAGTCAGCACGTGCCGCACCGGCCAGGGCTTGCCGGATTCGGATCAGGCCTAGCGGCCGGCGTTCGCGAGCGCCCGCTTTTCCCGCCGCCGCTGCACCGACGATGGGATGTTCATGCCCTCGCGATATTTCGCGACGGTGCGGCGTGCGATGTCGACCCCGCTTTCCTTGAGCATGTCGACGATGGCGTCGTCGGAAAGCACGTCGATTGGCTTTTCCTCGTCGATCATCTGCTTGATGCGGTCGCGCACGGCCTCGGACGAATGCGCTTCGCCGCCTTCCGCGGAGGCAATCGATGCAGTGAAGAAATAGCGCAGCTCGAAGACGCCGCGCGGCGTCAGCATATATTTGTTGGCGGTGACGCGGCTGACCGTCGATTCATGCATGCCGATGGCGTCGGCCACCGTACGCAGGTTGAGCGGCTTGAGGTGACGCACGCCATGGACGAGGAAAGCGTCCTGTTGTCGCACGATCTCGGACGCCACCTTGAGGATGGTCTTGGCCCGTTGGTCGAGACTGCGCGTCAGCCAGTTGGCGTTCTGCAGGCATTCGGCGAGAAACTCTTTTTCCGCCTGGTCCTTGGCGTGGCTCGAAATGCGGGCGAAATAGACATTGTCCACCAGCACGCGCGGCAGCGTATCGGCATTGAGCTCCACCGCCCAGCTGCCGTCATTGGCGGCGCGCACCTCGACATCGGCGACAATCGCATCGCTCGCGCCGCCCGAAAACGCCAGGCCGGGCCGCGGATCGAGCGCGCGGATCTCGGCCAGCATGTCGAGCAGGTCCTCCTCGTCGACGCCGCAGATGCGTTTCAGCGTGTGGAAATCCCGCCGCGCCAGAAGCTCGAGATTGGCGACCAGCGCCTTCATCGCCGGATCGAGCCGGTCGCGCACCGCCAGTTGCAGCGACAGGCACTCGGCAAGGTCGCGCGCGAAAAGTCCTGCCGGCTCGAATGTCTGGCAGACGCCAAGCACCCGCGCCACCGTCGCGCCGTCCGTGCCGAGCCGGACCGCGATCTCGTCGAGTTCGGTGCGCAGGTACCCGGCTTCGTCGAGCCCTTCGGCCAGCTCACCCGCGATAAGCCGTTCGCCGGGGCTCAGGGAGGCAAGCGCGATCTGCTCGCCGACATGGTCGCGCAGCGTGATGGCGGCCGCGGCTATGTCGCCGACGTCGAACCCCTCGGACGATGCCGCGCCCGCGCCCCCCCCGGCGGCCGACTTCCATTGCGCCGTGAGATCCGGCCCCAGCCTCTCGCTGGTGCCTGGATCGTCGGGAAACAGGTTCTCCAACGAAGAATCGAGCTTTTGCGAGATCGCTTCCGCGCTCCACTCCATCTCGCCCTCGAACCAGTCGCCTTCGGTGTCCTTTTCCGGCAACGCCTCGCTTTTCTGGGATAGATCGCCGGCGGCGTCGTCCTGCGGCTCGGCCCGTTCCAGCAGCGGGTTGCGCTCGATCTCCTCGTCGATGAAGCGCTCGAGCTCGACATGGGTGAGCTGCAGCAGCCGGATCGACTGCATCAGCTGCGGCGTCATCACCAGCGACTGGGATTGTCTGAGCTGCAGTTTGGCTGCCAGCGCCATGATGGACTTCAAACGCCTCGTCTACGCGTCGACTGTTTTTCGGTCGGGCATAGAAACTGGCCCGGCTTTTGCTTGTCAAGCAAAACGCTATCAGCTGCGGCTTACCGGAGCGTTATCGATCGCTAAAATGACCGAAAGCCGTGACGAGGCCATCGAAACCGCGTCGAAACCCGCAGTCAGAGCGTGAAACCCTCGCCGAGATAAAGACGCCGCACATCGGCGTTGGCGACGATCTCGTCGGCGCGGCCATGCGTCAGCACCTGACCGGCATGGATGATGTAGGCGCGGTCGATCAGGCCGAGCGTCTCGCGCACATTGTGGTCGGTGATCAAGACGCCGATGCCGCGCGCCGTGAGGTGGCGAACGAGCTGCTGGATGTCGGCGACGGCGATCGGGTCGATGCCGGCGAAGGGCTCGTCGAGCAGCATATAGGCAGGCCGCGTCGCCAGCGCCCGCGCGATTTCGAGGCGGCGCCGTTCGCCGCCCGACAGCGACATGGAGGGCGCCTTGCGCAGATGGCTGATGTGAAACTCCTCGAGCAGCTCGTCGAGCGTGCGCTCGCGTTCCTTGCGGCTCTTTTCCACCACCTCCAGCACGGCCCGGATGTTCTGCTCGACATTCAGGCCGCGGAAGATCGACGCTTCCTGCGGCAGATAGCCGATGCCGAGGCGGGCCCGCCGGTACATCGGCATCGAGGTGACATCGAAGCCGTCGATCTCGATCGAACCTTCGTCGACGGGAACAAGGCCGGTGACCATGTAGAAACAGGTGGTCTTGCCTGCGCCGTTGGGCCCGAGCAGGCCGACGGCCTCACCCGCGCGCACGCCGAGCGTCACACCGCTCACCACCTTGCGGCCCTTGTAGCTCTTGGTCAGCCCCTTGGCGATCAGGGTGCCCTTGAACTTCGCCTTGTCGGCGCCGACCGTCGCCGGCGCAGCGGGTTGTGCGGCTGCCCGTCCCGGAAGACGGGCCAGCAGCGAAGTCACGCCGGCCATTACTTGCTCGACGCTCCCTGCTGCTGCGCGTCCTGTTTCTGCGGCTTGAACATCATGATGACGCGAGGACAGCCTTCGACATTGCCGAGGCCGCTCTTCATCTGCACGGTGAGCTTGCAGCCCTTGAGCACATTGTCGCCCTGCGACAGCACCACTTCCTTGCCGGAAAGCACCAGCACCTGTGTCTTCATGTCGAATTTGCCGGTGTCGCCGGTGGCGATCTGGTCGTTCGATTTGATGTAGACTTTGTTCTCGACCTCGAGATGGTCGATATTGGCGGAGCCCGTCATCGCCGATGCGCCGGCCGCGGCACTTTTGCCGGCATTGGCATCCTTGACATAGTAGACCGTCATCTTGCCGGCCTTGAGCAGGGTCGGCCCCTGATTCACCGTCACATTGCCGCTGAACACGGCCATGCTGTCGGCCTGGCGGACCTCGAGCTTGTCGCTTTCGATCTGGATCGGCTGGTCGCCCGACAGCTTGAGCCCGGGAATCTGGCTGGTCGCGCTCGACTGTGCGAACGAATGCGCCGTTGCCAAAACCAGCAATGCGGAAGCAGCGCCCGGAAGCCATGCGGATTTACTGCGACGCATTCTGTTCTCCACCGTTTACCCCCGCTGCCTTCAGCGCAGTTGGATCTATGTTGACGCGAACCCGGTTCTCGAAGACCACGAGCCTGCCATTGTCCTCGACCGACATCGCGTCCGCGGTGATGCGCGACCCGCCACGGCTGACGTCGACCGGATTGCTCGTCTTCATAGAGCCTTTGCCCATGTCTAGGAAGATCGATTTGAACTTCGCCACTAGGCCGTCCGTCGTCGTCACGCTGACGTCGCTGGTCAGATCCATCGTGTTGGCGTCGCGATTGTAGATACCGTGCGCGGCATCGACCGACACGATGTTGTCGGTGGCCACCGGCAGTTTGGCGTTGATGCCTTCGAGGTCGATGACGGCCTGCTGGCCGACATCTTGCGTCGCCCTGATCGCCGTCAGCGAATATGGCAGCTTCTGCTTGGTGAAGCCGTTGAGCTTCGGATTGGCCATCACCAGCTTGCCGTTGGAAAACGCCGTGCCGTCGGCCTGCACCGATACGGACACCGGCGCCTTGAGGTAGGAATAGACCGGAAAGGCGACGGCGATCGCGACCGCGAGCAGCGGCACCGCGAATTTCAGCACGCGGACGCGGCGCGAGTGCCGCTGGGCGCGGTTGAACGCATCGCCGCGAGTGCCGCCTTGGTTCGCGGGAGCCGATGCCTCACCGGCATCGCTCGTTTCGTCAGATCGCGCCAACATGACTTTTCTAATGGACCTTTGCCCGCCCAAACACCGCCTATAGGTGGTATGCCGGCACCTACAAGCAAGCACAAGCGGAGGAAAACTGCAAAAATGTGACAGCTGCCGCCCGCAAAATCGAAAGGAATTCGGCGAGACGGCCTGTACTTCATAGCAGATACGGACTGCTTGCGTTAATTTTTCGTGAGCCCGGCGTCAACGCCGGAGGCCGAAGCCGGGGCCTTTCGGAACAGTTCCGGGAAAGCTGCGAGCGGTTTCCGGAAGGAATTGCATCAGGACAAGAAAGTAGAGGGGTCACCGTTCTGTGAAGCGGATGACCCGCGCCAGGAAACGGTAGCCGTGTGTAGACGCTTGCTTTAAAAGCGTGCTTTCCCACCACCCATGAGGCTGACAATGGCAATGAGAGCCGACGACCTGATCGACCGCCGCCGCTTGCGCCGCAAGCTGACGTTCTGGCGCGTGGTCGCGTTTCTGGTTCTGGCGGCAGCGATCATCGCTTTCTCGACCTGGGTCTATGACGACAATTTTACCGGCCGGGCGCTCCCCCACATCGCCAAGGTCAAGATCGAAGGCACCATCACCGAAGACGAGGAGCTGCTCAAGAGGCTGGAAGCGATCCGCAAGTCGCCGGAGGTAAAGGGCGTCATCCTGTCGATCGATTCGCCGGGAGGCACCACGGTCGGCGGCGAGTCCACATTTGACGCCGTGCGCAAGCTTGCCGGCGACAAGCCGGTGGTGGCCGAAGTCGGCACGCTGGCCGCATCGGCCGGCTATATGATCGCAAGTGCAGCCGACCACATCGTCGCCCGCAAGACATCGATCGTCGGCTCGATCGGCGTGCTGATCCAGTATCCCGACGTCAGCGGTCTCATGGACAAGCTCGGCATCAAGCTGGAGGAGGTGAAATCGTCACCGCTCAAGGCTTCGCCCTCGCCCTTCAAACCGACCAATGACGACGAGCGTGCCATGGTGCGGAAGTTGATTCTCGACAGTTACGACTGGTTCGTCGGCATTGTCGCAGACCGCCGCAAAATGACGCATGAGCAGGCGCTGGCGCTGGCCGACGGTTCGATCTTCACCGGTCGCCAGGCTTTGGCCAACCACCTGGTCGACGCCGTCGGCGGCGAGCAGGAGGCGATCGACTGGCTGGCGACGAAGGGCGTGGACAGCAAGCTCAAGGTCGTCGAGTGGAAGGACAAGGACAGGCATGGCGGTTTCCTGTTTTCCCAGTCGATGGCAAAAGTGGCGGCCAAGGCGCTCGGCCTGCCGGATGCCGGCGGCGATATCATTCACGAACTCGGCGCCGACCGCTTGTTTCTTGACGGTCTCGTTTCGGTCTGGCACCCTTAAGGTGCCGTTGGGACGAGCCGAAAAAGCAATAAAATCATCCTGATAATCGGTTGCAGTGGTTTTACGGGGAATGTTCTATGATCAAATCCGAACTTGTGCAGATCATTGCTGCACGCAACCCGCACCTTTTCCTGCGCGACGTCGAAAACATCGTCGGCGCGATCTTTGACGAGATCACCGATGCGCTTGCGGAGGGCAACCGGGTCGAGTTGCGCGGTTTCGGCGCCTTTTCGGTGAAGAACCGTCCGGCCCGCACCGGCCGCAACCCGCGCACCGGCGAATCCGTCGAGGTCGAGGAAAAATGGGTGCCGTTCTTCAAGACCGGCAAGGAGTTGCGCGAAAGGCTGAACGGCGGCAAATAGGCGCCGGGCCGGCGGGTTGAAACGGCATCTCGGCGCCTAAACGCATGTCTCCCGAAAGTGGAGACCGGTTTCGGGACAAGGACATGCGCGCTTCAAGAAGCCTCTCCATGGAGATTTGATGTTCAATCGCTTCATCCTCGTCGTGGTCTTCGTGCCGCTGGCCGTCATCCTGATCGCGCTCGCCGTCGCCAATCGCGGCCCTGTCGCCTTCACGCTCGATCCATTTCATCCCGGCAATCCCGCGCTGACGTTGAACCTGCCGCTTTTCATCTTCCTGTTCCTGGCCTTGGCCATCGGCATGGTCGTCGGAAGCCTGGCCACCTGGGTGAAGCAGGGACGCTATCGCAAGCTCGCGCGCCAGCGCGGCCTCGAGGCGGAAAACCTGCGCCAGGCAGTGAGCCGCACGCCCGTGGCGCCCAAGGGACCGGCGCTGCCCAGCCCGACGAGCTAATGCATGTCGCCCAGAAGGGCCCCGCGGTTCTGGGACAACGACATGCATCAAAACAAAGACTTAAAGCGCGTCGCCTGAAATCTGTTTCAGCGCGACGCGCTTTAGCAATTCCAGGCAAACTGCGTGGCGGTTTTCCGTCCGGAATTGCATAGAAGATAGTCGAGCGTCATTTCGACACCACGGAGCTCTCAATGCTGACCATTTCGGCCGCACAGGTCGACCGCGCGCTGACCTTTCCGGGCCTTGTCGAGACGCTGCGCACCGCCTTCCGCGATGGCGCCGTGCAGCCGGTTCGCCACCATCATGGCGTCGAACGGCCGGACGGCGCCGCCTCGACCCTGCTTTTGATGCCGGCCTGGACCGACTTCAACGCCGCCGGCACCTCTTCGGGAGGCCATATCGGCGTCAAGATCATCACCGTGTCGCCGGACAACAACGCCATCGGCAAGCCGGCGGTCATGGGCCTTTATCTTTTGCTCGACGGCGTCACCGGCGAGCCGCAGGCGCTGATCGACGGCCAAAGGCTGACCCAATGGCGCACCGCCTGCGCATCCGCGCTCGCCGCGTCCTATCTCGCCCGCAGGGATGCCTCTCGGCTTCTGGTGATCGGCGCCGGCGCGCTGTCGCCCTTCCTTGCCAAGGCGCATTCGGCGGTCAGGCCGATCACATCCATCCGTATCTGGAACCGCACGCCGGCCAATGCCGAAAAGGTGGCCGCCGCCCTGCGCGCCGAAGGCCTTCCAGCAAATGCCGCCGGCGACCTCGACGCGGAGCTCGCCGAGGCTGACATCGTCGCCTCCGCGACCATCACGAACACGCCGCTGGTCAAGGGCGCGCTGCTGAAACCGGGCGCCCATGTCGATCTCGTCGGCGGCTTCACGCCGACGATGCGCGAAAGCGATGATGACGCCATTGCCCGTGCCCGCGTCTATGTCGACACCCGCGCCGGCGCCACCAAGGAAGCCGGCGACATCGTCCAGCCGCTGGCCTCCGGCGTGCTGAAGCCGGAAGCGATCGTCGCCGACCTGCACGAGCTCGCCCGCGGCGAGAAACAGGGCCGGCAAACCGACGACGAGATCACGCTGTTCAAGTCGGTTGGCGCAGCACTTGAGGATCTCGCCGCCGGCATCGCCGTTTACAAGGCGCTCAAATAGGCAGTAGGGATCGGGCAGCAGGCAATAGGGAAGAAAGACCTACTGCCTACTGCCCATTCGGCCAGTAGACGCGCAGGCGGTGATTGTCGGGATCGAGCGCTACGAAGGTGCGGCCGAAATCGAGATCGGTTGGCGCCTGCAGTACCTTAAGTCCTCTGCCAGTCCAATCCGCATGGGTGGCATCGACCGCGCTAGCGTCCTCGACCGCAATCACGATCTCGCCGCCCCCGCCCGCTGCCGCGGCCGCCGGTTCCACCGTGTGGCGCGACCAGAGGCCGAGCTTGAAACCCTTGTCGAGCACGAACATCACGAAGGTGGGCGAGGATTCGACCGGCTCGCGTCCGAGCAGCGAACCGTAGAACGCGCCGCTCTTTTCCGGATTGTCGACATAGAGGATGACGAAATTCGGCGTGGTCATATCTGATCTCCAAAGTGTCTGAACCTTGGAGACAATACGCGGACCTGCTGTCAGATTCTGGCAGCAGCGATCAGCGGGAAGCGTCTTTCGCTCCATTTTGGCCCGGCGCATCGAGGGTTGCCCGCCACTCTTTGAGCATCGCCTGGCGGCGGCGCGGATAGCGGATGTCTGTCGCTGTCAGGCCGGACATCCGGTCGGCGCGGAAGTGCCGGAAATCCTGGCGCGTTTCGCACCACGCCACCATTACCCGCACCTTGTCGAAGAAGGCGAGCGCGAACGGCCAGACCAGACGCTTCGATGCCGCTCCCCCGGCGTCACGGTAAAGGAAGCCAAGCTTGCGCTCGTCGCGGATCGCCTGCCGCACGATGCCGAGGTCGACCGCTTCGGCATTTTCCGAGCGCGGCCCGACGAGCAGTGTCGTAGCGTCGAGATCGTCGCGCAGATCATCCGGCAGCACCGCCGCGATCTTGGCCAGCGCATCCGCCGCGGCGGCCGCCAGCCTTTTGTCCGGCTGCTTCGCCACCCAGCGCGAGCCGAGCACGATCGCCTCGATCTCCTCGTCGGTGAACATCAGCGGCGGCAGCATGAAGCCGGGCTTCAGCACATAGCCAAGCCCCGCCTCGCCTTCGATCGGCGCGCCCTGCCCCTGCAGCGTCGCGATGTCGCGATAGAGGGTGCGGATCGACACGCCGATTGCGTCCGCAAGCGTGCGGCCGCTCACCGGCCGGCGATGGCGGCGAAGGATCTGGACGAGGTCGAGCAGGCGGGCTGAACGGGACATGAATGGCTAACCGGCGTGCCGCACAATAGGGCTGGCCTGCACATCACGGCAAGCAGCCCGATGCCAAGGAACGCCTGCGTCCGATCCTCGTTGTCTCAACAATGGAGATGCGCGGGATCCTGCTGTTCTGGGCGGTGCTGAGCGCTTTCGTCGCGGCGCTCAGCCTTGGGCCGTCCTTTGCCCATGTGCTGGAATCGCTGCCCAGGCTGACGAAATGGTCGCCGGCGCTGTGGCGAGAGGCGACGGTCTTCAACGGTCAATTTCTGCTCTTTGCCGTCATCGGAGCGCCGCTCGATATCGCAGCGATCCTCTGTCCGGCGTTGCTTACCTGGATGCTGCGTGGGGACCCATTTGCCTTCCGGTTCGTGCTCGCCGCCACACTGCTTTATGCCGTCTCGCTGGCGCTCTGGTTCGGACTGGTCAAGCCGGCCAACGACATTCTCGCGACCTGGGCGCCTGGACCGATCCCGGACAATTTCGAAGCCGTCCGGTTGCGTTGGGAGACCGGCCACATGGCGGTGACCGCGGCGAAGGCGCTTGGCTTCATTTCGCTTTGTTTCGGCCTGCTTGGCGTCAGGCATGGCTGATGACAGCACCATTGAATAAGCCGGGCTTTGTTGCGCCGGTGGGCTGAGCTGTGGCAGAAGCGGGCCGAACCGCCGGAGATGATCCTTCTTGAAATCTTTTCGCGACAAACGCCGCGATGGCCGCCCGCATCCCGCAAGGGCGGAACAACCCCGCCCGCGCGATGCATTCGCGGCCGGACGGCAGCAGGCCGCACCTGCCGAGCGCCGTGAAACAAAGCCGGCGGAGCAGCAGGAGGCCAAGCCGGCGCCGCGCGTGCTTGCGCGCCGCGAAGGCGCGTTGCCCGCCGAGCGCCTGCCATTGATCCTCGAAGTCGCGCCCAACGCCGATTACGCCCTGCTGGACAGCGGCGGCGGCGAGAAGCTCGAGCAATACGGCCCCTACCGCATCGTGCGCCCCGAGGGCCAGGCGATCTGGCAGCGAGCCCTTCCGGCGAAGGAATGGGAGCGCGCCGACGCCATCTTCACCGGCGACACCGACGAGGAAGGCATCGGCCGCTGGCGATTTCCTAAAACGCCGCTCGGCGAGACCTGGCCGATGAAGCATGACGGCATTGATTATCTCGGCCGCTTCACCTCGTTTCGCCATGTCGGCGTCTTCCCTGAGCAGGCGTCGCATTGGGACCATATGGCCGGGCTGATCGCGTCGGCGAGACGCCCGGTCAAGGTGCTTAACCTGTTCGGCTATACCGGCCTCGCCTCGCTGGTGGCGGCCCGCGCCGGCGCCGAGGTCACCCATGTCGATGCCTCGAAGAAGGCGATCGGCTGGGCGCGCGAGAACCAGGGGATGGCCGGCCTTGCCGACAAGCCGATCCGCTGGATCGTCGAGGACGCGATGAAATTCGCCGAGCGCGAGGAACGCCGCGGCAGCCGTTACGACATCGTGCTGTTCGACCCGCCGGCCTATGGCCGCGGCCCCAAGGGCGAGGTCTGGCAATTGTTCGAGGACCTGCCGGGCCTCACCGACCTTTGCCGCTCGATCCTGACGCCGAAACCGCTCGCCGTCGTCCTCACCGCCTATTCGATCCGCGCCTCCTTCTTCGCCATCCACGCGCTGATGCGCGACACCTTCGCCGGCATGGGCGGCACGGTCGAATCTGGCGAGCTGATCATTCGCGAGAAATCCGCCGGCCGCGCGCTGTCGACCTCGCTGTTCTCGCGCTGGGTGGCTTGAATGACGGCACATGATGGCGCGCGCACGGTCGGGCAGGTCAAGGAAGTCACCAGCCTTGCCAATCCCCTGGTCAAGGACATCAAGGCGCTGGCGCTCAAGAAATTCCGCGACCAGCAGAACGCCTTCATCGCCGAGGGCCTGAAGCTGGTCATCGATGCCCTCGACCTCGGCTGGTCGATCAGGACCTTGGTCTTCGCCAAGGCCGGACTCGGCAACGCGGCCGTCGAAAAGGTCGCCGCGCGGACCGTCGCCGCCGGCGGCATGGTGCTCGAAGTTTCCGAAAAGGTGCTCGCTGCCATCACCCGCCGCGAGAACCCGCAAATGGTGGTCGGCGTCTTTGCGCAGCAGACCGTGCCGCTGAAGGACATCCGCGCCAGGGACGGCGATGTCTGGGTCGCGCTCGACCGGGTGCGCGACCCCGGCAATCTCGGCACCGTGATCCGCACCGTCGACGCGGTCGGCGCCAAAGGCGTCATCCTGGTCGGCGACACCACCGACCCGTTCTCGCTGGAGACGGTGCGCGCCACCATGGGCTCGATCTTCGCCGTGCCGGTCGCCAGGGCGACCGAGCAGGCCTTCCTCGCCTGGCGCCGCGATTTCTCCGGCCTTGTCGCCGGAACCCATCTCAAGGGCGCGGTCGACTACCGCTCGGTCGATTTCTCCAGAGGGCCGGTCTTGCTGCTGATGGGCAACGAGCAGCAGGGCCTGCCGGACAGTCTCGCCGAAAGCTGCGACCGGCTGCTCAGAATTCCCCAGGCAGGCCGGGCCGATTCGCTCAATCTGGCGGTCGCCACCGGCGTGATGTTGTTCGAGATCCGGCGCGGCGCGTTGAAGCTCGAGCCTGCCAACGACATCCGATGAGGACTGCCAAATGAAATCCTGGTCCCCTTACGCGGTGCTGGTCGTCATCGCCATCGCGCTCGACCAGTGGATCAAGCAGCTGGTCGAGAACGGTCTCGCCTTTCAGGAGAAGCTCGATCTACTACCGTTCCTGGCGCTGTTCCGCACCTACAACACCGGCATCGCCTTCTCGATGTTCCAGTCCTTCGGCGATACCGGCCTGGTGGTCATCGCCGTGCTGGTCGTCGCCTTCGTGCTCTATCTCGCCACGCGCACGCCCGCCGGCTATGTCGTCGCCCGTATCGGCTTTGCGCTGATCATCGGCGGCGCGCTCGGCAACCTCATCGACCGTGCCGTCTACGGTCACGTCATCGACTACATCCTGTTCCACACGCCCCTATGGTCCTTCGCGGTGTTCAATCTCGCCGACGCCTTCATCTCGGTCGGCGCGGCGCTTGTCGTCTTCGACGAGCTGATCGGCTGGCGGCGCGAAGCCAAGTCCCAGGACCTTGGCAATTGACCTCACGCCGTTGAAACCGCAGACTTCCTCATCAGCCAGAGGCGAGGAGAAAATCATGCCCGACACCTTCAAAGCCATCCTCGTCTCGCGCGATGCGGACAAGAAGCAGTCCGTCGATGTCGTCGACCTCACCGAGGCCGACCTGATGGAAGGCGATGTCACCGTCGCCGTCGAGGCGACGACGGTGAACTACAAGGACGGGCTCGCCATCACCGGCAAGGCCCCGGTCGTGCGCCGCTGGCCGCTGGTTCCAGGCATCGATTTCGCCGGCACCGTGCTTTCCTCCTCGCATGCCGACTGGCGCAAGGGAGACAAGGTGATCCTCAACGGCTGGGGCGTCGGCGAGACGCATTACGGCGCCTATGCCGGCCGCGCCCGCGTCAAGGGCGACTGGCTGGTGCCGCTGCCCGAGGGCATGAGCGCGCATGATGCGATGGCTGTCGGCACGGCGGGCTACACGGCAATGCTCTCGGTCATGGCGCTGGAGCGGCACGGCATCGTGCCGGACCGCGGTCCCGTGGTGGTGACGGGGGCTGCCGGCGGCGTCGGCTCGGTCGCCATCTCGATCCTGTCGAGCCTCGGCTATCATGTCATCGCCTCGACCGGCCGCAACGCCGAGAGCCCCTATCTGATCGACCTTGGCGCGGCCGAGGTGATCTCGCGCGAAGAGCTCGGCCAGCCGGCGAAACCGCTCGCCAAGGAACGCTGGGCAGGCGGCGTCGACTCGGTCGGCAGCCATACCTTGGCCAATGTGCTGTCGATGACCTCCTATGGCGGCGCGATCGCCGCTTGCGGCCTGGCCGGCGGCATGGACCTGCCGGGAAGCGTCGCGCCGTTCATCCTGCGCGGCGTCTCGCTGCTCGGCATCGATTCGGTGATGGCGCCGAAGGAAGTCCGCCTGGAGGCATGGCGCCGCATCGGCACCGACCTCGATTCCAAGAAGCTGTCGACATTGTCGCGCACGATCGGTTTCGACGGCATTGTCGCTGCCGCGCGCGATATCGTCGAAGGCAAGATCAGGGGTCGCGTCGTCGTCGACATGTAGCCGGCAACGACCTCGTAAAGCTACGGTTTCGCCCGCGCATGCGCGCGGCCGGAATCCGCGCGATTCGCTAAAATTCGAACGATCCCTCCCAGCCTTCCATAATTTCTGTCTGGCATGGTCTGCGCATGGTCGCGGACTCCGACATCAGACAGGACAGCAAAGCCGCGGGCGCTGACAGGCTCATCCCCGATGCGCCGAAGCGGCAGGTGCTCGTCGCGCCGCCGCTGGCTCCCGATCTGCCGGCGGCCAGCCAGGACGGCCTGCCCTTCCTGACGATCGTTGCCATTGCCGTTCTGGCGGGGCTGGCGCATCTTACCGGAGCCCCGCTGATCGTCACCATCGGCCTCGCCGCAGCGGCATTTGCCGGCCTTGCCATGCATCTGCGCAGCCGTCGCGACGAGCGGCGCACCGCAGTGCTGCTCGACGAAACCGCAGCCCGCAGCCGCGCCGAAATCGAGACTCTCGCCGACCGCATGTGGGAGATGCAGGAGAGTGAGGAGCGCTTCCGCGGCCTGATCGACGCGCTTGGCGACCTCGTCGTCCATCGCGATCGCGACGGCCATGTCGTTTATGCCAACAGCGTCTTTGCCTCGCTGGTCGAGCTCGATGCGCGCGATCTTGCCGGCAAGACCTTGTCCGAGCTTGGCATCGATGTCGGCATCGTCCCCGACGCCGCCTTCTCCGATCATGAATGCCTGAGCTCGACCGATGTCGCGATCCGCACCCCGAACGGACCACGCTGGTTCTCCTGGATCGAATTGTCGGTGCGCGACAAGGACACGGGCGCGGTCTCGCACCGGGCGATCGCCCGCGACATCACCGCCCGCAAGCGCGCCGAATCCTCGCTGATCACCGCGCGCGAACGGGCCGAATATGCCAGCCTGGCCAAGTCGCGCTTCCTCGCCACCGTCAGCCATGAAATCCGCACGCCGATGAACGGCATCATGGGTATGGCGAAGCTGCTTGCCGATACCGACCTCTCGCCCGAACAGCGCACCTATGTCGGCGCTGTTTCCACCTCGGCCAGCGCGCTGCTCGCGCTCATCGAGGACCTGCTCGACTATTCCAAGATCGAGGCCGGCCGCTTCGAACCCGAGCCCCAGCCGACCTCGCTGCGCGAGATCGCCGACAACATCATCGAACTTCTGGCCGCAAAGGCCTTCGCCAAGAACATCGGCCTCGGCTGCCATGTCGAGCCCGATGTGCCGCAGATGATCACCGCCGATCCCGGCCGCGTGCGCCAGGTGCTGCTCAACCTCATCGGCAATGCGGTGAAGTTCACCGACACGGGCGGGGTGCTGCTGACCGTGGCGCGCGCCCGCACCGAAACCACCGACCGTATCTGCTTCACCATCGCCGACACCGGCCCTGGCCTGCGCGAAGAGGACATGGAGCGCATTTTCGAGGAATTCGAGCAGTCCGACGGCACCTCGACCAGGGTGCATGGCGGCGCCGGCCTCGGGCTTGCCATCTCGAAGCGGCTGGCGACGGCGATGGGCGGCTCGATCTCGGTCTCGAGCCGGCTCGGCGAAGGATCCGAATTCGTCCTGGAGCTTCCGGCGGTCGCCGCGACCGAGCCGCCGCCGCATCGCCACAACATCCTTGCCAACCGGCGGGCGGTGATCGTGTCGAAAAACGCGATCGAGGCCGACGCCATCGCCCGCGCGATCAGGGCCCATGGCGGCATCGTCGAAGTTGCCGCGACACCGAGCCAGGCCGCCCCGTTGGCGGCAGGCTGCAACGTCCTTCTGATCGACGCTGCGCTCGAAAGCAGCGACGGCAGACTGCTCAAGCGGCTGCGCGATTCGGGCTTTGCCGACTGCGAGGCCATCACCCTGATTGCGCCGACGGATCGCGGCATGCTCGGCGAATTCCGCGCCAGCGGCTACGCCACCTTCCTGGCCCGGCCGGTGCGTGGCGAGACCCTGCTGCGTGTGCTGTTGACCAGCCATGGCTCAGCGCTGGCCAAGCCGCTGCCGGAGCCGCGCGGTGCCCCCTCGGTGCGCAAGCGCGACCAGGGCCTGTCGGTGCTGATCGCGGAAGACAATGACATCAACGCCATGCTCGCCCGCGCCACGCTGCTCAAGGCCGGGCATCGCGTCAAGGTCGTCGGCAACGGCAAGGCCGCGGTCGATGCCGTTACCGATGCCGGCCTCAAGTTCCGCTTCGATGTGGTGCTGATGGACCTGCATATGCCTGTCATGGATGGGCTGGACGCGATCGCCGCAATCCGCCGCCATGAAGAGTCCCTGGCCATGCCCCCGATTCCGATCATGGTGCTTTCGGCCGACAGCCAGGAAAAGACCCGGCATGCCGTGCTCGCCCATGGCGCCAGCGGTTTCGTGACCAAGCCGCTCGACCCGGACGCGCTCGTCCAGGCGGTCGAGGGCCAGGTTGCCGCCTGACGAAATTTCTAACTGTTGAACGCCTTGGCTTGCTTGGCTTTCGCGATCACAAGATAGCCGGTTGAGTGTATTGCCCAGCCGACAAAGTATTGCCCGCCACGTCGTATCACGGTACTGTCACAATCCTGTTGCACCTACACCGTATCCCCGTGCCAAGAGGGATGGCTCGAAGGAGAATCACTCGTGCATACAGTCGTGCCTGAATGTGACACTCGGCCGAATGCCGGCGGCGCCCTGCTCGCCGCCCGTACCGCCGACGCCGTCGCAAGCGGCGCTCCGCTGGGCCGCATCGGCAATCTCGAAGTGCGGCTCGCCCGCAACGAGGCCGAGATCGCCGCCGCCCAGGAAGTGCGCTATCGGGTATTCTACGACGAGCTTGGCGCGAGGAAGGATCTGTTCCAGGCGCAGGACCGGCGCGACGCCGACCGGTTCGACCCGCTCTGCGATCACCTTCTCGTGTTGGACAATTCCCTTCCCGGCCCTGAGCACCGCCGCATCGTCGGCACCTACCGCCTGCTGCGGCAGGAAATCGCCGCGACGGCCGGCGGCTTCTATTCCGAGGGCGAGTTCGAGCTCACCAAGCTGATTGCGCGGCATCCCGGCCAGCGCTTCCTCGAGCTCGGCCGTTCCTGCGTTCTGCCGGAATACCGCTCCAAGCGCACCATCGAGGCGCTCTGGCAAGGCATCTGGGCCTACATCAACCACTACGACATCGGCGTGATGACCGGCTGCGCCTCGTTCCATGGCATCGTGCCGGCGGCGCATGCCGAGGCGCTGACCTATCTCGCTCATCATTGCCGCACCAACTCCGCCTGGGATGTTCGCGCGGTTCCGGGACGTTACTGCTCCATGGACCTGATGCCGATCGAGGCGGTGAACGCCAAGGCGGCGATCGCCGCCATGCCGCCGCTGGTCAAGGGCTACCTGCGCGTCGGTGCCCGCATCGGCGACGGCTGCGTCATCGACCACGAATTCTCGACCGTCGACGTCTTCGTCGTCATGCCGGTCAAGGAGATCGGCGCCCGCTATGTCAACTACTATGGCGGCGAAGGGCAGCGTTTCGCGGCGTGATTCCGGTGAATGGTGAATGGTGAATGGTGAATGGTAGTAGCCATCGAGGCTGGTTCACCGCACCGAGATCTATTCACTATTCACTATTCACTATTCACTATTCACCACTCGCTCCATCACGGAATATCCTCCGGCCTTCGCCCCGGCCGGCTCTTATAGGCCGGAAACGACCAGCCGAATTTAAGCGCTCCGCCGCGCACCGCGAATGCGCCCGCGAAGCCGAGCAGGCTGGACGCCAGCGCCGGCAGGCCGGCAAGATCGCCAAGGGTGAATATGGCGGCGCCGGCGAGGGCGGCCGTGACATAGATCTCGGGCCTGAGCAGCACCGATGGCTCGCCGGCAAGCAGGTCGCGCAGAATGCCGCCGAAGGTCGCCGTCAAGACGCCGGTGATGACCGACACGACGGGCGAACCGGTGATCGCCATCCCCTTGGCCGCGCCCATCACTGAAAAAGCGGCAAGGCCGACGGCATCGAGCCACAGCAGCAGCTTGTAGCGGGATTCGAATCGATGGGCGCTGAAGAAGACCAGCACCGCGACGACGGCGCAGATCAGCACATAGCCGCTGTTGGCGACCCAGAACACCGGCAGATTGAGGATGACGTCGCGCAGCGTCCCGCCGCCGATGCCGGTGACGCTGGCCAGGAACAGAAAGCCGATGATGTCGAGTTCTTTGCGCGATGCGGCAAGCGCGCCCGTCGCCGCGAAGACGGCGACGCCGGCATAGTCGAGCAAGGCGATGGGATTCATTGGTGAATGGTGAAATGGTGAATGGTAAATAGCACTAGCCTAACACGCGCTAACGCCCATTCACCATTGACTATTCACCATTTACCAGACGTCACGCATCTTTCTCGGCCTGCTCGTTCACCGGACCAGGCTCGACCTTCGGCTCGGCGGCGGCCGCCTTCGGGCCGCCTTTGGCGACACCGACCATCGCTGGCCGCAGCACGCGCTCACCTATCGAGTAGCCCGGCTGCACCACCTGGACGACGGTGCCTGCGGGAACATCCGGATTGGGGATCTCGAACATCGCCTGGTGGAAGTTCGGATCGAACTTCTCGCCTTCGGGCGCGAGTCTCTTCACGCCATGGCGCTCCAGCGCTGAAAGCATGGCGCGCTCAGTAAGGTCGACGCCTTCGATCAGCGATTTGAATCCGGCGTCGCCGCTGGCCTTCGCCTCGGCGGGAATCGCGTCCAGCGCGCGGCGCAGATTGTCGGACACCGACAGCATGTCGCGCGCGAAATTGGCGACGGCATAGGCGCGGGCGTCCTGGACGTCGCGCGCGGTGCGCCGCCGCAAATTCTCCATTTCGGCCGACGTGCGCAGCGCGCGGTCCTTCAGTTCCTCGTTTTCCTTCAGCAGCCGCACTAGCGCTTCGTAGTCGCCGTCGACGCCGCCCTCCGCACGCTCGCCGGAAGCCTCGGCGGCTTCCATCTCTTCGGGCGTGCGTTCGTCTTTTGCCTGGTCGCTCATCGCGTTTCCCGTCATTTCGAATTGCTCTGGATTTGCGCCCGATATCGAGGTTTGGAGGCCAAAAATCAAGGGGCAAGCGCAGGCGGCTGGTGGCAGGCTGCCGTTCCAAATTAATTCAAACTTTACCGTATCACGCAGCTTTGCTTGCTCTCGAGCACTACTAGCGGAACCATGAACCGGCTGCGGGAGTTTCGAAACCGACACAGGATTTTGGGACGATGAACGGCAACAACGGCCATAGGCGCGTCGAATTGGCCAACGATATCAGGCGACGGGCGGGCAGCGAAGCGACGAAGCGCTTTCTGCGCACCTTGCCGGTATTTCGCCTGGAAAGGGAAATGCCCCGGCAGTTGACCGACCTGCTTGACCGCCTCGACGGCGCCGAGGCGGAGAACCCGGACGACCCGCGGCGTCAATAGCCGCGTGCCGCAACTGACAAGTTTCAGGCCGCCTTTCTGTCGTCGCGCATCAGCACTTCGCCGTGACGGATCTCGGTGCCGAGCACCTTCAGGCATTCCCGCATGAAGGCGGCAAGGCCCGGCCAGCCCTTGGCTGAAACCAGATTGCCGTCGACATGGGCGCCGGTCGGCGCGACATCGATATAGATGCCGCCGGCGAGCGTCACTTCCGGCTCGCAATAATGCAGCGCCGCTACTTCCTTGCCGCGCACCACCCCGTCGACCGCGATCAGGATCTGCACGCCATGACAGATGGTGAAGATCGGCTTGCCGGTTTCATGGAAATGCCTGACCAGCGCCTGCACGCGCTTGTCGATGCGGATATATTCCGGCCCGCGGCCGCCCGCCGCATAGACAGCGTCATAGTCGGCAGGATTCACCTCGGCGAAGGTCTTGTTGAGGATGTAATCGTGACCGGGTTTTTCGGTATAGGTCTGGTGGCCCTCGAAGTCGTGCAATGAGGTCTTGAGCACGTCGCCGGCCTTCTTGTCCGGGCACACCACATGGACGGTGTGGCCGACCGCGTGCATGGCCTGCTCGAAGACGAAAATCTCGTATTCCTCGCTGAACTCGCCAACGAGCATCAATATCTTCTTGCCTGCCATGCCGTTTCCTCCCTTAGTGCCATTATTTCGTGGTACGAAGTAATGACCCTATCCTAAGGGCAGGTCAGCCGAAGCGGAAGCCCGAATCGCCAATGTGGTCTGACCAGACCAGCACCGCGAGCCTTCCAAACCTATCTTGAACCGAGCTGACCAACAAAATGCGTGATGCTGGTCGGACCACAGCGGTTTCATTGGCCGTATGAAATGCCGCGTCAGTTGGGGCGCTTGCGCCGCCAGGAATATTTTGGACCCTTGGCCTCCGGTTCGACCGCCGGCTGGTAGTAAAGCGGCAAGCCGCCGGTCCGGCCTTCCTCCAGCCGCTTCAAGAGCACTGGATTGGAGACCTCGAACTCATCGAAGCCGAGCCGCAGCATATGCGGCAGCTGGTCGACCAGCACCTGCCCGGTGGCGCGCACCGCGCCCTTGAATTGATGCCGGGCGCGCAGCAATTCGCCCTTGGAAAAAGAGCGGCCGTCATTGAAGGCCGGGAAGGCCAGCGCCACCAGCGACAGCTGGTCGAGCAGGCCGGTTATCTTGTCCAGCTCGTCGCCGGGCTGCAGCAGGACGCCGAGGCGCTCCTTGGCTGATTTGCGAACGTTTTCATCCAACCCGAGAAAAGCCTGCAGAGGCAGGATGAAGCGGCCGTTGCCGGCAAGCGCCTCCGCGCTTTCGGCGTGGGTCCACTCATCCTCGCGAAAACCGTCACGGGTCCAGAGGCGGGTCCCCGCTGTCGTCGATCCTGTCATCAAAAATCCCAAAGTTCCAGAGATTCCAAGGATATGTCGAGATTCAGGTCAGGCCGAGCCGAAAATGGTGGCTTCCGAGAACCGGAGCGGAGCGTACTTGAAGTACGTGAGCACCGGCCTACGCCGGCCGAAGCCTTATCTTACTCCCTCGCCACTATCATGAATGCTTCGGTCGGCGAAGGCCGGAAGCACAGGAAGTTGCCATTTGCAGGCCGGCATCACCTGAATATCGGCGTATCCTAAAGCGAGGCGTCGGTCAGCGACTTCTCCAAACCGGAGAGGTGAATGCCGCACTCGGTCTTGGCGTGTCCCGCCCAGCGGCCGCTGCGCGCATCCTCGCCAGGCTGCACCGGCTGCGTGCAGGGGAAGCAGCCGATCGAGAGATAGCCATAGGCGACCAGCGGATTTTCGCGCAGCGCATGCGCCCGCATATAGTCGGCCTGGTCCGATGTCGTCCAATGCGCCAGCGGATTGATGCGGATGCGCGAGCCGACGGCCTCGAAGACGGGCAAAGCCGTGCGCGTCGAAGCCTGGAAGCGCTTGCGCCCGGTGAACCAGGCGCGGAACGGTTCGACGCCGCGGGCCAGCGGCTCGACCTTGCGCACATTGCAGCAGGAATCGGTGTCGGTCTCGTGCAGCCTGCCGGTCGGGTCGACGCGTTGGAGCGCGGTCTCTTCCGGCTTGATCACCCTGATGTCGGTGAGGCCGAAATCGGCGACCAGCGCGTCGCGATAGCCGAGCGTCTCCTCGAAATGCTTGCCGGTGTCGAGGAAGATGACCGGCAGCGAGCGGTCGATCTCCGAAATCATGTGCAGCAGCACGGCGGAGTCCGCGCCGAAGGAAGACACCGCGGCGACCGCGCCGCGGAATTCGTGCGCCGACCGTTCGATGATCTCGATCGGCTTCAGATGGCCCAACAGCGCGTCGAGCCCCGCTGCCTCGGCGGCAACGCCGGTCTCGACTTCGCCCGTCCGGTCAAGCGGCCTTGGTTTCGCCAGCATAGAGCGCCTCCTTGAACGGCGCGGGACCGACACGGCGGTAGGCGTCGATGAAACGTTCGTCGGGACTGAGCCGAAGGCCGAGATAGGTATCGACGATCTGCTCGATGGCATCGGTGATCTCATCGGAGGAGAAGCCGCGGCCGATGATCTCGCCGACGGATGTGTTTTCGTCGGCCGAGCCGCCGAGCGTCACCTGATAGAGCTCGGTGCCTTTCTTCTCCACGCCCAGAATGCCGATATGACCGACATGGTGGTGGCCGCAGGCATTGATGCAGCCGGAGATCTTCAGCTTCAGCTCGCCGATTTCGCGCTGCCGCTCCAGCGAGGCGAAGCGGCGCGAGATTTCCTGCGCCACCGGAATCGAGCGCGCCGTGGCCAGCGCGCAATAATCGAGGCCCGGGCAGGAGATTATGTCGCTGATCAGATTGGAATTGGCTGTCGCCAGGCCGATCTCGACCAGCGCGTCGTAGACGGCCTTGAGGTCGGCGCGCGCTACATGCGGCAGGATCAGGTTCTGTTCGTGGCTGACCCGCAATTCGTCGAAGGCGTATTTCTCGGCGATGTCGGCAACCGCTTCCATCTGGCTGTCCGTTGCGTCGCCGGGCACCTCGCCGATGCCCTTGAGCGAGATGGTCACCGCCGCATAGTCGGGATGGCGATGCGTCACGACATTCTGGTCGAGCCATTCCGAAAAGCTCTTGGAATCGAGCCTGGCCTGTTTCACCGCATCATCGCCTTCCGGCCGGGAAACCAGCGCCGGCGGCGCGAAATAGGCGTTGATCGCCTGGATATCGGCTTCCGGCAGCTTGAGCTCGGCGTCCTTCAGCGCCTGCCACTCGGCCTCGACCTGCCGGGTGATCTCCTCCACGCCGGTCTCGTGCACCAGGATCTTGATGCGCGCCTTGAACTTGTTGTCGCGACGGCCATAGAGGTTGTAAACGCGCAGGATGGCCGTGCAGTAGGACAGCAACTCCGCTTCCGGCAGGAAGTCGCGGATCTTTCTCGCCACCATCGGCGTACGGCCTTGGCCGCCGCCTATATAAACGGCGAAACCCAGCTCGCCGGCCGCGTTCTTTTTCAGATGCAGGCCGATGTCATGCGTCTGGATGGCGGCGCGGTCGCGCTCGGCGCCGGTCACCGCGATCTTGAACTTGCGCGGCAGGTACGAGAACTCGGGATGCACCGACGACCATTGGCGCAGGATTTCCGCATAGGGGCGCGGATCGGCGACCTCGTCGGCGGCGGCTCCGGCGAAATGGTCGGCGGTGACGTTGCGGATGCAGTTGCCGCTGGTCTGGATGGCGTGCATCTCGACGCTCGCCAGATCGGCGAGGATCGCCGGTATGTCGGACAGCGCCGGCCAGTTGAACTGGATGTTCTGGCGCGTGGTGAAATGGCCGTAGCCCTTGTCGTACTTGCGCGCGATGTGGCCGAGCATGCGCAATTGCCTGCTGTTCAGCGTGCCGTAGGGCACGGCGATGCGCAGCATATAGGCGTGCAGCTGCAGATAGACGCCGTTCATCAGCCTGAGCGGCCGGAACTGGTCCTCGGTGATCTCGCCGGCAAGCCGGCGCTGCACCTGGTCGCTGAACTCGGCGACACGGGCGTGAACGAAATCCTGATCGAACTCGTCGTAACGGTACATGCTTCGTCTTTCAGGGCGCGTCCGCCCGCTGCTTTCGTTGGTTAAGCCGCCCGTGCCGGTTGCGGGCTCGCCTGCTTGCCGAGATCGGTGCGGATGGTCGGGCCGGCGGCGCGGATCTTTTCGCGCAGCCGCACCGGTTTGACCAGACCATCGACCATCGTGACGTCGATCAGGTTGACGTCGACCACCTCATTGTTGGCGCCGGCCGCGGCGCCGATCGCTTCCAGCCGGTCCTCCGCCGTCTTGTCATGCGCGATATCGGCGTGACCGACCGTCTCCGCCCAGCCGCCGTCGGCGTACCAGACGGCGATGCCGTCGGAGAGCCTGTTCGCGGTGAGAACCTTCATTGCCGGACTCCTTCGGCCACGGCTGAAGCCGCGCCTTCATGCTTATGTGCCGCGAGCGGCTCGGATTGTTCAAAATTGGCGCCGGCGACGGCGTCGCCGATGATCGTCATCACCGGTCCGGTGAGATCGGCGCGCTCCTCCAGCGACGGCAGGTCGGCAAGCGTGCTGTGGAAACGGCGTCGGTTGCCGAGGCTGGCATTCTCGACGACGGCGACCGCCGTGTCCGGCGACAGTCCCGCTTCGATCAGCCGGCCGGCGACTTCGGCAGCAACCGAACGGCCCATATAGACGGCGACCGTCGCGCCCGCGATGGCAAGCTTGGCCCAGTCGGGCAGCGAATTGCCCTTGAGGTCGTGGCCGGTGGTGAACACCATCGAGGACGAAACGCCGCGCAGCGTCAGCGGCAGCTCGAAATCGGCGGCGGCGGCGAAGGCAGCAGTGACGCCCGGAACCACCTCATAGGCGATCCCGGCCTCGCGCAGCGCCGCCATTTCCTCGCCGGCGCGTCCGAACACCAGCGGATCGCCGGACTTCAGCCGCACCACGCGCTTGCCGGCGCGGCCAAGCTCGATGAGCAGCGCGTTGATCTCTTCCTGGCTCTTGGAATGGCAGCCCTTGCGTTTTCCCACCGGCAGGCGCTCGGCGTCGCGGCGACTCATGGCGACGATCGCTTCCGGCACCAGCGCGTCATAGACGATGGCATCGGCCTCCAACAGCAGGCGATGCGCGCGCAAGGTCAAAAGGTCCTCGGCACCCGGACCGGCGCCGACCAGCGCGATATGTCCCTCGACCGGACCATCCTGGGCCAAGAGGTCGAGCGCCGCGCCGTGCGCCTCGGCGAGGTCGCCTGCTTCGATGGCCTTGGCCGGCGCGCCGGCGAAGAAATCGCTCCAGAAGCGGCGGCGGCGATTGCCCTTCGGCAGCGTCTCGGCGGCGGCGCGGAAGGACGCGGCAAGTGCCGCCAGCCGGCCGAGCGACGGCGACAGCATGCGGTCGATGCGCCCGCGCAGCATCTGCGCCAGAACCGGTCCGGCGCCCTCTGTGCCGATGGCGATCGCCACCGGCGCCCGGTTGACCAATGCGGGCGTGAAGAAATCGCACAGCTCTGGACGATCCACGGCGTTGACGGCAATGCCCAGCCGCCGCGCGTCCTCGACGACGCGGCGATCGAGCGCCTCGTCGCCGCTGGCGGCGAACACCAGGGCGGCACCTTGCAGATGCGCGGCCTCATAGGCGGCGTTGATGTGAACGGCGCCGGCCGACGCGATGAAATCCAGCAAGCCGTCGCTGGCATCGTCGGCAACGATGCGCAACACCGCGCTCGATTGCGAAAGCAGCCGCGCCTTGGCGAGCGCCTCCTCGCCATTGCCGACGATGGCTACGGCTTCGCCGTCGACCCGCATGAAGACGGGAAAAGCATTGAGCTTGGTGTTGGCTGGCGACATGGCGATGAGCAATACTGAAACAGTTTGGCAGTTTTACGCGGCCACGCCCAAAATCAGAAGGCAAGCACTCGCGCGCCGCCGAACGGCAGGCAATCGCTTTTTCGCAACCGCGAAGGCCAAGAGAAAAAATTTCTACTTTGAGGCTGAGACGACCAGAGCGGCATAAGAAACCGCCTTGATCCGTCGTAATTTTTAGCGCCCGACGAGGAAAGCCGCAAAACGGTTTATTCTAAATTCTACTAAGTTACTAGATTAAAGCCGACCCTGCGGGATCGGCGCTCGACCGTGTCTGCCGGAAGCGATCGAGACGCCATCGCCGGATCGGAACAATCATGCCTCGCGGCTCGTTTGCCTAGCAATCCATTTGCCGATCCCAAGCTCCATCTATCGGCAAGCAGCAGGCAAGGAGGAACGCCATGAGCATCAAGCTGAAACACGGACTGTGGGTCATCGTGGCCGATGGCGAAAAGGCGCTCTTCCTGCGCAACCGGGGCGACAGCAAGTTCCCGAACCTGGAAGTGGTGCAGGAGATGGAGCAGGACAATCCCGCCACGCGCGAGCAAGGCAGCGGAAAGCCGGGCCGGTACAGCAACGAGGGACCTCGCAGCGCCATTGAGGAGACCGACTGGCACCGTCTCGGCAAGGAACGCTTCGCCGTCGACATTGCCGACCGGCTCTACAAGCTGGCGCATCGGGGCGCGTTCGACGCGGTCGTGCTGATCGCGCCGCCGCAGGTGCTTGGCGAGATGCGCCAGAAACTGCACAAGGAGGTTTGCGAGAAGGTGCAGGCGGAAATCCCCAAGACGCTCACCAACCATACGATTCCCGACATCGAGAACCTGCTCCAGGCGGCATGAAGCGGCGAAAGGAAAGCGGCTTGGGGCAAGACAGCGTCCCGAAGCCGCCTCCCCGCGCGGCCAATCCGGGGATCGACGTCGCCCGCGCTCATTTCGACGCCGAGGTCGAGCACCTCAAAGGGCTGGGCCCGGCATCGTGACCATGGGCGAGCGCGAGATCGCCCGAGGGATCGTCGAGGTGGTGACCGGCAAGACCGTCGATCGGGCCGGGCCTGCCATGGAGATCAACCCGCAGCCCGCTTGATCGATGTCAGGCCAGGAACGCGGAACCACCATTCTGCGCGATATCGCTGAGATATTTCGCCGGCGGCTTGCCCAGCGCCTTCTTGAACATGGTGATGAAGGCGGTCACGGATTCATAACCGAGATCGCCCGACACCTGCTGCACGCTGGCGCCGGAAGACAGCTCCCTGAGCGCGACGATCAGCTGCAGCTGCTGGCGCCAGCGCCCGAAACTTAAGCCAGTCTCCTTCACGACGAGGCGTGCCAGGCTGCTCTCGCTGAGCGCCACGCGGTCCGCCCACTCCGCCAGCGTGCTGCGATCGGCGGGGTCGTCGGCCAATGCTTCGGCGATCCGACGCAGCCGCGGCTCGGCCGAGATCGGCAAATGCAATTGCTGGACAGGCATACGCGGCAGTTCCGCGAGCAGCACGCTTCCCAGGAAATTGCCGCGCGCATCGTCCGGCGCGCACTCCGACAGTTCGATGATCAGCTCGCGCAGCAGAGGCGAGATCAAAAGCGTGCAGCACCGGTCCGGCAGGTCGGCGGCGCCGGGCTCGATATAGACGAAGAAAATCCGCGCGTTCGCCGTCGCGATGTTGCTGTGTTCCATGCGGCTCGGCACCCACACCCCGCAATGCGGCGGCACCATCCAAAGCCCGCTCGGAACGCGGCAGATAACGCCGCCGCCGAGCGCGACGACGAGCTGCCCCTTGCGATGCCAATGCTCACGCGCCTCGGCCCTGGTCTCGGTGACATCGACGCCAACAGCCATCGCCGGCGCGGCCACGTCGTCGACGTCGAAATCCAGCCAGGGCCAGCGAAGCGGCTGTCTCATTCTTGACTGCTTTCAGCGATCATCTGGCTTTATCTCTAAATTCTTCGACCACGGAAGTCGATAGGCTCCAGCCAATTCCAAACGCCAATTTCAAAAGGAGGGGCCATGCTCGCTCTCGCCATTTCTTCCGACAGCCCCGACCGGCTGAAGCTCGCCGAGGTCGATCAGCCAAACTGCAATGGAAATGAAGCATTGGTGGCCGTTCATGCAACATCGTTGAATCGTGGCGAGCTGCGCCTGCTCGGCATACGACCCGACGGATGGATACCTGGCCAGGACATCGTCGGCATTGTCGAGCGCGCGGCGGCCGATGGCTCAGGCCCGACCGCGGGCACGCGCGTTGCCGCCTTGGTCGACCAGGCCGGCTGGGCTGAACGGGTGGCCGTTCCGACCGATCGTCTTGCCGTCGTGCCGGACGCAGTCAGCTTCGCCGCCGCAGCCACGCTTCCCGTGGCGGGCACGACGGCGCTGAGGACCTTGCGCCATGGTGGCAATCTCGCTGGACAGCAGGTCCTGATCACCGGCGCGAGCGGCGCGGTCGGCCGCTTCCAGGTCCAGATCGCCAGCGAGCAAGGCGCTTCAGTGACAGCGGTCGCTTCGGCCCGGCACCACGATGATCTTCGCGATCTGGGCGCCGGGCAGCTCGTCGAGTCGATCGAACTGGCCGAGGGACCCTTTTCGCTGATCACCGAGTCGGTTGGCGGCAAAAGCCTCGCCGATGCGATCGAACGCATTGCGCCCGGCGGGACCATCGTCATGTTCGGTTCGAGCAGCGGCGAGCTCACGCCTATCGGATTCCGCCAATTCGTTCCCGGCCACGAAGGCGCGCGGCTACAGACCTTCGCCTATTACACGTCCGGTTCAGCCATCGGCGCCGACATCGCCGCGCTGCTCGATCTTGTCGCGGCCGACCGGCTGGAGACCCGCGTGGCCATGACGGTGCCGTGGGCGGACATCGGCCGGGCCCTGGACGCGCTACGGCAGCGCAGCTTCAGCGGCAAGGCCGTTGTCACCATGACCTGAAGTCAGCCATCAAACGTGCTGGCCGCCATTGATGTGGATCTCCGAGCCGGTGACGTAGGACGCCTGGCCCGAGCACAGGAAGAAGATGATGTCGGCAACTTCCGAGGTGGCGCCCAGCCGTCTCAGCGGGATCGTCTCGACTATTCTGTCGGTGCCGGGCGACAGGATCGCGGTGTCGATCTCGCCCGGCGCGATGGCGTTGACGCGGATGCCGTGCGGGCCGAAATCATGCGCCATCTCGCGCGTTAGCGAGCCAAGCGCCGCTTTCGACGTCGCATAGGCCGTGCCGGCGAAAGGATGCACACGGGTGCCGGCGATCGAGGTGACATTGACAATCGAGCCTTTGGCGGCGGCGAGCTCCTTGAACAGCCCTCTTGCCAGCATGATCGGCGCGAAGAAATTGACCTGGAACACGTCGCGCCAGACATGCATCGGCGTCTCGATCGAGTCCATGCGCCTGCCGTCTTTCAGCTTCGGCGAGATGCCGGCATTGTTGACCAGGGCGTGCAGCTGCCCGCCATGCGCCTCCAGCCGGTGACGGATTTCCGAAACGGCGATGCCGACATCTTCCTGGTCGGCGAGGTCGACTTTGATGTGGTCCTCGGGGCCGGCCGGCCACGGGCAATCCTCGGCAAAGGCCTGCCGCGAGCAGGTGATGACGCGCCAGCCCTCGCGCGAAAAGCGCTTCACCGTTGCATGGCCGATACCGCGGCTGGCGCCGGTGAGCACAATGGTTTTTCTGCTGTCAGTCTCGGCCATGGTTTTGTCTCCGGCCGGACATGTAGCCGAAGGCGCTTGCCATTACGAGAGGTGAAGTTGCCGCTCTAACCGCCGCCCAGAATATCGAGGATCGAAGTCTGTCGCTTTTTCGTCGGGCCGCCGACATTGCCGGGCGGCACCGGATGCTTGATCGAGGCGGTTTCGCCGCTGTCGCTCGGCATGCCGAAGCCGGCGGCATCGACGGTCTCGGCGGGTCGCGTGGTCCGCACCGGACGCGCGGGCGCCTGGGCGACAGGCTGTGATGGAGCAGCAGGCTGTGACTGGCCGACAGCCGCGGGCGGCGCAGCCGGCGGCTGCGAGGCGTCCGCCGACGGGGTCTCGTCCGGCACGATCGTGTCGGACGGCGTCGACTTCCAGGTGCCGGGCAGCGGCCGCACCGGCACGCCCTCATGTGCGGCCACCATGAATTCGTGCCAAGCCTGCGCCGGCAGGGCGCCGCCGGTGACCTTCTTCATCGGGCTGCCGTCGTCATTGCCGAACCACACGCCCGTCGTGAGATTGGCGGTGTAGCCGACGAACCAGGCGTCGCGCGAGTTCTGGCTGGTGCCGGTCTTGCCGGCCGACGGCCAGTTGAAGGCCGCCTTCTTGGCGGTGCCGATCTCGACCGTGCCGGTCATCATCGAATTCATCATGCCGACGACATCGGCCTTGATGACGCGCGGCGCGCTGCCGCCGCTGTTCTCGTAAAGCACCTTGCCCTCGCCGGTGGTGATGCGGCGGATGAAATGGACGTCCGGCTTGTAGCCGCCATTGGCGAACGGGACATAGGCGGAAGTCAGCTCCAGCGGCGTCACCTCCGAGGTGCCGAGCGCGATCGAGGTGTTGGCCTGCAGGTCGGACTGGATGCCCATGCGATGCGCTGCTTCCACCACCGCGTCGGGCCCGACTTCCATGGTGAGCTGCGCCGCCACCGAATTCAGCGACTTGGCCAGCGCCGTCGCCAGCGTCACCTTGCCGTAATATTTGCCGCCGTAATTGTCCGGCGTCCATTTGCCGATCTTGATCGGCGCGTCGTTGCGCACGCTGTCCGGCGTGCGGCCGGCCTCCAGCGCCGCCATGTAGACAAATGGCTTGAAGGCCGAGCCTGGCTGCCGGCGCGCTTCCGAGGCGCGGTCGAACTGGCTGGTCGAATAATCATAGCCGCCGACCATGGCGCGCACCGCGCCGGAATCGTCGATCGACACCAGCGCGCCCTGCGTGACGTTGAGCTTCTTGCCGCTTTCGTCGATCAGCCGGCGGATCGATTGTTCGGCAAGCTTCTGCAGGGTCAAGTCGACAGTGGTGTCGACGATGATGTCGCCGCGCACGTCGCCGATGAGATCGGGAAGCTCCTCCATCACCGTGTCGGCGACATAGTTCTCGGAGCCGGTCCAGTAGGACGGCGCGCGCGTCGCCGGCGCGCTCAGCGCCACCTTGTATTCCTTGTCGCTGATCTTGCCTTCCGCGCGCATGGCCGCGAGCACGAGCTGCGCCCGCTCCTCGGCCGCCTTCGGGTCGCGCGCCGGCGAAAGCTTGGACGGTGCCTTGAGCAGGCCCGCCAGCAGTGCTGCCTCGGAAAGGCTCACGTCGCGCGCGCTCTTGCCGAAATAGCGCCGCGAAGCCGCTTCCACGCCATAGGCTCCGGATCCGAAATAAACCCGGTTGAGGTACATTTCGAGGATCTGGTCCTTGCTGTGCTTGTGCTCCAGCCACAGCGCCAGAAGCACTTCCTGCACCTTGCGTTCCAGCGTGCGGTCCGGCGTCAGGAACAGGTTCTTGGCCAGCTGCTGCGTCAGCGTCGAGCCGCCCTGGGAGAAATGGCCGCCGAGAACATTGGTGACCATGGCGCGGGAAAGCCCGATCGGATCGATGCCGAAATGCGAATAGAAGCGGCGGTCCTCGATGGCGACGACGGCTTGCGGGATGTAAGGCGACATTTCGTGCAGGCCGACGGCCTCGCCGCCCGACATGCCGCGATTGGCGATCAGCCCGCCATCGACCGAGACGATCTTGATGTTGGGCGCGCGGTCGGGGATCGACCAGGTGGTCGCCGCCGGCATCTTGGCGCCGTAATAGACGACGATGCCGGCCGCAGCGATGCCGCCCCAGATACAGAGCACGAAGCACCAGTAGACCAGGCGGGTGGCGATGCCGAGCAAGCCCCGCCGGCTTCCGCCCCGCCCGCGGCGTGAGATTTTCGCCTTGGCGGATTTGCCTTTTGCTGTGGATTTACGGGTGCGCGGCACGACGCGATCCTCCTCGCTCACCGAAAAGCCTTCGGAGGATTTCGCGCGCGGCGCCTCCTCGAAGCTCGGTTCGATGCGACTGTCTCTGCGGTTCGCCATGCGCTCTTGCTAGCTTGCCCCCGGGTGCCGATGGCGTTCGGGTTGAAGACTAGATGCGGCGATTTAAGGGCGGGTTAAAGCAGGGTTTATGCAGCCTTGTGAAAACCCTTAGGATTTTCTAAATCCAACGGCATCGCACCATCCTTCGCTGTCGAATCGATCGCCTGCGGGACGCCGTATCATCGCGGGCGGACGGTTGCTCAAAGTCCCGCTGCCTTTGCCAGATAAGGCGCCAGCGCCAGCGCGTAGGTTGCCGTGAGATGATGGTTGTCGCGCAGCACGACGATGTTGCCGACCACCGCCGGGCAGCTCTCCTCGCTGCATAGCGCATCGTTCATGTCGACCAATGTCACCCCGGCCACGGACCGGGCGGCGAGCGCGTAGATGTTTTGCCGTTCGACCTCGGCGCGCGGATTGATGCATTTGGCCGGGTCCGTGCCCAGGCAGGTGCGCGGGTCGAACAGGCTGAAAGGTGTGTTGCGGATGGCGATGACGCGCACGCCCTGATTTGTGAGCTCGCCCCAGACGCTGCGCAATCCCTCAATCATCGCACCTTGGGTAACGCTGGTATAGTTGCTCTGGCTGGTGATCACGAAATCGGGCTTCAATTTGGCGATTTCGGCGAGAACTTTCTCCCGCCACAGCGCGCATTGCTCGTACGGCTTGGCGTCGTCAAGGATGGTGACCCGGGTTACCGGGCATGCCGCCTTGGTGAAGGTGACGAGCCTCCAATTTCTGTCCTTGGCGATTTTGTCGACTGCCGGCACCCATTGCGCCGCGTGGGAATCGCCCATCACGACGATGGTTCTCGTCCCCGCCGGGTCGCCGAGCAGGCAACCGGTCGCGTCAGTTCCCTTCTGCTCCTGGTGACATTTCATCGTGTAGATGATGGGCACATCGCTGCCGATCTTGCTCAAGGGCGGCAATGGCTTGACACCGTCGGGAACGGCAGCGTTCGCCTGCAAGGCAGCAGGTCCCGGATAATTCGGCGTTCCAATCAGGCCGGTATCGATGGGCTGCCGGTCGATCGCATGGACGAGTCCGCCGGCCACCGCCACGCACAACCCCACCGCCACAGTGCCGTCGATCAGCGGCCGCCATGCCAGGGACGAGCGCGAATGGCGATAGGGCTGTTCGACGAAGCGGTAGGAGAGTTCGGAAACCACCAGGGTGGCGGCGATCAGCAGAAGACCATCGGCAAGATTGATCGCGCCGCGCTGCGCGACGTAAAAAATGATCAGCGGCCAATGCCACAGATAGATCGAATAAGAGCGATCGCCGACATAGCGCAGCATGGCGATGTCGAGCCCACGGAAGCGGCCCATGCGTACGCCGCCGGCCGCAATGATCAATGCCGCGCCAAGTGTCGGCAGCAGCGCCTTGAAGCCCGGAAAATCGGTCGACCTTGAAAACAGCATCGCCGATGCGAGCGCCGCCAAGATGCCGGCGACAGCCATCGCTGTCCGCACGCGGCCGTTTGGCCGGAAGCGGTCGGGGATGAGCGCCAGCAGCCCACCGAGGGCCAGCTCCCAGACCCGCGTATGGCTGACGAAATAGGCCCAAGCCGGATCGGATCGGGTGAGAGCGACGGAAGCCGCGAGCGAGCCCGCCATGACCACGCCGAGCACGAAGACGAGCGTCTGCATCGGCGAATGTCCGCGACGCCTGGCGCACCACAGCGCCGCCATCATAAGCAGCGGCCAGGCGATATAGAACTGCTCCTCGATCGACAGCGACCAGAAATGCTGCACGGGGCTCGGCGCGTCCTCGGCACCGAGATAATCCACGGCCTGTTCGGCAAGCCGCCAGTTCTGCATGTAGAGCGCGCTTGCGATCACCTGTCTGGCGGTTTCTTCCCACCATGCGTCCGACACGAACAGCAGCGTTCCTGCGAGCGTGACCAAGAGGGCGACGATCGCCGCCGGCAGCAGCCGCCTGACCCGGCGCGTGTAAAAGCCGGCCAGCGAGATGCCGTCCTCGCTGAGCGCCATGCGGGTGAGCAGGCCGGTGATCAGGAAGCCGGAGATGACGAAGAAGATGTCGACCCCGACATAGCCGCCGGGAAGCGCTGCCGGCCAGATGTGGAAAATCACCACAAAGGCGACGGCAAGCCCGCGCAGCCCCTGTATCTCCGGCCGAAATCCCCCCGGCGCAATGTCGTCTCGCAAAGCCGGTCTAGCCCCTCACGGCGCCGGTCTCCCGGCTGGCCACCATGGTCAATTCTGCTGGATCGAAATGCCCTTGTCGTCGATCTTGAGCTCGACGCCTTTTGGCCTGGTCTGCTCGCGATAGACATAGATGCCGAGCGCGATGACAACCGCGACCAGCGCACCGATGACGAGATAGAGCGTGTTCTGCCTCATTGCGCCCCCCTTGTTGCGGCCGAGCCTCGTGCCCGCTTTGAAATTGTCGGGCCAGGATCGCCTACTGCTCGTCGTTCCCATGATCGGATGCCGGCCGCCAGCTCGTCGGATCGACCTTCTTCTGCGTGTCGCTGTCGGTGTAGACCCACCAGCCGCCGTCGCGATATTGCCCGACGGATTCGTTGACGACGCCGTCGCGGTCCTTCCACATGATCGTTACTTTGGAGCCGTCCTTCGGCGCGCTTTCTATCGGTCTGCGCTCTGCCATTTCACTTCTCCACGGGCTGGGTCGACGGACCTTCGTCCCTCAACTATGCGCGAAAATATCTTCCTCAGCCCAGCCCATAAGGTCGAGCTTGGCGCGCGTCGGCAGGAAACGGAAGCAGGCGTCCGCCTCCTTGGTGCGGTTCTCGCGCGCCAGGCGCGCGCCCAGCACCTCGCGCAGCCTGTGCAGGTAGAGCACGTCCGAGGCGGCATATTCGAGCTGTTCGGGCGAGAGCATTTCGGCCGCCCAGTCGGAGGATTGCTGCACCTTGGACAGGCCGATGCCGAGCAGTTCGCCGCAGAGATCCTTCAGCCCGTGGCGGTCGGTATAGGTGCGGGTGAGCCGCGAGGCGATCTTGGTGCAGAACACCGGCTCGGCCATCACGCCGAAGGCATGGTAGAGCACGGCGATGTCGAAGCGGCCGTAGTGAAACAGCTTGGTGATCGTGTTGTTTCGCAACAGGCTGGCGAGGTTCGGCGCCTCCTTCTGGCCTGGTGCGATCTGGATGACATCGGCGCTGCCGTCGCCGGGCGAAATCTGCACCACGCAGAGCCGGTCGCGATGCGGGTTGAGCCCCAGCGTTTCCGTGTCGATGGCCACCGCCCCGACATTGTATCGCGACAGGTCGGGCAGATCGTTTTTGTGGAAACGGATATCGGTCATTCTCTTCTCCGGGTCGCGCCTGCGCGCGTTGCGCATCCTCGCAACGCCGCAGCACTTCGCGCTAGCTAATTCGTCCTCGCCGCGATCCGGAGAAAAATCAACAGAAAGTTGAATCTCAAGGCTTTCGTGATTTTCGCTCAGCGGGTCAGCGCGTCGAGAATGCGCGCCCAGGACCGCTGCCCCTTGTGGAACGAGGTCAGCTCATACTTCTCGTTCGGCGAATGAATGCGGTCGTCGTCGAGGCCGAAGCCGACCAGCAGCGATTCCATGCCGAGATAGGTCTGGAAATCGCCGACCACGGGAATGGAGCCGCCACCGCCGGTGGTGACCGCCTGCTTCTCCCATTCGTCGGACAGCGCATCCTTGGCCTTGGCCAGGAACGGCGAATCGTAGGAAAGCTGGATCGCCGGCGAGCCGCCATGCGGGTGGAATTCGACCGAGCAATCGGCCGGGATGCGCTCGCGCACGAAGGCCTGGAAGGCGGCGCGGATCTTCTTCGGATCCTGCTTGTGCACTAGCCGGAACGACACTTTCGCCGACGCTTGCGCCGAGATCACCGTCTTGAAACCCTTGCCGGTATAACCGCCGATGATGCCGTTAAATTCGGCCGTCGGCCGCGCCCAGGTGAGCTCGAGCAGCGAGCGCCCCTTCTCGCCGGCCGGAATGGAGAGGCCGACTGGTCCGAGGAAGGTCTCGGCCGTCTCGCCAAGTCCCTCCCAGGATTTCAGCACCTGCGAAGGCGTCTCCTCGACGCCGTCATAGAAGCCTGGAATGGTGATGTGGCCGTCCTTGTCGTGAATATCGGCCAGCACCTTGGCCAGGATCCGGATCGGATTGGCGGCGGGACCGCCATAGAGGCCCGAATGCAGGTCGCGGTTGGCCGCCTTGACGGTGACCTCCTCGCCGACCATGCCGCGCAGCGACACGCAGATCGACGGCGTCTCGCGGTTCCACATGCTGGTGTCGCAGACCAGCGCGAAATCCGCCTTCAGCTCGGCGGCGTTGGCTTCCAGGAACGGCTTCAGCGACGGCGAGCCGGATTCCTCCTCGCCCTCGAACAGGATGGTGACGCGGCAGGGCAGGTTGCCATGCACCTGCTTCCACGCGCGGCAGGCCTCGACGAAGGTCATCAACTGCCCCTTGTCGTCGGCCGAGCCGCGCCCGGTGATCACCTTGCGGCCGGGCTCGAGCTCCTTGACCGACGGCGCGAACGGATCGGTTTCCCACAATTCGATCGGATCGACCGGCTGGACGTCGTAGTGGCCGTAGAACAGCACATGCGGCGCGCCCTCCGGTCCCTCGTGATGCGCCACCACCATCGGATGTCCGGGCGTATCGCGCATACTGGCGTCGAAGCCGATCAGCTTGAGCTCGGCGACCAGCCATTCGGCACCCGTGCGGCAATCGGCGGCAAAGGCCGGATCGGTGGAGATCGACCTGATGCCGAGCAGGCCGAACAGCCGCTCCAGGCTCTGGTCGAGATTCTGGTCGAGACGGTCGAGGACGGGGGAGATTCTGGACATGCGCTTTGCCTTTCGATTTGGGCAGACCCTAAAGGGCCATGCCGAAAACGAAAAGCCCGCGATCATTGGACCAAGCGGGAAAGGCTTGCCTGAAGGCAAAAAAGAACCGCCGTGGTGGAGGGGGAACCACGGCGGTCTTTACTCGAAACGATGCGGCAGCCCGGAGAGGGGGGATAGGCTGCCGCAATTGCCCGGGATAGGCGGGGGACGGGCCTTACTCCGGACTTCGGCGAAAAACTGCCGATGACGTGTATTTGGGTCCGTGAACATGGCGATTCAAGGGCACGAAAATTACACTTTTGTAACATGCCCGTGAGCGGCAAATTTCCAACCGGACAGGATGTGTCAGGGGTGTTGCCCGAACCGGTGGGTTCCACAGCCTTAGCCATGGACCGCGAAGCCGGGCCGCGCTATCCCTGCCGGCATGAAAAAAGGCGATCACCTCTTCCTCGTCGACGGCTCCGGCTACATTTTCCGCGCCTATCACGCGCTGCCGCCGCTCAACCGCAAATCCGACGGCCTGCCGACCAGCGCCGTGCTCGGCTTCTGCAACATGGTGTGGAAGCTGATGCAGGACGCCCGCAACACCGATGTCGGCGTGGTGCCGACGCATTTCGCCGTCATCTTCGACTATTCGTCGAAAACCTTCCGCAGCGATCTCTACCCCGAATACAAGGCCAACCGCTCCGCGCCGCCGGAAGACCTGATCCCGCAATTCGGCCTGATCCGCCAGGCGACCGCGGCCTTCAATGTCCCTTGCATAGAGACGGAGGGTTTTGAGGCCGACGATATCATCGCGACTTATTGCCGGCTGGCTTGCGAAGCCGGCGCCGATACCACCATCATCTCCTCCGACAAGGATCTGATGCAGCTGGTCGGTCCGACCGTCGGCATGTACGACCCGATGAAGGATCGCCAGATCGGCATTCCCGAGGTGATCGAGAAATGGGGCGTGCCGCCCGAAAAGATGATCGACCTGCAGGCGCTGACCGGCGACTCGGTCGACAACGTCCCGGGCGTGCCCGGCATTGGCCCGAAAACCGCGGCGCAATTGCTCGAACAGTTCGGCGACCTTGACGGGCTGCTGGCGCGCGCTTCCGAGATCAAGCAGGACAAGCGCCGCGAGACCATCATCGCCAATGCCGACAAGGCGCGCATCTCGCGCGAGTTGGTGACGTTGAAGAACGACGTACCGCTAAGGGAAGGATTGGACGACCTTGTCCTGCATGCGCCGGATGGCCCGAAGCTGATCGGCTTCCTGAAGACGATGGAGTTCACCACGCTGACCCGACGCGTCGCCGAAGCGACCGCAACGGACGTTGGCGACGTCCAGGCCACCGCCGTCACAATCGAGCGCGCCGATACCGCGCATGGCCCCGATGTCGGCGCCGGCGCACCGCCGGTGCCAAGGCCGGCGGCCGCGCCGAACGATGCTTTAAAACCGGCTGCGCCGGTCAGGGGCGAGGACGCGCCGCCGCAAGGCGACACCCCATCGCTCCTCTCTGCCCTGCGGCTGGAGCAGGCGGCCGCTCGCAAGATCGACCCTTCGGCCTATGCGCCCATTCGCGACGCGGCAGCGCTCGAGGCCTGGATAGCCGAAGCCCGCGAGGCCGGTGTCCTTGCGTTCGACGCCGAGACCAGCTCGTCCGACCCGATGCGGGCGGACCTGATCGGCCTTTCCATGGCGCTCGCGCCTGGCCGCGCCGTCTATGTGCCGCTCGCCCACAAGAGCGGCAATGGCGACCTGCTCGGCGGCGGCATGCTGGAGAACCAGATCCCGGTCCGCAAGGCGCTGGCGCTGCTGAAGCCGCTGCTTGAGGACCGATCGGTCCTCAAGATCGTCCAGGATATGAAATACGACATCGTCGTGATGAGCCGGCACGGCATCGAGGTCGGCCCGTTCGACGACACGATGCTGATCTCCTACGTGCTCGACGCGGGCACATCCGGCGGTCACGACCTCGTCTCGCTATCGGAGAAGTGGCTCGGCCACGCGCCGGCCTCGAAGAAGGAACTCGCCGGCTCGGGTAAGAGCGCCATCGGCTTCGATCAGGTCGATATCGAACGCGCGACCGCCTATGCCGGCGAGCAGGCCGACCTGGCGCTCCAGCTCTGGCAGGTGCTGAAGCCGAGACTGGCCGCCAAGGGCCTCGTTTCCGTCTATGAGCGTCTGGAGCGGCCGCTGGTGCCGGTGCTCGCCCGCATGGAGCAGCGCGGCATCTCGGTCGACCGCCAGATCCTGTCGCGGCTCTCCGGCGAATTGGCGCAGGGCGCGGCTCGCGTCGAGGAAGAGATCTACGGGATCGTCGGCGAGCGCATCAACATCGGCTCACCGAAACAGCTCGGCGACATATTGTTCGGCAAGATGGGCCTGCCGGGCGGCTCGAAGACCAAGACCGGTCAATGGTCGACCTCGGCACAGCTTTTGGAAGATCTCGCCGCCGAGGGCCACGAGCTGCCGCGCAAGATCGTCGACTGGCGCCAGCTCACCAAGCTGAAATCGACCTATACCGACGCGCTGCCCGGTTTCATCAACCCCGGCACCAACCGCGTCCACACTTCCTATGCGCTGGCAGCGACCACCACCGGGCGCCTGTCGTCCTCCGACCCCAATCTGCAGAACATCCCGGTGCGCACGGCGGAAGGGCGCAAGATCAGGACCGCCTTTATTGCGGAGAAAGGCCACAAGCTGGTCTCGGCCGACTACAGCCAGATCGAGCTCCGCGTGCTTGCCCATGTCGCCGAAATCCCGCAGCTCAAGCAGGCCTTCGCCGACGGCGCCGACATCCATGCCATCACCGCGTCGGAAATGTTCAACGTGCCGGTCGAAGGCATGCCTTCGGAGGTGCGCCGGCGCGCCAAGGCGATCAATTTCGGCATCATCTACGGCATCTCGGCCTTCGGCCTCGCCAACCAGCTGTCGATCCCGCGCGAGGAGGCGGGCGCCTACATCAAACGCTATTTCGAGCGTTTTCCCGGCATCCGGGACTATATCGAGGAGACCAAGGCCTATGCGCGGGAGAACGGTTTCGTCGAGACGATCTTCGGCCGCCGCATCCACTATCCGGAGATAAGGGCTTCCAACCCGTCGGTGCGCGCCTTCAACGAGCGCGCCTCAATCAACGCCAGACTCCAAGGCACCGCCGCCGACATCATCCGCCGCGCCATGGTCCATATGGAAGAAGCGCTGGAGAAGGCGAAGCTCTCCGCCCGCATGCTGTTGCAGGTGCATGACGAGCTGATCTTCGAGACAGTCGAAGCGGAGGTCGAGGCGACAATCCCCGTCGTGCGCCGCGTCATGGAAAACGCGCCGATGCCGGCGGTCTCGATGTCGGTGCCGCTGCATGTCGACGCGCGAGCGGCGAACAACTGGGACGAGGCGCATTGACGCCTCACGTTCGTTCGTCATCCACGGGCGGAGCAAGGAGCGAAGCGACGCGGCGAAGACCCGAGGATCCATGCCGTGACGCAGGCCGTAAAACGCGGCGGTTGCGGAGAGCCTTGCCAGGCTCTTTGATCCAGATTCTGCGGCGTGGCGGCGCGTGCGTGTCACGGCATGGATACCAGGGTCTGCGCGCGTCGCTTCGCTCCTTGCTTCGCCCTAGTATGACGAAGTGATGGCTTACGCCGCCTCAGCCCTACACTTGGCGCACACACCGCGAAACTCGATCACCGCCTTCTTGGCCGCAAATCCCGTCGAGCGCACCCATTCGTCCAGCCGGTGGCCGACGTCGTGGTCGGACATCTCGGTCACCTGGCCGCAATTGTCGCAAATGGCGAAGGCCGTCATCGAATGGCTGTGGTCGTGCGGCTCGGCGCAGGCGACGAAGGAGTTGAGGCTTTCGAGCCGATGCACGAAGCCGGACTTCACCAGCGTGTCGAGCGCCCGGTAGACCTGCAGCGGCGCGCGGAAACCGCGCTCGCGCAGCTGGTCGAGCAAAGTATAGGCGCTGAGCGGCCCGCTGGACGCCTCGAGCTTCTCGAGCACGCAGAGCTGGTTCTTGGTCAGCGCATCTCTTGCCGTCATCTTGTTCGCCCAATCGACGCTCGCGGCAGATCTCGCGAACGACTTCAATTCCCCTGAGATAACGACGAACGAGCGATTTTGCCACTGTTTCCGCAGCGCATCCCTTCTGGTGCGCGCCCCGACGAGATGATTCGCCAGCTGATCGCTACTTGCGCGGCGGCCCCTTGCGTTCGGCCGAAGCCGCCCAGAGGTTGATGTCGGACTCGCGGGCGTGGCTGTCGATCTCGGCCAGCTCGGCGTCGGAGAACTCGAGCGCCTTGAGCGCGCCGACGCAATCCTCGACCTGTTCCGGCCGGCTGGCCCCGATCAGCGCCGTGGTCACGCGGCCTTTGCGCAGCACCCAGGCCAGCGCCATCTGCGCCAAGGTCTGGCCGCGGCGGCCGGCAATGGCGTTGAGCGCCTTGATGTTGACGATCGACTTGTCGTTGATGAAGGCCGGTCGCAACGACTTGCCCTGGGATGCGCGGCTGCCCTCGGGGATGCCGCCGAGATATTTGTCGGTCAGCATGCCCTGCGCCAGCGGCGAGAACACGATCGAGCCGATGCCGAGCCCCTCCAGCGTGTCGAGCAGCCCATCCTCCTCGACCCAGCGGTTGAGCATCGAATAGCTCGGCTGGTGGATGAGGCAAGGGGTGCCGAGCTGGCGCAAAATGTCGGCTGCTTCCCGCGTGCGCTGCGAGTTGTAGGACGAGATGCCGGCATAGAGCGCCTTGCCCGAGCGCACCGCGTGGTCGAGCGCGCCCATCGTTTCTTCGAGCGGCGTCTCGGGATCGAAACGGTGCGAATAGAAGATATCGACATAGTCGAGCCCCATGCGCTTGAGGCTCTGGTCGAGGCTGGCCAGCACATATTTGCGGCTGCCCCATTCGCCGTACGGACCGGCCCACATCTCGTAGCCGGCCTTGGTCGAGATGATCATCTCGTCGCGATAGGCGGCGAAATCGGTGCGCAGAATCTCGCCGAACGCGGTTTCCGCCGAGCCGGGCGGCGGGCCGTAATTGTTGGCGAGATCGAAATGCGTGATACCGAGGTCGAAGGCCTTGCGCACGATCGCCTGCTTGGTCCTGTGCGGCGTATCGTTGCCGAAATTGTGCCATAGCCCGAGCGAGATCGCCGGCAGCTTCACGCCGGACCGTCCGCAGCGATTATAGATCATCTTCTCGTAGCGGTTTTCGGCGGCGACATAGGGCATGGGAAATCCTCGGGATCGAAACGGCGCGGCGACCACCGCCAACCTGATTTGAATCGATGCTTGCCCCTAACCCTTACCCTCTCCCCGCCGGAACGGGGA
Source organism: Mesorhizobium sp. B2-6-2 (assembly GCF_006440615.1). Taxonomy (NCBI): domain Bacteria; kingdom Pseudomonadati; phylum Pseudomonadota; class Alphaproteobacteria; order Hyphomicrobiales; family Phyllobacteriaceae; genus Mesorhizobium; species Mesorhizobium sp. B2-6-2. The sequence continues at coordinate 21,663 of NZ_VFUG01000002.1, read as the reverse complement.
GAGGGGGTTGCCACCTACTTTTTTTTCGCCAGCAACGCCTTCGCGTCCTTGACGCCGAGCGCGGCCGGCCGCTCGCAGGTCGTCTGCATGGCGACATAATTGCCGCTTTCGCCCGAGCGCAGGATGCCGGTCATGACATCGACGGCGTGCAGCGCCAGCTCCATCGAGCAGCGATGCGGCCGCCCTTCGGCAATCGCGATTGCCATGTCGGCAAGGCCGGCGGTGCGATAGTTCGCCATCATGCCTTGGCCGTGCATCTCGTTCGGCACGCCGAACGGATGGTTCCACTTGGGCAGCTTCTTTACCGGCTTGGCCGAATCGGTGAAGCGTACATCGCCGCCGAAGAAATTCGGATCCGGCACGAAGACGGTGCCCAATTCGCCGTAGAGTTCCATCGGCGCGTGCCCATGGCTCCAGACGTCCCAGGAGGTATTGAGCGTGATCACCGCGCCATTCGCGAATTCCAGTAGCGCATGGATGGTGGTCGGCGTGTTGACCGGGATCTTCTCGCCCGCCCGCGGTTTGGAGCTGATGGTGCGCTCCTTGGCCGGCGTCGTCGCGAAGGCGGCCACCTGCTTTACCGGCCCGATCAGCTGGATCAGGTTGGTGACATAGTATGGCCCGATGTCGAGCACCGGACCGGCGCCCGGCTGGAAGAAGAAATCCGGGTTGGGGTGCCAGTGCTCCATGCCGTGGCCCATCACATGGCAGGTGCCGCTGGTGATCGCGCCGAGCTTGCCGCTGTCGATGAGATCGCGGACCAGTTGGTGCGCGCCGCCGAGGAACGTGTCCGGCGCCGAACCGATGCGCAGACCCTTCTTCTCGGCCCGTTTCTTGAGATCGAGCCCTTCCTCGATCGACAGCACGAACGGCTTTTCCGAATAGACATGCTTGCCGGCGTCGAGCACCGCTTTGGAGATTTCGTAATGCACGGCTGGAACCGTCAGGTTGACGATGATGTCGATCTCGTCGTCCTTGAGCAGGTCGTTGACCCCCTCGGCGCGCAGCTTGAACTCCTTCGCCCGCGCTTTCGCGGCCTCCATGTTGATATCCGCGCAGGCACGCATCTTGATGCCGCGGAACAGCGGCGCCAGCGAGAAATATGCCTTCGAGATGTTCCCGCAGCCGATGACGCCGATGCCAAGTTTGTCTGCCATTTCGATTACTCCTGCCAGCTCTTGGCTGCCGCGATCGAGCGTCGGGCATAGCGCTCGATGTCGTTGGGGTTGTCCTGCTCCATGATGAAATACTGCGCCGCGCTCTTGGCGCGCAACGTCTTGAACAGACCCGCCCAGTCGATCGTGCCGTGACCGACATCGGACCAGCCATCCTCGTCCAGCCCCTCGCCCGGCTTCGCCATGTCCTTGACATGGACGGCGACGATGCGCTTGCCGTGCTTCTCGATCCAGGGCAGCGGATCGGCGCCGCCGCGCACCACCCAGGCGACGTCCATTTCCCAGCCGATGTCGGGTGCCGCGGACAGGATGTGATCCTGCGGCAGCGAGCCGTCCGCAAGCGCCTTGAACTCGAAATCGTGGTTGTGCCAGGCAAAGCCATAGCCTGCCTTTTTTGCCGTCTCGCCGACCTTGGCCAGGCGCTCGCCGAAGCCGCGCCAGCCGGCGGTGTCGGACGGGCGCTGATCGGGCATCAGATAGGGGCAGATCAGCAGCGTGATGCCGAGCGCGTCGGCGATCTTGCGCACGCCGTCGAAATCGTTCTCCAGCGCATCGATCGAGAAATGCCCGGTCGGCATCGCAAGCCCGTTCTTGTCGAGCTCGGCGCGAAACGCCTTCGGGTCGTCATAGACGCCGCCAAAGCCTTCGACCTGGCTGTAGCCGAGCTCGCCGAGCATTTTCACCACGCCGTTCCATGGTTGAAAGTTGCGGGCGCTGTAGAGTTGGAATGACCAGTTCATGTCCTGTCCGTTCTGCTTGGGGGATGGTTTTGGGCGTTAAAGGCGGCTGTCGGTTTGAGCGTCGAAGAGCGAGGCGCGCGCCGGATCGAAGCCTATGCGGATCGCTTCGCCGTTGCGCAGCGTCTTGTCGGCCTCGACGCGGAAGGAGATGATCTGGCCGGCGAGCTTCGTCCACACCAGCGTATCGGACCCCATCGGGTCGACGATCTCGACGGTCGATTCGGCGGTAAACGGCATCGCCTTGGCGGCTTCGCCGAAGGCGATGTGCTCGGGCCGGATGCCGAACACGCAGGACTTGGCCGTGCGGCCACCGTCGCCCTCGAACTGATAGCGGTCGAGCGGCACGGAAACGCCATCGCCCTTGAACGTCGGCGTGGCGCCCGTCTCCAGTTCCCCTTTGAGAAAATTCATCGCCGGCGAGCCGAGGAAACCGGCGACGAAGCGGTTGACCGGACGGTTGTAGATGGTCTGCGGCGCATCGAGCTGCTGGATGACGCCGCCCTTCATCACCGCGATGCGGTCGGCGAGCGTCATCGCCTCGATCTGGTCGTGAGTGACGTAAATCATGGTGTTTTCGAGCTTGCGGTGCAAAAGCTTGATCTCGACGCGCAGTTCCGCCCGCAGCTTGGCATCGAGATTGGAGAGCGGCTCGTCGAACAGGAAGACGTCGACGTCGCGCACCAGTGCCCGCCCGATCGCCACGCGCTGGCGCTGGCCGCCGGAGAGCGCCGAGGGCTTCCTCTGCAGCAGCGGCTCGATCTGCAGGATCTCGGCGGCGCGCGCGATGCGCTTGGCGATCTCCTCTTTCGGCACGCCGGCAACGCGCAGGCCGAAGGAAAGGTTCTTCTCGACCGTCATCTGCGGATAAAGCGCGTAGGACTGGAAGACCATGCCGATGCCCCGGTCCTTCGGCTCCTCCCAGGTGACGTTCTTGCCTTTGATGAAGATGCGACCTTCTGAAATGTCGAGCAGGCCGGCGATGCAGTTGAGCAAGGTGGATTTGCCGCAGCCGGACGGTCCCAGAAGCACGATGAACTCGCCCTCGGCGACGTCGAGATTGAGCGTCTTCAGCACCGACATCACACCGAAATTGAGCGACAGGTCCTGGATCGAAACGCTGGGATTGGCGATTGCCGCTGCCATCATCATCCTTTCACCGCGCCGGCGGCGATGCCGCGCACGAAGAGCTTGCCGGAAATGAAATAGACGATGAGCGGCACAAGGCCGGTCAGGATGGTAGCCGCCATGTTGACATTGTATTCCTTCACGCCTTGCACCGAATTGACGATGTTGTTGAGCTGCACCGTCATCGGATAGGTGTCGGGGCGCGTGTAGACGACGCCGAACAGGAAGTCGTTCCAGATGCCGGTGACCTGCAGGATGATGGCGACGACGAAGATCGGCAGCGACATTGGCAGCATGATGCGCAGATAGATGCCCCAGAAACCGGCGCCGTCGACGCGCGCCGCGCGGAACAGTTCCTCCGGCATCGACGTGAAATAGTTGCGGAACAAGAGCGTCAGGATCGGCATGCCGAAGATCGAATGCACGATCACAAGGCCGGTCAGCGTGCCGTATATGCCGATCTCGCGCAAGATGATGACGATCGGGTAGATCATCACCTGGTAGGGGATGAAGGCACCGACGATCAGGATGATGAAGAAGGTGTCGGCGCCCTTGAAGCGCCAGTTGGCCAAGGCATAGCCGTTCACCGAGGCGATCGCGATCGACAGCAGCACCGACGGCACGGTGATGCGCACCGAATTCCAGAAACCGCGCGAGAGCCCGTCGCAGTTGAGGCCGGTGCAGGCGGTCGCCCAGGCCTTCACCCAGGGTTCGAAGGTGATTTCCACCGGCGGCGAGAAGATGTTGCCGAGGCGGATTTCCGGCATGCCCTTCAGCGACGTGACGATCATCACGTAGAGCGGCAAAAGGTAATAGAGCGCCACGACGATCAGCGTGCCGTAGAGGAAGATGTTGCGGCGCGAGAGCGCATGCCGCGGCTTCGCTCCGGCGGGCCCGGCGTCGTCGCGCGGAAGGACGCCCGCATCGGATGGGGAGGCAGCGACATCAACCACGCCGGCGGCCTCCGAATTCGAGATAGGCCCATGGCACGATGACGATCATCACCGAGAGCAGCATCATGGTCGAGGCGGCGAAACCCTGGCCGAGATTCTGGGCGAAGAACATGTAGTCGTAGACGTATTTTGCCGGCACCTCGGAGGCGATGCCCGGCCCGCCGCTGGTCTGCGCCACGACGAGATCATAGACCTTGACGATGCCGGCGGCGATGATGACGAGCGTGGTGATGAAGACCGGCCGCATCATCGGGATGACGATGAACAGGTAGGTCTTCCACATCGGGATGCCGTCCACTCGCGCCGCCTTCCATATGTCTTCGTCGATGCCGCGCAGACCGGCAAGCATCAGGCACATGATCAGCCCCGTGCCCTGCCAGAGCGCGGCGATGGAAATGCCGTAGATGACGATGCTGGAATTATAGAGCGGGTCGAAGCTGAAGCTCGTCCAGCCGAGGTCGCGCACGACGCGCTGGATGCCGAAATCCGGGTTGAGCAGCCATTGCCAGACCAGCCCGGTGACGATGAAGGACAGCGCGAAGGGATAGAGGAAGATGGTGCGGAACGTATCCTCGAAGCGGATCTTCTGGTCGAGCAGCGCCGCCAGGACGAAGCCGATCACCAGCGAGAACACCAGCGAGATCACGCCGTAGATCAGGAGGTTCTCGATCGAGATCAGCCAGCGCGGCGTCGCCCACAACCGGTGATACTGGTCGAGCCCGACGAAGTTGAGCCGTGGCAGCAGCTTCGAATTGGTGAAGGAGTAGAGAACCGTCCACGCCGTGCCGCCGACGAACACCACAAGCGCGGTGAGCACCATCGGAATCGATGCGATCTTCGCATTGAGGTTACGGAAAAGCTGGTTGGGGCGTTCGCTATTGCTCATCTCGACAGCCGGGCTGGGGCAATGAGGACATCATGCTCCCAACCCCCGATAGGCAGGGGCCGGGAGCTGGCGGGGCGCCGGTAGATCAATCGGCCGAAGCGATGATGGCGGCGAAGCGCTTCTGCGCTTCTTCGACCGTCATGTCCGGCTTGGCGAAGAACTCGGAGAACAGGTCCTCCTTCTGCTTCTGGCTGTCCTGCGAAAGCAGTTGGTCCGTCCACGGCATGACGGCGCCCTTGGCGAGGATGGCGAGGCCCTTCTTCATGCAGTCGTTCGCCGCGTTGAGGTCGACGTCGCCACGCACCGGCAGCGAGCCCTTCTTGAGGTTGAAGGCGACTTGCGTCTTCGGATCGAGCAGCGTCTCGGCCAGCACCTCCTGGGCCTTGGACTTGTCGGCATCTTTCAGCAGCGGGAAGTAGAAGGCGTCGCCGCCGGTGGCGATGACCTCGTTCAGGCCGAGGCCGGGCAGGCAGGTATAGTCCTTGCCGGCGGTCTTACCGGCGACCTGGAACTCGCCCTGCGCCCAGTCGCCCATGATCTGGCCGGCGGCCTTGCCGGTGATGACCAGATTGGTGGCCTGGTTCCAGTCCTGCACATTGGTGTTCTTGGCCATCTTGCGGGCGTCGTCCGCCGCCTTGAACACCTTGGCGATCTCCGGGCCTGCCGCGAAGGTGGCATCCTTGTCCTTGTAGACCTTGAGGAACGTGTCGGTGCCCGCGGTCGCGGCCATCAGCACGTCGAAGGCGCCCGAGGCTTGCCAGGCCTGTCCGCCGACCGCGAGCGGAATGATGCCCGCCTTTTCCAGCGCCGGCGCATCCGCCACGAATTCATTCCAGTCCTTCGGCACTGGCAGGCCGGCCTTCTGGAAGGCCTCGTTGGACAGCCACAGCCATTGCCAGGAATGGATGTTGACCGGCACGCAATAGATCTTGCCGTCGATGGTGCAGCTATCGAGCAGGCTCTTCGGCCGCACGATCTCCGTCCACTTGTCCTTGGTGGCGATATCGGTGAGGTCGCGCATCAGCCCGGCCTGCACCAGCTCCTCCGCCTGGCGGCCGTGGTTGAACTGGGTGGCGCCCATTGGATCCCCGCCGGTGATGCGGCTGATCATGATCGGCCGCGCCGTGCCGCCGGAGCCTGCGATGGCGCCGTCGACCCAGTGGTTGCCCGTCGCGTCGAACGCCTTGGCAAGCTCGGCCACCGCCGCCGCCTCGCCGCCGGAAGTCCACCAATGGGTGACTTCCAGGTCGGTCGCGGCCGCCGGGCCGGCGAAGTTGAGCGCAACTGTCGCGGCAAAGGCGGCAGTCAGGATTTTGTATCGCATTTCGGCTCCTCCCAGAATCTGAAACGTTACAGATTTTCGATACGGCAAATGATCCGCCTAGGCAACCCCTCGCCTTACGGTCGGTCAAGATTTTTTCGCGGCGCGAACAAAATCTTTTTTCCGAGGCGGCAATGCCGGTGTCGGATCAGACGATTGGTGCAAAAAGCAGGCTCGGACCGATATTTCTTTGTGATTCCAGCGAGCTTCGGCCCTCTCCGCATCTGTGATTCAGAGGGTTCGATCTCGCCGGTCGATCACGAAGATTGGCAATCTGTAACGTTTCAGTATATTGAGCCGAGCCGCAAACTGAAGGTCGCGCAAATGTCACCGCCGCACGATTGCCGGTCGGCCCCGCGACTGCTATGCGCCTGACGGGCGGGACGATGGATAGACGGATAACGAAGAAGGGCGACGACGACACGTCGGGCAAGGAACGGCCGACGCTGAAGACGCTTGCCTTCATGACCGGGCTGGGCGTCACGACGGTCTCGCGCGCGCTGAAGGATGCGCCCGAGATCGGCGCCGAGACAAGGCGCCGCGTCCAGCTCGTCGCCAAGCAGATCGGCTACCGCCCGAACCGCGCCGGCGTACGCTTGAGAACCGGCAAGACCAACGTGATATCGCTTGTGCTGAACACCGAGCACGAGCTCATGAGCTTCGTCTCGGACATCATCTACGGCGTTACCGAGGTGATAGCAGACACGCCCTACCATCTGATCGTCACGCCCTATTCGCGCTCGCAGGATCCGCTGGACCCGGTGCGCTATCTGGTCGAGACGGGCTCGGCCGACGGCGTCATCATCTCGCGCACCCAGCCCAACGATCCACGGGCGCGCTATATGCTGGAGCGCGGCATTCCTTTCGCCACGCATGGCCGCACCGACATGGGGCTGGTGCATCCCTATCACGACTTCGACAATTACGCCTTTGCCGGCGAAGCAGTCCGCTATCTCGCCGGCAGGGGCCGCAACCGGCTTGCCCTGGTGACGCCTCCGGTCGGCCTCACCTATCACGGCCATACGGTCGCCGGCTTTGCCGATGCGCTGAGCGAGGTGGGTGCCAGCGAGGTGCCGTTCAACACCGTCTCCATCGATCAGTCGATCGAGCAGATCAGGATGCGGACCGCGCAATTGATGCGGCGCAAGGACCGTCCGGACGGCTTCGTCAGCAGCGCTGCCGCAGCGACGCTCGCCATCGTGGCCGGCATCGAGGACGCCGGGCTGAAGCTCGGCCGCGACGTCGACGTGGTGTCGAAACAATCGTCGGAATTGCTGCATCTGTTCCGGCGAGAGCTGCTCGTCGTCAACGAGAATTTCCGGCTCGCCGGCTCCGAGCTCGCCCGCGCCGTGCTCGGCTGGATCGGCGGCGCCGATCCAGGCACGCTGCAATCGCTCAGCACGCCGAGCGAGGTTTTGCCTTACCGTGGTTGATTGGCGCGACTTGAGGGGCAGGTCAGGCCGAGTCGAAAATGGTGGCTTCCGAGAACCGGAGCGGAGCGTACTTAAAGTACGTGAGCACCGGAAGCGCAGGACGCCGCCATTTGCAGGCCGGCCTCACCTGGCCCTAGGCGGCCCCACTCCCCCATGGGCCATGAAACGCCCCCTCTTCCCCGATGCGCTCGAAGCCGTGCGCGCCGAAGAAGTCGCGCTGCGCCTGGATCAGGTTCGAGGTGCCGCGTCCTTGGCGGTAGCTGTCGAAATAGGCGAGCGCCGACGACAGTGCCGGCACCGGCGAGCCGGCTTCGGAGGCGCGTGCCACGATGCGCCTCAGCGACGGATGCGCCTCCTTCATCATGGCGATGAAGGCCGGCGCCATCAGCAGATTGGTGGAAGCGCCGCCCGAACCGAAGGCCTCGGCCATCGTGTCAAGCATCTGCGAGCGGATGATGCAGCCGGCGCGCCAGATCTTGGCGATGGTCGGCATGGGCAGGTTCCAGTTGAATTCCTTGGAAGCGCCGCTCATCACCGCGAAACCTTGCGCGTAAGCCGCGATCTTGCCGGCGAACAATGCCAGCTCCAGGTCCTTGAGCAGCGCGCCCCTGTCGCCGGAAATCTTCTCGACACCGATATTGCCGTAGGCCTTTTCCGCCGCCTGCCGCTCGTCCTTGATTGAGGACAGCACGCGGGCCGCGACCGCCGCCTCGATCGCCGTCGCCGGAATGCCGAGCTGCTGCGCTTCGATGACCGACCATTTGCCGGTGCCCTTCTGCCCGGCGCGGTCGAGGATGATGTCGGCAACCGGCTTGCCGGTCTTGGGATCGTCGGCGGCGAGAACTTTTGCGGTGATCTCGATCAGGTAGGAGTTGAGCCGGCCTCTGTTCCATTCTTCGAAAACCTTGCCGATCTCCTTCGGCGCCATGTCGAGGCCGTCGCGCAGGATGCCGTAGATCTCGGCGATCATCTGCATGTCGGCATATTCGATGCCGTTGTGGATGGTCTTGACGAAATGGCCGGCGCCGTCGGTGCCGAGCCAGGCGGCGCAGGGCTCGTCCTTGAACTTGGCCGAGATCGCCGTCAGCACTTTCTCGACGCGCTTCCAGGATTCTTCCGTGCCGCCGACCATGATCGAGGGGCCGTGCCGCGCGCCCTCCTCGCCGCCCGACACGCCCATGCCGATGAAGGTCAGGCCCGAGCCGGACAGCTCTGAGAAGCGGCGCATCGTGTCGCGGAAATTGGCGTTCCCGGCATCGACGACGATGTCGTTGGCCGACAGCACGCCGCCCAGCGCCGCGATCTGCTCGTCGACCGGCTTGCCGGCCAGCACCATGATGATGATCGGCCGCGGCGGCCGGATCGCAGCGGCGAGCTCCTCCAGGCTGTAGCAGGGAACGACCATGTCCCTCAGCGAACCGGCACTATCGACAAAGGCGTCGGTGCGCGATGGCGTGCGGTTGAAGACGGCGATGCGGTGCCCGTGCTCGGCGATGTTGAGCGCCAGGTTGGAACCCATCGTGCCAAGGCCGATCAGGCCGATTTCGGCTTTTTCCATCGTTTCTTCCCTGCGTTCGGATGCTTGTTGTGGGTTGCGTCCTGGAGAACGCCTTTCCCAGATGAATGACGGGCCTTGGCGGCTGCGTCAACCGTCTCGCAGAATTGTGTCGAGGTCGGTGAGACCGAGGGGGAAGACTGAGGGCGAATGGTGAATGGTGAATAGTGAAATGGACAGGCGAACGTCGTCTCGACGCGGAAACGAAAATCGCCTGCTATTCACCATTCACTATTCACCATTCACTCTCAATTTCACTCTGCGCGGATATCGATTGGCGCCTCGATCTTCACCACCTCGAAGTCCGAAACGAGAATATCGAGCCGGGCGTTCCAGCGGCCAGGGAACGGGATGACGAGATTGTCAATACGCCAGGTGCCGTCGCCGGACTTTCTCGCCGGCCGCTTGATCGGCTCGATGCCGGAATCCGGCTTGGACAGCACCAGCGTCACCTCCTTGGCGTCGAGTGGTCCGAAATCGCCGGTCATGATCATCATCGAAGCGGCGACCTCGCCGGCATGGCCCGGCGTGATGCTGAGATCGGCCATCGCCTTCAGCGTGTGGATGTGGATCGAAACCGGCTGCGCGGCAGCGATCGCCAGCGCGCGTGGCGGCGGGGTGAAGCGCCAGCCGGCGGCGACGCCGAAAATGGCAAGCACGATGACCACCTCGATGCCGATCGAGCGCACCATCCGCCGCTGCACCTCGGTGTCGCCGGCCACGGCCGGCGCCGTCAACGTCCAGCGGTTGATGGCGGCAAGCGTGAATAGGAAAAGCAGCAGAGCGAGCTTGAGCAGCAGCAGCCGGCCATAAGCGGTATGGATCAACGCTGCCGGCTGCTGCACCTGGATGATCGCCAGCACGATGCCGCTGGCGGCAACGACAGCCACGACCGGCAGGATCGCGCGCGAGAAGCGCCGCAGAAAGACCTTTGCTTCCGCCGGCTGCTGCCGCAACGCGAGGCCGAGCGGCGCCAGCGCGCCCGCCCAGAAGGCGATTGCGGTGCCGTGCAGGAACACCAGCGGCCGCGTCAGCCATTGCGGTTCGGCGGCGCTGGCGTGACCGCTGGCGGCAAGGGCCGCGCCAACCCCGAGAAGCGCTACGGACGCCGCCAACCTGCGCAGGCCCGACGGTCCGGCAAGGGAAAGCAAAGCCAAGCCGAGCGCGATCAGGCCGAGCAGCACCGTCCAGACGAAGCTCGTCTCGAGCGCGGTCTTCCAGACAGCCGGTGTCGCAAACCGGGCGAGCGGCGCGCCGAGCGCATCCAGCCCCTGGAGGCCGAGCGAAAGCGGCGCTCCGACGAGGCCGATAAGAAGCGTCGCGATGACGGAGCGTTGGCCGCGGCGCCGATCCTCGGCGAGCCAGGCAAGTGCGAACGCGCCGCCGATGCCGAGAAAAAGCCCGGCATAGAGAAACAGCTTGCCGAGCCAGATCATCGCCCGCAGCGTCCAGTCGACGGCCTCGCCCGCCACTGGTGCCGCGCTTGGCGCGCCTATGGAAAACAGCGCCGAGCCGCCGACCGGATGACCGTCGACCGAAACGACCCGCCAACTCAGCACATGCGTGCCGGATTTGAGCGTTTCGGGATTGTCGATCTCGACCGTCCGGTCCTTGAGACGGAAGGATGTCAGCGCAAGCTGCGAGCCGTCCGGCCGCACAAGCCTCAGCACCAGCGGCGAGACGGGCTCGCTGAAGGTGAGCGAGAATTGCGTCGGACTTTGCGTCAGCACCGCGCCGTCGGCCGGATCGGTCGCGATGAGCGCCGCATGCGCCAAAGCGCGGTCGGGCACGACGAGCAGCGCCATCGCCACGAGCATTGCCGCCAGCCAGACAAGAGAGCCGGCAAGCATGCGGTTCATTGAGGAAGGCATTGCTGCATTCATGCCGTCATAACTGGAAATGGTGGCGCCCCCCGATGGAGCGCGCCAACAGAGATCATTTCTTCGGCAGCAATTTGATGCCGGGCGCAGGCGTTTCCAAGGCGTCCTCGTCCTGGCCGGCCGCCGGGATCTCGATCCAGCGCTCGGCGGCATCGCCGCATTCCTGCACCACCGGGAAATAGAGCATCTGGCCGGCCGGCAGATCGGCCGCCAGCGAGGCGCGGAGGACGAACTCGTCATAGAATTCGTCAGGCAGATTGCCGCCGCTCCAGTCGACTTCCTTCACGCCGGTGGTCAGCGTCTCGCCATAGAGCTGGTAGGATTTCTCGTATTTGCCCTTCTTGACCTGCAGCGTCCAGCCGGGCTTGGGCATCGGCTTCACCGCGATGACGCCTTCGGGGATCTGCACGCGCACGGCGGTCGTTGCCTTGCCCTCGCAGCCATGCGGCACGCGCAAGACCGCCTTGTAGGTCGAGCCGACGGCCGCTTCCTGCGTTTCGAGCGTGATGTGGGCGAGCGCGGCATTGGTCCCGAGCGCGCAAAGCGCGCCCGCCGCCAAAAGATACTTGTTCATGAATTGTCCCTCTGATTTCGAATTGGGCGGATTATTCGGCGTGATCCATGTCGCCCATATCGCCACTGCCCGTCTCGCCCATGCCTCCGACAGCGAACTCGACGGTGACGCTGCCGGCCTTCTCGAAGGTCAGCGTCGCGGGGAATTTCTCGCCCTGCTTCGGCTGCCGCTTCAGGCCGGTGAACATCAGGTGGTAGGCGCCCGGCGTCAGCGCGACCTTGCCGCCGGCAGGGATCTCCAACCCGCCCTCGACCGGCCGCATGGTCATGACGCCGTCCTTGACGCCCATCTGATGCAGTTCGGCCTTGTCGGAGATGTCGGAGGAGATCGACAGCAGCCGGTCCGGCGCGCTGCCCTTGTTGATCACGGTGAAATAGCCGCCGGCCACCTTGGCGCCCGGCGGCGTCGCCCGCGACCAGGGATGCTCGATCTCGAGATCGCCAACCTTGAACTCATGCGCCAGGGCGGCGGGAATGCAGGCCAGGAGAAGAAGAAGAAGGCCAAGCACGGCAAGGCCAACGCGCAGCTGGAGGTGGAAGGGCGGCGCGCCGCGAAGGGCGAAGGCTTGCGCCTTGGGAAGAAGATTGGACATGGTTGCTCCATGAGTACGGGATCGCGCCGAAATGCGGGCCACGAACAGTCTGATCTTTGGATGAATAGTCGCGCGGAAGGTTCCGCGGATCAGACCATCGCCGGCGGCGCGCGAGGATTGGCCGGAGAGCGGTCGCGGGCGAAATCCTGGTGCCGGAAGGCCGGAAGCTGGAAGGCGACGGCCTCGAAAAGCCGGGTCCTGGCCAGCGCGCCGGCTTCCGGCGGCGGCAGATGCGCCGCCGTAACCATGTTGCAGCCGAGCGAGCAGCAGGCCGGCAGATGCTGCTGGTGGGGATCGCCGCCGGGGAGTTTTACGGCCCCTTCATGCGTGCAGATGACGTTGCCGAAGGCGTCGAGCTGCGAAGGCGCGCCGAAGGCGAAAGCGCCGAGAGAGGACTGAAGCAATAGAAGCAGCGCCGCGATGAACGCGGCCGGCATGCTCCTTCGTCTCAGCCGGATATCCAACGCAAAGCCTCTCCCGGAAACGCCTCGACGGTAGCACGCGGAATGCGCGCGGGAAATCGGCAAAACCGCGCTGCGGCAACGCGGCGCGATGGGTCGTTGTGGATCGCGGCCCGCCTATCAGGCGGGCTGCATCTGCCGCCCTTCAGGAATGGAGGTCAGAAGCGTCTGGCGCGCCGACTTCAGGTGCTTGCGACAGGCGGCGTCCACCTTGCCGGGATCGCGCGATTTCAGCGCCGCGATGTAAGCGAGATGCTCCTGAATAGCGACCTCGTTGCGCTGGCGCTCCTCAGCCTTGTTCCACTGATAGTGGTAGTGGAAGATCATCGCGATGACATCGTAGAAGTCGACGATAAAGCGATTGTGCGAGGCGCGGTGGATCAGCCGGTGGAAGCGCTCGTCGAGCTCGGAGAATTCGTTGAAGCGCGTGGCGATTTCGCTGGCGAGCTGACGATGCTCGAGCTCCAGCCGGTCAAGATCGGCCCATACCGCGCTATCTTCCGGCAGCGCGGCGAAAGCCGCTGCCGAACGCAGCTCGAAAATCTCGCGGATCTCGGTCAGCTCCAGCGCGAAGGCGCGCGTGAAACCCTTCAGCACCCAGTGGCTGTTGCGCCGCTTCTCGATCAGCCCGAAGCGCGAGAAGCGGATCAGGAATTCGCGCACGCTGGTGGTGCCGACGCCGATCTCGCGCGCCAGCTCCAGCTCGTTGATCTGCATGCCGGCTTCCGCGCCGCCGGCAAGCAGGCGACGCATGAAGGAGCGCTCGATGATCTCAGCCAGCGAGTCGGTCTCCTCCTCGGGGAAGAAATCCTCCGGCCGTGGCGCCCTGAGCACCGTCTTGTTGCGCTTGTTCCAGTCGATCAGCCCGGTTTCTTCCATGCGCGCAAGGATGCTGCGCACCGTGGTGCGGCTGACGCCGAGCAGCGTGCCGAGTTCCGGTTCCGACGGCAGGCTCTTGGTCTCGTCGAGCAGCCGCAGACAGCGGTTATAGGCGTCCTTGTAGACATTGTTGCTTTTCGACATGCCCCGTATCCCCCAACGCTTGCGGCGGCCTGCCGGAAACGCGATATGGTCGGTGTTCCTAGAGCAGTTCAGCGTTTCTCGGAATGCCGAACTGCGCTAAATCTTTGTTTCTGCGCAATTCCGGACGGAAAGCCGCTACGCACTTTTCCTGGAATTGCTCTGGCGCAAGCCTCCGAAAAGCGGAACGTTTTTCGCCGGCTTGCCAAACGGGCGGCGCTGGCGTCCAAAAGACGAGCGCCAACCGAGCGAAAAAACAATTGACGCAAAATTGTTTTTTCCCGATAAAAGACATTACCTTTAAACGGGCGCAAGTCAATCCGCCCGCATTCCCAGGATCACCCAGGACAGCCGCCCGTGAACGTTGCAAACACCATCCTTCTCTCACCCTCCGACAATGTCGCCGTCGCCAACGGGCGCATCGAGATTGGAACGCCATTGCCGGGCGGCGCAACCGCGGCTGCCGTGATCGAGCCGGGCCACAAGGTGGCGATCAAGCCGATCCCGGCGGGCGAAGCGGTTGTGAAATACGCGCAGGCGATCGGCCGCGCCACGCAAGACATCGCGCCCGGCGAGCATGTTCATTCGCACAATCTGGTTTTCGAGAGCGGCCGCTTGCCGGTGGTGCCGCCGAGTGAGGCCGAGCACGCCACCGAGGCCGACCGCAAGCGCACCTTCATGGGCTACCGCCGCGCCGATGGGCGCTCCGGCACGCGCAACTTCATCGGCATCATCGCCAGCGTCAATTGCTCGTCGACCGTCTGCCATGCCATTGCGGACGAAGCCAACCGCACGCTTCTGCCGAAATATCCCGGCATCGACGGCTTCGTGCCGATCGTGCACGGCCAGGGCTGCGGCATGAGCGCCACCGGCGACGGCATGATGGTTCTGCACCGCACTTTAGCCGGCTATGCGCGCCACCCGAATTTCGGCGGCATCCTGATGGTGGGCCTGGGCTGCGAAGTCAACCAGCTTACGCTTTACGGCCAGAAGGGCGTGGCCGCGGGAAAACGGCATTTCAACATCCAGGAAGCCGGCGGCTCGCGCAAATCGGTCGAGCGCGCGATGGGCGTTCTGGCCGAGATCGCCGAGGAGGTCGGCCAGCTGCAGCGTGAGCCGATCCCAGTCTCGGAGATCGTCGTCGGCCTGCAATGCGGCGGCTCGGACGGCATGTCCGGCATCACGGCAAACCCGGCATTGGGCGCCGCTGTCGATATCCTGGCAGACTGCGGCGGCATCGGCATCCTATCGGAGACGACCGAGATCTACGGCGCCGAGCACCTGTTGGCCTACCGCGCCGCCTCGCCCGAAATCGCCGCCAAGCTCGACGGCTTTGTGAAGTGGTGGGAGGACCATACCGCCAAACACGGCGCCTCGATCGACAACAACCCCTCGCCCGGCAACAAGCGCGGCGGCCTGACCACGATCCTCGAGAAATCGCTGGGCGCGGTCGCCAAGGGCGGCCAGACGCCGCTCAACGGCGTCTTCGGCTACGCCGAGAAGGTTTCGGGCAGCGGCCTGGTGTTCATGGACACGCCCGGCTACGACCCTGTCTCGGCCACCGGCCAGGTCGCCGGCGGCGCCAACGTCATCGTCTTCACCACCGGCCGCGGCTCCTGCTTCGGCTGCCGGCCGACACCGTCGATCAAGGTCGCCACCAACTCCACCATGTATCACCAGATGGAAGAGGACATGGACGTCAATTGCGGGGTCATCGCCTCGGGCGAGAAGACGATTCCCGGCATGGGCCGCGAGATCTTCGAGCTGATCATCGAGACGGCATCCGGCCGCAAGACCAAGAGCGAGGCGTTCGGCTACGGCGACAACGAATTCGTGCCGTGGCACCTCGGCGCGACGCTTTAATCAAAGGCCGTTATCGCGTCGGAAGCGCCACCGACAACAGGAGGCGACCTTCACTACCGTGCAGGCTTTTTCTATGGAATAAATATTCCATGTTGACAGAATTATGAAATTATTGTTCCATGCCGGTAAGGAGGAACGGGAGCATCCGAGCACTGCCAGGGACGAGCCGAACGGACCTTGACCCGCATCACGCACGGCAGCAGACATCGCTTGCATCGGTCACGGCAATGCTCTATCAAAAAACGGTATCTGTTTTTTATTGATAAAGTTCTGTTTGGGCCGCGCCTATCCAGATGGAGCTTCCGCAACCTTCACCAGGCGACTTAGGGAGGAACCTAATGAAATTCGTGACCAGCCTTCTCAACCGCCGCGGCTTCGTGGCTTTGGCCGCCGCTTCGATGCTCGCCGGCGTGATGCATTCCGCGCCCGCCTCGGCGGCCGATGTGACCATTCCGATCATCGTCAAGGATACCACATCCTTCTACTGGCAGATCGTTCTGGCCGGTGCCCGCAAGGCCGGCAAGGATCTAGGCGTCAACGTGCCGGAACTCGGCGCCCAGGCCGAAACCGACGTCAACGGCCAGATCTCGATCC
This sequence comes from Mesorhizobium sp. B2-6-2, assembly GCF_006440615.1. NCBI lineage: Bacteria > Pseudomonadati > Pseudomonadota > Alphaproteobacteria > Hyphomicrobiales > Phyllobacteriaceae > Mesorhizobium > Mesorhizobium sp. B2-6-2. The sequence continues at coordinate 5,491 of NZ_VFUG01000002.1, read as the reverse complement.
TGGAAAACGCCGTCGCCAGCAACCCGGCGGCCGTCGTCATCTCGCCGACCGAGTTCAAGGCGCTCGGCAAGCCGATCGACGAGGCTGCCTCCAAGGTCAAGGTCATCGGCATCGACTCCGGCGCCGATTCCAAGGCCTTCACCTCCTTCCTGACCACCGACAACGTGCAGGGCGGCCGCGTCGCCGCTGACGGCCTCGCCGCCGCCATCGGCGCCGCCAACGGCGGCAAGGTGGAAGGCAAAGTCGCCCTGATCACGGCGCTTCCCGGCGCCGGCTCGCTCGAGCAGCGCAAGCAAGGCTTCATCGAGCAGATCAAGGCCAAGTATCCGGGCCTCGAGCTTGTCGCCGACAAATATGCCGATGGCCAGGCCACCACCGGCCTCAACATCGCAACCGACCTGATCACCGCCAATCCGGACCTCAAGGGCATCTTCGCCTCGAACCTGATCATGGCGCAGGGCGTCGGCCAGGCGATCGCCGAAAACAATCTCGGCGGCAAGGTGGCGCTGATCGGCTTCGACAGCGACGAAAAGCTGATCAAGTTCCTCAATGACGGCGTCATCTCGGGCCTCGTCGTCCAGGATCCGTACCGGATGGGCTATGACGGCATCAAGACCGCCTTGGCCGCCTCGAAGGGCGAGAAGGTCGAGGCCAATGTCGACACCGGCGCCAACCTCGTCACCAAGGACAACATGAAGGATCCCAAGATCGACGCGCTGCTCAACCCGAAGCTCAAGTGAGCAGCGTCGCGACAGTCGTTTCCGGGGCCTCGCGCCCCGGAAACATCGGGGGCGATTTGGAAGTTCGCCGGCCCGATTTAGGCTCCGCCTTCAAGATGCGCGCCAGACGCATCGCTGCGTACCCAATGGTTGAGGCCAATCTGGGAGGATTGTCATGACGTCGACGGCGCAGGAACTGCATCCGGCCCCTACGCTGGAACCGGGCAGGACGATCCTCGAGCTCAACGGCCTGGAAAAGCGCTACCCCGGCACGCATGCGCTGAAGCCTGTGCATCTTGCCTTCAAGGCAGGCGAGATCCACGCCATCGTCGGCGAGAACGGCGCCGGCAAGTCCACCCTCATCAAGCTTCTGACCGGCGTCATGCCGCGCACCTCCGGCGAGGTGATCTGGGAAGGCAAAGCCGAGGCGCTCGCCACCCCCTACGAGGCGATGGCGCTCGGCATCAACGCCGTCCACCAGGAGGTGGTGCTGTGCCGCCATCTCACCGTCGCCGCCAACATGTTCCTCGGCGAGGAGGAATCCCGCTTCGGCCTGCTGCAGCAGCGCGCCATGGTCAAGGACGCACAGAAGATCATCGACGGCCTCGGCTTCGACCTGCCGGCGCATGTCGTGCTCGGCGACCTCACCATCGGCCAGCAGCAGTTGATCGCCGCCGCCCGCGCCACGGTGCGCGGCACCAAATTCCTGATCTTCGACGAGCCGACCGCCTACCTCACCCGCAAGGAGGCCGACCAGCTCTTCAAGCTGATCCGGCGGCTCAAGGGCGAAGGCGTCACCATCATCTATATCAGCCACCGCATGGAGGAAGTGTTCGAGCTCGCCGACCGCGTTTCCGTGCTGCGCGACGGCACTTTGGTCGGCACCCGCAACATCGCCGAGACTGGCGAGGCCGAGCTGGTCAAGCTGATGATCAACCGCTCGATCGAGCAGATCTACCACAAGGAGCATTTCACCCCCGGCGCCACCATCGTCGAGACGAAGAACCTTTCGGGCAAAGGCTTCGAGAACGTCTCGGTGACCGTCCGCGCCGGCGAGATCGTCGGCCTCTACGGCCTGATCGGTGCCGGCCGCAGCGAGTTCGTCACCACGCTTTACGGCCGCCACAGGAAATCTGCGGGCCAGATCCTGTGGCAAGGCAAGGAGGTCCAGGTCAATTCCGAGCACGACGCGATCCGGCTCGGCATGGCGCTGGCGCCGGAAAGCCGCCGCGACCAGGGCCTGTGCCTCAATTTGCCGGTCGGCACGAACCTCAACCTGCCGATCTACAAGCGCATCTCCAGCAATTTTCTGATCTCCGGCGCCAAGGAGAAGGCCGAGGCCGACCGCCAGATCGCCGACCTGCGCATCAAGACGCCGACGCGCCATGCGCTCGCCTCCAGCCTGTCGGGCGGCAACCAGCAGAAGATCGTCATCGGCAAATGGCTGGCGCATGGCGCCAAGCTGTTCATCTTCGACGAGCCGACGGTGGGCGTCGATGTCGGCACCAAGGCCGAGATCTACCGCCTGTTCTCGACGCTCTTGTCCAAGGGTGCCGCCATCATCCTGATCTCGTCCTATCTGCCGGAAGTCTACGAGCTTGCCGACGCGCTGCATGTGTTCCGGCGCGGCAAGCTGGTCGCGACCCATGGTTTCCGGACCGCGAGCCACGAGGACATTTTGGGTCAGGCACTGGCCGAGAAACAAGAAAAGTCGGGAGGACAGATATGAGCACCGAGGCGATCCCCGCCGAACGATCCAAGCGCAATTTCAACGCCCTGTTCGGCTTGACGCTGCTTGGCCTTCTGCTCCTGATGTGGATCGTGCTGGCTTTCGCCACGCCGTCCTTCGCCACGACGCTCAACATCACCAACCTTCTGCGTCAGGGCTCGCTGATCGCCATCCTGGCCGTCGGCCAGACCTTCGTCATCATCACCGGCGGCATCGACCTGTCCGTCGGCGCGGTGGTCGGCTTCACCACGGTCATCGTCGCGCTGTTGATCAATGCCGGCTGGCCGATCTGGGCGGCGGTGCTGGCGACCTTGCTGGTCGGCGTCGCCATCGGCCTCTTCCACGGCTTCGGCATCGTCAAGATGGGCCTGCCGCCCTTCATCATCACCTTGGCCACCATGACCTCGCTGCGCGGCATCGGCCTTTTGATGACCAACGGCAACTCGATCTCCATCAACAGCGACCCTTTTCAGGCGTTTTCCCGCGGCTCGCTGCTCGGCATCCCCTATCTGTTCTGGATGGTCATCCTGGTCGCCATCCCCTCCTACGTGTTCCTGCACCACACGCGCTGGGGCCGTTACCTGTTCTCGGTCGGCTCCAATGCGGAGGCCGCGCGTCTGTCGGGCGTCAACGTGCCGCGCACCATCTTCATGGCCTACATCCTGTCCGGCCTGCTCGCCGCCATCGTCGGCGTGCTGCTGGCCTCGCGCATCGGCATCGGCAACCCCACACAGGGCGATACCTATGAGCTTCAGGCCATCGCCTCGTCGGTGATCGGCGGCACCTCACTGTTCGGCGCCATCGGCTCCGTGCATGGACCGCTGATCGGCTCCTTCATCCTTTCGACGATCAACAACGGCGCCAACCTGCTCAACGTCAACACCTTCTGGCAGCGCGTCATCACCGGCCTGCTGATCATCGTCATCGTCTACTTCGACGGCCTGCGCCGTCGCGGAAAATGAACCCTACCTGAATCTTCCGCGCCGGCCCCGCTCAAGCGAGGCCGGCGCTTTTTGCCTTGGATTGCCTATGAAAGCCGTTGTCTGCCGCTCGCCCGGCGAGCTTGTCCTCGAAGACCGCGCCGGGCCCGGCGCACCGCCGCCCGGCTGGGCGCGCGTCGCGGTGAGCCATGTCGGCATCTGCGGCACCGACTACCACATCTTCGAAGGCAAGCACCCATTTCTGGCCTATCCACGCATCATGGGCCATGAGGTTGCCGGCACGATCGTCGAGAAGGGCGAAGGCGTCGAGATCAGCGTCGGCGAGCCGATCGTCATCAACCCCTATCTTTCATGCGGCAAATGCATTGCCTGCCGGCGCGGCAAGCCGAACTGCTGCGTGAGGATCGAGGTGCTGGGTGTCCATCGCGACGGAGCCATGTGCGACGAAATTCTGGTGCCGGCGCAGAACCTCTACCCGGCGAACGGCCTGTCGCTGGCCGACGCCGCGGCGGTCGAATTCCTGGCGATCGGCGCGCATGCGGTGCGCCGATCGCTCGGGCTGCCCGGCCAGCGCACGCTGGTCATCGGCGCCGGCCCGATCGGCCTCGGCACGGCGATCTTCGCGCGCATCGCCGGGCTGGATGTCAGCCTGCTCGACATGAGCGCCGAACGTCTCGGCTTCGCCGAGAAGCAACTCGGCTTTGCTCCGCTGGACAGCTCGAAGGCGCCGGCTGCCGAGCTGGTCCAACAGGCAACCGCCGGCGAAGGGTTCGACCTCGTGTTCGACGCGACCGGCAACACCCAGTCCGTGCAGTCGGCCTTCGCCCATGTTGCGCATGGCGGCACGCTGGTGCTGGTCAGCGTTGTCAAGGACGACATCACCTTCTCCGACCCCGAATTCCACAAGCGCGAGATGATGTTGATCGGCAGCCGCAACGCGCTGAAGGCCGATTTCGACCATGTCGCAGATTCGATCCGCAACGGCGCCGTGCCGTTGAACAAGCTCGTCACCCATCGCACCACGCTCGCCGGAACGCCGCGCGATCTCGCCAGGTGGACACATGAGAAGTCGGGACTGATCAAGGCGGTCATCGAGGTGGGCTGATCCATCCCTTCGTCATCCACGGGCGGAGCAAGGAGCGTAGCGACGCAGCGCAGACCCGAGGATCCATTCCGTGACGTCGATGCGTTACAGCGATCCCAGAATTCTGCTCCGGTGCGCTCTACGATCGAGGTTACGGAATGGATCCTCGGGTCTGCGCTCCGCTTCGCGTCGCTCCGCCCGTGGATGACGACCTCTGAATTATCGCCTTGGATGACGACGACGAAGACCTAATCGCCGGCCGAGAGCCTAAGCTCCACCCGCTCCGCGGGAAAGCGCGACTCCGCGAATTGGATCGGCTCACCATCGACCGTGACGTTGACGGCGACGGTGACCAGCACGATGGCGCCGGGCTGCAGATCGAGGGCTGCAAGGTCGTCGGCGTCGGCGTGGCGCGCCGACAGCACGGTCGAATGCCGCAGATAATCGTTGATGCCGAAACGCTTCAGCGAGGCGGTGATCGATCCCGTTTCCGCCATTGCCGCCTCGATTCCGGCGAAGCGCTTGGCATCGAACCAGGTCGTCGCGCGCGATACCGCATGACCGTCGGCCTCGCCGCGCGTCTCCAGGCGGATGACGGCAGCGCATTTGGCGATGCCCAGCGCCTCGGCGATGCGCCGGCTGGCCGGCTCGGTGGATGACGACAGCAGCGCGATATGCCGCTCGCTCGTCTGCCCCTGCAGGCCGGTCGAGAAGCGCGTGCGCGCGCCGATCGGATAGGACAGCCGCTTGCGCGACAACACGAAGGTGCCGCGTCCCTGCTCGGCCCTCAGCACGCCTTCCTGCACCAGTGCCGCAATGGCGCTGCGCACCGTATGGCGGTTGACGCCGTAGCGTTCCGCCAGCGCGACTTCAGGCGGCAGCGCGGCATTCTCGGCGAAATCGCCATTGGCGACCGCCTGCAGGATCCTGTCGGCGATCTGCCGCCATAGCGATACGCCGTTACGCCTCTCGATGCTGCTTGCCAGCCCGGTCATTTCCCCGCCCCCAACGTCCCCAC